>NZ_JBMQSG010000022.1:0-682279 GCF_057361365.1 Lacibacter sp. | reverse complement strand
ACTTCTTTTCTTGATGATCCATCTTCTACTTCTTGAACAGCCTGACGGATGACTTTCTTTGAAAACTGAACTCTTGCTGAAGTGTTGTTTTTAACTGACATACTATACTTCTTTGTGTATAGTTATTTTAGGACGGGACACCTTGTCTAGTCCTAAAATAGCCATTCAGTTGGGCCGGAGAGACAGGAAGGCGGTAAGTGTGTTCCTCACAGATTTCACGGAAGATCACGGATTTGGCAGGATTCGAAGGTCTGTTGATTTTATTTCGGTTGGTGTGGAAAGCAACCAGTAGGAAACGGTTATGTGTTGCATAAAATGTTGTGCAGGCACAACTATTCGTTCTTCTGCGTTCCACTGAAGCGGGACGGATTGACACAGAACCAAAAGTTGAGCGATTTTATTTGAATTTATCAGGCATTCGTTCATTGTACGTTCGCTTAGGTGAGACTTCGGCAGGGAATAGAAGTTTGTGGAAGGGCACAATCCTGAAATAAGAAAGACAGAAAGCACTTGTTGATTGGTGAGGCAATCAACAACGGCGCAGGGAGTTAGGGGTAAGCGTTATGGGTTATGAGTTAAGGGTGGTGATGTACAGCTCAATAACCAATTGCCAGGAGGAACTCAGTCTTTTTTCTTTTAGAGACATCCAATACCCTGCCATGGCGCATCACCACCTGCCCTCCATCCCCACGAATATATTTTTCAACATAATGTTTGTTTACGATAGTGGAATGGTGAATGCGTATAAATGGATTGGAAGGCAGCATCTCTTCAAACTCTTTCAGTGTGCGACTTACCAGGAATTTCTGATCTGTAGCCAGGTAGATCTGTGTGTAGTTATTACTCGCTTCGAGGTAAATGATGTTATCAATATTGATGAATTGAAGACCATCACTGGTAGGTATGGTAATGCGTTTAGGCTGCTTTTTATTTAAATGTTCCAGCAACAGCTCAACTTGCAATTGTGCGTTCCGGTTTTCGCTGTTAGCTTCAGCCTTTGCAACAGCAGCTTTCAGGTCATCTATCTCAACCGGTTTCACCAGGTAATCGAGGGCACTGTACTTAATCGCTTTAATGGCATAATGGTCATAGGCCGTTACGAAGATCAATCCAAAACTTCTGTACTTCAATTGCTGTAACAGCACGAAGCCGTTCATCACCGGCATTTCAATATCAAGGAACAGCAGGTCGGGCTTTTCTCTTTCAATTGTCTCTATCCCATCTGCTGCATTATCACAACGGCCAATGATTTCAACCTGCCGACAATGCTTTGCCAGCTTTTCACTTAAAGCGCTGAGGTTGCTTTGATCATCGTCTATAAGAACAGCTCTTAACATCGAATTTATTTAGTAGGAACAATTGATACGTACCACTGCTTCTGTGCCTGCAGGCAATCCTGCCTCTTCAAGGTCTGAAATCATAAAGTCTGTATCCTTATCATCCCTGTTATGCAATTGAATTCTCTCCCTGGTAATTTCTAATCCATAAGACTGCTGGTCGGGCTTATTCATTTGCTTGATGGCATGCGCCTTCTTACGTCCTACGCCATTATCTGTAATGGAGTAAATGATATATTCATTCTCGAGGTGTGCATTTACTGTCAGATGCCTGTTACTATCCGGCTTGTTGAGCAGTCCGTGATGAATAGCGTTTTCAATAAATGGCTGAATGATTAACGGAGGTACTTTGTAATCTCCATGCAGCAATTCATCATCAGCCATAAGATCGTAGTTGAATTTATTGTTGCAGCGGAACTGTTCCATCTCGAGGTAAAGCTTTATCGTTTCAAAGTCTTTCTCAAAAGGAACCAGGTTGTTTTTAGAACTGTCCAGCACTCCCCTTACCAGCTTCGCAAAACGTGAAAGACAGGTAGTAGCTTTATCGGGTTGATTGGTTTGAATCAGGTTGTCTATTGCGCTGAGGCAATTGAATATGAAATGGGGATTCATTTGTGCACGCAATGCCTGCATCTCCAATTCCAGTGTTTTCTGTCTTAAGGCCGATTTTTCCTGTTCGTTGCGAAGCTTATCATTCTTCCGTTTTAAAATAAGATTAATTCCAATCATGATAGAAAAGATGATTGCCAGGATAAAACCTGCTACCAGGATATTTTTCAATTGCACCTGTCGTTGTATCTCCTTTTTATTGAACGCCAGTTGCTGCTGATGAAGGGCATCGTTTTTTTGCAAGAGTTTGATCTTACTATCAGCGGTTGATGCGGCGAGGTAAAGTGCAGCCTTGCCGGCATATTGAGCTATTTCCATTGAATCCTTTAATGTGCTATACCGACGGAAGTAAACATAGGCGCTGTCACTTCGTTTTAAACGTTCGAAAATAATTGCCAGTTGCTCTGCGGCATCTTTCAAAAACTGCTTGTTGTTTATATTCGATGCCAGTTGATATAATTCACGCAGGTACTGCAATGAGGCCGCATAATCAGCTTTGCCCAAATAAGCCTTTCCTGCAACAAGCAAAGAATACATGAAGGGAATTACGTCTTTATTCTGCCGTTGCTGTTCAATGCCGGGCAACACCTGCATCAATACGGAGTCGTATTTTTTTTGAACAAGTTGGATGTCGGTAGAAAAGCCCCATAAGGAAGAAACAAATTTTTTTCTAACCGTTCTGTCTGTCGTGACTGCATCAATGTTCTGTCGGTGCTTCTGCTGGTAATACAATACTGAATCATATTGTTTTAATTGCAAATGGGCATAAGCAATATCTTCCAGGTGAGGCCATAGCAGTACAAAAGGTGGAGCATAGCGCAGAAACTCATGATAGTATTCCAATGCTTTTCCATGATCGCCAACCCTGTTGAACGACCGGCCGATGAATGCGATGGAAATTGATGTCAACAATGAATCGCCTGTTTCTTTTCCTATTTGCTGCGATTCAATGAGATGTTCAAATGCCTTCCAGTATTCCCCACTTTTGGCATATGCAAAGCCAATGGTTTCTGCAGCCCATCCCCTTAGTTGCTTATCATTTGCTTTCACCGCCAGTTCATAAGTTATGATCGCCGTATCAACAGCAGCTTTGTAGTCACCAAGCAGAGCCAGGCTTAAAGCAAGGGATTGATAGCACTGGCTTAGCGTCCGTTGCTCGTTTGTACCTCTTATTGCTTCAATTGCCTTCCTGCTTTTTAGCAGCATTTCCTTCGGTTCACCAAGCAGCTTACCCTTTAATGCAGCTTCGAGGATCAATGCTTCTGCTACACCTCTTTTATAACCAATTGAAGTGGCTTGTATAAAAGCTTTATCTGCATATTGAAGGGCGGAATCGGCATGTATCCAATGGTAACAAAACTGTTCACCTAACCGGTTCAGGCAATCGATGCGTGCTGTGCCTGAGAGCAACGGAAGGTGCCTTCTCATGCTGTCGATGGAATGCGTTTGGGCATACCCGGCAGTATGATGAAGAAAGAAAAATAAGATGAGGAACCGTCTGTACACGTAGGTAAAATGCTTATACTAAATTTAAAAAATTGTAAGGAGATATAAGACTATTAAACAGTAAGCCGGTAATTCTCTTACAGACTGCTTTAATATTAATAGCTTATTGTACCTGCATGGTCAATGCTGGCTTCCGAATGGCCGGGCACCGCTACCGTATATCCTTCAAAGCTCCCCGTAGCGCTTTTGAATATACCTGTACCTCCGGTGATCGTATGCGTCATGGATACGTTTAATGCTCCCTGGCCATTAGGGATAGCTGTACCGGTAAATGTTGTATAAAACTCGTCAGCATTAGCGGCTGTAAAAGTTGCTGTTCCTCCTAAACGGAAAGGCGGTGCGGTAGTAAGATTGAGTGTAGATAACGCCACAAAGCTACTTTTTCCAAGGTGTGAGGCCTGCCCTACACCGGTGATCCTGGTTTGCAGAAAAGGTGCGGGCTGAAGGATCTCTGACGAAGTTGTATACGTTCCCCTGAATGGTAAAGCTGTTGCCATTTTCGCATTTGATGGAACAGGATTTTGATTATTTATTGTATTATCCTCAAATGATTCCTTTTGACAAGAAACTAAATAGCTGGAAGCAAATACCAGTGAAAGAAAAATAAGCTTTTTCATTTTGTTGTTTTTTTTATCGTGATGAAAATGATCAAAACCTTACCGGATTGGTTTTGAATGAATCCGGATGTAAATTATGTTGTACTAAAAGCCGGTACCAGCACCAATGAGAAAGTGGGAAGGTTTTTTGAGTAAGTGGGAGGAATTGGGTTTAAGGGTTATGAGTTAAGGGTGGTTTGTACACCCGGGGTCTCACGCAGAGGACCCCGGGCCGACGAAAACTGTTTCACTAGTGTTGCTTCAACGGTGGGATTCACATGGTTACTTCAACAATGACAGTTTGATTAAAAGCTGTTTTTCAGTTCATAAGGGCTGTCATCCCGAGGATACGAGGGAACTGTTGGATGAAGGGCTTTCGAGTGTGCCCGGAAAGGCGGTGATGATCTTGCCGCCGGGACAAGTGATGATGGTTATTTTGTTTTCGGGGTGGCCGTTTTTATTGAAGCCGATGTTGCTGTTGCTGCAGAAAGTGCGTTGCTGATTGAGGCTGCCGCTTACGGGTGTGGTTGGACTATCGGCAGCATCCCTGATGAGCTGGAGGATGCAGGGTATTGGTATGTGAAACTTACCAGTTGCCGGATGACGGTTGATTTTATAATAATGCCGCTCAATGATATGCGCCAATGCTGCCGGTGTGAGGTAATAGGTCTTGCGCAAATATTTTTTCTGATTGGTGACGGGAAGACAGGTGAACAGTTCTTTGTTCATTTCATCGATCCATGTTTGTGTATCGGCAAGGAGGAAAACGAGTTTGATCCATTGTTCTTCGTTAAATGAAGGGGTTGACGATAAAACATGCATGATTGACTGATTGAATAGCTTTACAATAAATAATGAATTAAAGTTAGTTAAAGTAATTCATAATGTATGCTAATAATCCTACATTATTTTTCACAGATTCATTGACTTTTCAGCTATGAATACTACAAGGAATGAAAAGCTTTTAAAAAAATTCGGAAAGCATTTACAAAGTATCCGAAAAAGAAAAAAGCTGAGTTTACGAAAGCTGGCTGATATCGCTGATGTTGATTTTAGTCAGATACACCGCATTGAAAAGGGTGAAACAAATCCTTCCTTGACAATGATAATTGCATTGGCAGAAGCCCTGGAGATTACAACCGCAGAACTGATAGAATTTTAAGTGAGCTCTTACAAAAGATAATTCTTCTTTCTCAAGCGAGTCACCTGAAAGGGACTCGCCGTTGTCAATTCATTTCTTCCATTTTAGCGAGTCGGTTGCACCAGACCCCGGACCGACGGGACCATCCTGTGTTTTGAAGAAGGTAATATCACCGATAGTACCTTCTAACTTAATGATGCCTTTTTGTTTTGCCATTTGGTGTTTTTTTAAGGTTATAATAATGAATGTTTCCGGTGTGTTGCTCCGAAGCAGTTGACCGGTGGTTCCTCTGCAGGTTGCCGGCGTTGACCTGTGTTTGAAACCGAGTGCAAGATGCGACGGTTGAGGAGGGCGGTTTCCCGTTTGGGCACGAAAGGGAACAAAACGGAACGAAACGAAACCTTAAGGCATGAAAGGGTTCAAAAGGGAGCGAGAAGGCGCAAAAGGGATTGTTGCATCGAAGTATCTACGGGGTATGTTCGGGGTTGGTACGGGGGATGAGGCAAGATGGCGGATGTAGGATTTATGATTTATGAAAGTTAAGGGTGGCAAAGGCCTTTATTCGAAGCCCCCCTCTCATGAAAGGAACATGGCGTAATTAAACTTCAACACTGAATAACGAAACCTCCCTTGCGGGAGACATTTCTGCGAAGAAAGGTTTAAGTGCACATTGCGCCCCCCGTTTAGCGCAACAGTAAAACCGTTCCATTAACACGCACCACTCCCTGTTCATTCGTTCCCTTGATGAAATACATATACAAACCCTGGTCAGCCTGTTTTCCCTGGATAGTACCATCCCATCCTTTGGCTATGCTTCGGCTTAGGAATACAACCTGGCCCCACCTGTTGTAGATAACAAATTCGCTTAGCTGTAACCTCACATTTGCCGGGATAGCAAATACATCATTTACACCATCAGCATTAGGTGTAAAGGCATTGGGCATTAGTAAAGATTGGTAAATAAACACATTCACTTTTTTTTCAGCTTCGCAACCGTTCGTATTTGTTATACGCAGTGTAAAGCTGCTGTTGTCTGTAAGTGGTATTGTTTGTGGCGATAACATCGATGCATCTACCAATTGCTGCGCCGGGTACCAGCTGAAACCAGCGGGTGATTCCGACGTAAGCGTTTGAAAACGTACCTGGCTGTTAACGGTAACCAATGTATCAACAGGAGTGATACTAAAGACCGGTGAAGGGTAGATGGTCATCAGTAAACTGTTTGAACTCACAGGCGACGCCGAACAACCTCCTGCACCAGGAGTAAGGATACACGAAACCTCGTCTCCGTTTTTTAAAGTGGCAATGCTGAAAGTATCACGATTATTTCCTGCCGGCTGCCCATTTACTTTCCACGCATACAACGGGTTGCTGCCTGCGTTGGAAGAGATGGCTCGAAAGCGGGCCCTTGTCCCTTCACATACCGTATTGTTTAATGCTGTAATAGCCACAGATGCCGGAATACCGGTAAGAACGTCCATGGTAACATTATTGGAAGTAGCAGTGCTGCTGTTTGTGCAGCTGTACATCGCATCAACACCCAGTTCGCAACTGATCACGTCGCCGTTATTCAAAAGGCTGGTTGTAAAAACAGAGTCATTGTTTCCTGTAGTCAGGCCGTTAATCATCCAACGGTATGAAGGCTTATTACCGGCAAATGCGGTTGTAGCTGTAAAGGATATAGCTGTTCCTTTACAGATACTGCTTACGGGTGAAGAAATTGTTATTGCCGGGTTTGTTTTAGCAACTACGGTAACCAACAATTTGTTTGAAATTGCATTAAGTGCATTACTGCAGGTAAAGGAAGGATCACCTGTAATAACACAGCTCACAGTATCGTTTGTTTTTAACGTACTTGATGTAAAAACAGCCTGGTTACTGCCGGCATTTACACCGTTTATTTTCCACTGGTATGCTGGGTTCGCACCCGCATTAACAGGAGTAGCTGTAAACTGCAACTGTTCTCCGGAGCAGATAGAATTTTTCGAAGCAATAATACTTACCGTGGGTGAAATAGTTCCCGAGGTCATTGTAACAGCATTCGACAGAATGAATCCGCTTGGAGTACAGGTAAGGTTATCAGTATATTCGCAGCTGATAACATCTCCGCCTTTCAGCGAACTGCTTTCAAAAATGGCCGCATTTCTTCCTGTAACAACACCATTCAGTTTCCACTTATAAATGGCCGATGCTCCTGCGTTAGTTACACTGGCAGTAAACTTAACGGTTGAACAGCTGCACAAAACCGTTTGGCTTGCACTTACCTGCACTGTCTGTTGTGCAGGATTGCTATTCACGTTGATGGTTACAGCATCTGTTGCAAACTGGCGGGCATTTCCACATTCGCTGCTGCTCACCACAGTGCAGCCAATTACATCATTGTTTATTAGTCCTGTAGCAGTATAGGTCGGGCTGTTTCCTCCAACTGCTCCCCCATTTTTTGTCCAGTAATATTCCGGGCTTAAACCGGCATAGGTTGCTTCTGCTTTAAACACGGCATTCTTGCCACTACATATGCTGGCAGAGGCTGGATCTATTTTTACCACAGGAGCAGGTGGGGTTGCCTGTGCCGCTGATAATTTAACGATCCAGAAGTCAGTGCACATGCCGTTGCCGCTGTAATTGATATGAAGCCCGGGTAAATCGCTGGAGCAACTTGAGCCCGCAACAACACAACCACCATCAGCAGTTGGCACCACGCAGTTAGCCTTGTCAAAATAATCCCCGCCAAAACTTTTTTGCCATTGTAATACGCCGGTATCGGAAATTTTGAATAACCACATATCGGTTTGTCCTTTGTTGCAGGTAACGTCACCATCAGACGATTGTGCATCGCCGCTAACAAGGTATCCACCGGTTGTTTCACGTATGCTGTAGGCCATTTCACTGAGGTAGCCGCCATAGCATTTTTGCCATTCAACTACACCGCTAAGGTTTAATTTTACCAGCCAGATATCAGTAGGCTTCTGGGCTGCTACCTGGTGGTTTCCCGACACATCACCATTATTGGAACCGCTTGATCCTGCAACCAGGATGCCTCCGTTTGCTGTATAAATAACTGATCTTGCTTCATCGAATTCCGATCCTCCCAGGCATTTTTGCCATTGCAGGTTCCCCGTTGCAGAAAGTTTAACCACCCAGTAATCAGTTTTGCCGTGGTTACCGGAAACATCTCCATCCATTGATTCTGTTATGCCGGAAGCAACACATCCGCCATCGGGAGTAGCGGTAACTGAATAAGCAGTTTCAACCCGGCTGCCCCCAAGGCATTTTTGCCAGAGTAAGTTGCCGGTGGCATCAACTTTCACGATCCAGAAATCACGCTCTCCATGATTGCCGCTCACATCACCATTATTCGATTCCGTATCTCCGGCAATAATATATCCGCCATCGGCTGTTGAAGTAAAACTCCATGCATATTCATTTTTACTTCCGCCAAAACTTTTTTGCCATACCACTTCGCCTGTTGCCGTAAGTTTCACCATCCAGTAATCAAGACCGCCATGGTTGCCCGTCACCATACAGTCAACCGATGCAGAGGAGCCCACTGCAATATATCCTCCATCGGCGGTTTGTTGAATAAATGCCCCGATTTCAGCGTAGGTACCACCAAGCGATTTCTGCCATTCCATTTTACCATCCTTATTCAGCTTAATCACCCAGTAGTCCTGGATATTGAAATTGCCATGATAGCCCATTACATCACCGTTATCTGGTCCCTCGGTAACACCGGAAACAATATAACCCCCGTCGTTTGTTGGAACAAGTGAAAAAGCATATTCGCCGAAAGTGCCTCCGTAAAGACGGTGCCATTCAATGGCAGGCGTTTGCGCCGTAACAGACTGGAGAAAAACGAAAAGAATACAGGATAAAAGCGAACCTCTATTTCTCATTGGTTAAGGTTAATCGGGTCATTGGCCAGGATTATTACAATGAAGCTGTATAATAAAAAGGTAATTTAGAAAAAAACGGGGCTGATTAGTTGCTGAAATTTATATCTGTGCACTATCGGCGAACAGCTGTGTCCTCACAGCAAGCCGTCACACCTGGGAAGTTAAACAAGTTTTTGAAATTTTGATATTCCTGAAGGATGGGTAAGAGGGAAGCACCCTGTCCGCCCGGGGTCTTTATTCGTAGCCACGTCTCCTGAAAGGCACCTGGCGTAATTACACTTCAACGATGTATGACGAAACGTATTGAGAAAATAATTTCGGATAACTCCACTCCCCTTATCGACTGCCTCTATAGCTGAATATATAACGACCGTCGTTTTGCCGAAAAACGGCCATTGTAAATCTTCCCTGTGCCGTATTGTACGTTACGTCTAATTGGTCCGCCTCCTGTCCGTTGCTGATTTTTGAAAGTATGGCGCTTACGGTGGTATTTCCTCCATTTCCGTTCTCGACAAACCCACCGATAGAAGAAGTGATTGCGGATAATGTTTGCAGAGTTTCATTGTTGTAATTCAACAGCATTGCATACGCTGCGGCTTTGCCGAACGGTTCTGTGTTAAAAGCAGCGTAGAAAACCCGGTTGTCGGGTGCAATGTTGAGCAAAATTGAACCTTTCGCTGTTCGGTTGCTGTCATCAATAGCCGGCAAATGGACTTCTGCTTTAATAACTGTACTGAGGTTGTCAGCAGATTTTGTGTAACGATAGCCTGATTTACTACTTAACGTAGGTTCTGTTGCACCCCACTCATTGCTGCTGATACCAATCATTTTTCGGGCCGATACGATGTATGTGCTATCGGTGGAATCTTTTTTGCAGGATAAAGCACAAAGTGCAACCAATGCCGGCAATAAGAGTTTTCTAATCATGTCTTTCAAAATTAAGCATAGGTCGAACCATAATTGCATTACCGTCAACGTTCAAGGATTGGTATAGTTGGGGAATTGATCAACTGTCTGCCCGGTACTGAAACTAAATTTATAACTAAAAGTCGAAGTTAAAAACTACAGGTCCTATGCCTTGGTTCGTTATCTCGTATAAATATTTTTTTGTTCATCAATACGCAATAAGAATTCTGCAATACCCGAGTCTCATCTGCGGAAAATATTGGTTTAAAATAGTGTACATAACCAGGAAGCTCATTAACAGTCAAAATCTTTACATACTGTAACTCTTCTTTCGGTTTTGTATTGATCAATACGATTAGATTTCGGATTGATATTTTCTTCTCTCCCCAATGATGTTTGTCTAAACGCAGATGATCATTACGCCTAACGAATTTAAAAATCTGGAAGCTGATAAAACATATCACAGACTTTGCATTGTGATTAATGCTTTGACCAAACCTGTTTTGAAAGTTTTTGCTCATTCAAAAGATAACAACCAGTGGACAAGTGATGATGGAACAGTTATTAGATTTGAAAAAGTAGTAAGTGCAAGAATTTATGTGTAATAACTAATATTGATAAGCGGGAATAACATCCCTGTAAGTTTCATTCAAGTTTCATTTTAAGTACCTTCACCGGCTAAATAAGTATAAGAAACAGATACCGACATTTAACAAACAATGAACCAAAAACAATTAGAAGATCATTTGTGGGGCGCTGCCAATATTTTAAGAGGAATGATTGATGCCGCAGATTTTAAACAATACATTTTCCCTTTACTATTTTTTAAAAGAATCAGTGATGTATGGGATGAAGAATTCGAGCAGTCTTTTGTTGATTCAGCAGGTGATGCCAGTTATGCCGAATTAAGCGAGAACCATCGATTTCAAATACCCAAGGGCTGCCATTGGGAAGATGTTAGAAAAAAAACCGTTGATGTAGGTGCCTATTTGCAAAAAGCGTTAAACGGTATCGAGAAAGCTAATTTTGAAATGCTGCATGATGTATTTGGTGATGCTCAATGGACTAATAAGCGCCGGATGAGTGATGAAAAAATGCTTGACCTGATTGAGCATTTCAGTAAGATGGATTTAACTGTAGAAAATGTGCCTCATGATCTAATGGGTGAAGGCTATGAATACTTGATTAAAAAATTTGCGGATGACAGCGGACATACTGCCGCTGAGTTTTACACAAACAGAACTGTTGTAAAACTAATGACACAAATTACTGACCCTCACAGTAGTGAAAGTATTTACGATCCCACCTGCGGCAGTGGAGGTATATTATTGAGTGCTGCATTGCATTTAAAAGAACAGGGCAAAGAATACCGCACACTGAAACTTTACGGGCAGGAGCTCAACCTTATTACTTCTGCCATTGCACGCATTAATATGTTTATGCACAATGTTGATGAGTTTTTGATTGTGCAGGGTGATACTTTAGACAGACCGCAGATACTAGAGAATGATGAACTGAAAAAGTTTGATGTGATCATGGCTAACCCGCCATACAGTGTAAAAAAGTGGAGCCAAAGCAAATGGATGAACGACCCTTTTGGACGCAATATTTGGGGCACACCACCACAGGGTTGTGCCGACTATGCTTTTCAGCAGCACATTATGAAAAGCCTGAACCCCGATACAGGACGTTGTGTAGTGCTTTGGCCGCATGGCGTTTTGTTTAGAGACAGCGAATCCGAAATACGTAAAAGAATGATAGAATTGGATTTTGTAGATGCGGTAATAGGATTGGGCAAAAACCTGTTTTACAACAGCAGCATGGAGAGTTGTTTGTTAGTATGCCGTATGAAAAAACCGAAAGAAAGAAAAGGCAAAATTATTTTTATTGATGCCAAAGAAGAACTACGCATAGAACGCACCAATGCCTGGCTTGAACCGCAACATATAAAAAAGATTAGCGATGCTTATTGGAAATTTAAAGATGCCGAAGGATTTGCAAAATTAATAAGCACTAAAGAAGTGTTGGAGAGCAATGGGAATTTGAGTTTGCAATTGTATGTTAAACAAGTTGCTAATACGAATGAACATAACACAGAGGAATTAATAGCAGAAATAAAAGCTAGTCAATATAAAATTAATACTTCCATAGACAACCTTTTTACTCAATTCGAAACATTAGGAATTCAAGCATGAAGTTGAAGAAAGAAATATGGGAGCAAAAGCAAATTGGGCAAATATGTTCGGTAACTTCAGGAGGCACACCTTCAAAGGCGAACGCAGAATATTGGTCTAATGGAACAATTCCATGGCTAAGATCGGAAGCCTGCAAGGATGATGTAGTAAGAGTAGCGGAAGAATATATTTCTGAATTAGGTTTTCAAAAGTCCTCAGCAAAATTATTTAAAGCGAATACAACATTGATTGCCTTGGTTGGTGCAACGATAGGAAAGACCGCATTTGTTCCATTTGAAACTACAACCAACCAAAATGTTACTGGAATTTATCCTTTGGATGAAAGCAGAGTTTTTCCACGATTTTTATTCTACGCTTGCCAAAGCTTTTATGTAAAGAATTTTAGCCGATATACTGGTTTTAAAATGGCAAATCTTTCTTTCATAAGAGCCCTTGAAATCCCCCTTCCTCCACTCGAAGAACAAAAGCAAATAGCCGCCCTTTTTCAATCTATAGAAACGGCCATGGAGCGGATGGATGGGCAGGAAAAGAATTTGAAAGCATTATGGAAAAAATTGATTGATGAATTTGTGTGTGACAAACCAAGTTTTGGTAATCTGCTCAAAGGCAAGAAACTCAAAACCTATAACTACTGTGACGTTACAGAAAAGTTGATGCGAAAAATTGACCCATTGACATACGGTATTGAAAGAATTGTTGCAGGAGAAAATTTAGAGTCCGAAGATTTTAAAATACGCACATGGCAAAAAGTAGGCGAAGGTTATTTAGGCCCAGCCTTTCATGTTTTATTTAAGGCAGGAGATATACTTTACGGATCTAGAAGAACGTACTTGAGAAAGGTTTCTTATGCAGATTTTGATGGTGTTTGTGCCAACACGACCTATGTCATCAGGTCAAATGAAAAATTACTTCTACAGGACTTATTGAAACATATCATGCTATCAGAAAGGTTTACCCAATATTCAATTGGTGTTTCAAAAGGTTCAACCAATCCTTACATCAATTGGAAAGATTTAGATAACTTCTCTTTTCAAATTCCTGACCTTGAAACACAAAAGGATATTGTAAATATTTTAGATAGCATTTTGGCAATTGTTGAAGAACTTAGACAGCAAAATGCAACTTTGAAGAATTTGAAGCAAAAACTATTAGATGAGATATTAGGGTAAATGCATAAAATTGAAATGTAAAAATGCCAATTGATATAGAAAAAATATTGGTCTTTAGAATTATTCCGATTCAAAATCTGGAACACATTCTTCGTAATGGCTTGCATTGTAAAAATGCTGGCAAGAGAGATAGGGGGTTTGTAACCATTGGCAGTAAAGAAATCATTACTCAAAGAGATACAAGAATTGTAAAATGTTACCCAGATACGGTGGTGAACGATTATGTTCCATTTTACTTTTCGGTGCGAACACCGATGCTTTACAATATCAAAACTGGCGTGGGCGTTGATCCTTTTCCTCAAAAAGACATTATTTACCTTTGTTGTAAATTGAGTGAATTAGCAACAGATGATTTTCAATGGTGCTATACAAATGGGAACGCAGCAAAGGCAATATCTAAGTTTTTTAAAAAATTAGATAACATTGAAAACAAAATTGATTGGCGTTCAATTAAAACAACCGATTTTAGAGATGAAAATGCTGATGGTGATGAAGACAGAATAAGAAAGAAACATGCAGAATTTTTGGTGAAAGCTCATGTACCGGTTGATTATATAAAAGGGATTGCTGTACTTAATCAACCAACGAAAGAAAAAGTAGAGGAAATACTTCAAGACCTTGACCTAACTATTAATGTTAAAATTAAAACAGAATACTATTTCTTATGAAATATATAACCGGAAATATGCTTGAAGCCGAAACAGAAGCTTTGGTAAACACCGTAAACACGGTTGGTGTAATGGGAAAAGGAATTGCATTGCAGTTTAAAGAACATTTCCCAATGAATTTTAAAATCTATGCAGATGCCTGTAAAAAAGGTGAAATACAAGTTGGCAAAATGTTAGTGGTTAAGGAGAACACTATAAATGGAGAGAAACTCATCATCAATTTTCCGACTAAAACAGAATGGTTTAAGAAATCTCAATACAGTTACATTGAGGATGGGTTAAAAGATTTGGTAAAAGTGATTGAGGAATATCAAATTAAAAGTATAGCTATTCCGCCATTAGGCTGTGGCAATGGAGGTTTAAAATGGGAAAAGGTAAAACCAATGATGGATAAATACCTTGGGCATTTTTCCAACATTACTATTCAAATATATGAGCCGAATGATGCTGTAAAAGAAATTCTTCAGAAAGAAGCAAATAAGAAAGAAGTGGGGCTGACCGCTGCAAGAGCCATGTTACTTTATGCTCTTTTCAAATATGAAAAATTAGGAGAAGTGGCTACTATTTTTTCAGCAAACAAACTTGCCTACTTTCTACAAAAAAGTGGGGAGCCAATGCGACTGCAATTTGTTCCATATAAATATGGGCCTTATGCACAGGCAATAGAAAAAGTTTTATATGCCTTGAATGGAAAATATCTAACTGGAATGGAACAAATGAAAGCAAGAGCATTTGAACCGTTGCAATTGAATTATAAAAAATATGAAGAAGTAGAAAAATATGTAAATACCAATTTGAATTCGGACCAGAAACAAAGATTGGAAAGCATATTTAATATTATTGACGGTTTTGAAACAACACTATCACTGGAAATTCTTTCTTCGGCTCATTTCCTATTAAGTGAAAATCCGAAGCTAACAGAAGACCAACTATTTGAAAAAATTCAGGATTGGAATGAGAGAAAGAAAAATCTTGTTACCAAAGAATACATCAACATTGCCATGGAGCATCTTCACAATTATGGAAGCAAATTGAATTTTGCATAATCTTCTTCATGGCTTTCAACGAACAAAATACCGTAGAGCATTTTATTATTCATCAACTCACCGGGGTGAACTTAAATGCTGTTCAAGGCAATGTGGTAAAAGAAGATGCCGTAGAATACGACACAGTAAAATGGAAATATATACAAGCCGATTTATTGCAACGGGATATTACTGAAGTGTTTGTAGAAAAGGAATTGAAAGAAGCACTTTGCCGCCTTAACCCTGCCATTGCTGCTAATCCTGAACGGGCTGAAGAAGTTATTCATAAACTCAGGGCCATACTTATTACCGTAAATAATGTGGGCTTGGTAAGAGCCAACGAAGAATTTGCCAAATGGCTAAGAAACGAAGTGACGCTTCCTATTGGCAAAAACAATGAACATGTTGCTATTCGGCTGATTGATTTTGACGAATTGAAGAACAACAGTTTTGTGCTTTGTAATCAATTCAAACTAAGAGCCAGAGAAACCAAAATCCCTGACATTGTACTATTCGTTAATGGCATTCCGTTGGTGGTGGGTGAAGCTAAAACCCCAGTGCGCCCTGCCGTTACGTGGTTTGATGGAGCACACGATGTTCATGTGGTGTATGAAAATGCAGTTCCGCAATTATTTGTGCCCAATGTTTTTTCCTTTGCGACAGAGGGTAAAGAAGTGTTTATTGGCGCCGTGAGAACTCCTTTGGAGTTTTGGTCGCCTTGGCGTTTGGAGGATGAGAAAGATGAATTAAGTCATTTTATTGGTTTGAATGATGTAGCCAAACAATTAACGCATTTGTTAAAGCCCTCAACACTGCTTGATATTTTGCAGTATTACTGTATTTATGCTACCAATAAAAAGAAAAAGATAAAAGTTGTTTGTCGCTATCAGCAATATGACGGAGCAAATGCCATTGTAGAACGTGTTCGGGAAGGAACAATCAAGAAGGGCCTGATCTGGCATTTTCAGGGTTCAGGAAAATCAAACCTGATGCTTTTTGCAGCGCAGAAATTAAGAAAGCAACAGGATCTGCAAAATCCTACGGTACTGATTGTGGTAGATAGAACCGATTTGGATACACAAATTACTGCAACCTTTAATGGTGCTGAAATACCCAATACCATTACTACCGATGGTATCAAAGAATTGCATCAGTTATTGGAGCAGGATACACGGAAGATTATTATTACGATGATGCATAAGTTCCGTGATGCTTATCCCGACATGAATAAACGGGATAATATTATTGTGATGGTGGATGAAGCGCACCGCACACAGGAAGGTGATCTAGGCAGGAAAATGAGAGCCGCTTTGCCCAATGCCTTTTTGTTTGGTTTAACAGGAACCCCTATTAATAAAGCCGATAAAAATACTTTTTGGGCATTTGGTGCAGAGCAAGACATTGGCGGCTACATGAGCCGTTATACATTTCAGGAGAGCATCCGGGATAATGCCACATTGCCCTTGCACTTTGAACCAAGACTACCCAATTATCATATCGATAAAGAAGCGTTGGATATTGCTTTTAAAGAATTGGCGAATAATCTCACCGATGATGACAGAAATAAATTAAGTCAAAAGGCTGCAAGCATGTCCGTGTTTTTGAAATCACCTGAACGAGTAAAAACCATCGTTGCAGATATTGTTGAACATTTTCGTGTACATGTGGAACCTGAAGGTTTAAAGGCGATGATTGTAACACCCGATCGGGAAGCATGCGTTCAATACAAAGAGGAGTTAGACAAATTGGTTGATCAGGAAGCAAGTGAAGTTGTGATCAGTACAACTGCTAATGATGATTTTGATTTTAAACAGAAATGGGGAATGGACAAAGATAAACAGGAAAAAGTTGTAGAGAAATACAACGATTCTGATTCACCTTTAAAATTTCTAATTGTTACTGCTAAATTGTTAACAGGTTTTGATGCTCCGATTTTGCAAACAATGTATCTGGATAAATCGCTGAAAGATCATACTCTTTTGCAGGCTATTTGCAGAACCAACCGTTTATTTCCCAATAAGACATTTGGAAGAATAGTCGATTATTTTGGCGTGTTCGATGATACAGCCAAAGCACTTGGCTTTGATGAAAAAAGTGTAAAGAATATCATTACAAATCTTCAGGTACTTAAAGATCAACTTCCTGAGTGGATTGAAAAATGCCTGCTTCCTTTTGATGGAACCGACAGAAGTATAGAAGGCTTTGAAGGATTACAGCTTGCACAAGACTGCATAAACACCAATGAGAAAAGAGATGCGTTTGCAAAAGATTTCAGCAGTTTGTCGAAACTGTGGGAGGCTTTATCGCCAGACCCAATCTTAAATGAGTTTGAAAGAGATTATAAATGGTTGTCGCAGGTTTATACTTCTGTAAAACCGGCATCTGATGATAATGGCCGACTGATATGGCACGCATTGGGAGCGCAAACAACTGCATTGATACATGAGCATGTACATGTAAAGGGTATTAACAAAGACATGGAAGAAGTGATTCTGGATGCAGTAATGATTGATGGTTTGATGAAGAGTAACGACTCAAAAGAAGCAGACAGAGTTTTAAAACTTCTTATCAGCAGATTAAACAGGCATCGTGGTAATCCTAAATTCAAAAAGTTAAGTGAGCGTCTGGATGCTTTAAGAGCTAAGGCAGAACAAGGCTTAATTAATTCCATTGATTTTATAAAAGAGCTTTGCCAGATAGCTAAAGAAACATTGCAAGCTGAAAAAGGTATTGAAACAAAAGAAGAACTGAAAAGTGCTAAAGCTGCACTTACAGAACTGTTCCTGGAACTGAAAACAGACACAACACCAGCCATTGTTGAACGTATTGTAAACGACATTGACGACATTGTAAGAATTGTTCGCTTTGATGGTTGGCAAAACTCAACGGTGGGTGAGAGAGAAGTAAAACGTGAGTTACGTAAAGTGCTTTGGACAAAATATCAAATTAAAGATGAGGATTTGTTTAACAGGGCGTATGATTATATTAAGGAGTATTATTAATTAATTTATGGAGGCAACCAAGGTAGTACATATATTAAAAGAAATATATAGCCAAGCATTTGAAAAACAATTCTTCTCAGAACTTGTAAAGCATTCAACTTTCGGTTTTAAAGAGGACACAGAATTTTTTCTCGGAAGTTTTCGAAATGTTTACAATACAACTATTCACACAGAACATGAGATTTACATAAAAAACTATCACCTTATAGGTTCCTTCAAAAAGGTCATTACTATTGATTTGCGAGCGCTATTGCCACTACCTATTGGTAAAGTAGAGATCTTTCCCGATTATGAAAAAATGGAAATCGTAAACTCTCAGATAAGACCTGTTTTTACAGAATGGGATGAAATTAATAAAGCACAAGCGGAGTTGATAAAGCAACTAGGTAATACATCTAATTCATTTGATATTAAAAATATCGGGAACACTGCCAGAAGCATTTTAAAAAGTCTTGCAAAATTAGTTTTTAAAGAAGAGAAACATACGCCATCAGGAAAAACAATTGATTTAGGAAATGATAAATACAAAAATCGATTGCATTGTTATATTGAACTGGAGTTAACAGGCAAAAGCAACCTTGAGCTTAGGAGTTTTGCAGAATCTGCAATAAGCTTGGTGGATAAAGCAATTTCTTTGGCGAACTCTGTTACTCATAGAACCGAAAGTGACAGACATGTTGCTGAGGTTTGCGTAACGGGTATTATTACTGTGGTAAGCATTATCACTTTTATTGAGAAAAAGGAAGAAAAGTAACACTATTAAAGCTGGGACTTACCACTGCAAATGAATTATGAAAATACCTTCAAGAAATCTTGTACTGAAAGCAAAAGATGGAAATGCGTGGGACTATAGCAACAAGGTGTTGTATGATATCTGCAGAAAGCACCCGTTACATACAGAGGCTGATAAAATAATCATGAAGGTTTTATTTATCGGGCGGATTTATGCTGCTGCCATTGAACGACGAAAAAATAAGGAGGAATTAAATAATGATAATTTCTATTTAAAAAAAGTAGTTCCCTTGTTTTTGAAAACAACACTTGATCAACAACTTTTTTTTCTAAAAAACACTAAGCTTACTAAGTTAGAACAGTATGCATTTGTATTAAAACTACATGCGTATTTGACAAAAGCAATTAAGCGAATTACAAAGCTAGAGAAACGTTCCTTTGCTTCGAAATACCTGCACTTTCACGCATCAAAACTGTTTTTTATTTATGACAGCAGAGCTGCCAAGGCTTTACAGAGTTTTGGAATTGCTATTCCGGATGATTTAAAACAATTGCTGCAGAGAAAAAAGATTGATACTACTTATGCCAAATTCTATTGTCGTTGTGTTGGATTACAACGTGCCATAAAAGAAGTATATGGTATTTCGTTAAGTAAACGAGAGTTGGATTCGTTGTTGTTGCAAGCGGCTAATGAGATGAGGTGAGTATTGTTATGGTTCTTACGGTGACGAACTCTTCCACGACTTGTGTTCGCTCATCAATGATCCAGCCAGCTTGTTTGAGGCGATTTTCAATTATTTCCTTTCGAGTATTTTTCTCTAATTTCAAGTGTTAAGAGTCAGTGGTTAATTACCGAATATAGGAAAAGCTGTACAAATATTTTTGCCTGTGGACTCAAGAAAACAAGAATAAGCCCCGAAGCAGTCGATTACTTCTATCCTTTCTTTTCTTTCACTCCTCAAATACACTGCAAACTGCCCTTCTAGTTTCGTATTCTAAATAACAACGCATGATCTTAATCGCTCAACTCACCGCTCATCAACCAGAAGTAAAACTCCTGATTCAAGGAGCATATGTAAGTTGTACTATACTCAACAAACGGCTTAATACAAAAGATCCCAATCAACCACCGCTCAATATCGGCTGGCGCATCATTGACCGTTCACATTCTGCTGCTTCACCCGATTGTTTGGTATTAGCCGATCATGCTGAACATGTAGAAATGTATCAATTGCAACCTATGAGTGATGTACTGAGTAACTCACCGCATAATCTCAAAGAATTTTGTTTGAATACGGGTGATTATAAACTGGCAGGTTATGAACAGGTGACGGTAATGCTGGAAATTGATACGGCCATTTAAGCTGTAAGTAAAAGCAGCTTGCAGTATCTTTCCTGTTGAAGCAGTTTTGTTTTTTCATGATCTATTACCAGCATTTTTACCCTGAAGCAGTTAGCCCGGAATTGCTTGATGCTTATTTAAGCAAGGGCTGGTATCGTATTCAGCAAATGCTCATCACCACCGATCTTATTTCAAAGGAAGATGAATTCTTTGCTGTGTTCTGGTTACGGTATCGGTTAGCCGATTATGAACACAGTAAGAAAAGCAGGAAACTGTTACAAACAGCCAGCCGGTTTACAAAACAGATCGGGCCACTGCAATTCACTGATGAATTAGAAGAACTGTTTACAAACTATCGTAATGAAATTGATTTCGATATGAGCCCTTCAGCAAAAGCTTATTTGCTGGGCGAACGTGATGAAAATGTTTTTCCAAGTCAATTGCTTACCCTGCGTGATAATGGAAAACTCATTGCCGCCGGTTATTATGATGAAGCCGAAACATCACTCACCGGTATCTTAAGTATTTACGATCCTGCCTATAAGAAATACAGTTTGGGAAAAGTGCTGTTGTTGTTAAAACTGGAGGAAGCCATTCGTTTACAAAAAACTTATTTCTTTCCCGGGTATATCAGTCTGCATACAACCAAGTTTGATTACAAGCTATTTCCCGGTATGAATGTTACGGAAGTTTATAACCGTTTAATGGATGCATGGCAACCTTATACAAGTACCGATCTTCAAGTGCTGTATGAAGAAATGCTCAAAGAGTTTTTAAAAGAACAGGGTTGATTAATTGCTATCTGTATCGGACATGACCAGATTTGCAGCATAGTTCCATCCTACCTTTCCGCCATTTATCATTATCAGCAGATGCAAGACAAGCATTCTGTTTATTTTTCGTTCCTATCAAAACCTTATCATGCTACGTTCTGTATTTGCCCTCCTGTTTTTTGTATTCAGCTGTTCATTCCTGGCTGCCCAAACCAGCAGCGGTTCTGTGTCGGGAAAAGTGGTTGATTCATTAGAACAACCCCTCGAAGGAGCCACCGTTTTATTATTTTCCACTGCCAGCAACGCAACTGTAAAAAGTGCTTTAACCGATGCAAAAGGTCTTTTTGTTTTAGAGAAAATAAAAGCAGGTAGTTATAAACTCATCATCAGCATCAGCGGTTTTAAAAAGGATAGCAGCAATATCATTCTTAGCGAAGAAAAAAACATCCACCACACAGGAAACATCAAACTCACTGCTGTATCAAAAAATCTGCAGGATATAACTGTAACGGCACAGCGGCCGCCTGTTGAACGAAAGATCGACAGGACCGTCGTGAATGTCGATCAAATGATCAGTGCTGCAGGTTCAACAGCCCTGGAAGTGCTGGAACGTTCACCCGGTGTATCTGTCGATAATAACGGTGTTATCAGTTTACAAGGCAAAAACGGAGTGATCATTTTTATTGATGACAAACCCACTTACCTGAATGGAGCCGACCTGGAGAATTACCTGCGTTCATTACCCGCTTCCTCCATCGACCAGATCGAACTCATGACCAACCCGCCTGCCAAATACGATGCAGCCGGTGGAGCAGGCGTCATCAATATCCGTCTTAAACGAACAAAGTCGAAGGGTTTTAATGGTTCACTTAACACAGCGTATACACAAGGCCGTTATGCAAAGACCAATAACAGTTTCAACTTTAATTACCGTAATGGTAAATGGAATACGTTTGGTACCCTCACGCAAAACTATGCCACTAACTTTTCCGATCTCACTATTAACCGTCACTTCAAGAAACCGGATGGCAGCCGCAATTACGATTTCCTGCAACACACGTATATCAAACCATCGGGTAATGCTTTTTCAGGAAAAGTGGGTGCCGATTTTTATGCCACAGATAAGAACACATTCGGTATTGTATTTACCGGTGTTACAAGAAAAGGACAACGGGATAATGATAACAGCAGTCGTTTTATCAATACGGCTTATCAACTCGATTCAACCATTGTGGCCCATAATACACAAGACAACAGCTTTAGCAATGCCGGTGTGAATTTAAATTTCAGGAGAACCTTTCGAAAGAATGGTCCTGAATTATCAGTTGATGCAGATTATATCCGTTACAATTCAGACAATGAGCAGCTGTTTGATAATTATACCTACCTGCCCAACAATACACTTTCACAACAGGAACGTTTAACAGGCGATCTTCCTGCAGGCATTGATATTTATTCATTGAAAGCCGACTATACACATCCGTTACAAAAAGGATGGAAAATAGATGCAGGTGCAAAATCGAGCCAGATAAGAACCGATAATGTGGCTGATTATTTTTTAACGAAGAACAATGTAACCGCACCCGATTACGACAAAACAAATCATTTTATTTACAAGGAAGATATTCATGCGGCTTATATCAACAGTTCGTATGAAGGCAGGCGTTGGTCGATGCAGTTAGGTTTGCGGACCGAGTACACCATCTCCGACGGTAAACAGTCAGGCAACCTGGTGAAACCTGATTCATCGTTTAAACGAACCTATGCCAGTTTATTCCCTACAGCTTATATCAATTATAAATTAGATAGCGCAGGTAATAATATACTCACGCTTGATTACGGAAGAAGGATCAACCGTCCTTTTTACCAGGATCTTAATCCCTTTATTTCACCATTGGATAAGTTTACCTATTATGTAGGCAATCCCTTTCTATTACCTGCCTACACACATAACGTACAGCTATCGTACAGTTATAAAAATAAGATCACAGTTGCATTACGCTACAGTTCCACCCTCAACAATACCAATGAAACAATTGAAATAAAAGACGGCACTTATTACAGTCGCCCCGGCAATATTGGTAAGATCAGCAATATCGGCGGATCCTTGCAGGGCGAGCTTCCCATTAAAAAATGGCTGAGCTTTGGTTACTATACCGAAGTGACCAATATTCATTCTCAAACAAATTTTTATACCGGCTATCTCGATACGCAGGGAACGTATTGGTTTATACAACCTACGCTCCGTTTTACGTTCAAGAAAGGATGGAGTGCGCAGATCGATGGCTTCTATCAAACCAACATCACTTCCAACCAATTTATTTTACTTGAAAGAGGAAGGCTGAATGCAGGCGTTTCGAAAAAGATTTCAGCAGCCTTCACTGTTCGTGCTACGGTGAATGATCTGCTATACACACAAATCAACCGGGGCATCATTAATAATTTAGCAAACACCGAGGCCAACTGGCGCAATGCCAACGATACCCGTGTGTATACCATTGCCCTTGCCTGGCGTTTTGGAAAAACAATCAGCGACATAAGAAAACATAACCAGAACAGCGCACAGCAGGAACAGAACAGGGTGAGGGAATAGGACAATACGTTTAATGAAAACCATCCATTGCCAAAGGACTTTTTTGTAGAAAGAAGGGAACTTATTTGTTCAGCTTCAATAAAAATTATTGTTTTCTGGGCAGTGGTATTTTATGGCATCGCCTGTTGTGTCACTCACTTGTACGTTCCGTTTTTATTGCAACTTTTTATCTTATCCTTTTTCTAATTTTTCGATCCGTCAAGGGGCAATCCGAGTGGCCAAAAAGGAAGAGGTTGTTGATCTCATAGGCTGGATGCAACAGCAAGAATGTTATCCAACTTCAGTTGCAGTTAAAGCATTGAAATTTCACGTTCAATATTTTTTCTTGCCGCAGTTTCGTATTTGTTATAGAAGTGTTCGGTTTTAAAAATCCGGTCCATTGAAAGAAAATGCTGCAGGGCTTTCTTTCTTCCCGGTTTGTATAGTATATCGGGATAGATAGTATATTCTTTTCGAACATTGGAGCAGTAGTCATGATATGTGTCCCAATCGTTTCCGAGGATGCTTAAATCAGCATCTGTAAAATAATTTATATCAGTATCATCATTTAATTGATGCGACTTTGTCGCACTAATTAAGTGGTAAACCCGATCAATGAAATAGGTTTTACAATTCAGTTGGAGTAAATGTTTTGTTGCTAATAATGCACTTTGTTCCTCGTTATCATTTCTCTGAGCCTTATAAATAATATCATGATAAAAAAGGGCCAGCACAACTGCGTCCCAATCATGAATAAGTTCTTTTATGCCAGATAGTTCTCTAACAAGATTTTCTAAATGATGCAGGTTATGATAATGTCTTTTTTTGCCGGTATAATTCTTTTCTATCTCCATCCACAATTGCTGCGTGAGCTGCACATCTGCAGTATATTGACCGGTCAATGAAAGAAAAAGTTCTTTAAGCATTGTTTATTGAGCTTGTTTTTACAAATGCAATATTAACAACGGGTCGACTTCTAAGGCAGAGTTATTCCAGGCAAACGAGATATTCCAAAAACAAAAAGCCTCAACTTTCTTGGTTGTCAAATTCAAACGAAAGGTTATGCAGTAATGGTTGATAGCCCAGCGTCAGCAAGGTGCTTGTTAACATGTACCTGATTGCTTTCTTTCCTGCAGTTGTTTTGAAATAACCTTCCCGCTTCATGGCATCCTCTTTATACAAATAACCTTCGCAGAATATGAGTTGCAACGGTCTTCGATGTGCAGTGCTTTTTGTATTGCCATTGTTATGATCTGAAACTCTTTTTTCGAGGTTGGAGGAATATCCAATGTACAGGAGGTGATCTTTTTGACTGAAGAGAATATAAACGAAGTATGGGAGTAAGGTATTCATACAAAGGTGCTTTCTTAAATATCGGCATCCTGAAGTAGATTTCCTAGCGTCAATCACTTCAGGATAAATTAAAGTAGATTTCCCAGCGTCAATCACTTCAGGATAAATTAAAGTAGATTTCCTTCCTGAAGTAGATTTCCTAACAAATCCTTCGGTAGCTATATCTTGGGAGGGGTGTCCTGAAGCAGACTTCGTCGTTCCTCCTCAGTCGCTTCAGGACACAGTGAAGCGAAAAGCCTTGACAAACAAAAAGCCTGAACGAGATTTCGTTCAGGCTTTTCTGCTTCACTGTGGTGTGGGCCGGGATCGAACCGGCGACACAAGGATTTTCAGTCCTTTGCTCTACCGACTGAGCTACCGCACCATTCCTGAAACACGCTATTTGGTAAGTGGAAGCCTATCCGCCTTTTGTGCTTCGGGGCTGCAAATATAGATGATTGAGCTATATCAGCGAAATCTTTGCCCCATTATTTCAAATTCAATTCTTGTTTGCAGATTGCTTCGTGCCCTGCAATGACGTTCTTCCTACTTGCCTATTCCTTATTGCCCATTGCCTGTTCACTATCAACTACCGGCTACAAACTACATTCCATATTCACTCAAAAACTTGATGCGCATGATCTTCAATTGCTCCCAGTTGTAACCACCGTCTTCCAGTTCCTGTTGGGCTATTTTTAAATCGCTGGTGCTGCAGGTCTTGAAATAATCAATGATCTCTTCCTGTTCGTATTCATCCAGCCATTCGTCAATCGCATAATCAAGTCTTAGTTTGGTGCCGCTGGCAGCAATGGTTTCCATTTCTTCCAGCATTTCATCCATGCGCCAGCCTTTGTTTTTGGCAATGGTCTCAAGCGGTATCCGTTTGTCAACATTCTGAATAAGGAATACTTTGTTACCGCTCTTGTTCACCACGCTCTTCATCACAAATTCATCGGGCTTTTCAATCTCATTTTCTTCTACGTACTTCGCTACCATTTCCACAAAAGGTTTGCCATAACGGATGGCCTTACCCTTGCTTACACCCTGGCATTTTTCTAATTCTTCTAATGTAGTTGGATAAAGCGTAGCCATATCCAGCAATGAGTTTTCGAGGAAGATCACAAAAGGAGGCAAGGCTTTTTTCTTTGCTTCTTTCTGTCTCAAGTCTTTCAGCATCTCAAACAACTTATCGTCCGATGCTAACGCACCGCCACCGGCTGCTTCACCTTCATCATCATCTGCATTTGCCTCTTCGTATAAATTGTTGAGAACAATCTTGAAACTCTTTGGCTTTTTCAGGAAGGCTTCACCTGCTTTGGTGAATTTCAGCAAACCATATTCTTCAATATCTTTTTGAATAAACCCATGCAGCAATAACTGCCGTATGAGTGAATTCCAGAAATGCATGTCTTTTTCTTTACCGCTGCCATATTCAGCAAGCTGATCATGCCGGTACATTTGTATCTGCGGTGTCAGGCGTCCCATAATAACAGGGATCACATATTCTGTTGCAAAACGTTCGTCGAGTGCTTTAATGGTTTTCAATGCAATCACCGCTTCGTCTTTTGCCTCGATCTTTTCTTTCGGGTGCAGACAGTTATCACAGTTGCCGCAATTCTCTTCACCATATTCTTCACCAAAATAATGCAGTAAGATTTTTCTCCTGCACACGGAGCTTTCGGCAAACGCCACCGTTTCCTGGATCATTTGTGCTGTTACTTCACGCTCACTTAATGGTTTATCACGCATCAAATGCTCCAGCTTGCTCACATCTTTATGCGAATAATACAGGATACATTTCCCTTCCATACCATCCCTGCCTGCACGACCAGTTTCCTGGTAATAGTTTTCAATACTCTTTGGTATGTTGAAATGGATCACAAAACGGATATCCGGTTTATCGATACCCATACCGAAGGCAATGGTGGCAACAATTACCTGCACATCTTCATTCAGGAATTGATCCTGCCTGTCGGCTCTTACTTTACCATCAAAGCCCGCATGATAAGCCACTGCTTTAATACCATTGGCCATCAGCATATCGGCCAGCTCTTCCGTTGTTTTACGGTTGAGTGTATAAATAATGCCGCTCTTGCCTTTATTCTGCGAAATAAACTTCACAATACTCTTCACCGTTTGATCTTTCTTGATCTTGGGCTGAATTTCATAATAAAGATTACCACGGTTGAACGAGGAAATAAAAATATCGGGATTGCGTAAACCTAAGTTCTTGACTATATCGCTCTGCACTTTTGGTGTGGCAGTTGCCGTTAAAGCGATGATGGGAATATCGGGGTTGATCTGGTCCATCATCTCTTTTAAACGACGGTATTCCGGACGGAAATCATGACCCCATTCACTGATACAGTGTGCTTCATCCACGGCAAAAAAGGAGATCTTCAGATCGCTGAAGAAGTCCATGTTTTCCTGCTTGGTGAGGGTTTCGGGAGCCACGTAGAGCATTTTGGTTTTGCCTGCCAGCAAATCATCATGCACTTCTTTTATTTCTTTTTTGGTGAGGGTTGAATTGAGGAAATGCGCCACATCATCTTTGCTGCTGTAACTGCGAACAAGATCAACCTGGTTTTTCATAAGGGCAATCAAAGGGCTCACAATAATAGCCACCCCTTCGCTCACCAGGGCCGGCAACTGGTAACATAAACTTTTACCGCCACCGGTGGGCATTATTACAAATGTATCTTTCCCGGCAAGCAGGTTATTGATCACCGCTTCCTGTGTGCCTTTGAAACCTTCGAACCCGAAATGTTCGTGAACTGCAGCGTAAAGGTCGATGCCTGGAGTAGCGGCCGGCTTTTTACCGTTCGATTTTGCGGCTGCAGCATTGGCTTGCTTTGCAGCTTTCTTTACCGTTTCTTTTTCGCTGGTTGTTGTTTTGGCCGCTTTCGGCGTAGCTTTTTTCTTAACTGTTGTCATCACTATTTTTTCCTTCACTCTTTGGTTTTACAAACTGGACTTTCAGCAGGCAGTTGACTATTCTCAGCACGAAGGTGCTTTTTCGTAAGGGGCACGAAGTTACTGAAAACGGGGCAGCTTACCCCCTTGTATTAGCCAAAAAGCTGCTAAAAAAGCCTTGTTTTAAGATAATTGATTTTTCGGGAACGCCTGCAGCAAGATTTGCACAGGCGCCGTTTTTCTGTTCTGTTGAATTACAGTAGGTTTGCCCCGCCAATGGAAAAATTACAGCATAACAACCCGCTTGATGTAGCCCGCCGAACGATTGCTTTGGAGGCGGGGGCCATTGAAGGACTGGTTTCGCAGCTTACGAATGATTTCAGCAAGATCTGCCAAACCATCCTCGAAGCAAAGGGGCGCCTCATTGTTAGCGGTATTGGAAAAAGTGCGGTGATCGCCCAGAAAATTGTCGCCACCTTTAACTCCACCGGCACTCCTGCGGTTTACCTGCATGCAGCTGAAGCTATTCATGGCGACCTGGGGATGATCCTTAGCCATGATGTGGTAATGATCATCAGCAAGAGCGGCGAAAGTCCCGAGATCAAAGTGCTGGCACAACTGGTAAAGAATTTTGGAAACCCCGTTATTGGCATGGTGGGCAATATTGATTCTTACCTGGCCAAACAAAGTAATTTTTTACTCGATACGACCGTGAGCAAGGAAGCTTGTCCCAATAATCTCGCCCCTACCAGCAGCACCACTGCGCAAATGGTCATGGGTGATGCGTTGGCGGTGGCACTGATGGAATTACGTGGGTTCAAAAGCGAGGATTTCGCCAAGTTTCACCCCGGTGGGGCTTTGGGCAAAAAATTGTACCTGCGTGTGGCCGATCTGTATATTCATAATGAACAACCAAAAGTATCGGCTGATGCATTGTTGAAAGAAGTGATCGTCGAGATTTCCAAAAAACGATTAGGAGCAACCGCTGTTGTAAACGAAGTTGATGAATTGTTAGGTGTGATCACCGACGGCGATTTACGTCGTATGCTGGAAAAAAATACCCGTTTAGATGAAGTATCGGCGGCACAGATCATGACCATGAACCCCAAATCAATTGAAGCTGAAGCTTTGGCTATTGATGCTATGGAGCTGATGCGGAAAAATAATATCAGTCAATTATTGGTTGTTAACAACAAACAATACCTTGGCATTATACATTTGCACGATTTAATAAAAGAAGGATTGATCTAAAAGGTGAATGGTCAATGGTGAATGGTGAATGAACTCACTGCTCACTATTCACTACTCTCCACTCTCTAGTTACTATGAATAAGAATCACTATGTTGCCATCATGGCCGGGGGAATCGGCAGCCGTTTCTGGCCAATGAGCCGCACGGCATTCCCTAAACAGTTTTTAGATATTCTGCATACAGGACGAACATTGATACAGGGCACCTACGACCGTTACCTGCAATTCATCCCCAATGAAAATATTTACGTGGTTACCTCATCAGAGTATGCGGACATCGTAAAGAAGCAATTACCTGATTTGCCGGCTGAAAATATTTTGTGTGAGCCTTCAAGAAAAAACACTGCACCCTGCGTGGCGTATATTGCACATAAGCTTCAACAGATCAACAAAGATGGTTTGCTTATTTGCGCACCTGCCGATCATTTAATTCTCGATGCGCCTGCCTTTACGAAAGTTTGTACCGATGCATTTGATTTTGTGGACAGCATTAATGCACTGGTTACATTGGGTATAAAACCTACCTATCCTAATACAGGCTATGGTTATATTCAGCATGAAGCAATGCCTGTGGCTGATCATGTGTACAAAGTGAAGACGTTTACAGAAAAGCCCAATCTCGAACTGGCGAAAACATTTCTTGCCAGCGGCGACTTTTTATGGAACGCCGGCATATTTGTGTGGAAGGTGAAGAATATCATCAAAGCATTTGAAAAGTTCCTTCCCGAAATGAATGAAGTGTTTGTGGCGGAGAAAGAACATTTCAACACGGACAATGAACAGGAAGCAATTGAACGCATCTACCCTCAGTGTACAAATCTCTCCATCGACTATGGTATTATGGAAAAGGCCGATAATGTGTATGTAGTGCCTTCTTCATTTGGCTGGAGCGATCTTGGTACATGGAACAGCGCTTACGAAAACATGGAGAAGGATTATTTCGCCAATGCTGTTGCCGGTAAACATGTAATGATCATTGATGCTACCAAAAACGTAGTTCATGCACCCGATAAAAAATTAGTGTTACTGCAAGGTCTTGATGACTTTATTGTTGTTGACACAGCCGATGTATTGCTCATCTGCAAAAAAGAAAAAGAGCAGGAGATCAAAGAATATGTGGCGGAAGTGAAGAGAAATAAGGGAGAGAAGTTTCTGTAGAGCTAAGAGGTTAAAAAGTGGAAGAAGTAAAAGAGGTTCGGTGCCAGGTTTACAAATTTGTTCAACCCCATCGGACAGAGAGAAAACTTTCACTTCAAAATAAAAAGAGAAGAGGCTACAATTTGTAGCCTCTTCTCTTTTTATCTCTTTTCACTTTTTACAAACTCTTAGTTCCTGTTACTAATAAATTCAAACGCTTTAAAATCTTTTCGCAATACTGCTTTTTTTACTCTTCCTGATTGCGTGTACACTTTATACCGGTTAAGATCGATGAGTTCATGTGCTTTGCAAAAATTTTCCAGCTCTTCAACATGGTATAATACTTCGTGCAGCCATTCCACTTCGTGATCAATAGCTTCTTTGCTCCGGTGTTCATTGTTGAGCAACACAAGTAAATCCCGCCGCTGATTCCCTTTCATCTGCTACTACTCAATTTGGTTGATGATCGTTGGTTCTGTTTGTAACAGGTGCAATTGTCAATACCCTACCATTCCTTTCTTATTCGGACAGCCACAACTGTTCTTCTTCGACGCACTACAACCTGAACCCAAAAACAGGGCCACAGTTACTAACAATAGAAAAACAATTTTAGTTGAACGCTGCATCTGTAAACTCACAAATTTTTTCTGCATCATAGGATAATTGTTTAAATGTTGATTCCTAAAATAACTACTTTCCCCCATAAATATTGTCATTTCTTCAATGAACGGTCAAAAAAACAAACGGATACTGCTGGCGCCTCTCGATTGGGGGCTCGGCCATGCTACCCGTTGTGTTCCCATTGTCCGTTCTTTACTGGAAAACGGTCACGAACTTGTACTTGCAGCAGATGGCGCCGTGGCAGCATTGCTCCGCAGTGAATTTCCCAACACAGAGATCAAAGCTTTGAAAGGATATGGCATCAGCTACAGTAAAAATTCTTCACTTGTGGGAACAATGCTGCAGCAGTTACCTGGCATTTTGCGGAGTATCAAAACGGAGCAGCAATGGCTTGCTGAATTATTGAAGAACGAACACTTTGATCTCATCATCAGCGATAACCGGCCGGGTGTTTATAGTACGCAGGTGCCTTCCGTTTATATCACGCATCAGTTGTTGATCCATTCAGGAAAAGGAAAATGGGTGAACCGTTTGTTACAACTACTACACCACCGGTATATCAAAAACTTTAACGCCGTTTGGGTGCCCGATCTTGAAGGTTACCCAAATCTTGCAGGCGAATTAGCACACCCGCAGAAGCAATTAGTGCAGCCCATTCACCTCGGTTTGCTTTCACGAATGAATGCCGTTAGCCATCAAGCGAAATATGATCTGATGATCCTGTTATCGGGCCCCGAACCGCAACGAACCATATTGGAAGAAAAACTCAAAGCAGAACTTTCATCATTTACAGGAACTGTTCTTTTGGTGAGGGGGTTGCCAAAGCAGGATGCTGCAGATTTACAATTATCAAAGCACATAACTGCACACAATCATTTGCCTGCGGCTTTATTACAGGAAGCCATTTCTTCATCTCAACTCATCATTTGCAGAAGTGGTTACACAACCCTGATGGATTTAATCCGCTTGAAGAAGAAAGCAGTATTGATTCCAACGCCTGGCCAGCCGGAGCAGGAATACCTGGCAAAGCATATGCAACAACAACAATTGTTTCCATTTCTGAAACAAGAGAAAGCAAACATAGAAAATGCAATAAGGATTGCTGCAAACTTCCCCTATCAAAATCCTTTTACTGATGCTGATTTTGAGTCTTACAAAAATGTTATTCAGCAACAAATTGAATTATTGGTGAGATAGGTATTCCATAACTATTGGAACTAAGTCCCCATCCTCCGATTCTTTCGTTCAAACAACCAGGTAAAAGGTCTTTGTGTTTCGTGCTTTAGTTCAAAACGTTTAATACTTCTTTCCTGCAGCACAGCTATTGCTTCTTCCACCGAATCGGTTAAGATAAACAGCTTGTCATCTTCAGGCGAAATAGTACCACGCTCTTTCATATGTTGCACATGTTCCATCATTTCTTTGTGGAAGCCCTTGCCCATTACGATCACCGGAAAGTCTTTGATCTTTTTTGTTTGTATCAGGGTGATTGATTCAAACAATTCATCGAGCGTTCCGTAACCGCCGGGCATACAAATAAAAGCGTAGGAATATTTAATGAGTAATGTTTTGCGTACAAAGAAGTACTTGATGTTTACCCAACGATCAAGGTAAGGATTGGGATCCTGTTCAAAGGGCAGCACAATATTGCAACCCACACTTCGTCCATTTACATCTTTGGCCCCCCGGTTGGCTGCTTCCATTAGGCCCGGGCCGCCACCTGTCATGACGGTGAAACCCATCTTCGCCACTTCGGCGCCCATCTTTCTTGTCAGTTCATAATATTCGTGCCCCTCGTTGTAACGTGCCGAACCAAAAATGGTGACACAGGGGCCAACAAATGCCAGGCTTCTGTATCCTTTAATGAATTCAAGCAATACTTTCCATGCAAACTTAAATTCCTTCCAACGGCTCTGCGGACCTTCTAAAAACTTTATCTCACTCGGATGATTCATGACGGTTATTTAATGGGTGTAAGTTAAGTTAACAACAAATGATATTCCGGTTGTGCGTCTGAATGAAAAAACATTTGTTGCCTTGGGCCGGCAACCGTATTTTTACTGTCTCCTCCGTATATCCTGCTGAACGTACCACACTTCCCTCTTCCTATCCGAACCATTAACTCAAATCACAAATAAAACAGCAATGAAAAAAATCTTGTTTTTTTCGGCTATGGCCGTATCCCTGCTTATTGGTTGCGAAAAGAATTCGGACCTGAGCGTTGAACAAAAAGAATTGGCAAAAGTGAGTGCTCCTTCGGCTACTCTCAGCGCTACCCTTCCTTTAACCGCTGCATCAACCTGTGCAAGTCCGTACACAGTTACATTGGAAAATGTTACCAACAACGGCAATGGAACTTACACATGGACATGGAGTGTGGCAAATCCCAACCCCGGTAATGGAACAAACGGCACTTTACAAAACCTGAGTCACTGGGATATTACCTTAGGCGCTTGTGTTACTATGGCGGACGTAGTAAGTGGTGCAACCAGTACTAACGGTACAGAATGGACTGCATTTACACCTACGTTTGAAGTAGATAACTCTTTCAACACACCAAACTGTAATATCACTACAGTAAATGTTTTGAAATTTAATCTTGGAACCACGGGTTCTGCTAAAAGTTATTACAGCTTAACGATTAATAAAAATGTAGATGTTGATCCTGCCGTTACTGCATATTACAAAAGTGGTGCAACAACTAAATGCGGCACGTTCTGCTTTCCTGGTTTTGGCTGTGTAGTGGAAGGAGAAGGCTGCAGTTTCAGCCAGGGTTACTGGTTTGCAAAACCAAATCTTGTTTGGGCTGGTACCGTTACTGTTGGTGGACATGTGTACACACAAGCAGAAGGTAAAGCGATCTGGAACTCATCGAATGCAGGTGGTATTGCTGATACCAAAAAAGCTTTTTTACAAGTTGCTGCTATTAAATTAAGTGGCGATAATGTATTGGCGGGTGCAACCGTTTGGGCCGATGTACAAATTGTTGAAACATGGTTAAGCAGTTTACCAAAACTCACTCCTTCTAATTTAAAAAGCTGGAAGAATAGTGCTGCTGCTGCGGCGGCTGGTCGTATTGGCGAATGGATTACGCTCAATCATTGCGAATAAAACCGATAACATTCATCTTATAAAAGAAGCCGGGAGAAATTCTCCCGGCTTCTTTATTTATATCTTCTTTGGTAACCATTTCATTTCAGGAACCATGGCCGGTTCTTTAAAATAGTTTAATCGTAAACTATCATTCCATCCATTCGGGTTGCGGTTAAATGTTTTACTGCTGAAGAAGATCATGCCGTGCATATTTGGCGTGTTGCGTAAAAGATCAATTTGCCGCAATAATTGAGTACTGTCTTTCCATGCATTGTTACTTCCTGCACGATAGATTCCTAAACCAATATAACAATGCTTACCGTAGGTGTGCTTGCTCCACCAATCGATCAACACCTCATAAGGAGCTGCTTTGTGTCCAAACTCCCAATAGAGTTGTGGTGCCACATAATCGATCCATCCTTTTTGTAACCACAATAAAATATCTGCATACAAATCATCGTAGTTAGTTTGCCCGGCTTGTGTATTACTTCCCCCGGGATCTTTATCGCTGTTGCGCCACACACCAAACGGGCTGATACCAAATTTCACCCAAGGTTTCACTTGTTTGATCATGCGACTCAGACTCACAATTACTGAATCAACATTACTTCTACGCCAGTCATCTTTTGTAAGTCCTTTTTTATATCGTTGATACGAAACTGAATCAGGAAACTCCTGCCCTGCAATACGGTACGGATAAAAATAATCATCGAAATGAAGCGCATCCACATTGTAACGCTCGGTCATATCACGAATAACTTCCACCACGAATGCCTGTGCTTCTTTATTACCCGGATCAAAATATTTCTTACCACCATAATCTAAAAACCATTGTGGGTGTAAACGGGTGATGTGTGATGGAGCAATGGATGCTTTCCCAATATTAAAATCGGCACGATAAGGATTGCACCAGGCATGAAATTCCATCCCACGTTTATGCGTTTCCGTGATCATGAACTCCAGGGGATCGTAGTAAGGAGATGGTGGCTTGCCCTGCACACCACTTAACCATTCGCTCCAGGGTTCGTAGGGCGATGGATAAAATGCATCGGTTGCAGGTCGCACCTGCATAATCACTGCATTCATGCCATTGCTTTTGTGCAGATCGAGTATGCGGATGAATTCTGTTTTTTGTGAATCAACTGCAATCCCTTTCCTGGATGGCCAATCGATATTATCAACTGTAGCAATCCAAACAGCCCTGAACTCCTGTTTTGGCTGAGCGGCCACAACAATTTGTAATAAGAGGAAAATAAAAAACAAACAAGCTCGTGCCATACCCGAAATTAATCAGAACCACGCACTTTATCGAGTAGCGAATTGAGTTGTTTGGCATCGGCTTCTGAAAGGTTATTCATGACACCATCAATAAATGATTGTGTGCTGTCTAACTTCTGCAATAGTTTTTTTCCTTTAGCCGTAATGATCACATCAACCAATCGTTTATCTTTTTTGCTGACGGTTTTTTTTGCAAGATTTTTTAAAACAAGTCGGTCGACAATACGACTTGTATCGCTCATTTTATCGAGCATACGCTCACGTATCTGCAAGGTGGATAATGGAGCATCGCTGCCACGTAAGATGCGGAGTATATTGAATTGCTGGAGCGTGAGATCTTCCTCATCGAGCATTTGCTTCAATTGTTCTGTAACCCAGTTGTGAGTAAAGATGAGGTTAACAACCGTCTTGTGGTGTTCGTTTTTGAATTTTCGTATTTGCTTAATATCCGTTTCTAAACTCATAAGCTCGTGATTTTATGAAAACAGTACACTGAAACGATTTTAGTTTGCATCAATTGTTTTTGCCGTGAACAGCTCACACATTTAACAATTTACGGTAGCAGTGCTTCCGTTCACTCAATAAGTTCAAAGGGTAAGTAATTGATCAATTGATGATCTTGTTTTAGCAGAGGGGAGGGATGAAGAGCAGATCAATTTCCTGCAAATTTCGAGGCACCTACTAAAAGAATACCGGTAATAGAATCGATACGTCCATTCTTAAGCTGTTCGTCACTTTCAAATCCTTTACCAAAGATGGTTTTGGTCTTTTGCCTGATCTCCACATCTTTTGTTGTATAAAGCTTATGCAAATTTTGTTCCCAATATAGTTCATTGGTCTTAAGTGTATCGCCATCTATCCGTATTACCACCACGCTGTCGGTTAGCACAATGCGGCTTTGCTGTTCGTAATACCAGGCTTTTTTTGCATCAAGATAGCTTTCGATCTGCATACTGTCGTTATAAAAATCAACATGCAATGAATTAGGGAATTCGACTCTCGGAATGCTATCAAAAAAACGAAGCATAAGGGGTGCTGTAAGTTTGGCCTTCATCCGGCCGCCCTGGCTTAAGTAACTGGTAACATTTTTCACCTCATCCACTGAAAGACGGGTACGTTGCATGTCACGTATTTTCTCCAGATCGTTTTCACAAGCCCAGAAAAAAAAGCAGCCCATGATTAGTGCTGCTGCTTTTTTTATAGAAAAAATATGTCGACCTGTATTAATCATATTTGCGTTTAATGAACCAGATATCGCTCAAGGAGAAACCAAGTGTAAACCTAAAATAGTTTTCACGTAATAACATGGTACGGTTACCACGCTGACCAAATTCAAATGCAGTATTCACAACATTACTCTTATTGATCTCCTGGTAAGTGAAACGTTTGATAGGTAAGCCTACCCCAAATGTAATGCCGTAGGTTTTCATATCACCATTCACGGTGTAAGGCTCAAGACCATAATTGAAACCTGCACGATACATCACCTGGCTCCAGTAAGATTTTGAACGACCTGTTATATCAGGAATAAACTGTCCGCCCACTTTCACCTGCCATCCATCCTGCAGCATATCTCTTGCACCATTGTAACGGTAGTCGGCCCATTTCGATAATACATAATCAGCACCTAAACGCAGGCTGCTTTTGCCATCGTGCTCATACATCAACCCAAAACCATAAGTTGAAGGGAAAAGAATGTTGCCTTTAATATCGGTGATTTCTGAGATAGAATCGAGTTGCTGATCATTTCCTGTGGACTGATTGATGAGGAAGGTTTCAAACAATTCATCACGTGTAGAACGCATGCTGCTTTGCAAGGTGGTATAAGCGCCCAGATGCAACACACTTGATTTACGATTAACGGTATCAACCTTTAATTTGATCATGTATTGCACGCCCACTTCGGCAAAGGCAGCACCAAACTTATTGCGGATCTTTTTCTGACCACTGCGGTAACGACCCGGCAGGGTATCGTTGAAGATATTTACTCTTGTTGTGTAATCGGCCGTACCAAAACGGTAGCCGCCATTTACACCAATGCTGAAATTCTTAATACCAATTGCTGTTCCTAAAAATGCCTGGTAAGTACCGCCGGTTCCTTCGTAAAGGGTAATGGTACTGTCGCCTGAAGCCATACGTCCACCCGACTGGATATTATAGCTAACCTTGGTAACCGGGCGCAAACCAAACGCCATTCCCCAGTTTACTTTTGATTTTACGGGTTTTATCTGGAAACCTGCTGCCAGGTAAGGAATCACCGCATTATTAGAAGTATAGGTATCGCCCCTGTTATTACTCAGTTTACGGCTATTGATATCAATTCCCATTTCAAGAATTGAGCGCTGTAAGCCAAAACGGCTGTACGAAGCCGGGTTAACGAAATTGATCGATTGAAAATCATTATAGGCTGCCCCTAAATGTCCCATGCCTCTTGTGGCCACGTTGCCGGTAGGCACAATATCGCCTAAACCGTAACGGCTCCAAGGCGAATTATCCTGTGAAAAAGCAGAGAAAATAACTGATAACGATAGCACGAACACCAACGAAACACGCTTACCGATTGAACTCACATATTGCATACAGACCTTTAAATATTAGTTGTGGGTCTGCAAATATCTGGTTTTTGAGCAGAGGAGCAAAATGAAGGGTATCACCCCCGGTTAATTGCACGTTAAAGTTCCCGTACTTTTCGGCATATGCGTCAATGATTCCATCAATTTCTTTGGCCATACCCCAGGCTACACCGCTGAGTAAATTGGTCTTAGTATCGTAACCGATCAGTGGAAAATTCCATTCCATTTTTACCAATGGAAGTTTGGCGGTATAATCGTTCATCGATTTAAAGCGCATCTCCAGCCCGGGTGAAATGCTGCCTCCCAAAAACTGGTTTTGGTTATTGATGAAATTATACGTGATGCAGGTACCCAGGCCAATGGCTAAATTATTTTTATTGGGGAAGAGATGAACAGCGGCTGCACAAAGCGCCAACCTGTCGGCACCAATGGTTTCAGGCTTGCCAACCGGCGTGGTAAAAGGCAATTTTGTTTGGTGCGACAATTTGTGAAAATGAGTACTTGTGGCTAACACCTCTTCCACTGCAGTTTGATGATTTACCACCGATGAAAGAATACTGAACTCAGGTTTATACTTTTCAATAATCTCTTCAATAGATGAACGGTTATCGTCGGGCAGAATAATAATTTCTTTCAGTTGATCATGGCTAAACACAGCCGCTTTTAAACGGGTGTTGCCAAAATCGAAACAGATGGTTGTTGACATGCGTGCAAGTTATAGATCAAAATCAAATGACTCTAAATTCCTGAAATGACCATTGAGTTTTACTTTGTCTTTCAAGCTTTCCATTTCAGTTAAAAGTGGAATCACTTTCCCTAAATGTCGTTTTAAATATTCCTGGCGCTGCGCTTCACGAAAAAGCCCCAGCAATTCAAATTCTTCATCAATATTTAAACCCATGTGATGAGCCACATCAAAGGCTTTTAATTCGTCTTCGGGCTTTTTAAAGTCTTTGCTTACTTCCAGCAGGCGATGCAATTCTTTAATGCCTTTTACCACCTTCTGCATTATTTTACGCTTGCCATCATCAAGATCATCGGGATAAGTAACAATAGCTCCACTATATAATTTTTCAGGTATTTCTTTAATGACCTCCAGTAAACGAAACACTTTTACACCACGGGTGCTGATATCCATTTTACCATCATCATACACTTTTTTAACAGCAGTTACTTCAACCAGTGTGCCGAGGTCTTTCAATTCTTTATTTACTACAGCTGGAATACCAAATGGCTTTTTCTGTTCAAAGCATTCGGCAATAAGTTGTTTGTAACGTGGTTCGAAGATGTGGAGGTTCAGATTTTCACCGGGAAAAACAATAACACTTAAAGGAAAGATGGGTATGAAATTGGTCATGCAGTGGTTGGTTCTGTTTACAAATTAACGAAGAAACCACTTTATTGTTTACCCGTCTTTTGAAGATCATACAGGGTTTGGTATTTGAGTCGGGTATAACGCCTTGTCATTGTTGCAATTTGCAAGCCTTCTTTGCCATCTAAAAAACCTCGTTTAAAAATGTAACTATTGATGAACGAATACCAGGGTGAAAGATAGCGTTTGTACCAGGCGCCTTTTTTACCCGCCTTAAAATATTGCTCACCACTTTTAATTCCATAACTCTTCATTTTCTGTTCATACTGTTCCGTTGATTGAACAGTTTTATGAAGGATATGGCCAGCTAACTTTTTCACCACGCAATCATCTTCATAGATCAGTTTTTCATGTACAAAATCTTCGTTCCACATTGCCTGGTTGCGGTTGAACAGGCGAAAGGGTTCATCACGCCGCCAATCGCCGTAACGGATCAATTTCTCTTTGAAAAAATTTTTACGTCTAATGGTGAATACCTGCTTGTCATTGGAGAGGTCAAGCTTCATCAGCGTTTCCAACAATTCTTCATCTACAATTTCATCTGCATCAATTTGCAATATCCAATCGTACACGGCTTGTTCATTAGCAATGTTTTTAGTAAGACCATGCCCCCGCCATTTTTCTTCGATGACCGAAGCTCCATTTTTTACTGCAACAGGAATGGTGGCATCATTACTTCCGGTATCACAAACAACTATATCATCGGTCAGTGATTTTACACTTTGCAATGTAGGCGCAAGCAAGTGGGCGGCATTCTTTGTTATAATTACTACAGATATAGGTTGCATACTACAGTTTGACCGGTCGAATAGATAAATTCCAATATAATATAAAAAAACAAAACAAAAACACACCGAACTGATCGTTAATGGTACACTCGTATAAAAACACGAGAGCCATAAACAAGACAAATGCGAGTGCCTGTTTGTTCTGTTGCCAATGCCTGGTAAAAAAAGGTAATAGCGCTACTACAGTAAATAAAAGAACCGCTGCTATACCTGCTCCGCTTCCACTAAACATCCATTGATTAAGTGGAAGGAATTGTTGTGATGACTGTATTTCCGGTGCATTGGCTGCATACCATTTACCTGTTTCTTCTCTTATATCGCCATAACCTACACCGGTAAGCCAATTGTTCTTAAATACATCCCATCCGCTTTTTATCGATGCCAACCTATTTACGTCGCTGAAGTTTCCTGCAAACTTTTCGTGTTGCCAATTGCTTTGTTCAAACAAAACATATTGTAACCTGATTCGGAAAGTTGGAATACTATAATAAGCAACAACAGGCAAACAGAGCACAGCAACAAGTGCTGCGGTGGCCAATTGCTTCTTCTTTGTATGATACAATTGCCCTATGAAGAATGGCAATACAGCCAGGTACAAACCCATAAGCCCTGTTTTTGCACCAAGTATATGCAGGTAAATCACAAACCATGCAGCAGCAAAACGAAAACTCCATTTGATGAAGGCAGAAAAATAGTTATTCCATTCTTCCAGTTTCAACCATAATAACAATGCAATAACGATTGCCATGCTGAAACGGATATGATCATTTTCTGCCGGAGTTGGAATTGTTTTTGAAAGCCGGTAAAGTGCATCGTAGTTTTCATAATCACTTAAGTAGTGAACTGCACTCCACAAAGAGCCAACAACCAATAGCGTTGTCCACACTAAACCAAAGAGCTGAAAATGTTTTCGTTCAAATCCCTTCTGTATTGCCATTGCAAATGGCAACAGCAACAGCGGCAGCATATCCTGCATCATTTCCCGCCAGGCAGAAAGATCGCTACTCCATAATCCGGAAATAAAAGGAATAATAAACAATGAGGTAATGCCGGGTAATAAAAGATCGCTTTTAAATACGCTGAATCGCTCCTTCCAATCAGCTTGTAAAAAACCGTTAGCAATAACCGTGATCATTCCAATGCTGAGCATTGCACGGCTTGCGAGGAAACCAACCATCATTAAGAGTATACCCGTACAAAAAATATAGAAATGTATCGTGGGTATCCTGGCTGTCATGGTTCTTATTGCAAATAAACGAAGATTACTTTTTAAAACAATTGCACTTTCACTGTTGTGATGTTATTATGGATAACTGTGAAAAAAATGATCTTCACTATACACAGTTCCAATTTACCAATGGTTGTTCGCATTCTTATTATAATTAGGTTTGTGCCATGTGGGCCGATTTATTAAAAGAAATTGAACAGTGTAATACCAAAAGCCTGGCACGTTGCATTTCGTTAATAGAAAACGAAGTGGAAGGCTATGAACATTTCTTACAAACATTGCCTGCATCTTCAACTCCCGTTATTGGATTAACAGGACCGCCAGGCGCTGGCAAAAGTACCTTGACCGATAGTTTGATTGGTTTACTGGTTAAGCAGGGAAAAAAAGTGGCGGTGCTTTGCATTGATCCATCATCTCCGTTTAATCTTGGTGCATTGCTGGGCGATCGGATACGCATGAGCAACTGGTACAATCATCCAAATGTCTTCATCCGTTCATTGGCTACACGTGGATCATTAGGTGGACTGCATCCAAAAATTTTAGAGATCACCGATACATGCAAAGCAGCAGGTTTTGATTATGTGATTGTAGAAACAGTTGGTGTAGGACAAAGTGAAATTGAGATTGCAGGTTTGGCTGATGTTACTGTTGTAGTTCTTGTTCCCGAAGCTGGTGACGAAGTGCAGACAATGAAAGCAGGTTTAATGGAAATTGCAGATGTGTTTGCAGTGAACAAAGCCGACCGGCCCGAAGCTGATCTGTTTGTTCGTAATCTTCGTTTGATGCTGGCTCCTGCTTTTGCAACGCATGCACAGGAAATACCAGTGGTGAAAACTATAGCTACTGAACAAAATGGTGCTGAGGAGCTACTGAAAAATATTCTTCACTTACTTTCACATCCACATGCAAATGAAAGACGAAGCTGGCTGCTTGCAGAAAAAGCATACTATCTCATTCAGCAACAACGGATGAAAGATGTATTGAAGAAAGAAATGAAACTTGCAATTGAAGAAGAGATGAAGAAAGGAGAATTTAATTTGTACAGATTTATCAAAAAGTTTGATTGATAGTATTGCCACGAAGACACAAAGTCGCAAAGGAACTCAAAGGAAAATACAAAGAGGAGAGCAATGCTCTCCTCTTTTATCTTAGCGACTTTGCGTCTTAGTGGCAAATCATTCTTCACACCCAATCGGCGCACCCGGGGGCGCTTCTTTGTGCAATGTTGGTTTCGCAGCTGATGGATTTTTCATACGCTCCAACGCCAATTGTAAATGACCGGCATAAACACTTGTTGCAGTTTTGCTTTGCTGTTCAATATATTTTTTCAAATCGCTTAATGCTTTTATCAAAATACCACGGACTGCAAACGAATTGTTTTCATCAACAGATGCTGCAAGCAAATAAGTTAATAAAACTTGTTCCGTTTGCTGTTGAATCAATGCTTCCATACCGCTCCTGCGTGGCGCTTTAAATATTTTATCGACCAATAGTTGAATCATTTCAGCTACACCTAATCCGCCACTTACTTCCTGCTGCACCATCCGGCTTAAGCGTTCACTATTAAATAAAAACGAGAACGGAAGATCGGCAGCTGTTTCAGCAGGTGATAGTTGATCAAATGATAAACCTGTTCGTTTCCTAAACAATTCTCTTGATGCACCATAGCCTGAAGGACGTGGTGGTATTAATGCAGCAATACGGTCAGGTATCATCAATACTTTCGGATCAATACAATCAATAATACCATTCAATGCTTTTCGTTGATCATCTTTACCTAATATTTTGGTGATGAGCTGTCCGTCGCCACGCACTGCATAGGTGTAATACATACCACCCACCAGTTTTGTAGCCGCTTCAATTTGATAACGATGATAAAAATAAACCGGCACCAATGCATCTTCCAGCATCGCCATGGGCATGCCGGGCATAATATTTTTCTCACCAAATTGTTGCAATGCTTTGCTGCGAACTTTCATTACTTCTTTTAATTCTTCTGCTGCATTTGAACCGTTATCCCATAAATGCGCTTGCGGATGTAAGCCACCAGGTGCACGTGCATCCCTATCGCTGATGAACTGCAATCCTTTTTTATTTGCTTCAGCAATAATATTATTCAACGCTGTTTTTTCATTGGTACCTGCAGGAAAATCCTGGTAACCCCATGTAACTGCTACTTTGTCCCAATCACCAATCTTATCATCATACACACTGGAAAAATCCATTTCGCCATTTGCATTTACACGAATAGTCGGGTGCGGATAATCCATTACACTTGCCCGGTTGCTTACACTGGCCGCATAGTTATGCATGAGTCCAATGGTATGACCAATTTCATGAGCTGATAATTGACGCAATCTTGCCAAAGCTGCTTTCAACATTTGATCATTGGCAGGAATACCTGTTTCGTAAGGTGATAATAAACCGGAAAAGATGAGATAATCCTGGCGCACTCGAAGAGAACCAAGTGATACTTGTCCTTTAATAATTTCGCCTGTACGTGGATCAACAACCGAAGCGCCATAACTCCAGCCACGTGTTGAACGATGTACCCAGTTGATCATATTGTAACGGATATCCATCGGGTCGGCATCATCCGGAAGTATTCTTACATCAAATGCATTGATATAACCAGCAGCTTCAAATGCCTGGTTCCACCATTTGCCACCGGCAAGCAATGCCGAGCGAATAGGTTCAGGTGTACCGTTATCCAAATAATAAATGATGGGCTTTACAGCTTCGCTTTTTGCTGCCGAGGGATCTTTCTTCTGCAAGCGATGGCGAATGATGTACTGCTTTTCAATAGGATCACTAACAGGTGATGCATAATCGAAAAATGAAACGGGAATATAACTGCTGCGTGGATCAAATACTCTTGGTTTATAATTATTATCGGGCAACTGCACCAATGAATGATGTATACGAAGTGTGATGGCTTCTGTTGAAGGTGCAACTGATTGTACAAAATTGCCCACTTCACCATCACTGTTGGTGTAAGTAACGGTTACTTCCAGTTCAGAATTGAGTGGAAAGTTTTTCGTACGAGGCAGGTACAGGACGCTGCGTGTTTTATCCAACACATAATTCCCCTGCCGTAAACGACGAATACTGCTGCTCACTTTCATGGCATCACGCAAAAGAAAATCAGTTGCATCAACCAAATATTTTCCATTGCTTTCTGCTTCCACCGTAAAACCCCAAACGGTGGTTTGTGCAAAAGCCTGTTCCACTGCACGGCGTTCAGCTGCATCATTTGATAATGCACGGTAACTATAGTTGGGTTGAATGAGTAATAACTTTCTGCCTGTTTTGCTAAATTTCACCACCCGATCTTCGCCTAACAAACCCCTATCCAGACCAATATCATTTGATCCTAGTCCTGCCGGAAGTGACACTACATACAGAAACTCCGTATCCAGTTTATCCACTTCAAGCCACAGTTTTCCTGTGTTCTCATCCCAATAAAAAGAAAAATAGCCTTCGTACTTTTTTAAGCCGTTTGTTTTGTCTTCAATTGAAGGAAGTTTCTGTGCTGCTGTAAAAAGAGGGAGCAACAGCAACAGTAATAATGCTTTTCTCATATGCAGTTGATTGATGCATACAAGTTAAGGGATGAGTGGAATGTAAAAAAAGGAATGTGATTAATGGTCAGGCCTGCTCTTCGTTTTTCTTTTGCATTTTCCACCAGCGCCAGCCGATGAATCCTATTATAAGAAGAGGTGTACTCATGAGATAAATAATAGCACCATTGAGGGCTTTGGCAGGCTTTTCCCCCAACTGCGAAGCTGTTTTTGTACAAATTGAGCATTGTGCATCTGCATTAACAGCTGTAAACAGGAAAACAAATACAAATACCGCAACAAGACCAGCCCACTTTTTCATACACATGAATTAAACCGCAAAGTTAAGGGCTGATGGTCACAAATAACGTTAACAACCAGCCAGGTTATTAATCCTTATTATGCTTTTACTGCATATGATGAACGGGGTAAATTCTTCTGTTCTATTTCGGAACTTTAAGAAAAGCCTTTATCATGAACCGGAAATCATTTTTACACAACGTAGCAGTTGGTACAGGTATTATGACTTTGCCTTCGCTTTTACTTGCACAAACAATTCCAGCTCCGCAAACAAAACCCGACCCCTTACCTGCTGAAAAGGTAAAAGATTTTGTAAGTGCCGGCCATAATAATCTCGACAAAGTGAAACAGTTGCTGGCCGAATTTCCTACCTTGATCTATGCAACATGGGATCTTGGTGGCGGCGATTTTGAAACAGGACTGGAAGGTGCCGGACATGTGGGCAATAAAGACATTGCGAACTTTTTAATTGAAAAAGGTGCAAGAACAAATTTGTTTGTATTAACAATGCTGGGCAAAACACAAATTGTAAAAGCCTATATGGAAACCTATCCTTCGTATTTGTATGCAAGAGGTCCGCATGGTTTTACATTATTGCATCATGCAAACCGTGGAGGTGAAGAAGCGAAAGAACTGGTTGATTATTTACAAAGCAAAGGATTGAAAGAAACAAGAGCAACATTATAAATATTAAAACTTACACAAGATGGATAATGCTATCAGCTGGTTTGAAATTCCAGCCACCGACATTGAGCGTGCACAACGATTTTACGAAGCAGTGTTTAAATTTCAAATGCAGATAATGGACTTACAGGGAATAAAAATGAGGATGTTTCCCCTTGATGATCCAATGAAAGGTATTGGAGGAACACTGGTGCAGGAAAGAACTAATTTTTACAAACCATCCTCTACTGATGGTCCGTTAATTTATCTTAACGGAAACCCCGATGTTCAGATTTTTCTTGATCGCATTGAAGAAGCAGGCGGTAAAATACTTGTGCCCAAAACTGCTATCTCCGATGAATATGGTGATATGGCTGTTTTTGAAGATACGGAAGGTAACCGTATTGCATTGCACAACGTTCCTGCCAAATACAGACAATAAACGGGTATGAAAAAGAATAGCATTGTCTTGTTTTTACTATTTACTGTTTGCGGCTTTACAACTGAAACAGCCGAACTAAAAAAATCAATGAAATCATTTCATTGGTTGAAAGGCAGCTGGCAAATGGAAACAAAGCGTGGCATCATCACAGAAAAATGGGCGGTTGCTAACGACAGCACACTGGCAGGAGAAAGTAGCATGACAAAAGCCGACGGAACAAACATTCCGTTGGAAAAAATTCAACTCGCCTTTCGTAACGGCAATTATTTTTATATCCCCACTGTAAAAAATCAGAATGGTGAACAACCCGTAGAATTTAAGATCACAGTGTATAGTGAAACTGGATTCGTAGCCGAAAACCCACAGCATGATTTTCCAAAACGCATCAGTTACACATTGGTGAGTAAAGATTCTATTCAAGCGGTGATTGATGATGGCGCTGTATTGGCAGTAAAGAAATCAAACTTTTACTATTCACGTAAAAAAGATTGATCATGTCTTCGTTCGACTGGAGCAGTTTTACTGTTCGCATCAACATTACAAGCCATTCAGTTGAGCAGCTTTATCGTGCATGGGCAACAAAGGCGGGTATTGAATTTTGGTTTTTACGCATGAGTGAATACAGCAATGCAAATGGCGAACTACGCAGCGATGATGAACCTGTACAAACCGGTGACACTTATCGCTGGCGATGGTTTGGTTATAGCGACGAGGTAACAGAAACAGGTGAAATACTTGAATGCAACGGAAAAGATTTTTTCAAATTTCGTTTTGGCAAAGCTGGTAATTGCAGCGTTCGTATTTATCCCGAACAGGATGAACTCATCGTTGAATTGATGCAGGACAATATTCCAACCGATGATAAAGCAAAGGAGATGTGGCATATTGGGTGTAAAACGGGCTGGACATTTTACCTCGCCAATATGAAATCGATGTTTGAAGGTGGTGTTGATCTGCGCAATAAAGATGAACGCATTCAGGATGTCATCAATTCCTAAAACATACAATGGCTTACGACGATAAACTGGCTCAACGGGTTCGTGATCTTGTTGAACTAACACACACCATAACCGAAGAGAAAGAAATTTTTAAGGGATTGTGTTTTATGGTGGATGATAAAATGTGTGTGGCTGTGCATACCGATGAAATTATGGTGCGTATTGATCCGGCAGCGGATGAGCAAGTACAAGAAATGCCGGGCTGCAAAGCCATGCAAATGAGAGGGAAGGATATTAAAGGTTATTATTTTGTTAGCGATGATGTTTTGAAAACAAAAAAACAACTCAACTACTGGGTTCAGCTTGCACTGGATTACAATAAAATTGCAAAGTCAAGTAAGAAAAAGAAAGCAGCTAAAAAGAAATGAAGTACTCAAAAGAACAAGCCATCGAAATACTGGAACGTACGCCTGCTGTTTTAAAAAGCCTGCTTACCGGCATCAGCGATGGGTGGGTGATGAACAACGAAGGTCCTGAAACCTTTTCGCCTTACGATGTAGTGGGTCATTTGATTCATGGTGAAAAAACAGATTGGGTAGTGAGAGCAAAAATCATTTTGCAGCATGGCCTAAGCAAACCATTTGATACTTACGATCGCTTTGCACAGTACGAAGAGAGTAAAGGAAAAAGTTTACAGCAATTACTGGATGAATTTGAAGAAGTAAGAAAACAAAATATGGACTGGTTACATACCTGTCAATTGACAGAAAATGATCTTGAACGAAAAGGAATGCATCCTGTGTTGGGTGAAGTGAGTTTGCGGAATTTATTATCAACCTGGGTGGTGCACGATCTTACACATATTGCGCAGGTCACCAGAGTAATGGCCAAACAGTATATCGGGGAGATGGGGCCCTGGCCGGAGTTTTTCCGGATCCTGAAATTTTAACCAGTGAAAAGATTAACCCTTTGTACGAAAACGCAGCGCCAGCTCAAGGCCTTTGTCTGCCGGGGTAATGGCAACCGTGCCGCCTAGCGTGGCAGCCATTGGCATCAGTTCTTCCATTTCGTGTAAAATGTTTGCATTGTAACAACGTCCGTTTTCGCTTACCTGCAAAAACACATCTTGCTGTTGCTCGAAAGCTGATATACGAATACAGTCACTTTCGGTTTGGGATACGGCAGTTCTTAAGAGGTTATTCAGCAGGGAAGCCAGTAGTTCTTTATCTGTAGAAACATGCAGATCGGGAGCAATATCGTTTAGAAAAAAACTACGGCGGCTTACGGCAGTGGGTAAAATTGATTGCGCAACATTGGCAACAAGTAATTTCAGTGCAAACTGATTTTCCATACAATAATTATTAAGGACAGGAAAAAAGGCTTTTTCAAAAAATCGGATTAAAAACGGGGTGCCCTGTAACGTTAATCATCATGAAACTTACTGCTCATGGCAGCGGGCACGGATTGGCCTGGTCTTTCTTAGAATTGGATTTGTGCGTGTAACAAAATCTGGTTTTAGCGGTAAGTTTTTTAGTAGTACGGATCAATTGTTGGTTTTACAAGGGTTTGGATTTTTAGATATTGGTTTCAGTGGTAGTTCTAACAAAGAATACGGATCGTTGTTTTATAGTGATTGGGTTTTTTGTTATTGACAATACAAAGTAACAACCACCAGGAGCCGGAAAAAATAGTACAGGAACCGATTAAACCGTACATGTTTTGTAGTTGACTTGTAGTTGAAATTCGGTAAGCTGCAATGTTTGTCCGGCAGCAACTGTTTGAATTGAACAAGCGGGAGAAATTGAAGACTGAAAAATGCGACACAAAAATGGTGATCAGTTAGTGTGGTATAAAATAAAAAAAGCTAGTCGTGGAAACGAATAGCTGATTGTTGGCATTTGGGTTTCGGGAAATAGTTTCACGGTTTGTTTGTCAATCATCATCATTCAGGAACTTCCGGAAACTATGGCTCTACATGTCGTAACGGTCCGTTATTGGTTTTCACGTTGTGGATATTGGCAATGCGGTATAGGGTAAACGACCTTTTAACGTTGGTTTTATGTGGTTTTTGGGTAAACGGGAACGGGCTAAATCGGGTCTTCTAACAGGAATTGGTTGTTGTTGGCTACACGGGTAAACAGTTTTTCATTGGGATCAATTCATTTTATATTTGGTTTTTCGCTGTCTTACTATCACCGTTGATGATGCAAAGTAACAACAGCCGGAAGCCGCATAAAATAGAACCTTTGCGTATTAGCTTGTACTTGTTTTTAATAGTTTTTGTGTAGTAGAAATTCTATAGAGCGATCGCAGGCTTACCTATAAAACCTTAATTTATGAGCTTAAACAAATCAAAATAAACATGCAATCATCTGCAACATCTGCCGCCGACTACATTGCCGAAATGCCGGTTGAACGGCAAGCGGCTTTCAAGAAACTCCGGGCAGCCATCAAGAAAAACCTGTCATCCGGGTTCCAGGAATCAATGGGTTACGGCATGCTGGGCTACAGCGTACCCCATTCGAAATACCCGGCCGGTTATCATTGCAACCCAAAAGACCCATTGCCGTTTATGAGCATTGCTTCGCAAAAGAATTTTATTGCCGTGTACCATATGGGTATATACGCCAGTCCTGAATTGCTAAAATGGTTTACTGAAGCACACGCAAAAGCTTCACCCAAAAAACTGGATATGGGCAAAAGCTGTATCAGGTATAAAAAGCCGGAGGATATTCCTATTGAACTCATTGGTGAACTCGCCGGTAAAATATCGGCCGATGAATGGATAGCCCTTTACGAGAAAAACTTAAAACGATAAAACATGAAGCCACTGCTTACGATCCTTTGCATTTTTTTTACCCTGCAACTTAGTGCACAGGAAAAAACCAAAACGCCCCAATGGCTGGGTATTCTCACACTTGCTGAAAAATACAAAGAACAAAAAAACTGGAGTAAAGAAGATGAAGCCATTACCGGAGAACATTTTCAACGCCTGGTGAAGTTGAAAAATGAGGGCGTGGTGATCCTGGCTGGTCGTACCATGCTCGATCTGAAAGATGCAAGCATGATGGGCCTGGTAATCTTTTATGCAAAGGATGAAAAAGAAGCTGCGCAATTTATGCAGGATGATCCTGCAGTAAAAAATAAGATCATGCTGGCAAAGGTGGTACCTTACGCCGTGGCTATTAATAAATGTGAATAGACATGCGCTGATGCTTATTCAAAAACAGTATGAATAATATTGCTGACGATATTATTGAACTGATAGAGCTACATGCCGCCGACGGCATTCGTAATTGTTTTGCTTTAGGTGTTGATGTAAACAGTTTGCACAACAGTAAACCACTCATTTATGAATTGCTGAGTGAATACACAAGAAGTCCCCGTTTTAAAGATTGTGTAAAAGCATTTGTTGATGCCGGTTTGCAATTTGAAAACAAATCATTGCTGGCCGTATTACTGAACGATGCTGTAATGTTAGAGGAAGAGTTACAAAAAGATCCATCGCTTGTTAACAGTAAAGTTTCCTTTAAAGCGGCCTACACAGCAATTGAAGAAGCCACACTGTTGCATGTGTGTGCGGAGTTCAATCACGTTGCCTGTGCGGAAGTATTGGTGAAACATGGTACTGATGTAAACGCAGCAGCAGGAACAGATCAACATGGTTTTGGCGGACAAACTCCCATCTTTCATACGGTCAATCAAAACAATCATCAATCAGCAGCCATGATGCATTTCCTGATCGATCGTGGTGCAAAGCTTGATGTAACAGTAAAAGGCATCATTTGGGGAAAAGGTTATCCATGGGAAACATTTATTCCTTCCGTTAACCCAATCAGTTATGCAATGATGGGTTTGTTGCCACAAATGCACAGAAGTGAACAAACCATCAATGATGTAATCGCTGTTTTATTGAAGCATCAATATAACACCAATTACACATCACCTAATGTTCCCAACAAATACCTTCATACTTAACGAGGGTATTTGTAAAAAATGAACCAGGTAAACAGTGGCTCACACCGTTTGTCACAAACTGGCTTTCTATGCTTTACTAATAAAGTAACTTATTACCGCTTTGCTCACCTAAAGCAATTGTTATGAAACAACTTATCATCTTACTCATCATCTTTTCCTTTCCCATAGCAAAAGCAGATGCAAAAGAAATCCCTTTGCTTGTTTCTGCAGAATGGCTGAATGAAAATAAGAACGATCCTGAATTGGTTTTGCTGCAGGTTAATTTTCTACGCCTCGATTACCAGGAAGAACATATTCCCGGCGCAAAGTTTTTGTGGCCCGATTGGCTGGCTGCCAATTCACCGGAAGGGAATTTTAATCCACCAGATGCTGCAGCTGCTACCAAAGTGTTGCAGGAACTTGGTGTAAATAAAAACTCTCACATTATTCTATATCATACAAGAGGCGATGTTACTGTAACAGCACGCATGTTTGTTACATTAGAATATCTCGGTTTAAAAGGCAGGGTGCATTTTCTCAATGGCGGCCTTGAAGCGTGGAAGAGAGCAGGTTATCCGGTTACAAAAGAATTACCTGTTGTAAAGAAAGGAGATTTTGTTGCAAATGTTGAAAAAGTACTCGTCGATAAAGATTATGTTTCCAATTCACTGCAATCGCCATCAGCAGTTGTGGTTGATGCAAGACTAAAACGTTTTTATGATGGTGATGCAACAGGCAACCCAAGAGACGGTCACATCACCGGCGCAAAAAATATTCCTTATCCTGATCTTATCGATTCTTCCTTCATGTTTAAACCAGTTGATAAGCTCAACGGCTACTTTCAACCTGTTGTTCCCGATAAAAAAACAGAAGTAGTTGCTTATTGCTTTATTGGACAAACAGCAAGTGTGGTGTACATGGCCGGCCGCATTCTTGGCTACAATATGAAAGTGTATGATGGTTCATTGCAGGAATGGAGCAGGCTTCAACATCTTCCCATGGAAAAAACAAAAAAGGATTAAATATTCATCTTAATAAACCAAACGACAAATGAGAAAACAAATATTCATGCTTGCACTAATGCTAATTGCTTTTGCAGGTGTAAAAGCACAACTGGCCGATTCAATAAAAGCCTGGTATGTGAAAGATTGGGAGCGGGCAAAAGTTTATACCAAAGAATATCTTGATGCAATGCCGAAAGATAAATACAGCTTTCGTGCACAGGACAGCATCCGCACATTTGCCCAACAGATGCTGCATCTTTCACAAGGCATTATTGGATTTATCGCAAATGGTACAGGGGCGCAACGCATTTCACTTGGACAAAACGTAGAGCAACGTGCAACAGCACAGTCAGCTGACTCCGTTATTCATTATGTAATGATGAGTTATGACTATGCGATCGAAAACATCCGTAACATGGATCTGAGCAAATTAACAGAGCAGGCTGGAAGAGGAAATTTCATGTTCTCACGGTTAAACTGGTTAAACAAAGCATTCGAACATCAAACACATCATCGTGGACAAACAACCATCTATATCCGTTTAGTGGGTGTTAAACCGCCAAATGAAAAATTATTCTAATAGCTCTTTCTTTTTTCAATTCAAAAGTTGATCAATTATCTGGTCAACTTTTTTATTATCTTTCTTATCCATTTTCAAAACCAACTGTTATGAGCCCTTTAAAAATTTTCAGCACTTGTTTGCTGATCGTTTCCGCATTTAATATTCAGGCACAGAAGAAAACAACAGCACCTGCAAAAGAAGAACCGAAAGACATTTTCAACACCGGCTTGCTGGGCGGTTTGCAATTCCGCAGTGTTGGCCCCGCTATCACTTCAGGGCGCATTGCAGATATTGCAGTTAATCCCAACAACACAAGTGAATATTATGTTGCATCAGCAGCAGGTGGAGTATGGAAAACAAATAACGCCGGTATTACCTATTCACCCATTTTTGATGGGGAAGGTGCATTTTCGATTGGTTGTGTAAGCATTGATCCAACAAACACAAATGTAGTTTGGGTGGGCAGTGGTGAAAATAATAACCAGCGTGTGGTTGGTTATGGTGATGGTGTGTACAAAAGTGAAGATGGCGGTAAGAGTTGGAAGAATGTTGGACTAAAAAATTCAGAACATATTGGTCGCATTGCCATTGATCCAAAAAACAGCGATATCGTTTATGTAGCTGCATATGGTCCGGTATGGAATAGCGGTGGCGAACGGGGTATTTATAAAACAACCGATGGCGGTAAAACATGGAAGCAGGTGTTGAACGTAAGTGAGCACACAGGTTTTAATGAAGTGATGGTTGATCCACGTCATCCAAACATTGTATATGCCGCAGCGCATCAACGCCAGCGGAAAGTGTTTACTTATATTGGTGGTGGTCCTGAATCCGCCTTATATAAAAGTACAGATGGCGGTGCTACGTGGAATAAAATGATGAGTGGATTACCTGCTGGTGATATCGGAAGAATTGGTTTGAATTATTCGCCGGTTAATCCTGATGTATTGTATTGCGTTGTGGAAGCACCTGAAGGCAAAGGTGGTGTGTTTAAAAGTACTGATCGTGGTGCAAGCTGGGAAAAGCAAAGCAGTTATGCCACATCGGGCAACTACTACCAGAAAATATTTTGCGATCCACATGATGTCAATAAAATATTCGTGATCAATGTGTATCTCGGTGTTAGTAAAGATGGCGGCAAGAATTTTTCCATTCTAGGTGAGAAAAATAAACACATCGATAATCATGTGATCTGGATCGATCCAAATAATACTGAGCATTATTTAGTTGGTTGTGATGGTGGTGTGTATGAAAGTTATGATGAAGGAAGCAACTGGAATTTTAAAGCCAACCTTCCGGTAACACAGTTTTACAAAGCAGCAACCGATAATGCATTTCCTTTTTATCATATTCATGGTGGCACTCAGGATAACTTTAGTTTAGGTGGACCATCAAGAACCCTAAGTGCGAATGGCATCATGAATTCCGATTGGTACTTCACCAGCTTGGGTGATGGTTATGAATCGCAGATCGATCAGACAAATCCTGATATTGTTTTTTCGCAGGCACAGTATGGTGCAGTTACACGTTATGATAGAAAAAGTGGTGAGTTCTTATTTATTCAACCACAGGAACCGGAAGGCGAAGCCTATCGCTGGAACTGGGATGCACCACTGGTGATTTCGAAGTATGATAACAAGCGGCTTTATCATGCAGCTAACAAAGTTTTTCGTACCGATGACCGTGGTAATACATGGAAAGTGATCAGCCCTGATCTTACCCGACAAATTGATCGCAACAAATTACCGGTAATGGGCAAAGTGTGGAGTATGGATGCGGTTGCAAAAAATGGTTCAACAGATATTTATGGAAACATCACCACTATTGCAGAATCGAAGTTTGATGAGAATACCATTTATGTTGGTACAGATGATGGTTTGATACAGGTAACAACGGACGGCGGTGCAAACTGGATGAAGATTGATAATATTGCCGGTGTGCCTGAACGCACTTATGTAAATCATATCATCACATCACAGCACGATAAGAATGTAGCGTATGCCACATTCAATCATCATCGATACGGCGATTTTCATCCTTATGTTTATAAAACAAGTGATGGGGGCAAAACATGGAAAGCCATCACCAATAATTTACCTGAGCGTGGTACTTCTTACACCATTGCTGAAGATCATGTAAATAAAGATTTACTTTTTGTGGGAACAGAGTTTGGCTTGTTTGTTACAATCGATGGCGGTAACAAATGGGTGCAGATGAAAGGCAACCTGCCCACTATTGCAGTTAAAGATCTTGAAATACAAAAACGTGAAAACGATCTGATACTTGCAACCTTCGGTCGTGGATTTTATGTGTTAGATGATTATACACCGCTACGTCATTTAAAAAGAGAAGATCTCGATAAAGCTGCAGTGATCTTCCCGGTTAAAGATGCATGGATGTTTATTGAATCGCAACCGCTTGGTGTAAGAGGCAAAGGTTTCCAGGGCGAAAGTTTCTTTACTACGCCTAATCCAAAAGTAGGCGCTGTGTTTACTTACTATTTAAAAGATGATATTAAAACCATCAAAGAAAAACGCAGAGCTGCTGAAGCAGAAAAAATAAAGAAAGGTGAATCACCTGTTTATCCATCGCCTGATTCATTGCGCTTGGAAGATGAGCAACTTGCTCCGCATTTATTATTTACTGTAACAGATGAAGCTGGTAATGTTGTTCGTCGTTTAAAAGCGCCTGCGAAAAAAGGATTGAAACGCATTGTCTGGGATTTCCGGACTGCAGCGTTCGGACCAATTGATTTTACTCCGTTTGATGAATCATTTGCTTTCAGTTCACCTGATCAAGGTTATTTTGCATTACCGGGCACTTACAAAGTTTCGCTGAGTAAATTTGAAGACGGTGTGTATACTGATTTAACAGCGCCACAAACATTTAAAGCAATGGCGTTAAATTCAGCCACACTTCCTGCAACAGACAAAAAAGCATTAGACGATTTCTCTAAAAAAATCGGGGAGTTAAGTCGGGTAGTTGCAGCAACCGATCAGTTCCGTAGCGATTTGGTTACAAAAGTGCGTTACCTGAAACAGGCAATTATTGAAACACCCAAGCAATCACTTGATCTTTCAAAAGCTTTATTAGATGTGGAGAAACGTTTAAATGCAGTGAACCGCCAAATGAATGGCGATGCATCCATAGCAAGAAGAGAGTTTGAAACATCGCCTTCCGTGAACGGTCGTATTGGTTACATCACAGGTTCATTGTGGAATACAACGGCCGCACCTACACAAACGCAGATCAACAACTATCAAATTGCATCGAAACAATTTACACCTGTTTACAATGAAATAAAAGCTATTGCAACAGAGATAAAACGCTTGGAAGATATTTTAGAAAAGAATGGTGCACCTTATACACCGGGACGTATGCCTGAGTGGAAGGGTAATTGACAGAATCGCTGATTACACAGATAAAAACAGGGCAGCCGATTTTAAAATCGGCTGCCCTGTTTCTAAATAATGCAATATTCAAGGGTAAACAAATCGTTTACATCGTTTCAATCGGAGTTATCGGTGCCTCTATTTTTTTACCCGTTTAAATGTTCCTTCCATAAACTTCATTTCTTTTCCATCGGGTCCATCGCCATACATGGTTAATACATAATGATCATCATCAATAAATTTTTGCTCCTGCCGCACATTCATATCTTTTCCAGTGCCGGGATCGGTTTGAGTTCCTTTGAGGTTTAGTGTTTTTGTTGCTGCATCATACTCCCCGGTCATCATCATTAAACCGGATCCCATATTGTCGATCCATGAAAGTGCAAATTGTTTTTTTGCATTATCATAAGCGAGGATACTTTTTCCTACAAATGGCATATTCATCATATTTCCCGAAAGATTGCCTTCCTGGTACAAACCGTTCATCACCATCTTTACTGTTTCTGTAGCTTTTGATTTTGATGGTTCCGGCCCACCACCCCACGATGTTATTTCGGCCTCCCATGTTCCTGCGTGGCTGGCCATCCATTTGTGCATATCGCCGGGTTTAGCAAAATCCTGCCAGGCTTTTGCCATTGCTGCGGAATCCATTGGAGGCGCAGTTTGTTCAGTTGTTGTTGTTGGGGCAGCAGTTGTATCTGTTGCAGTTGTTTCTGTTTTGCTATCGTTGTTGCAGGATGTAAAACCGAATGCAATCAACGAGAGAAAGAAAGCAATTCGTTTCATGTGTTTAATTTTATTGTTTTTAGGAACAATAAATTACAGCGTTTCCTCCCCTTTTGCAAGAGGAAAAAGATGAACCGGAAAAATGGATGGATAAAGATTACGCCATCGCTGCAAATAATCGTTCAGCATCGGCCTTCTTAAAGAGTTGCGTGCCTTCATTCATGGCTGCGGCGCTTCCGCAGGAAACACCAAATGCAATTACTTCTTTCAATGGTCGGTTTTGCTGCAACATAAACGTCATACCTGCCACCATACTATCGCCGGCACCCACCGTACTTTTCTTTTCAACTTTTGGTGCAGTAGCAAAATGCTTTTCATCGCTGCTGATGAGCCAGGCGCCATCAGCCCCCATACTCACAGCAATCAGTTCAGCAAAGCCATCACGTATTGCTTGTTGTGCTGCGTCGGGTACTTCATTTTTGTCGAGCCATTCTACATTCAGCATTTTGCATAACTCGCCAATATTGGGTTTAATAAGGTATGCTCCTTTGCCTTGCAATGCCTGCAATGCCGGACCACTTGTATCAACAATACAGCGTGCACCAACAGCTTTTGCATTCTTAACAATCAAGCCATAAAAATAATCGGGCAGACCCGGAGGTAAACTACCACTTGCAATAACATAAGACGGAGAAAAGCTGCGGATATGATCTACCAGTGTAATCATTGTATCCTGATGCACGGCACGACCGGGAAATGTAAAACGAAATTGATTGTTGGTTGACGTTTCCAATACGATCCAGTTCTCTCTTGTTTCCACTTTTGTATCTACTGCGTGAAATTCAATTGCTTCTTCTCTCAATAAAGAACAAAGCATATCGCCATTATGTCCTCCCGAAGGAAAGAGTGCAACAGATGCTGTCTCCAGTTTCTTTAATGCCTTACTAACATTGATACCACCACCACCCGGCTCATTCACCACTTCTGTACAACGGAGTTTACTTTCAGGTTTTAATTTTTCGGCTTGTGAACTTTTGTCAATACAAGGATTCAGGGTTACAGTAAGTATCATGTGTTAGTATGCTATTAATTATAAGAATGGTTTTCAATTTCCGTTAATACAAGATCAATACGTTTGGAAAGTGTTTCATAATCGGTATAACCCCTGGCAAGCAAATGAAATTTTGTCTCGGTAATTTGAATCAGCACCTGCGGAAAACCGGTTACCTGCAATTGTTTACAAAGCTGAAATTCATAATGCGCTTTCTCTTTGTACTCATCTGATTGAAGCTTGCTGTAAAAATCATCTGTATCAATATTATATTTTTCGAGGAGATGACGATAAGCTTCATTATCGGTAAGGTCTCTTCCTTCATAATGCAGACTGTATTGCAGATCAGAAGCAAATTGTACTTGTTGTTCGGGAAACAGTTCTTTGAAAATAGATAAAGCAATAGCAGGTTTTTCTGAATTAGGAAACCAATCACTTTCTTCCGGATTTTTGATATGCCAGAGATAATCCTCACCAAATTTTATCCCGGTATGATTTTCTACTGTTTTATAAGCTTCGCTGATATAGCCTGCAGTTACCCGAATATGAACTGGTTGCTCAGGCAATATCATACCGCCACTGAGTACTTCGCAATGGAGTTTTTGTTTATATACTTCACTTATTTGTTTGATAACAGGACTGAAACCGTAACACCAGCCACAATATGCATCATAACAATAAATCAAAATTGGTTGCATAGTGTAAATTAAGGGGCAAAGTTAAAGCCAGAAAAATAATAAAAAGCGAATGAATCAGATGACAATTATCAGGCTGGTAAATGCAGATTGTGGCAATACGTTTTCCCGGGAGCTGAACCCAGACCTCAGCTTTCCCCTGATCAATCTCTTCACAACCTATTTTACCAAAGGAGTACTCCTTGCTTTACACGAAGCGCAATATTGTATGCATGATCAAAATTTTCCAATGGGTTTTGTTGAAGGACAAGAAAGCTTGCCTCATAGCCTTCCTGCAGTTTTGCAATTTTCCTGTTTGGAAAAATTGTAGTGGCGGTAATCTCACACCACATCTTTAATAATTCAAGATTGCTGTAAATATTCATTTTACGGAGGTACTCAATTTCTGTTTGACCTGTTAGATTATAGCTATCGCAACCTATCGTTACAGGAACTTTATATTTTTTCAATAACAACAGGTTGCTTCTTTGCACATTCGTTTGTGCTTCCCGCTGCTGATTACTCATCGGTTTAATTTCTGTTTGCAACAAAGAGTAAGTAGGATCAACATGCACCCCCTTTTTTTTCATGCTCTTTACAAGTTTGGGCGAAAGCTTGTAATAAGCTTCTGTATAGCCATCTCTCCAACGTACCTGGTAGCCGGGCAAATGATTGATCTCATCAACTCCTGCTGCCAATGCAACTTTCAGATCATTGGGTGTTTCTGCATGGGCACTCACTTTCAATCCTGCAGCGTGTGCTTTTTTTGTGATGAGTTTTGCCAGCTTTGGATCAATTCCTTTTTTCCCGTTGAAAATCGTATCGTCTTTTCGTTGTTCATACTCTTCTGAAAAAATAAGATAGAACTTAATGAAGCCGGGTTTTTGTGAAAGAATAAATGGCCACTTCTTTTCCAGTTCTTCTTTTGAATTAATAAGCCAGTATGCTTCACCTTCAAAGCTTTTGCTGGTCCAGCCGGGCAGTGCTTTTTTATACGTGGTGCCCAGCATGTAATTATACAACGTTGTGGGGTGACCGCCCGTTGCTGTTAAGCCACCATTGGCATACAATACATCAACACTTCGTGGATGATTGATCTTACTTTTTATTTTATTGGTGGCAAACGGAATACTGTTTGGGTTTTTGATGTAGAAAATACCATCGGACAAATAGCGTTCAATAAACACATCAATATCCTGGTCGGTTTCAGGAGAATGATTATGCGCTTCACTAAATGGCGGAATGATATATTGCTGTTTAAGATCAACAATTGTATCAACAGTTGAGGGTGCGGTTTTTGTAAGTACACCGTTTACACTATAAAAATCATTGGCGGTAAATTCTTTGCCATTGAACCATTGACCATTAACGAAGTGAATAGATCTTGTTTGGGCATTTATCCCTGTGGTAAGCAACAAAAAAATGATGAACAAAAGCAAACGCATAGCGAAAGATTCTTTATCGGTTCAAGGGCAACTGTAATTTACTATTCCTGTTTATCCTGTTCAATTAATTTTATTTGCATAACAGTTGCAATGCTGGTTGCACGCTGTTTGGCCAGCTCAGCTTTATCGCCTTCAAACAATTCATCTACCGTTTCATGAAAGTAACCAAGCCATGTTTTAAAATGTTGCGGCTTCAATGGCGATTGTTGATGCAGATCGGTATGAATTTTCATTGCATTCTTCCGGTAAGTATCCGATTGAAATAATACTGACTCCCAGAAATCGACCAGCACAGGCAAGTGTTTTGGCAAATCAATTTTAGCAACATCGGTAAACAAATAGCTGATCGATGCATCGGCCAGCAATTTGTTATAAAACGTTTCCATCAACAACTCAAGACTCTTTCTATTGTCAATATCCGATTTCATATTAGTGTGCCTCTAACCAGTTTGTTCCCGTTCCTGCTTCCGCAATTACAGGAACACCATGTGTTAATGGCATTGCTGTTTGCATACATTCGATGATCAATGCTTTAATGTCGTCTGCTTCTTCTTTTAATACATCAAACACCAATTCATCATGCACCTGCAAAATCATTTTACTTTTGAATGTACTTTTCTTTAATGCCTCATGTGTTTTAATCATGGCCAACTTGATCATATCGGCTGCGGTTCCCTGTATGGGTGAGTTAATCGCATTTCGTTCGGCATAACCACGCACCGTAAAGTTGCTTGAGTTGATATCACGCAACCAACGCTTGCGGCCCATGAGGGTTTCAACATAGCCATTCTCCCGTGCAAAGTTTACTGTATCATCCATATACTTTTGAATGCCTGCAAACTCCCTTTTATAATTATCAATGATCTCTTTTGCTTCTGTTCTGCTGATGCCTAAATTATCGGCTAATCCAAATGCACCTTGCCCGTAAATGATACCGAAGTTTACACTCTTTGCTTTGTAACGCATTTCCTTGGTTACATCTTTCTCTTCGATCTTGTACACTTTGGCAGCAGTGGCTGTATGAATATCTTTCCCTTGAATGAATGCATCGCACATGGCCGGATCGCCACTGATAGCAGCTACAATGCGCAATTCAATTTGTGAATAATCGGCACTCACCAATACATGATTTTCATCTCTTGGAATAAATGCTTTACGTATCTCTCTTCCACGTTCTGTACGCACAGGAATATTCTGGAGGTTCGGATTGTTGCTTGCCAAACGCCCGGTTACAGCAACCGCTTGTCCATAGGTTGTATGAACTCTTCCTGTTTTACGATTGATCAGTTGGGGCAAGGCGTCAACATAAGTTGATTTTAATTTCGTTAACTCACGAAAGGCCAGAATATCTTCAACAATCGGGCTTGTATGCGCCAGTTTCAGCAACACATCTTCGCCCGTTGCATACTGCCCCGTTTTAGTTTTCTTCGCTTTTGGATCAAGCTTGAGATGATCAAACAACACTTCACCCAGTTGTTTGGGCGAAGCCAGATTAAATTTTAATCCGGATGAATTATATACTCGTTGTTCTGCTTCTTTTGCGTCTTTGTCTAATTGCTTTGAATAATCGTTCAGGAAATCAACATCCACTTTTATTCCTTCAAACTCCATATCGGTGAGCACTTTTACCAATGGATTTTCCACTTCATAAAATACACGCTCTACTTCCTTTTCCTTCAACAAAGGAAACAATGATTGTTTTAATTGAAAAGTAATGTCTGCGTCTTCTGCAGCATAATCCGTGATTTTTTCCAACTCTACATCACGCATCGTTCCTTGCGTTTTTCCTTTCTTACCAATGAGCTCTTCAATATGCACCGGTTCATAACCGAGGAATTGTGCACTCAAATCATCCATACTTCGTTTTCCATCAGGCTCTACTACATAATGCGCCAGCATGGTATCAAACAACGGACCTTTCAATTCAACATCGTACCATTTCAACACCAGCAGATCGTACTTTATATTCTGTCCTATCCATGTTTTATTTTCATCTTCAAACAATGGTCTAAAAATAGAAAGAACTTTTTTTGTTTCTTCCTGATCGGCAGGGCAAGGAACATACCATGCCTTATAAGGCTGATACGAAAAACTCATGCCAACAATTTCACAATCATTTGCATCAATGCCGGTTGTTTCTGTATCAAAACAAATTTCTTTCTGTGTGGCTAACTCAGCAACAAGTTGTTTCATTGCCTCTTCAGTTGTAACAGAAATATATTCATGGGCTGTGTTACTGATATTTTTTGCAGCTCCAAAGTCTATAAACCCTTTATCAGCTTCCTGTTCGGTACTTATTTCTGTTTCGTTTAACTCACTTGAAGGGAATATTTCCGTTTGCTGCGATTTTGCTGGTGCTTTCTTTTCTTTCCGTACTTCGCCCATTGTTGTATCGATGACATTCCCGAAAAGATCTTTCTGCACGCCCACAGGAGCTGAACCAAACGCATTAAAGTCTTCACCTAAAATGCGTTTGCCAATAGTTTTAAACTCCAGTTCAGCAAACACCGATGCAAGTTCTTCCTTGTTCCATTCTTTCAACCGAAAATCTTCTTCATGAAATTCAACAGGCACATTGGTAATAATGGTTGCCAGTTTTTTACTCATGATGGCAAGGTCTCTTCCTGCTGCCACTTTCTCACCCATCTTTCCCTTAATGTTGCCGGCATTTGCTAATACATTTTCCAACGTGTCATACTCGGCTAATAATTTAGCTGCTGTTTTTTCGCCCACACCTGGTATACCCGGAATATTATCAACAGCGTCGCCCATCATTCCTAATATATCAATAACCTGGCTCACATTTTTTATTCCCCACTTTGCACAAACTTCCACAGGTCCCATGATCTCAACATCGCCGCCCTGGTAAGCAGGTTTGTAAATTTTCACTTTCTCTGTTACCAGCTGGCCATAATCTTTATCTGGTGTTACCATAAATACTTCGTAACCTGCTGCTTCGCCCAACCGGCTTAGTGTACCAATTACATCATCGGCTTCATAACCATCACTTTCAATTACAGGGATATTGAAACCTTTAATAATGCGCTTAATATCGGGGATGGCAAGTAAAATATCTTCAGGAGCTTCCTGGCGATTGGCTTTGTATTCTGCAAAATCGGTATGACGTTCAGTGGGTGCTTCCGTATCAAAACAAACTGCCATGTGCGATGGCTTTTGCTTTGTAATGAGTTCGATCAATGCATTGGTAAAACCAAACTGTGCATTGGTGTTTTTGCCTTTTGATGTACTACGTGGACTACGAATGAGCGCATAATATGCACGGAAGATGAGAGCAAACGCATCGAGCAGGAAAACTTTTTTATCATTGGCCATGCCGCTAAGTTAGCATCCTTGCCAAAGAGAAAAACAGAAAATTTTATAAACGACAAAAGCCCCGTTTTTCAACGTGGTTTTTTAGTAAGCAAAGAAAAAACAGGAGGTGGTGGAAACCACCTCCGCAAAACTTACATTATGAGAAAATTCAACACCGGCAGCAAATAAAAATATAGGGTACGGATCGCCGGTTCGTTGACTGCTTAACGAAATAGTTGATGCACAATATGTATTGTGAAATTATTTGCCGCTATTTTCAGCGAGCTCATTCTCTAAAGGCTTTGCTTCCTTTGTAGATTGTTTTTGAGCTGTTTGCTGTTTTGCAACTTCAGATTTGCCTGCAACGACACGTGCCAGGAAAGAATCTTCTTTGTAAAATACGTTGAGATAAATAGCGAAGAGGAAAAATACGAATGAGAAGAAACGCAATGGCTTTTTCATGACATTTGGATTTAGTTTTTTCAAAAGAATTGGACAGTTCAAATGTAGAAACTCATTTTGAATTATACAACACTTAGAAATCTATTTTGTAAAATTCAGTGTTAGTACTTAAAGCCAAACCGGTAAAATTACGGTGGGCTGAAAACCGCTACTGTATTGAGTTACAGCACTCCTTCCTTTATTTCTTCCCACAGGTCACGGTAGCATTGTGCAGCGTAACTGCTGCGTGCAAATTCCTCCAAAGGAGCTTTGTGAACACCCATTTTTTCTACATCACTTAAGTAAGGAATATAGTTTTCAAAAAAGCGTTTGTCTTTGTATAATTCTTCCATCACTTCGTTGTGCATGTTGCGTCGCAGATCGGTCATGGTGAAGAAACAAGTCATTTTTTTCTGATCGATATTCTTCTCTTTGAAAAAATCTTTCACCATGTGGTAGGTTCGAACGGAAAGTGTGGTGGGTATAATAGGCATCAACACAACATCAGATGCATTAAAAATATTTTCTGCCAGTGAACTTAAACCGGGAGGACAATCAATGAATACAAAATCGTATTCCGTTTTCAATTGCTTTAATATGGTTGCCAATCTTTTTTTCGATGCCTGCATTTCATCGATCATGATATCATGTGCTTTTGCAGTAATATCGGCAGGAATAATATCCAGGTTTTCGTATTCCGTTGCCATGATGCTGTCGGCTAATTCAGCATCTTTTCCAACAACATCTTTCATTGATACTTTTTGCTTTGGCTTCACTTTATAATAAAAGGAAGTGGCACCCTGCGGATCAATATCCCATAACAATGTTTTGTAACCATCTTTTGCAGCGAGATAAGCAAAGTTTACACAACTGGCAGTTTTACCAACACCTCCTTTGAGGTTGAACAAAGCAAACGTGAACATTGGCTGATTTTTTTGAGGAGCTTCAAGTTAAGAAAAGCCCTTTAATTTATCACCAAACTGTCCAGTCAAAATCCTTCAGTTCATTACGGGTGGTGGGTTTTTGCAGGCCTTTGGTGAGTTCTTCCACCCGTTGGCCCACATATTTCTTTAGCTCCGAAACTTTAATGGTACTGTTTTGCTGCATTGCTTCCAGCAAACTGAAGGTAAACACGCCATTTTCCAGGTCATCCCGTTCCTGGGCAAACTGCACACCACCTGCTGCCGAAATAATGGTGGCACCAGTTCCTTTGCCCACATTTACAAACAGAGATTGCATGAGTTCAAAACTGTTTTGAAGACCAACTGTTTTTGTTTCTACTGTTTCGTCTTCCGATCCACGATGCATGATGAGCCCTTTATTGCCTTTACTTACCTGGTTAGTCTGTACGGCCAGCAATTCATCTTTATCCACTTCGCCGCTGTGACAGGCATCGATCAACAATAACTTCTTTCTTGCAGGAATACCATCCAACAGGTTCTCTATTTCTTCATAAGCAATGCCATCCTGTTCAGGATTTTTGAAGTTGACATTATAAGAAGATAAATAATAGTCATATTGTTTACTTAAAAGGCCATGACCTGAATAAGCAATGATCACTTTATCGTTGATGTTTGTATTCAGTAATTTTTGTTTGATGGCCTGCACATTGCGGAGCGTAACATTCTGGTTGAATAATGTGTCGATCACAATATCACCGCCATACTTTTCTTTAAACTTCAAGGCAAGATCCCGAATATCTTTCACGCACCACTGCAGGTTTCGTTTACTATCTGCAAATTCATTGATACCAATTCCAATAAATCGTACAGTTTCTTTTACAGGTTGCACAGCATCATATTTTACATACAACGGCATACGGTAGCTTTCCGTACCGTTTACATTGGTAACGGATGTTTCAATACGGTTTTCGCCTTGTGATAATTGAATACTGATAGTTGTATCAAACGAATAACTGTTGCGCTGACGAATGGAAATACCTTTCATCCCAAACAACGGCACTTCGTTGATCCATATATTGAAACGATCGAGCAGGTAACTGCTATCTTTTGCACTCACTCTTAAAGTCAGCTGTTCACTCTTTTGTTCGTATGAAATATTGTCCCTGTTTTCAAACCCGGCTTCAGGAACACTATAACCATCGCTGAACTGTGTTGTATCGATCCCCAGTTTTTTAATGCGTTTGTAATAAGCCCGTTTGTAAGAATTGATCAACATGGTATCCTTGTTACCGATGGCTTCTAAAACTTTGTCGGGGCGGTTGTATTTTACATCCAGCTGTTCAAATGAAATGATCCTTGCATCATGAGTAACATAATGTAATTTCCTCGCTGCCTGTTGCGAACCTTTGTAATAACCGGAAGGAATCGTGGAAATATATTCGTTTTGTTTAAAGGGCACTGTTTGATAAACCAATTGCAGTTGCTGCCTGTTATAGTGCCAGTAATTGATTGTTCCATCTTCTGAGCTGCTGATAAGCGAAGAGTCGTTTACAAAAGAAGGTATAACACCCGATGAGTGAACTTTGACGGTGTAAAGCAACTGTCCCGATTGCAAATCCCACATACTCATCAGTCCTCTTTCAGTTCCTGCTGCAAAATATTTTTCATCTTTTGAAACAGACGACCGATGGTAGCCCCACATATTGTTGATGGGAAAGCTTCTGAATAATTTCAATGTTTTATAATCGTATAACTCAACGCTTTTGTTGGTAAGCACTTCGATGTATTTGCCCGATTCTGTTTGCCTGGCTTCAAATACCCAGCCAGTGCTTTTTATTTTTTTAAGTTGTTTGATATTGAGATCGCTCACAATAACCGTACTGTCTGTTTGATTGCAATAAAAAAAGAATTCGCCATCTCTGCTAAAATTTGCTCCCACGAGCCTTTCTTTTGTTTTAAAAGATCTGACTGTTTTATTTCGCTTCAAATCGAACAATTCAAGCACACAGCCCACATCATCGAAATTCATTATATCCGGTCTGTAAATCATGGCAAGCAGGCTTTGCTGATCATTCACTGCTGCATTGACAAAAGGATACCTTCTCCGAATTTTTTTCAAAAGGGCTTTAGTAACAGGGTCCCACATTTTTACAGAAGAATCCCAGGATGAAGAGACGAGCGATTGTTGTCTCGATGAAAAGCTTAAACTACTCAGGAAATCAAGATGCGTTTCAAAGCTGGAAACAACCTCTGCTTTATTTATATCAACAGACTTGGCAAAACCTTCTCCATCCCCAATAACCATATTGCCTGCCTGAAAAATAGAAGTGCTGATGTTCTGTGTTTGACCTGCAAAAGATTGAGAAAGTATACTGCTGTCGCCGGTAACTTTATATTCCCTGATCACGTTATCAGCCAATACAAAATAAAATTTCTTGCCCAGGTCATTCGCAGCAATTCCAGCTTCCACGTTTTTCAGGTTTCGACTTTGATCGGATATAACAAAAAACTGCACCGATTCAGTTGTCTTTGTATTAAAACAGTACGCTGCAAAACCGTCGCTTACCATAAAATGCTTTCCTGAATCAACAAACCCTATTTGTGCGATGCCGTATTCAAATTTATTAAACGGGTATATCATGCCCTCTGATATATTAATAAGGTACAAACTACTATCTTCCATTGCCACCAATAAATTTTCATTTGATTCACGAATCATCAAGGGCTTTTGATAAATGCTATCAAACGTAATGGTGCTGGTTATTTTTAAACTGTCGTAAGATATTTGGTGAACATAGGCTTGTTGCCCATCGAAACCTGTTGCATACAAAGTGTCTCTGAATTCGGAAAAATGCGTTTGGGTATTACCGGGAATTATTAATGGGCGAGGCTGTTTCAAATCTTTATTCAAAACATTATATACAACTTTGTTTTTTTGCTTTCGTTCAATCAATACCTGTTTGTCCTGATTTATAAAACTTAACAAGGTAATTGTATCTTCTACCTGGTAGGTTTGTAGCAATGCGCCCGTTGCAGCTTCCCAAAGTTGCAATTCATTTACTTTCGAAGTAAGCAACAACTCACCATTAGAAGAATACATTGCTCCATCAAAAGAACGGGCAATTACAGCATCAATTTCACCAGTGATTAAATTAAAAATGAAACTCGAATCATACTCTCCGCCCAATAACACATGGCTTGCGGAAGGACTCACTCGCATTAAGGAAGATCCGTCAGGAAGAGTAAGATTGTGCAATAGCTTACCTGTTCGGGTGTCCCACACTTTTGTACCAATATCATTAAATGATTTTGATAACAGGAATTTACCGTCGGCAGATAATTGTATATCTGTTAAACCTTGCGGATGACCAACAGGTAATACCAATCTTGGATTTTGTGAAAATATTGGTTGCAGAAGCAGCAAACACAAAAACAAGAGTACAACGGATTTCATGCCGGTAAGATAAGTATCAATTGAAAACAGAAACGTACCTCCAATTGGGTAATTTATTTTTTCATTGCGTCAAGTTCTTTCTGCAAGCGGAACATTTCATCTCTTAACCTTGCCGCTTCCATGAAATCGAGATCACGTGCTGCCTTCTCCATTTGCTTTTTAATTCTGCCAATTGCTTTCTCCATCTGCGGAATGGTTTGATATACCTCCTGGTCTTCTGCAGCTTCTACTAATTCGCCATCGGGAGCAAGTGCATAGGCTTTTGCTGGATCATATCCTTTAATATCCAGCACTGCCGTTTGGCCCATCACCTGTTCAATACTTTTCTTAATAGTACGTGGTGTTATGCCATGTTCAATATTATACTGCACCTGTTTTTCTCTTCTTCTGCTTGTTTCTTCAATGGTGCGACGCATACTCTCTGTCATCTTATCGGCATAAAATATCACTAAGCCATCAACATTACGTGCAGCACGACCGGCCGTTTGCGTTAAACTTTTTTCATTGCGAAGAAAGCCTTCTTTATCAGCATCAAGTATAGCCACCAATGAAACTTCCGGTAAATCCAATCCTTCACGCAATAAATTCACGCCAACCAATACATCAATAACACCGAGGCGCAGATCACGCAAAATTTCAATACGTTCCAATGTATCAACTTCGCTGTGGATGTATTTGGATTTGATGTTGATGCGATGTAAATACTTGTCCATTTCTTCGGCCATGCGTTTGGTGAGTGTAGTCACCAATACACGATCGCCTTTCTTCACACGTTTATCAATTTCATCTAAGAGATCATCGATCTGGTTTACACTTGGACGAATTTCAATGGGAGGATCTAACAAACCTGTGGGGCGCACTACTTGTTCTACTACCACACCGCCGGTTTTTTCTAATTCATAATCATCGGGTGTGGCACTTACAAACACCACCTGGTTCAACAAACTTTCAAACTCATGAAAGTTCTGCGGACGGTTATCCATTGCACTTGGCAAACGAAAACCATAATCAACCAATATTAATTTACGACTCCTGTCGCCGCCATACATGCCACTCACCTGCGGAATGGTTTGATGACTTTCATCAATGATCATTAAATAATCTTTCGGGAAATAATCGAGCAAACAATAAGGTCTTGTGCCGGGTGAGCGACGATCAAAAAACCTGGAATAGTTTTCAATGCCATTACAATAGCCCAGCTCACGGATCATCTCAAGATCATAATCTGTTCGTTCTTTCAAACGTTGTGCTTCAATATATTTTCCTTCACGCTTAAAATATTCAACCTGTGCTGCAGCTTCATCCTGTATTTCATAAATGATCTGCTGCATCTGATCTTTTGGAGCAATGTATAAATTGGCGGGAAAGATGGCAGCATTCTCAACTTTGTTAATTCTCTTGCCCGATTTCACATCAATGGTTTCAATCTCTTCAATTTCATCACCAAAAAAACTGATGCGGTAACCAAAATCAACATACGGCAAATTGATATCAACGGTATCGCCTTTTACACGAAATGTCCCTCTTGTAAAATCACCTTGCGTGCGACTGTACAAACTATTCACCAATGAATGAAGAAAGCCCTGGCGTGAAAGAATTTGCTTCTTTTGAATACGAACGATTCCATTTTCAAAATCAATTGGGTTGCCCATACCGTAGATACAACTCACGCTCGCCACCACGATAATATCTCTTCGTCCACTCAATAATTCACTGGTGGCTTGCAGGCGAAGTTTATCAAGTTCCTCATTAATGTTGAGATCTTTTTCAATGTACACATCACTTACAGGCAGGTAGGCTTCCGGTTGAAAATAATCGTAATAGCTCACGAAATAACCCACTGCGTTATCAGGAAAAAATTGTTTGAACTCGCCATACAATTGGGCTACCAATGTTTTGTTATGTGTAAGCACCAAGGTTGGGCGTTGCACATTCTGAATAACATTGGCCATAGTAAATGTTTTACCACTACCTGTAACACCAAGCAGGGTCTGAAATTTTTCTCCGCTTAATATTCCTTCGGTTAACTGTTGAATAGCCTGCGGCTGATCTCCGGAAGGCGAATAAGGTGAATGAAGTTGAAAAGGCATAGGTAAAGTTAGGAACTGTTAGGTTTAGTTGTTGATCTGTAAATAGGGTAGGTTAAGTGCAAGCCTTTGATCTATTTTATTGTTTATACGCAATAAAAAACCGGCTCTCGCCGGTTTTACATTATACAGTTTTCTTTTCGTGGGTTTTACGTTTGTGTTTCATTCCCTTTTTATTCGGGTGTTGTTCATGAAACTTTTTCATTTTTTCTTTTTGCTCAGGAGTAAATACGGTTTCACGTTGAGTACGGTATTGCTGCTTCAGGGTTTTGAACTGTTCTTTCTTTTGCTCGGCCGAAATGTTGCTGTTGTTTTTAATCGCCATCATTTCTGCTTTCTGCTTTTCATGGATCGTTTTCAACTGCGCCTTCTGCTCAGTGCTGAGATTTAACTCACCATGCATTTGTTTATGCATCTGCTTGCCTTCTGTGCGAACTTTTTCTTTCTTTTCGGTTGGAGCTGTTTGCGCCTGTGCTACAGCACCAGCTACTAAAAACAACATTAAAAATTTAAATACTTTCATAATTGTGGGTGTTTTAAAATAATGAATATGGTTATTAAGACGTCAAATAAATTCCTGCGTTTAATGATTTTTTCACAAAGAATTGTTAGAAGTCATTTTAAGCCATGGGTAGTTATTTATCTTTCACCAAATCATTGGTTAGCATAAAAAAACCGGCTTTCGCCGGTTTACAATTAATTGTTGTTATTATTTCCTCCGCCTTGTCCGCCGGGGCCACCACCATCTCTTCTACGCTTTTCCATTTGCTCCTGCATTTCTTTTTGTTTGGCTTTTAACTTTTCTCTTTGTTCTGGGGTAAGAATAGCATCAATCTGCTCGCTGTATTTCTTACGGATCTCCATCATCTTGGTACGCTGTTCTTCACGACCGAGTGAACTGTTACGAACTGCTTCCGCTTCTTCACGTTGCTTGTCCTGGATGCCCTTCACTTTCTCTTGTTGGTCTTTACTCAGGTTCAGGTCTTTGTACATGTCAACACGTGGACCTCTGCCTCTTGAAGTATCGGCGGGCGGTTGTGCCTGTGCCATTGCACCCACACAGATGAAAAGGAATAAAAATTGGAGTACTTTCATTGTAATAAATTTTAGTTTGAAAAGAGTTTGACGACAACCTGCAAAAAAGTTTACGCCGTTTGTAAAAAAATTTTGAATGAATTATTTAGCCCACGCTTACCTATCCTTTCGCCAGCCCGAACTGCTCGTGGGTAATATGATCAGCGATTATGTGAAAGGCAAAAAGAAATTTGATTTTTCGCCTGGCATTCAAAAGGGAATTGAATTACACCGCCTCATCGATTCATTTACAGATGAACATGCGGCCACCAAAGAAGCCAAGGAAATTTTCAGACCGCATTACCGCCTCTATGCGGGGGCTTTTGTTGATGTGGTTTATGATCATTATCTCGCCATCGATCCAACGATCTTTACTAAAGATTCACTGGAAGAGTTTGCTGCTGATACATATACCATGCTTGAACCATACAGCGCTGTTTTCCCTGAACGGTTTGCCCGTATGTTTCCTTATATGAAAACGCAAAACTGGCTTTTTAACTACAGCAATAAATGGGGTATTGAAAACAGCCTGCATGGTGTGGTTCGCCGTGCCACTTACCTCACAGAAAGTGCTACAGCATTTGCTTTGTTTGAAGAACATTTTTCAACCTTGCAGCAATGTTACAACGCTTTCTTTCCCGAGATGACGGCTTTAGCAAAAAAGTGGATAGAAGAAAATAATTAAAATACGTATGCCACGCCTAACCGGTATGATCTAACCAAAAACTTACCGGCGCATGGCATACGTATCATTAAATCAGTTTACTGAACATAAGAATCATACACAAGGAATTGCTTGAAGCGTTCAACGCACGCACGTTCGAGCATTTCCCGATCATCAGGATGTGCAATATCAATCAACGCTTTTGCACGTTGTCGTAAATTCTTACCATATAAATGTGCAATACCGTATTCTGTAACCACGTAATGGACATGCCCACGTGTTGTTACCACACCAGCACCTTGTTTCAAGAATGGCACAATACGGTTTATACCTTTTGCCGTGCGTGATGTAAGTGCAATAATTGGTTTACCGCCTTCGCTCAATGCAGCGCCACGCATAAAATCCATTTGTCCGCCAATGCCGCTGTATTGTGTGGTGCCAATACTGTCGGCACAAACCTGACCGGTAATATCAACTTCAATAGCGCTGTTAATGGCCACCACTTTAGGGTTGCGACGAATAACATGCGGATCATTCACATAATCAATATCAAGAAAAGCAAATGCAGGGTTATCATTAACATAGTTGTACAAGCGGTGTGTGCCCACTGCAAAACCGGTTACACTTTTATAAGGATGAATTCTCTTTTTGGCGTTATTAATAATATCGCTCTCAACAAGATCAATGATACCATCGCTTAACATTTCAGTATGTACACCAAGATCTTTATGATTGTGCAACGATTTTAATACGGCATCCGGAATTGTTCCGATGCCCATTTGCAGGGTGCTGCCGTCTTCGATCATGCCCGCAATGTATTTGCCGATCTTCAGTTCATCTTCACCTACTTTAAGACCATAATCAACTTCAGGTAAGGGTTCATCGCAATAGAGCATTGAAGTAAAACGATCAGTATGTATCAAACTATCGCCATGTGTACGGGGTACATTAGGGTTTACCTGCGCAATAACATGTTTGGCCGTACCAACAGCGCAGCGGGCAATATCAACACTTACACCCAATGAACAATAGCCATGTTTATCGGGAGGCGATACCTGCACCATTGCTACATCAATGGGCATATATCCTTTCTTAAACAAATCGGGGATATCACTTAAGAATACAGGAATAAAATCGGCCCTTCCTTCATTCACAGCTTGACGCACACTATTGCTTACGAACATACAGTTGATGTTGAAGATGCCTTCATACTCGGGACGGTCAACTGTAATATCGCCATGCACGGTAATGAAAACCAGCTCTACCTGCTGAAGCCGATGAGCGTGCTTAGCAAGTTCACGCAATAAATACAGAGGTGTTTGAGCACTGCCCTGAACAAACACACGCTGCCCACTTTGAATAACGGATAGCGCCTGTTCAACTGATTGGTAATGTATGTGCCTGTACATAAAACGAACGATTAGAATGCAAAAATAAAATGTCCCTCTACTTTTGAAACTGCCAACAAACAGGATAAATGGTGATTACAGGCAGCAATGTTTCAGCTAAATTTGCGTTCTCGAAACAACCCTTGAGGAAAAAAATCAGTCATACTTATCATTACCTTAAAAAGAAACTAAAAAGTAGAACGTATGAAATTGCTATCGATGATCGTATTATTTGTTGCTGCAGGATTTACGGCAGCGGCACAGAACGGAAGCAAATTACCACCACTGGATAAATCTCCGATGGATATGTCTTATTATCCTGTGAATTATCCTGTGCTTCGAATTCAGCCAAATAAAGTAGCAGAGCCGTTAATTGCCCGTGTTATCTATAGTCGGCCTTCAAAGAGTGGTCGTAAGGTTTTTGGCGAATTGGTTGAAGATGGAAAAATCTGGCGCCTGGGTGCTAACGAAGCAACCGAAATTGAATTTTATCGTGATGTAAAAATCGGCGGCAAAACAGTGAAGAAAGGACGTTACACAATGTATGCCTTAGAAAGTGCGGCAAAATGGACTATTATTATAAACAAGGATATTGATGTGTGGGGTGCATTTAAATATGATGCGAGCAAAGATGTGGTTCGTGTTGATTGCCCTGTTACCAAAACGGCGGATATAACAGAATCGTTCACGATGGTTTTTGAAAAGGCTACTGATAAAAGCATCAACCTTGTAATGGATTGGGATGAAGTGATGGTGAAGATGCCGATCAGTTGGTAAGTGATCAGTGCGAGTTACGAAGTTAGAAGTACGAAATAAGCCACTTGACATAGTGATAAGCCCTGCCCAATTGCAGGGCTTTTTTTATTTGGATTTTGTGCATTGAAATTTGAATATTTACAGATGTGTGGTATTGCCGGAATAATATCAATGAACAGCAATCATGTCACGGCCGAAAGGTTGAAACAAATGACTGATGCTATTGCGCATCGTGGACCTGATGGAGAAGGTTATTGGCTGAATGAAAACAAAACAGTTGGGTTTGGCCACAGGCGACTGGCCATTCTTGATTTGAGTGAAGCGGGTATGCAGCCAATGCATTATCCTTTTCCAACAGGCGAAACACGCTCCGGCGATAGTAGTGTCAGAGGGCCAAGAGAAAAACCACGTTACAGCATTACATACAACGGTGAGATCTACAATTATCTTGAGTTGAAGGAGGAATTGAAGTTAAAAGGCTATCCTTTTTTTTCAAGCACCGATACAGAAGTAATTCTTGCTGCATACGATCATTGGAAAGAAGAATGCCTGCACCAATTTGATGGTATGTTTGCCTTTGCTATCTGGGATGATCAAGAACAAACATTGTTTACTGCACGGGATCGTTTCGGCGAAAAACCTTTCTATTATTTTTTTGATGGGGAGCAATTTGTTTTTGGCAGCGAAATGAAAGCATTGTGGGCAGCAGGTGTTGAGAAACAGGTTGATCATAGCATGCTGCTCAACTATATTGGGTTGGGTTGGGTAAAGAACCCGGCTGATCTGTCGCAAACATTTTATAAAAATATCAACAGCTTACCCCAATCGCATTATCTCAAACTGGATATGCGTAACGGCAAAAATGAAATAGTACAATATTGGGATTTAGACAAGGAAACACAATCAACTCTAAGTGAAGCCGAAGCTGTTGAGCAATTTCAGCAACTTTTCAATACATCAATAACAAGAAGATTAAGAAGTGATGTGGCAACAGGAACATCGCTGAGTGGTGGTTTAGACAGCTCTTCAATAGTTGCTACAATTAGTGAGCTTACAACTCAAAACTTACAATCTAAGACCTTCACCGCTTCCTTTCCGGGATTTGAAAAAGATGAAGCGGCTTATGCAAAACAGGTAGCCGATCAGTTTCAATTGCAGCAACATCTTGTTACTCCAACAGCAGAAACATTGTTGAACGATATTGAACGTTTAATGCATCAGCAGGAAGAACCATTTCAATCTTCAAGTATTTATGCGCAATACAAAGTATACGAGCTGGCGAAACAACATGGTATAAAAGTGATTCTTGATGGACAAGGGGCTGATGAAACCTTGGCTGGCTATCATAAATACATTCATTGGTTTTTACAGGAAATAGCAAAAGGCGGAAGGTTGAAGGCAGAAGCAGAGGCATTTGACCGCAACAATATTGCTGTTAACTGGAGCTGGAAAAACAAACTGGCTGCACGGTTTCCCGATTTTGCAGCTGTGCAATTGGAAAACAAAGCCAATAAAGAAATCCTGAATAATAAATTCATTGTAAACAATTACCGTAAAACACATTTTAACAAGAAAAGTATTTTCAAACCAACCGTAAATAAGCTAAACGATTTGCTGTATTATAATACCATGCGTAATGGTTTGGAAGAATTGTTACGTTATGCAGATCGGAACAGTATGGCACACGGAGTGGAAGTAAGGTTACCTTTCTTATCGCATGAATTGGTGCAGTTTATTTTTTCATTGCCATCGCAATACAAATTGCAGAAAGGTTTTACAAAATACATTCTGCGTGAAGCTATGAAAGATCGTTTGCCCACTTCTATTGTTTACCGTACTGATAAGATAGGTTACGAACCGCCGCAACAACAGTGGATGCAATCGGCTGGCTTTGCTGAATTGATACAAAACAGCCGTAATAAACTGGTGCAGGAAAATATATTGAAGAAAGATATCCTGAAACAGCCAGTTAGTGCACAAGCCGCGCATGCTGTTAAGAATGATGACTGGCGTTATTTCTGTGCGTCGTATCTGTTGTAATTCACCATCTTTGCAGTCCTGTCTGACGACATCGTCCGACAGGCAAAAAAATCAAATCATTCATCAGACGAAATAAATAATCAGATTATGAAACCCGATACTAAAATGATTCATGCAGGTTCACATCCTGATCCTTCGACCGGTGCTATTATGACGCCCATTTATCAAACAAGTACTTATGTGCAGGAAGCTCCCGGTGTTAATAAAGGTTATGAATATGCAAGAAGTCAGAACCCAACCCGTTTTGCATTGGAAGAAGCAATTGCAGTAATTGAAAACGGAAAGTTTGGTTTGGTGTTTGGCAGTGGTGTGGCCGCAACTGATGCCGTGATCAAATTGCTTGAACCAGGCGATGAAATTATTGCTGCAAGTGATATGTATGGTGGTACGTATCGTTTGTTCATGAAAGTGTTTGAAAAATTTGGGTTGAAGTTTGTGTACGTTGATACTACAAATCCTGCAAATGTAAAAGCAGCCATTACCGCCAATACAAAACTGATCTGGCTTGAAACACCCACCAATCCATTGATGAATATCACCGATATAAAAGCAATTGCTGCTATCTCCAAAGAAGCCGGCACTTTGCTTTGTGTTGATAATACCTTTGCTTCTCCTTACTTACAAAACCCGTTGGATCTTGGTGCAGATATCGTGATGCATTCGGCCACAAAATACCTTGGCGGTCATAGTGACGTGATACAAGGTTGTTTAGTAGTGAACGATAAAGATCTTCGTGAAAAATTATATTTTATTCAAAAGAGCTGTGGTGCTGTTCCGGGCCCCATGGATTGTTTTCTTGTGTTGCGTGGCATAAAAACATTGGCAGTACGTATGAAAGCCCATTGTGCCAACGGTGCAAAAATTGCTCATTGGTTGAAAGCAAATCCCAAAGTGGCGAAAGTTTATTGGCCCGGCTTTACTGATCATCCCGGCCATGAAATTGCAAAACAACAAATGCGTGATTTTGGCGGCATGATCAGTTTTGAACTGAAAGATGATAGCGTGGAAGAAGCAAGGCGAGTATTATCATCAACTCATTTATTTGCATTAGCTGAAAGTTTGGGTGGTGTGGAAAGTTTGATCAATCACCCGGCAAGTATGACGCATGCTAGTATCCCAAGAGAGAAAAGAATCAAAGACGGCTTAAATGATTCACTGATTCGTTTGAGTGTTGGTATTGAAGATGCAGAAGATTTGATTGACGACCTGGCGAAAGCGATTGGATAATGAAACCACAAGAACTAAAAAAGTTTCTCAATACGAAGGTTGATTTCTACAATCAACCTTCTTTCATTAAAGATGACCCTATCTGCATTCCTCATCTATTCACAAAAAAGCAAGACATCGAAATCGCCGGTTTCTTTGCGGCCATTTTTTCGTGGGGTAACCGCACAACCATCATCAACAAAAGCAAAGAGTTGATGCAGCTCATGAATATGCAGCCCCATAACTTTTGTTTGAACCATACATCGGGCGCTCTAAAAAAGTTAAGCGCATTTAAGCACCGAACATTTACCGCCGACGACCTTTATTATTTTATTGAATTCTTTCATCAACATTATAGCAAACAGGATTCATTGGAAACTGCCTTCTTTCCAACCAAAGGAATGACGGTAGAAGAAGGATTGAATTACTTTAAAAATTATTTCTTTTCATTCGAACATTTGAAAAGAACAGAAAAACACGTTTCATCACCAAAACAAAAATCAAGTTGCAAACGCCTGAACATGTATTTACGATGGATGGTGAGAGAAGATAACAAAGGAGTTGATTTTGGCATTTGGAAAAACATTAACCCTTCTGATCTTATTTGTCCGCTGGATGTACATGTGTCCAGAGTAGCAAGACAATATGATCTTTTACATCGTAAACAAGATGATTGGGAAGCAGCACTTGAACTCACAACTAATCTGCGTATCTTAGATAGGAACGACCCGGTGAAGTATGATTTTGCATTATTCGGAACAGGTGTAATGGAAAATAAACTTTAGAAGCAATTCAACATGAACCCCGTTAAGCTCATCCAGTTTTTTATCCTGCTTATAGCAAATTTTGTCATCGTTACTTTAATCAATTATGCTTTTTTGGTTTGGATTGCCAACAAACCTGATACAACCATTAATTCCGTACTGGTTAAAAGTGCAATTCTTTCCATTGTGTTAACGGTACTTTTTACGTTTTATAATAAAAAGAAGGACAAGGAAGGTGAATGAGCCTAACCCGGATATTATTCCATCGCTTAACAAAGAACTGTCGCTGCAACTTTCTGAGCAATTAGCCATGGATGAACTGGAACAACAGCTGACCCTTCATATCAATCACCTCATCAATACTGATTTTGAAAAACTTATTTACTATCTCTATCGTATTGATGTAAACGAAACAAAAATGAAACAATTGCTGCAACAGCAAGGGGGCGAAAATGCAGCCCAGTTGATTGCAAGACTTATCATTGACCGGCAATTGGAAAAAATTAAATTTAAAAGCGAATACAAACCTGGCAGCAGAGATGATGAAGGAGCTGAGCGTTGGTAAAAATTGCTGTTCAATCGTTGACTCTGTCAATGTTCATAAAACCGAAACCGTTAATTTAAAAATCAACTTATAAAAGAATCATGAAATTTTTTAAACGATTGTTGAAATGGGTTGCCATCATTCTACTTGTTATTACAGTTATTTATTTCGTCGGCCCTAATCCATCTACACCGGTTTATACAAACACATTACCCAGTGTTCCTGATGAAGCTGAGTCTTTGGAAAATTATATTCGTTCCAATGAAGCCGGTCATAAGATAAAACCGGAAAATGAAGCCCGTATTGTTTGGTACAATGATTCTGCTAGACAAAAAACGGAATACGCAATTGTTTATCTCCATGGCTTTTCGGCTTCACAGGAAGAAGGTGCGCCGGTTCATAAAGCCATTGCAAAAAAATTCGGATGTAATTTATATTTAGCCCGCTTGGCGGAGCATGGTGTTGATACCAGCGAAGCAATGTTACATCTCACTCCGGAAAACTATTGGGAAAGTGTAAAGCAGGCATACGCCATTGGCAAGCATCTCGGCAATAAAGTTATCATCATGGGAACTTCTACCGGCGGCAGCAATGCAATACAGTTGGGGGCAAACTTTCCTGAAATAGCATCGCTCATTTTGCTTTCGCCAAACATTGCTATTAATGATCCCAATGCATGGCTGGCAAATAATCCCTGGGGCTTGCAAATTGCAAGGCTGGTTAAAAAATCGAATTATGTTGATACAAAAGATCAACGTGATATTTATAAAGCGTATTGGTATTCGCACTACCGGCTTGAGGCCGTGGTTAGCCTGCAGGAATATTTAGAAACAGCCATGGTGCCGGCAACTTTTGAAAAAGTAAAACAGCCCACACTCATGTTGTATTATTATAAAGATGATGTGCACCAGGATAGTGTGGTGAAAGTGAGTGCCATGCTGAAAATGTATGATGAACTTGGTACGTCATCGGCACAAAAAAGAAAACTTGCTCTGCCCAACACCGGTGATCATGTGATTGGCGGATACATTAAATCGAACGACTATCAAACAGTGGAAGTTGAAATAACAAAGTTTATGACAGAGGTGTTGAAAATGCCTCTTCAAAATAATTGACGAAATAGATCTGAAAGTCGAAGGTAAAAAGTTGGGCCCCGATAGAAATCGTGGGCCCTTTTGCTTACCTCTGAAACCACAAAAAAATAGATCTTGTATGTTCAGAAAGAGTTACAACAACCTGTGTTGCTATAGTACAAACTTGTAAATAATAATAATAAATAGTTGTAGGGAGGAACTAACTGTTCATCAGCGGGATATTATGGAATGCCAGAGCTTTGTAAGGAAAATTGGAATTGGGTTGGACGGGGGACCAGAGTAACGAGATAAATATAGACCAGTCTTTTGAAATATGCAAGAAAAACGAAACTCTTCTTTCCTGCTACATCAATTCTTTTTCAGCGTCGGCAAAAGCTTTCTTCTTTTTATAACTATACCACCATTGCGGGGCAGTTTTCTTCAACAAAGTATCAATACTACGCATGCCAAAAAGGTTCCATACACCCTGTAACTTGGGAGCAATGCCTTCCTGCATTGCACGCAGGCTCATGGCAAAACCGCTGTCGAGGTATTCCATATGGTGGAAATAACCGGCGGGCATAAACAACGTGTCGCCATGGTCAAGAATTACTTCATAACCGTTTGCCTGTTTGATGGCAGGGAATTGACTGTAATCGGGTTTGCCATTCTGGAGATGATAGTTACTAAAATCGGCCAGGCTTAATACTTCAAATGGCTTGCGGTACAACTTATGTTGCTCCTGATAAGGGAAAAGCAGCACCCGCTTACGACCCACAAATTGGGTGTGCAAAATGTGCGACAAATCAATATCAAAATGCATATGAGTAATGGACGTAGCTCCACCAACAAACAGCATGGGATACTTTTTTACAAAGCCTTTCATAAACTCTTCGGGCCAGGTAAAATCTTTTGTAAGCTCAGGTGAGTGATCAAAAATATTGAAGAGGAAAATTCGCCAGCCAGCCGGGCCTTGCGAGATCATTTCAACATATTCACCAAAGGTTTTGTAATCATCGGCAGTATTAATGGGTGTGTATGCATCACTTTTGATATTATTATAAATACCAACTTTATGATGCCCTGCCGTTTGTTTCAGAAAATCCCAATTCCACTTATTATAAGCTGGCCACGTTTTTGCGAGTGATTTAATAACAACAGGATTGCCTGGCAGGTAATAGTCCCGACGAAACTGTTCCGGGCTGATGGTATCAAATGTATCAACAGGTTTTAGTTGCATAGACAATCGGGGCCGATGATGCGATACTCAAATATAACTGAATTGCAGATAATTGATCGGCTCCTGATAAAATTGGTTCAATTCAAACGTACTTTTAACTATGTTGCTTCATGTACATCCGGAAAATCCTCAGCCGAGACAGATCAAAACAGTTGTTGATTGTTTGAAATCGGGAGGTATTATTATTTATCCTACTGATACAATTTATGGTTTGGGTTGCGATATTTTTCAGCACAAAGCCATTGAACGTATTTGCCGAATCAAAAATGTTGATCCGCAGAAAGCACAACTATCCTTTATATGTAATGGGTTGAGTGATCTTAGCACTTACACAAAAAGTATTTCGACACCTCTTTACCGTATGCTGAAGCAATACCTTCCCGGCCCGTATACTTTTATTTTGCCTGCCAGTCGTGAGGTTCCAAAGATCCTGAAGAGCAAAAAAGACACTATTGGTTTACGTGTGCCTGATAATAAAATTGCATGTGCTATTATCGAGGAGTTAGGTCACCCTATACTCAGTGCTTCGTTACCCGGGGATATGGTTGAAGAATATACAGATCCTGAATACATGCATGAAAATTTTAAAAAACTGGTTGACCTGGTGGTTGATGGCGGTATTGGCGGAATGACTCCGTCGACAATTGTTGATTGCACCGATGATGTGCCGGTAGTATTAAGAGAAGGCCTGGGTGAGTGGGTTGGTTAGGCTAAGAGTTTAAAAAGGAATAGGAGTAAAAGGAGAGTGGGATCGGTTCACGAAATTATCTTCTTTACCTTTTTTCTCCTTCACCTCGTAGCTCAAAACAATTCCTGCATTCTTACCGGATCAATATTAAATGACTTGCGGTGGTGCTCACATAAGCCGTGCACTTCTATGGCCTTGCGATGTTCCTCGGTTCCATAACCTTTGTTTCGCTCCCAGTTATAATGTGGAAATTGAGCATGCAAATGCTGCATGTATTCATCACGATAGGTTTTAGCTAGAATACTCGCTGCAGCAATGGAGGCAAAACGACCATCGCCTTTTACAAATGTTTGGTGCGGTGTACGTTTGTATTTGATAAAGCGGTTACCATCGATCAGTAACAACTGTGGTTTTTGTTTTAACTGATCCAATGCAAGATGCATTGCCTTGAACGATGCTTTCAGAATATTAATATGATCAATTTCTTCCACTTCCACTTTTGCAACAGCATAGGCCGTTGCTTTTTCTTCAATGATTAATCTCAATGCGTTCCTGTCTTCCTCTTTTACCTGTTTACTATCGTTCAATAAAGGATGATGAAATTCTTTCGGCAGTATAACGGCTGCCGCAAAAACCGGCCCGGCATAACAACCACGGCCTGCTTCATCGCAGCCGGCTTCAAGCAGTTCATCCTGGTAAAAAGAAAGCAGAGGCATGCCTCAAAGATACCGGCGGTGGTTTGAAAATGGCCAGTGCTTTTATAAAAATAATTTTCAACATTTGCATATGGCTACCCCACAGGTTCATGATGATCTTCTTCGCAAAAATTATCCTCTGTTTGAAGATCAGCTTGTTAGTGAAATTGAACAACAGGCACAATTCAATAGCTTTCCGGCACATGAAGTACTGATGCGCAAAGGACAATACATTCGCAGCACGATGCTGGTGTTGAGTGGACTCATAAAAATTTACAGGGAAGATGATGATGGCAACGAGTTCCTGATGTATTATTTAAAACCGGGTGAAGCATGTGCTTTGTCGCTTGTATGTGCGGCTAAACATGAAGCAAGTCCCATCATGGCCAAAACAGTTACGGAAACGGAAGTATTGATGGTTCCGGTTGAAAATATGAGCGAATGGATGAGTAAATTCAAAAGTTGGTACCAGTTTGTTATTGAAACCTACCGTACAAGATTTGATGAACTGCTGACGACTTTAGATAATGTCGCTTTCAGAAGCATGGATGAACGTTTGGAATTTTATCTCAAACGTGCAAAAGAAGCGCAACAAACAACTATTCTCAACATCAGCCACCAGGAAATTGCCGAGGAGCTGAATACATCACGGGAAGTAATATCACGTTTACTCAAGAAAATGGAGCAAAAAGGATTGGTTGGTTTACAACGAAACGCAATTGAACTAAAAAATTTGTAACCTTTAGCTATGTGATTTGCATCACGCTCAGCTTCTGAAATTGCACCCACATTTGCAGCATGGAAATAATTGGCTATCTCGCTTCGGTTGTTATAGGTATTACGCTTGGTCTTATAGGCGGAGGTGGTTCTATATTAACTGTGCCTGTTTTGGTGTATTTATTTGGCATCGACCCTGTATTGGCAACCGCTTATTCGTTGTTTATTGTAGGTTCTACTTCATTAGTTGGCGCATTTCCAAAATATAAACAAGGACTCGTAAATACCAAGACCGCAATCATATTCGGCGCACCGGCTATCGCAGCTGTATATGCTACACGAAAATTTATTGTACCCGCCATTCCTCATGAGCTGTTCAACATTGCTGGTTTCACAATAACCAAGCCTGTGTTAACTATGTTGTTGTTTGCAGTGCTCATGTTGTTTGCAGCACTCTCCATGATCAAGGGAAGGAAAGAAGAAAACGGTGACCAGGTTGAACAGCAATTTAATTATCCATTGATCATAGTTGAAGGCATAGTGGTTGGTATTCTTACTGGTTTAGTGGGTGCTGGCGGTGGCTTCCTTATCATTCCGGCATTGGTGCTGCTCAGCAAGTTACCAATGAAGCAAGCTGTTGGTACATCGCTGCTCATTATTGCTGCAAAATCTTTGATTGGATTTTTAGGAGATCTTGGTCATCGCATTATCGATTGGAAATTACTTCTCATCATTACCTTGTTGGCCATTGCAGGAATTTTCATTGGTAATGGACTCAGTAAAAAAGTACCAGGCGATAATCTTAAAAAATGGTTTGGCTGGTTTGTGCTGATCATGGGCATCTATATTATTGTTAAAGAATTATCAAGCCAGTAAAGCCGGACCTCATGTGTGACTAAAGTCATAGTTCACCCCATTCAGAACTCACAACTTTGCTGTATTCTCTTACGAATTAAAAAAGCATATGAAATGAGCCATAAAATTTTATGGCGAATACTATGTGGCTAAAAACAATAAAATTAACACATGAAAATTGAGCAGATCTACACGGGATGCCTTGCACAAGGTGCATATTATATTGAGAGTGAAAAAGAAGCAGTAGTAATTGATCCCCTTCGTGAAGTAAGACCGTACCTGGAAAAAGCAAAACGTAACAACGCAAAGATCAAGTATGTTTTTGAAACGCATTTTCATGCCGATTTTGTAAGTGGTCATATTGACCTGGCAAAAGAATCGGGAGCAAAGATTGTGTACGGTCCAAATGCCCAACCCGACTTTGATTTTTACTCAGCAAAAGATGGTGAAGAGTTGAAAGTAGGTAAGTTAACATTCAAAGTGCTGCATACTCCTGGCCACACAATGGAAAGCACTAGCTACTTGTTAAAAGATGAGCATGGAAAAGATATTGCCCTCTTCACCGGTGATACGTTATTCATTGGTGATGTTGGCCGGCCTGACCTCGCACAAAAAATAACAGCTGATCTAACACAGGATAAACTTGCCGGGCATTTATTTGATTCACTTCGCAACAAGATCATGCCTTTGGCGGACGACCTGGTCATCTATCCTGCACATGGTGCAGGCAGTGCCTGCGGTAAAAATATGAGCAAAGAAACGTCTGATACACTTGGTCATCAAAAGGCAATTAATTATGCATTGCGTGCCAACATGACCAAAGAAGAATTTATTAAAGAAGTCACAACGGGGCTTGTTGCACCACCGCAATATTTTCCTCTAAATGTTATGATGAATATTCACGGATACGATAGTATTCATGAAGTAATAAAACGTGGCACACAAGCGCTAAGTCCGGAAGCATTTGAAACTGCAGCTAATGAAACGGGTGCACTTGTTCTTGATACAAGAGATGGCGAAGTATTTTCAAAAGGATTTATACCCAACTCCATTAACATTGGCATTGATGGCAGCTTTGCTCCATGGGTTGGAAGTATGATTCCTGATATAAAACAGGAACTATTGCTGATCACGGATGAAGGACGTGAAGAAGAAGTGGTTACCCGTTTAGCCCGTGTGGGGTATGATCATTCAATCGGTTATTTAAAGGGAGGTTTCAATGCCTGGAAAGAAGCTGGTAAAGACATCGATCATGTTCAACGTATTTCCGCCCAGGAGCTGGCCGATATTGTTGTAAAGGATAACAATGCCAATATTCTCGATGTACGTAAAGAAAGTGAATACCAGAGTGAACATTTATGGAACGTGGAGAATGCACCATTGGATTTTATTAACGACAGCATGTTAAAGATCGATAAAAACAAAACTTACTACGTGCATTGTGCCAGCGGTTACCGCTCAATGATCTTTGTTTCTATTTTACGTGCACGTGGTTATGATAATCTTATTGAAGTGCGAGGTGGCTTTAAAGCAATTAAAGAAAGTGGCCAGTTCAACCTCACAGATTATGTGTGCCCTACTTCACTTTTATAAACTTCATAAATACAATGTTAGACATACTTAAAAAACTATTTGGCTCTGCAATTGACTTTAAACAATTAAAAGATAACGGAGCAGTGATTATTGATGTGCGTACCCCGGGAGAGTTTAGTGCCGGGCATATTAACGATGCCATCAATATTCCTTTGGATAATCTTCGTTTAAAGATCAACGACATTAAAAAAAAGCAAAACGTGGTTATTACCTGTTGCGCAAGCGGTATGCGTAGCGGATCGGCCACATCATTACTTAAACAGGCTGGCATTGAAGCATACAATGGAGGAGGCTGGGTATCACTAAATAACAAGTTAAACTGATGCTGAAACGATCAAACTTAAAATGGATATTGCCCGGCTTAATAATTGGCGCTGTTGCCGGTTTTTTCTACTGGAAATTCTACGGTTGCAATGGCACCTGTCTTATTACTTCAAGCCCTCTAAAAAGCATACTTTATTTTTCTGCAATGGGAGCATTGGTCAATAATATGTTCAAACCTCAACAAAAACAAGCGGATCAATCTGCCCCTAACGACTAGCGAATCCTTATAATCTTGTGTACCTTCAGGATGCAGTTTACCAACTGATCCCGGAGTTGTATTTTCAACCAATAGCAAACAATAAACAGAACAACTCATGAACCTCATTGAATTGATCAGGCAACCGTGGCCATGGTATGTCGCCGGCCCGTTGATCGGGTTAACTGTGCCAACGTTACTCATCATTGGTAATAAAACCTTTGGCATCTCTTCCTCACTACGACATATTTGTGCAGCTTGTTTTCCTTCAAACATTTCCTTCTTTAAATATGACTGGAAAAAAGAATTATGGAATTTGTTCTTTGTAGGCGGAATTTCATTGGGAGGTTTTATTGCATTTCTGTTCCTGAAGAATCCTGAACCCATGATCGTTGATCCAAAGTTGAGTGCAGAGCTTGCAACTTATGGCATAACCGATTATAATAATCTTGTTCCAACTGAAGTATTTAACTGGAGCAGCTTGTTTACGGTTCGTGGTTTTATCATGATGGTGATCGGTGGGTTTCTTGTTGGTTTTGGAACACGCTATGCGGGTGGGTGCACCAGCGGTCATGCCATCATGGGTATCTCTACTTTGCAATGGCCTTCTTTGATTGCAACAATCAGTTTTATGATTGGTGGATTTTTAATGGCCAATCTTCTTCTTCCTGTTATTCTTAAACTCTGACAATGAAACAACAAATGAATAGAACTGAAGATAATATAGTGAAGGAAAAGAAACACCATGCTTTTCTCAATGAGAATACAGATTTTGAAATGCGTTCACTTGATGCCAGCGTAAATGAATCGGAATTGAAACATCCGTGGTGGTATAATTTCAAATACGCTTTTGTGGGTTTGTTGTTTGGAATCCTGTTTGTAAAAGCTGAAGTTGTTTCATGGTTTCGTATACAGGAAATGTTTCGCCTGCAAAGTTTTCACATGTATGGTATTATCGGTTCAGCAATTATAGTGGGCATCATCAGCGTTTGGCTGATTAAAAAATTTAAGATCAAAACTGTTCATGGTGAACCTATCATGTTTGTTGATAAGAAATTTCATAAAGGACAGATTTACGGAGGTATTTTGTTTGGCCTGGGATGGGCAATTACCGGAGCATGCCCGGGACCTTTATTTGCACAAATAGGCAATGGAGCAACAGTTATTGCAATAACGCTGTTAAGTGCAATTGCCGGTACGTGGGTTTATGGTAAATTCAGGGAACAATTGCCACATTAAACTTCTTTTCCAAAACTTGAGTAACGGTAAAACGATATTGCTGTTCATTTCACTTCTGCTGTTAATCCTATTAACACAGCTTTCCTGCAACCAACCAGGTGAAAAAGAACCAGCCGTAGTTGATTCAACCATTCAGCAAACAGTTTGGGCGGGTCCGCCAGCCAATCAGATTCCATATTATTCAAGAGAAGATGGAAAACTGATTTGGTATGGTCATCAACTGATAGCAAACACTTCAAAATACTTAGGTCCAAAAGGTTCCGTGATGCAAATCACTAATGGAATGAATTGCCAGAACTGTCATTTGGAAGCAGGTACCAAGCCATGGGGCAACAATTACGGAGGAGTTTATTCAACTTATCCAAAATACAGGGATCGTTCCGGGAGCATTGAAACAATTTATAAACGCATTAACGATTGCATTGAACGCAGTTTGAATGGAACCGCACTTGATACAACGTCAACTGAAATAAAAGCAATTTATGCTTACATGAAATGGTTGGGCGAAGATGTAAAGAAAGGTGAAAGACCAAAGGGCTCCGGTATTTTGGAACTTCCCTATCTCAATCGTGCTGCCGATCCTGTAAAAGGCCAGGTTGTATATACTCAAATATGTCAACGATGCCATGGCACTAACGGCGAAGGTCAGCTGAGCAGCGATGGTATTGCCTACACTTATCCTCCGTTATGGGGAAAGGATAGTTACAATGTGGGTGCAGGTTTATTTCGCTTATCAAGATTTGCTGGTTATGTAAAAAATAATATGCCTTTTGAAACCAACTATCACAACCCCATACTTAGCAATGAAGAAGCATGGGATGTTGCTGCATTCGTTAACTCAAAACCCCGCCCTTCAAAAGATCTCACCGGTGATTGGCCGGATGTTTCGAAGAAACCCGTTGATTATCCTTTTGGTCCTTACACCGATACATTTACAGAGCAACAACACAAGTACGGACCCTTTATTGCTATTAAAGAGTTTAAAGAAAAGCAGAAAAAAGCTCCTGCTGCCAAATAACAGGCATTCCCTTATTTTTAGTACTAAAAAATCAATTCATGCAGCCATTAAAATTTTTATTCGTAACCTTTCTTCTTCTGAGTTCATCGTTAATAAAAGCACAATCAAAAATTGTTTGGGAAATGGCATCGGGCGATACAGCCCAGCAACGAATTTTATTCCGCCAGGTTGCTAACGTACTAGCAGCTGCACCCGAAACAAAAATTGAAATTGTATTTCATGGCAATGCTGTCTTTGGTTTATTAAAAGATACCGGTTATTTCAAAGAACAAATTATTGGCTTTCATAAAAAAGGCGTTACTATGGCTGTTTGCAACAATGCGTTGAAGAACAGGAATATTAAAACTGATCGTGTTATTCCTGAAGCTGTAATTGTTCCCGTTGCCATCCTCGAATTGGTGAAAAAACAGGAAGAAGGCTGGAGTTATATTAAGGCAAACTGATCTCATTAACAGCTCCTGCATTATTTCTGTGACTTTTGCTACAGTTCTGCCTTTTCAATAGCAGTCTTTCTTATGATTTAGATCACCTGCTGACCGCAAGGCTTACTCTACTTTTGGCTTGAACAAAGTGGAGTTAATAATGAAATATATCATCGTGGGCGCTGTTGCAGGTGGAGCCAGTACTGCTGCAAGATTAAGAAGATTGGATGAGCATGCTGAGATCATCATCTTTGAAAAGGGTGAATATATTTCGTATGCCAACTGCGGATTACCTTATTATATCGGTGATGTCATTAAAGACCGCAACAAACTGTTTGTTCAATCGGCCGCTGCTTTTAATCAACGTTTCAATATTGATGTGCGTGTACAAACTGAAGTAACCAACATCAACCCTTCTGCAAAAACCATTACGGCTGTTAGCCAGTTAACAGGTGAGTCGTATGAAGAAACATACGACAAGCTCATACTCTCTCCCGGTGCAGAACCTATTCGTCCGCCCTTGCCTGGTATTAACCACAAAGGAATTTTTACTTTACGAAACGTCAAGGACACTGATTATATAAAAAGCTATGTTCAGCAAAACCATGTAAGCAAGGCCGTGATTATTGGCGCTGGCTTTATTGGTTTGGAAATGGCGGAAAATCTTCATCAGCTTGGTTTGGATATAACTGTTGTTGAAATGACGAAGCAGGTGATGGCGCCAGTTGATTACCCCATTGCAGCATTTGTGCAACAACATCTCCGCTCGAAAAGAATTCACCTGCGTTTAAATACAGCCGTTACGGCCTTTATTAAAGTAGGTGAAAAAATTGAATTGACATTAGATAATGGGGAGGTGTTGGTTACCGATGTTGTTTTACTTTCCATAGGTGTTCGACCGGATACAAGGCTGGCTTCGACAGCTGGCTTACAACTTGGTTCAGCAAAAGGTATTTTGGTGACTGAATTTTTACAAACGTCGAATGCTGATATCTATGCAGTAGGTGATGCCATTGAATTTGAAAATCCCATCACACATAAATCTACGGTTACATACTTAGCAGGTCCGGCTAACAAACAAGGTCGTATCTGTGCAGATAATGTAGCGTTGGGCAATGTTCGCTCATACAAAGGTTCCATCAATACAGCCATTGTAAAAGTGTTCGACATGACGGTTGGCGCAACCGGAGTTGCTTCAAAACATTTAACAGCTGCAGGTATTGAGCATATTGTTTCAACCACACACAATGGATCACATGCAGGCTATTATCCAGGTGCAAAACAAATGACAATACAAATTGTATTTGCGCCAAAGGGTGGCAGGTTGCTGGGTGCGCAGATTGCCGGCTATGATGGCGTTGATAAACGCCTTGATGTATTTGCATCTTACATCAAACAAGGAAAAACCATTTACGATTTAATTGAGTTTGAACATGCTTATGCACCGCCTTACTCGTCAGCAAAAGATCCTGTGAACATGGCTGGCTTTGTGGCGGAGAATATTTTACTTGATCGGCTTCGTGTGTTTTATTGGAATGAAGTCGACAAACTAAAACTGTGTGATCTGTTAATTGATGTTCGTCGTAAAGATGAATTTGATGCGGGTAATATTGCAGGGGCGATTAATATACCTGTTGATGAGTTGCGGGACAGGCTCCATGAAATTCCACGACACAAAAACATTTATATCTATTGTGAAGCTGGTTTACGTGGCTACCTTGCGCAACGCATACTTCGTCAACACGGATTTGATGATGTAGCCAATCTTTCAGGCGGCTACTATTTATGGAAAACCTGCATAGCGGAACAAACAAAACTTATCAATGAATTAGAGGATTTTCTTATTCCTCAATAAACAGGTGAAACCTTTCCTCGCCTACCTTTGCCAGCGTTATGACGCAAACTTCCACTTCAAACAAAGCTGTTGCTAATTGGTTACTCTTTGGTGTGTTCATGCTTATCGTGCAAATATTACTGGGTGGCATCACCCGCTTAACCGGCAGCGGTTTAAGTATTACTGAGTGGGATGTTGTTACCGGAGCCTTGCCACCGTTGAACGAAACAAAGTGGCTCGAAGAATTTACTAAGTATAAAGCAACGCCACAATATCAAATACTCAATACCGATTTTACACTCAAGGATTTCAAGTTTATTTTTTTCTGGGAATGGTTTCATCGCTTATGGGCAAGATTAATGGGGATGGTGTTTGCAGTTGGCTTTGTTTACTTTTTTGTGCGCAGGTACTTTAAACAGGAGATGGTAAAGCCATTACTTATTTTGTTTTTACTCGGTGCATTACAAGGTGCTGTTGGTTGGATCATGGTGGCAAGTGGATTGGTGGGCGATGCTGTGTATGTAAAACCAACAAGACTGGCACTTCATTTTATTTTAGCCATGGGTTTGCTTTGTTACACGTTTTGGTTTGCATTACAATTGCGTGTAAAGAAAGAGCAAATCACTTATCACCGCTACATTCATAATTTCACTGTGTGGTTATTGTTCTTGCTGGTTATTCAATTAATGTTTGGAGCATTAATGGCCGGGCACAAAGCTGCAACAGCAGCACCATCATGGCCGTTGATCAATACCGAATGGATACCCGCAGCATTGTTTAAAGATTCTCCTTTGCTTATCAATTTTATTGAGAACAAGATCACCATTCATTTTGTGCATCGTGGTTTGGCTTACTTACTTACTGCACTTATCATTGTGTGGTATTACAAAGCTGCAAAAGTAAAAGGTTCCGACTTGTTCCAGGTAACACGTTTCCTTCCGTTGTTCCTGGTAATTGTACAGGTGATATTAGGTATTGCATCTGTACTTACATCGCCTCAAATAATTCCAAATCGCTGGGGTTTGTTTGAGTGGATGGCTCAACTACATCAACTGTTCGGCATGTTTTTACTGCTCAGTTTTACCTGGATACTTTATTTAGTAAGAAGAAAACAACCGGTATAACATTCAAGGCCAAGCAGCGTTCTTGTGTAAATCGTTTTCTTTTACGTAACTTCTGTCCCATGAAGAAATACCTGCTTGGCATATGGTATTCGTTCCCAATTCAACTGATCTTTCTGCATTTCAGAAAGTATCAGCTCATGTTATTGTTCTGGGTATTATTGATGAGTGCAGCAAGCGGTGGATTTATGAGTGATTATGGTGCTAACTCATTATTCCTTTCGCCGGAATACCTGGGCCAGGTAAATTTTTTCAGTGGATTTTTTGTGGGATTAGCATTTGGTGGCTTTGTCATGAGCTGGAACATTACCACATTCATTCTCTTCAGCAGTTATTTCAAATTTTTAGCAACCACCTCAAAACCATTTTTAAAATATTGTATCAATAACGCTGGCATACCTGTCATTTTTATCATTAACTATTTTATACAGCTTGTTAGGTTTGGTAAATACAAAGAGTTAATGAGTAATGGCGAAATTCTGTTGATCATGTTTGGGTTTATTGGAGGGCTTGTTTTATTCCTGCTTTTTTCCATGTTATATTTTTATGGATCCGAAAAAGCAATCCTCCGTGATATGCAACCGGTGCTGCGTGATCCGCAACAATTCAAACAACAATTTAAACCGCATCATAAAGCGGAAGATCATCAACAGGTGATCAAGGTACACTATTTTTTAACCAGCTTTCTCAGTTACCGGAAAACAAGAAATGTAACGCATTACAGTCGCTTGTTTTTAGATGTAATCTTTAAACGTCATCATTTTTCAGCAGTGCTGGCCATCATTCTTGCATTCCTGTTATTGATGATTTATGGTTTGTTTCTTGACAGACCCTCATTACAGGTTCCTGCAGCTGCAAGCATTTTTGTTTTCTTTGCCATTCTTATTGGCGCATCGGGTGCGTTGGCGCATTGGCTCGATACATGGAGCATCCCGATTTCAATTTTGCTTGTTTTGGTTTTTCATTTCTTATTTCAATACGAATACATCGACATACGCAATAAAGCTTTTGGGTTGAATTATGAAGATCGAAACAAACGTCCTGTTTATTCGCTTGCATCCATGGTAAAACTGTGCACGCCTGAGCAAATGCAAAAAGATAGTTTGAACATGATTCGTTTGCTTGAAAACTGGAAACAAAACCAGGCAGAAGAAAAACCTTTCTTCTATGTAATAAATGCAAGTGGCGGAGGAAATCGGTCTGCAACTTTTACCGTAAACATGCTATGCAGGCTCGATAGTTTTATGAATGGTCAACTGATGCAAAAAACAGCTTTATTCTCAGGTGCATCAGGCGGCATGTTAGGATTAACTTACTACAGGGAATTATACCGGAAAAGAGTGAAAGGCACTCCACTCTCATTTACAAATGAAACCATTTCAGCCAACATCTCTAAAGATTTACTTAATCCTATTTTTTCGGCCTATGTAACGAGAGATCTTGTTACACCCGCTCAAAAATTTAAAGTGGGGCATTACCGTTTTGTAAAAGACAGGGGTTATGCCTTTGAGCAACAGTTAAACTTTAATACCGGAAATATTTTAACTGATCAATTAACTGACTATCGCATTGATGAGTTTAATGCAAAAATTCCATTGGGCATTTTTAGTTCAACAGTTTCGCAAGATGGACGTAAGCTGATGATCTGTAGTCAGCCGGTTAGTTTTTTAATGCGTCCACGGTTTGATAGCACAAAGGGAATTACTGCTGAACCCGATGCTATTGATTACACTGCTTTTTTTAAGGACCTTGATCCATACAATCTTCGCATGCTAACTGCACTTCGCATGAATGCAACCTTTCCTTATGTGTTGCCCAATGTGTGGTTGCCCACCAAACCTATTGTGGATGTGATGGATGCCGGCTTACGTGATAACTTCGGCCAGGAAATAACGTTGCGTTTTGTTCATGCATTTTCCGATTGGATAAAAGAAAATACTTCAGGTGTCGTGTTTATTCAAATACGTGATCGAAAAAAAGGCGAGTGGCATGATGATTTGCGTGAGCCTGGTGTTGGTGATATTCTTTACAAACCTGTTACTACGCTACAGAATAATTTTTATAAAGTGCAGGACTATATGCAGGAAAGCATGCTCAGCTATTCAAAAGAAGCGCTGCCCATCAACCGTTTTATGTTTATGTACCAGCCTTCCGTTAATAAAAAGGGAGCTGCACTTAGTTTTCATTTAACCGAAAGAGAAAAACAGGACATTTCCCGGGCAGTGTTTGATCAAACAAATGAACATACCATTCAAGAGCTAATGCGCCTGCAACAAACGCAGCGACCTGTTCAGCTTGCTCAGGGTATCAATAAAGAATAAGCAGCGGGCAATACTTTAATATGAAATGAAGTTGCACTGGGCTGCCCATCACCATCAATATGAAGTGGCGCTTTGTCAACATTGCTGATCGTTAATTCAGCAGTTTGGAAATAAGTAATACCTCTCCTCTTTGTAAAATCTGCTGTAAATGTGCCGAAACGAATATGCCACAAGATGCGCATCAACACAAAAAAGAGATTTGTTTTTTCTACAGCTACAATATCAAGTAAGCCGTCCTGTAAACTTGCTTTTGGTGCAATTGTAAATTGATTACCGAACTGGTTACTGTTAGCAACGCTGATGAAGTAAGCACGCAGCTGCAGATCAACTTCTTTTGCTTTGATGGAAAACCTGTAAGATTTTATCCGTTGAAGATTTTTTAGTGTAAGCTGAATGTATTTTTTCAAGCCTCTTTTCTGTTGCCTGTCAAACTCATGTGCCACCTGTGCATCGAACCCAATACCACTAAGCATACAGGAAAACTTATCGTTAATAAGAAATGCATCCACTGGCTGTGCATTTCCATTGAAGACGATATCAATGGCTTTATTTACATCTTTGGAAATACCTGCCGCCAATGCTAATCCATTTCCTGAACCACGTGGAATAATGCCAATGTTCACAGGAAGATCTTTGATGGCTGCAACAATCGTACTGATTGTACCATCACCTCCGGCGATAACAACATCCGTCACTAATTCATTTTTAATCTTTTCTTTTAGTGCAGAATAATCGCCATCGGCCCTGCTATGTTCAATGCTGAATTGCACGGCGGCCTGCTGGCAACGTTCGGTAATAACCTCTGAAAGAGATTTTCCCGTTTGCACACCTGAATGAGGATTGAATAAAAAGACGAAGCGACGTTGCATGAGGCAACAAAACTACACGTGAAAAAGTTAACGGGGTAAAAAAGCTCAACGCTTTGGATATAATACATCCCTGTTATACGACCAGATAGCATCTTGCAGATAACCACCGGCCCTGCGACGAAATAAAGCACCAATAAGATGAATGGTATTGCCTGTAACTACAGTAATATAACCCGGTGTACGGTTTTTTTGTGCCACAATTATTCCGGTAATTACTGCAGCGCTGCCAATCAAAGGCAATACAGTGCCAATACGTTTGTTTTTAACATATTGCTTATAGTAGCTTGTTGCCTCAGGCGAAATAAGCATCAGGTTCTTCACAGTTTGAGGTTCAAGCAACGAACCGTTCATAGTAATACGATTGTTTAATCGCAATGTTTTTTGATTATACTGCAGGCGAAGTGAATCGATGTTAAGTTGTGCATTCGCCGCTGTTATAACAAAAAGTAACATGAAACAAATGAATGTCCTGATCATTCGTAAAAGTATAATGTTATTTCGGTTATGGATGATCGAAAGTATTGCCGGTGCTGAAACTAACAATCAATTGATAACCTCAGTTTAATATTGACCGATTGTTGGTTTGATGCTGTTCCCTTACTTTTGCCGAAACTTTCTTTACTAAATGAAGCACACAACCTTACGTATTACCCTATCAGTGTTACTTATGGTTGCTGCATTTGCCTTCCTGTCTCTGATATTTATTTTACAACTGGGCAGAGATGAACGTTTTTTCCTCATTGTACAATCACTGCTGTTTATTTTTCTGGGTTCGGCTAACTATACCGACAGAAACAAAGCCTTACTCGGACATCATAGAACGCATGCGATCATTTTGATCGTACTGGCTGTTGTTCTTTCGATCAATGGATATATGTTGCTTTCAAAACAAAACGGTGATGCTGCTTCAATTCGGCTGACGCACAACTCTCATTCAGAGAACTAACCCTGTTACCATTTCAGCAATGCACTGGCCCATGTAAAGCCACTGCCAAAAGCGGCTAAGCATACAAGATCTCCTTCATTGATTTTTCCTGCTTCCCAGGCTTCGCATAATGCAATAGGTACCGATGCTGCTGTAGTATTACCATACTTCTGAATATTGTTATAAACCTGGTCGTCCCGTAATTTTAATTTCTGTTGAACAAATTGCGCTATACGCAAATTGGCCTGGTGCGGTATCAATAGTTTTAGATCGGATGGTTGGTAACCGTTAGTGCTAAGTGCTTCCATGATCACTTCCGGAAATTTCACAACTGCAGTTTTGAACACAGCCGGACCATCCATGTTTGGAAAATTTTCAGCATTGTCGATCATTGCATGACTCATAAACATATCGGCTAATTCGGCTTCATTAAATGTGGCCGCATTTTCTTTCCAATGGTTAGCATGTGTACCCGGGTTAAACATGGCCAAAATTTCAGCATCTGTTCCATCGCTATGCAAATGTGTACTGAGGATACCACGATTTTCATCAGTGGTTGGTTGTAAAACAACCGCACCTGCACCATCACCAAAGATCACGCTCACATTTCTTCCCCTGGTGCTGAAGTCTAATCCAAATGAATGTTTTTCCGCACCAACAACTAATATGTTTTTATACATACCGCTTTTTATAAATTGATCGGCAACAGAAACAGCATATACAAATCCACTACACTGATTGCGCACATCAAGGGCACCAACCTGTTTCATTTTCATTGCACGTTGCAGCAATACGCCACAACCGGGAAAATAATAATCAGGGCTTAACGTAGCAAAAACGATGAAATCAATATCCTGGGCTGTAATACCCGCACGTTCAATAGCAACTTTTGCAGCTTCAACACCCATGGTGGTAGTTGTTTCTTCTGTTCGATGAGCATATCGTCGCTCTTTAATTCCGGTGCGTTCCTGGATCCATTCGTCGTTGGTATCCATGTATTTTGTCAGATCGTTGTTCGTAACAACTTTAGAAGGTACATACATACCAATGCCTGCAATTTTACTACGAATCATGTGACAAACAATTTTAGAGGAAGTTAGCAAATAGAAAGGAATTGTAACTGTTGCAAAAAGAACCGTTGCGAATAGTAATTAAAAAAGGGGCTTTCGCCCCTTCACTATATCTGTATAGATCGATTACATGATTTCCCATACTTCATTTCCACGAAGCAGCTTATCGAGATTGCCAATTCCTTTCGTACCAATCGCTTCATCAATCTGAAGTTGCATTACATCTTCATAGCAGGCACGTTCTGTTTCATAAAACACACCAAAAGGTCGTGGTAAATGACCAGCAATGCGTGGATCATCAAACATACGAACCAGGATTTGTGCTTTGTAAAAGTCTTTTTCATTGTGAACCCAAAGATCATCTTTCGTAAATCCTTCATCCAAACTCACAATCACCGGACTAAAGCCATCAAGCTTGATTCCTTTATTTTTTGCTGCACCAAATACTAAAGGTTCACCATGTGTAAGGAACAAAGTTTCGTCTTGCTTGCTTGATTTTTCAGTGAAAACTTCAAACGCACCATCATTGAAGATGTTACAGTTTTGATAGATCTCAAGAAACGAAGCACCTTTATGTTGCTGGCTACGGATAAGAGTTTCCTGTAAATGTTTAGGGTCACGGTCCATGCTGCGTGCAATAAATGTTGCATCAGCGCCCATTGCTAAAGCCAAAGGATTAAATGGATGATCGATACTTCCCATTGGTGTACTCTTAGTCACCTTTTTTTCTTCAGATGTAGGTGAATACTGGCCCTTTGTTAAACCATAGATCTGGTTGTTGAACAAAAGAATATTTACATCAAAATTGCGACGTAATAAATGAATTGTGTGATTACCACCAATACTCAAACTATCTCCATCGCCTGTTACTATCCACACACTCAATTCAGGTCTTGCAGCTTTTAATCCACTTGCAACAGCAGTTGCTCGACCGTGGATAGAGTGCATACCATACGTATTCATATAATAAGGGAAACGGCTGCTGCAGCCGATACCACTTACAATCACAATATTTTCTTTGGGGATACCAAGTGTTGGCATCACTTTCTGTACCTGTGCTAAAATGGAATAATCACCACAACCCGGGCACCAGCGAACTTCCTGGTCGGTTGCAAAATCCTTAGCGGTAAGGGCAGGGGCGGTCGTTACTTCACTCATAGAATTATATTGCCTCAAATTTACGCAGAAAATTAACTGCACAGCATTTTAAACGACTGTTATTGATCACCCTCCCATCAATTCTTCCCAGTATTCGGCGGCTCTCCTCGTATGAGGAATCACAATAGTGCCACCAACGATATTGGCCACGGCAAAAATTTCATACATCTGCTCAGTCGTGATACCTTCTTCGTGACATTTACCCAAGTGATACTTAATGCAATCATCGCAGCGGAGAACCATGCTTGCTACAAGACCCAGCATTTCTTTGGTTTGGGTGGAAAGTGCACCTTCAGCATATGTATTTGTGTCAAGATTCCAGAGGCGCTTTATTACAAGGTTATCCTTACCGAGGATCACGTCATTCATTTTAGTGCGATAGTCATTAAACTCCTGTACAAGATTGCTCATAGTTTTTTTGGCAAAGATATTTGATTGAGTTTGTCGGTAAATGCAAAACCCCGCTGTGGGCGGGGTTTTGAGATTGGTATCTAAACTAAATTAGTAACGGTTACTGCTGAAGCTTCTGTTACCAGAGAAAGAACGACGATCGTTGTTGCTGCGTTCTTCACGTGGTTTAGCTTCTGTTACTTTAATAGCACGGCCTTCTACCATACCACCATCGAGCTCGCTGATAGCTGTTTTACCAGCTTCATCATCACTCATTTCCACAAATCCGAAACCACGGCTACGGCCTGTGAATTTGTCATTGATCACTTTAGCGCTGGTTACTTCACCATAGCTTTCAAAAAAACCTCTTAAGTCATCGTCAGTTACGTTGAAACTTAAGTTAGAAACATAAATGTTCATGTTGTTAATTAAACATTGAATTAATAAAGTCTGAGAAAATACGGGCGTAAAAGATGACTAACTATTAGCAGATTGTGCGTAGCAGATAATACGATTCACTTACAAAACACTGTATAACTCAAAAATAACGGCGCAAAGATAAGGGGATACTACTCCCGGAGCTGCGTAAATGTTCTTTCCGAGGCCAGTTTACACTTTTTTTTAAAAAAAATTTTTCGGCTAATTGGTCTCAATTAATGCATTAAACCACAATTGCTTAGCTGCGCTTAATACGAACCCTGAATCGTAGATTAACGATACTATCTAAGAAAAATACTGAAAAAGATTAGGATTATTTAAAACTACCTTATACTTTTGTTAAGCATTTACCCTTAGAGAACGATACATACATATCTAAATAGCTAATTCTCAGCTGTTTTATTACCATCGCACTTTATAGGGTATTTACTAGAAAACTAAACGTACCCGTACCATGAAACAAAATTTTACCCTCGTAATTTGCGCAATTCTTTTTGCCCTAACTTTCTCAACTAGTGTTAACGCTCAATCTGGCTTAATTGCCGGCAGCTTCCCAGGAACTTCTGAATCGCTTTTAGGTGTTCGTTACCGTAAAATGAGTGTTAACAACTCAAACCAAAGTGGCGCCGTTTATTCAGGAGTGCCTGACCTTAACAGCAGCCGTCTTAATTCACGTGCCGATGCCGATCTGATTTACGGAACTGGTGGTTCTTATCTTTTCACCATCACGTATGATGACCTTACAAATACTTTCACCACTGTAACTACAATTGGCGGAATACCTGTAAGCAACATTTTAACAAACGTGTCAAGCAAGTTAACTAACGACGGAAAAACGGCTTTAGCGAGCAGCATTAACCTGATGACACTTACAGTTAAGAGTGCGAATAACAATACAATTACAGTTTCAGATATTACAATTGATGGCGTACCTGTAACAGGAAGCTACGGACGTAGCAATTCAATGGGTACATCAAACTGGTATATCCCATCATCAAACTTGTCAAACGGGTTTATTGTAACAGGAATTGTTACCATGGCCGGTACAATGGGAATGGGTAACGAAGCCCAGCTGGTTGAATTAGGTTTTGCTAATTCTGCTGCTGCTCCAGGTGCTCTTCCAGTAGTTTGGGGTGGTTTTGCTGGCAAGCGTGTAAACAGTTCTGCTATTGCATTACAGTGGAGAACAATCCAGGAACAAAGTGCTTCACATTATAATGTTCAACGTTCTGAAGATGGCATCCATTTCCGTACAATTGGAATGGTGATGGCGCAAGGCACAACTCCTTTAGCAACTGATTATGCTTTCAACGACAAAAATGCTACAGGTTCTATGTACTATTACCGCTTGCAGCAGGTGGATGTTGACGGAAACATCAACTACTCTTCAATCATTAAGCAAGGTAACGGTGGTAAACAAACATTGGTTGGTGGTTTAGGAAGCAACAAAATTGTCGTTCAATTCTTCAGCGATGACAAGCGTAACCTCCGCATCGTGAATAACAGTGGTATTATTATCAAACAAATGAGCAGCTCTCAACAACAACAGGTTTTAGATGTAAACAATCTGCCTGTGGGTGTGTATGCTCTCCAAATCATAAACAGCGATGGTACTTCTGAAGTACACCGCTTTGTAAAATAATTTCTAGGTTCTCTTATGGTACGGATCTGAGGGCAGAAGTTTCTACTCCAGCCCGACTGATCTAAAGAAAAAGCCCCACATTATATATGTGGGGCTTTTCTGTTATTATTTAAAGAAGAATTTATGCAGTTATTGCTTCACCATACAATTCCTGTTGCAACTGCTTTACTCTTGCATCTTCTAAATATTCATCAAATGTTGTAAGTCTATCGATGATACCGCCTGGTGTTAATTCAATAATACGATTAGCAGTTGTATGCATGAACGTATGATCATGCGATGTCAACAACACCACACCTTTATATTCGATACATTGTTCGTTGAAACTTTGGATGCTTTCAAGATCAAGATGGTTTGTTGGTTGATCCAATACAATTACATTCGGATTCTGCATCATCATTTTACTGATCATGCAACGTACTTTTTCACCACCACTCAATACGTTTGTCTTCTTCATAATATCGTCACCACTAAATAACATCTTTCCTAAAAAGCCACGAAGGAAGGGTTCATCAGCATCAGTAACATGACTCGGAACATACTGACGTAACCATTCCATTAAATTCAATCCCTGCGTAAAGAAACTATTGTGTTCAACTGGCAAATAAGCCTTTGTAATAGTAGACCCCCATTCGTATGCGCCATGATCTGCAATTTCTTCGGCATTTATAATGTCGAAGAAATGAGTAACAGCCAGCGGATCCTTACTTACAACAGCAATCTTATCTCCTTTATTAACAGTGAAGGTTACTTTATCGAAAAGCACACGACCGTCAACAGATTTTTTTAGATTCTCGATATTCAGAATTTGGTTGCCTACTTCACGTAATGGCTGAAAAATAATACCGGGATATTTCCTGTTTGATGGTTCAATTTCTTCAATGGTCAACTTTTCAAGCGCTTTCTTTCTTGAAGTTGCCTGTTTACTTTTTGAGGCGTTCGCACTGAATCGGGCAATAAAGTCGATCAACGCCTGGCGCTTCTCCTCTGTTTTCTTGTTTTTATCGCCCAGCTGGCGTGCCATTAACTGGCTGCTTTCATACCAGAAGGTATAGTTACCGGTAAACACTTTAATTTTTAAGCGATCAACATCCGCCACATGCGTACAAACGGCATCAAGAAAGTGACGATCATGGCTCACCACCAATACAATATTCTCATATTCAGCGAGGAAATTTTCTAACCAGCCAATTGTTTCAATGTCCAAACCGTTGGTAGGTTCATCTAGCAGAAGGATATCGGGACTACCAAAAAGTGCCTGCGCCAATAAGACACGAACTTTTAAGTTCGACGGAATATCCTTCATCAGCATTTGATGATATTCATCCCTTATACCAAGGCTGCTCAGGAAAGTTGCAGCATCACTTTCTGCAGTGTAACCTCCCATTTCACCGAACTCTGCTTCCAGCTCACCAGCTTTCATGTAGTCATCTTCAGTTGCTTCAGGGTCAGCATAAATAGCATCTTTCTTATGCATCACATCCCACATTTTTTTGTGGCCCATCAATACAGTGTTTAACACCGTTTGCTCATCAAACTCAAAGTGGTTTTGTTTTAATACCGCCAAACGTTCGCCGGGACTAATATCAACTGTTCCCTTGTTGGGTTCAATTTCGCCGCTAAGGATTTTTAAAAAGGTACTCTTGCCGGCACCATTGGCGCCAATTACTCCGTAACAGTTTCCTTTAACGAAATTGATGTTTACTTCGTCGAACAACACCCGCTTACCATAGGAGAGGGTTATATTTCTTGCACTGATCATAGTTGTGATTGTTGCTCACACATAACACTGATTTTCACAGAGGTTGACTCTGCGTTGATTTCTGCGTAACCTGTGAGGGATTTTTTGAAGCGGCAAAGTTACGGGAAAACAGGGAGGGAAAGGGTTTGAAAGATGGCCTATTGAAAACAAAACAGCCGATGGATAATCCATCGGCTGTTTATTAGAGAGAATATACTTTTAGTTTTTTGAACCACCACCGATATAAAAACCCAGGTTTACACCGAAGTAGTTGTTTGAAATACGACCTGTTTTAGGGTTTACATCGTATTCAAGATTGAAACGGAAATGACTAACATCAAAACCAGCTCTCAGCATTCCGGCGAAACCATTTTTTGTTTGTGTTTCCGAAGCTTCAGCATCTACTGTTGTGGCTGATGCGCCGGCTGCGGTTGCAAAACCTAAACCAAGACCAGCAAAAGGACGGAATTTTGCACCAGCTTCTTTTTGAAAATAGTAATCACCAGTTGCAAGGTAAGAAGCAACTACAGCTACTGATGCTTCACCAACTTCGTCACCAGCATCGTTTAAAGTAAATTTTGCTGTTAATGCGCCACCAAGACGAAGACCTGCACTTAAATTGTCGTTGATGTGATACTTAGGTTCAAGGTAAAGTGCAACACCACCTTTAGTTCCTTTACCACTGGCAGCTGCATAGCCACCCATAAAATCGACTTGCCATGGAGTGTAAGCTGTTGATTGAGCAAAAGAGTTGAGAGACAGGGTTAGTACTGTAAGGAGTACAAGGATTGTTTTCTTTTTCATGTGAATTTTTTTGGAGGCACAAAAAAAAGAGATTAGAGACAAAGAAAAAAATAAAAAAATTGCTTCACCTATTTCTCAACAAATATTACTACAATCAACACGGTTATGAATGCGTAAGCGGGTTTTTACTAATGAAAAATTTTAAAAAACGGAAAGAGACAGTAAAAATTCGATTGCTGACAACGGCATTTCCATCATTTATTTGTTGTGTTGTATCAATATCAAAAAAAGCTCACTGTTAACCAGTGAGCTTTTTAAAAACTTTCCTTTGCGCTATAAATTATAATCTCCTGATCTTAATATTTCTGAACCAAACATTATTGCCATGATCCTGCAATCCAATGTGCCCTTTTTTATAGGTGCCAAAATCTTTCATGTCTTTAAACTTACTTCCTGCAATCATTTGTTTCCAACCTTCATCCCACATTTTTGTTGATACAACTTTAACGGTGTTCAGATAGAATTCTAATTGCCCGTTTTCAGATTTGATTTCAGCAATATTCCATTCATTAGCTGGCTTCACTGTTTCAGGTGATGATGTGATCAAATCGTAAAGATCACCAGCACGATGCTTTACGATTTTCGCATCAGGATGACATTTATTATCGAGCACCTGCATTTCAGGACCCGTCATCCATGGCCATTCGTATTTGGCTGTATCCTCATGAATGTAAAAGATTACACCGCTGTTACCGCATGTATCAATTTTCCATTCCAGTTTAAGATGAAAATTTTCATACTCTTCATCAGTGATAATATCACCCCCTTCCTTTATTTGCCAGTCCTCTTTTTGATTTGCATCTAAACGCAGCATACCATCTTCAACTTTCCATGCAGCACCAACAGGTGCGCCCCCATACTTATGCCAACCTTTGGTGCTTTGTCCGTCGAATAAAGAAACCCATCCTTCTTTTACTTCTTCATCAGTTAATAAAGTTGCTGTTGCTGCAGGCGGTTCTGCAGTGGATGTGTCATTAGTGTTTGAAGTTTCGCCTTCATTGTTACAAGACGCAAATAATCCCACGGCTGCAATCATTAAAAGAGAACGCATCATATTTATTTATTTTTAAGTAAAAGAATATATTTCACCATTTGTTCTGCATCGGCAATATTTACTGCAGCGTTTGGCGGCATTGCTACATCGCCCCACACACCGCTACCGCCTTTCACTACTTTTTCAGCAAGCATTTTAATATTTGCTTCTGTTGCTTCATATTTATTTGCAACATCACGATAAGCAGGTCCAATTACTTTTTCATCGATCTTATGACAGGTTAAACAAAGATGTTCTGGTTTTGCAACCAACGCCAATCCTTTTTCATAATCAGGATTATCAGTTGGCGAAGGAGGTGTTGCTTCTGCCTGTTCTTTTACTTCTTCTTTTGGCTGCTCTTTATTTTCAGTACCTGCACCACCACAAGCGATTAATGCAAGCATAACTGCGGAGGTAAATAAAATCTTTTTCATGATGTATTGTTTTAAAGTTTACAATAATAATTTAATCAAGTCCCAAAATACGACGGTTGGTAGCAACATCGCTAACACTACCCGCAAAATCATCGAATGTTTTATCAGTTACACGAATAATATGGTTTTTAATAAATTCTGCGCCTTCACGTGCACCATCTTCAGGATGTTTAATACAACATTCCCATTCCATTACCGCCCAACCATCGTAACCATATTGAGTGAGCTTGCTGAAGATGGTTTTGAAATCAACCTGTCCATCACCCGGTGAGCGATAACGACCTGCCCTGTTCAACCAACTTTGATAACCACCGAAGGTTCCCTGCCTTCCACTTGGATTAAACTCAGAATCTTTTACATGGAAAGCCTTAATGCGCTCGTGATAAAGATCAATGTATTCGATATAGTCGAGTTGTTGTAAAACAAAATGCGATGGATCATACAGTAAACATGCACGTTTGTGATTGTTTACTTTTTCTAAAAACATTTCATAAGTTATCCCATCAAAGAGATCTTCACCGGGATGAATTTCATAACAAACATCTACACCGCATTCATCGAAGTAATTCAGTATAGGTAACCAACGTTTCGCTAATTCTTTGAACCCTTCATCAACTAATCCCTCAGGACGTTGAGGCCACGGATGAAACGTATGCCACAACAACGAACCACTGAACGTTGCATGTGCTGTTATGCCTAAGTTTTGTGATGCCTTCGCTCCATACATTAACTGTTGAACAGCCCACTCCTGTCTCGCTTTTGGATTGTTCTTTACTTCATCTGCAGCAAATCCATCGAACATGGTATCATATGCAGGATGTACTGCAACAAGCTGACCTTGTAAATGTGTACTGAGTTCAGAAATTTCCAAACCATAACTGTTGATCTTTCCTTTTAACTCATCAGCATAGGTTTTACTTTCTGCTGCCAGTTCCAGATCGATCAATCGTTTTTCCCAGGTGGGAATTTGCACTGCTTTAAAACCTAATGATGCTGCCCATTCACAAATTGATTCAAGACTGTTGAATGGAGCTTTATCGCCCATGAACTGGGCTAAGAATATGGCCGGTCCTTTAATCGTTTTCATACCCCAACCCCTAAAGGGGCTTTTTGCTTTTGGTTATTTTAAATAAACTGTTGAATAAAATTTCAGCAGTTGAGTTTCAAATTTAAAGATCAAAGCATTTAGAGTGTAAACTCTTTCCACTTTACATCACTTTCGCCACTTTCAATAACATTGTTCACAAATGCCATTCCACGAACACCCTCATTTACACCGGGAAAATCGAGCCATTCATCTTTTGGCTGCTCACCATTCATCTTGGCACGAACAGTTAAGATAAAATTACGGTAGAGATTACCGAATGCTTCCAGATAACCTTCCGGATGACCAGCAGGTACACGTGTATTATGAGCAGCAAATGAACTGTTGTAGCCAGCCCCGGTTCTGTAAATTTCTGTTGGCTTATCAAGCCATTTTACAAGCAATGTATTTGCATCTTCCTGTTTCCATTCTATTCCGCCTTTCTCACCGTACACACGGATCTTTACATTGTTTTCTTCACCTGCTGCAATTTGAGTTGCCATCAACACACCTGTTGCACCATTGTTGAATTTTAAAAATGCAGCACCGTCATCATCCAGCATCCTTCCTTCAACAACAATATTCGTATTGGAACAAAGATGTGTTACTTCTAACCCGGTAACATATTCTGCAAGGTTGAAAGCGTGTGTACCAATGTCGCCCATTGCACCTGCTTTACCACTTTTTTTAGGATCGGTTCTCCAACTGGCTTGTGCATTTCCTGCTGCTTCAAGTAAGGTACTAAGCCAACCTTGTGGATACTCCACATAAACTTTTCTGATCTTTCCTAATGCCCCGCTTTTCAGCAATTGTTTTGCCTGTTTCACCATTGGGTAGCCAGTGTACGTATGACAAAGCAATAAACTCAAACCTGTTTCTTCAACTTTTGCTTTTAATTGATTCGCTTCATCAAGTGTGAAAGTGATGGGCTTTTCAATCACCACGTTGAATCCTTTTTCAAGCGCCATGATGGCCGGTTCAAAATGCACAAAGTTTGGTGTAACGATACTCACAAAATCGATACGCTTGTCAGCAGGCATTGCTGCTTCTTTTTCAAGCAAAGTTTTATAATCAGTATAGATACGTTCTTCATCAAGGAACAACATCTTTCCTGATTCAATTGCGATTTCAGGTTTTACACTTAATGCTCCTGCAACAAGTTCAGCTTGTCCGTCCATGTTCATAGCAAGGCGATGTACAGCACCGATGAACGCATCTTTGCCGCCACCGATCATGGCCATTCTTAATTTTCTGCTCATAATATCAATCGTTCTGAAATGAAAAATAATTATCTATCGTGAATGATGAATTGTGAATGATACTGCATTAACTTATTTCCTATTCACTATTGACCATTGACCATTGACTATTCACCATCTACCATCCCGTTCTGTACTCACGTTTTACAAACTGGTTGGCTTCATCAAAGTTGGTGATCTTCATGTTAGCAGCATCCCACAATAACTTTTTGCGACCAAGATATTTATCACCCCAACCTGTCAATTTCGGGTTCTTGATCATCCATGAACGGATTGCAAGGTTACCCATTAAAATACTTTCTGTAAAAGGACCTGCATATTCAAACGGTGAACTTGTTTCGCCATTACCATAACCGGCGATACATGCATTCACCCATTGCACATAGTGACCTTCAGGCACACGCTTTAATGTTTGCTTGGGCAATGTTGTTTCTTTCATGCGTTTAGTAGGTAATAATCTTGGATTCGCACCATAACAATCAGCTAATATTTTTCCTTTTGTTCCTTCAAAGATTACACCGCCATCCCAGTTGCCCATTTCTTCTTCAGGCAACAATTCTTCCGGGCGCTTTGGTAATAATCCACCATCCATCCAGGTAACTTTTATTTCACCTTTACCATCAGTACGTGGGTAATTCAAATGAATGATTGAAGCCGGTGGACAGCTATCAATATATCCCGCCTCTGTCCATGCGCCGGTAAACTGGTTTGGCAAACTACATTCTACTTCATTGGGATATAGAATAGGTAAGATGCGATAGATAGGATCCATGATATGACAAGCCATATCGCCTAATGCACCTGTACCAAACGACCACCAACCTCTCCAGTTAAATGGATGATAAGCCGGATTATAATCTTCATATTTTGATGGACCGATCCACAAATCCCATTTCATTGTTGAAGGAACTGCATGTGTACCGCTGGGTTTTGCCAAACCTTGCGGCCACACAGGACGATTGGTCCAAGCATTTACACTCGTTACTTTTCCAATAAGTCCGGCATCATACCACTCTTTCATTAAACGCACGCCATCGCCACTACCACCCTGGTTACCCATTTGCGTAACCACTTTATATTTTTTTGCCGCTTGTGTAAGCATACGTGCTTCGTAAATATCATGCGTTAATGGCTTTTGCACGTACACATGTTTGCCCATTTCCATTGCCGCTAACGTGGCAATAGCATGTGTATGATCTGGTGTTGATACAGATACTGCATCAATATTATTTTTTTCTTTCTCCAGCATTTCACGGAAATCGTAATAGAATTTCGCCTTCGGGAAACGTTTCACTGAGTTTACAGCTTGTGCTTCATCAACATCACAAAACGCTACAATATTTGCTTTGGGGCTTTTTGCAAACTCTGCAAGATCGCTGGCACCTTTACCGCCAGCACCAATGCCGGCAATGTTTAAACGATCACTTGGTGCAATGTAGCCGGGGCCACCTAACACATGTCGTGGTACAATAAAAAAACCTGCTGCTGCAATAGAGCCGGTACGTAAAAAATCCCGTCTTGTTTTTTTGCTCATAGTAGTTGTTTATAGATCAAGAAAATTTTATGCTTTCGTGTCGAAGGAGATGCATTCTTTCAATTCCTTTTCGGTGTAGGCCAATCCGTATTGTTTCAACACATCATCAGGTACACCATTCCATTGATTAGGACGATTACCTACATAGCCAATATCTTTCACACCAATTTCGGATGTATAAAAACCAGTTGCTGTTAAGTTGCGCATAAGATTGAAAAATGCAACACCTTGTTTCATTTCAGGTTTTGCTTTTTCAGGATAAGCTATATCATCAACAATTGCGATCTGTTGTTGCGAACTGCAATCTTTAAACGCTTTTTGAAAACGTTTACTACTTTCAAGATCGAGCCAGCGCAAACCACCACGCATAGGCGTTTTGTTTGCAGGCATATCTTTTACAATAAACTCAATAAAGTCTGGCACACCAGCTTCACTTGCACTGCCACTCACTTCATCTTTTGGAATAATAATATCGGCAAGTATAGTGATGGTGGCCATTTCATGTGCTGTAAAGAAAGTTTCTGCCATCAGCTTAGCTTCGATCTCTGCTTCTACTTTCGTTCGATCGATTGTACTCGCAGATTTTTCTGCAGATGAATCAGCAGGTACATTTGCTTTTTCATCAGCACTTTTACAGGCATCAACCAATACCGAGGATGCTACTGTACCAACTAAAATGGCTCTTATGGAATCTCTTCTTTTCATATTATAGTATTGAGATTAGAGATTATTTTTTTTGAGTTGATCAACAATGTATTCACTTGCTCTCATGCTCAATGCCAATATCGTCCAGGTAATATTTTTATCAGCCTGCGAAACAAAAGCAGCACCATCTACTACAAACAAATTCTTGCAATCGTGTGCCTGGTTATGTTTATTCAATACACTTTTCTTAGGATCGTTGCCCATGCGTGCAGTCCCAGCTTCATGAATAATTTTTCCCGGTGTTTCTAATCCATAATCGTTTTCTGCAGTATCATCGCCACCCCATGTAATAATAGCACCCATGTTATGCATGATCTCCTTAAAAGTTTCTTTCATGTGTTTTGCCTGCTTCACTTCATGCTCACTCCATTTTACATTAAACTTCAACACAGGAATACCATATTGATCTACCACTTCAGGATCAATTGCACAATAATTACTTTCTATTGGAATTGCTTCGCCACGACCAGCCATCCCCACATTTGCTCCGTAGAAATAACGCATATCTTCTTTTAAAGAAGCGCCATAGCCACCTGCTTCTTTTTGTTTGCCTGCAACAGCATATTTTCCATTCATCATTTGAATATTCATGCCAAAGCCATACGCCGGTTGACCCATGCCTCCCCAATATTCAATATGATAACCACGAGGAAAATCAAGTTTCTTATTATCTAACCACCATGGTGAATACACATGCATACCGCCTACACCATCTTCATTATATTTTTTTCTCCCGAAGAGTTGAGGCAATACACCACCCAGTGCTGCACCTGTGCTATCATGCAGATATTTACCAACTACATTGCTGCTGTTGGCTAAACCATTTGGATGACGAGGAGATTTTGAATTGAGCAACAACCTTGAAGTTTCACAAGCACTTGCAGCAAGTATCACCACTTTACCATTTACCTGGTATTCATTCAGGTCATCTTTATTTACATAACTCACACCTGTTGCAAGTCCTTCTTTATTGGTAAGAACTTCACGAGCCATTGCATTAGCGATCACATCAACATTTCCTGTTTTAAGTGCAGGATATATTAATACGTTGGTTGATGAAAAATCGGCTTTCGCCATGCTGCAGTTACGTCCGCATTGCGAACAATAAAAGCAAACACCTCGTTCAGTTGTACTTTCTATTTTCTTTGTGAGGATAGATAAGCGTGAAGGAATAACTCGTACACCAGCAGTTGTTGCAGCATTCTTTATAAACAGTTCATGCAAGCGTGGTTTAGGTGGTGGAAGAAAAAATCCATCAGGATCATTTTCCAAACCTTCGTTAGTACCAAATATGCCAATGAGTTTATCAACTCTATCGTAGTAAGGTTTTACATCATCGTAACCAATTGGCCAATCATCGCCTAAACCATCAATGCTTCTGCGTTTAAAATCTTTTGGACCAAAACGTAAGGAGATACGTCCCCAGTGATTTGTACGTCCACCTAACATACGTGCACGCCACCAATCCCATTGTGTGCCTGATTCCTTTGTATATGGTTCGCCATCTAATTCCCAGCCACCATAGCATGCATCAAAGTCGCCAAACGGTCTGTACTTGGTACTTGCGCCTCTTCGTTTACTTTCCCAGGGATTTTTTAATTGAGTGATATTTTTTTGCGGATCATACATGGTGCCTGCTTCGAGCAAACACACTTTCAATCCGGCCTTACTTAATTCATAGGCAGCCATACCGCCACCTGCGCCAGAGCCTACTATTACAACATCGTAAGTTTTGGGCTGAACTTTTACCTGGAAATCTCCCATGACATGCAATTGGTTTGAAGGTTCTAAAGGTAATGACTTAATGAAAACAACAAATTCAAATTACGTACTTCAATATCGCTATTAATTAAAATAGCAATGAAAGGTAAAATAGTATTAATGATTATAGCAATAGTTTGATATTCATTAACATTTCAAACGATTGCAATAGAATTTTAAAAAATTTACGACTCCCTCTAAAGATAAATACCCTAAATTTAAAACCTCGATTGCGAAGGCAAACAAAATGCATTATAAAAACCAACCATAACGATTGCATTATGAATTCGATCAACCGTAACCAGTTATTTGTAGGAAGTTGTCTTGCTTTATTAGTCACTTCACTTTCTTTTGGTATAAGAGCCGGTATTCTTGGTAAACTTGGAACTGATTTTAATTTGAACGCTACACAACTGGGCACAATTGCAGCAACAGCATTCTGGGGTTTTCCGCTGGCTGTAATTGTGGGAGGTTTAGTAGTTGATGTTATTGGAATGAAACGCTTACTTGAAATGGCGTTTTTCTTTCACCTTGGCGGAATACTACTTACCATTTTCGCTGGTGGTTTCTGGAGTTTGTTTTTTTCAACATTATTAATTGGTATAGCTAATGGTACAGTTGAAGCTGCATGTAATCCCTTAGTAACAACTTTATACCCCGATAAAAAAACCACCAAGCTTAATCACTTCCATTTATGGTTTCCGGGTGGTATTGTTATTGGCACGTTGATCAGTTTTTATTTCTCGAAATTTAATATCGGGTGGCAGGTACAGGTAGGCACTATGCTGATACCTACATTGATCTATGGATTCCTGTTTTTAAAATTGAAATTTCCTGTTACAGAACGTGTGGCAGCAGGCGTAAGTACAAGTGAGATGTATAAATCATTGGGAAATCCATTATTCCTGTTTATGATCATCTGCATGTTTGGTACTGCTATTACCGAATTATTTACAGGGCAGTGGATCGATGTATTGTTACGCAATGTAACCGACAATGCCATTCTTATCCTTACTGTAACAACACTGGTAATGGTGATTGGACGTGGCTTTGCCGAACCGATTGTTCATCGTCTTTCCCCAACAGGGGTGTTACTTATTTCAGCTATTCTGTCTGCTGCTGGTTTGTATTTACTGGGGCACAGCAGTGGTAACACATTGTTTGCAGGTGCAATTGTATTTGGGATGGGGGTTTGCTTTTTTTGGCCAACAATGTTGGGTTTTGTTGCAGAGTATTTACCGAAAACAGGTGCTGTGGGATTAAACCTCATGGGCGGCGCAGGCATGTTTGCTGTTTCTGTTTATATGATGTTTATGGGTAAGTTTTACGACGAAAAACTTATTGCCAAACTTCCTGCAAATGCAAACCTTGCTGATTACAATGCCGCCGCCGCCGATTCTGAAATGGGTAAGGCATTGGCACAGGCAAAAGTTACAGCGGGTCCTGAAATAATAAATGCAACGCTGGTTATTCCTATTGTATTAATTGTTGCGTTCGCAGGTTTATACATGTACATGCGGGGTAAAAGCAAACAGACGTTAACAACCGCATACGCTGATCAACCGAATTAAAAATAACCGGTGGCCATACCGATGAGTAGCAAATACGTTAAATTTAAAATCTGATAATAATAAACAGCGCCGGCAATTACGCTATTTGCTGTTGAGTTATAAACAACCAACTTAAACCGATTGCGCATGTCCTCGACCACCCGCTTACAATTATCCTTCATGATGTTCCTGGAGTTTTTTATCTGGGGAGGATGGTTTGTAACATTGGGAACTTTTCTAAACAATAACTTATCTGCAACAGGAGCAGAGTCGGGGCAGGTTTTTTCTACACAATCGTGGGGTGCAATCATTGCTCCATTTATTATTGGTTTAATTGCTGATCGTTTTGTAAACGCAGAAAAAATTCTTGGCATATTGCATCTTATTGGTGCGGTATTAATGTACCAGATGTACAGCGCCGATAATATTGCGGTGTTCTATCCCTACGTATTAATATATATGATCTGCTACATGCCTACATTGGCATTGGTAAATTCTGTTTCTTTCAATCAAATGAAAAATCCAGAAAAGGAATTTTCAGTAATTCGTTTGTTTGGTACTTTGGGTTGGATTGCAGCAGGTTTATTGATCAGCTTTTTATTTCATTGGGATTCGGCCGAAGGAACTAAAGAAGGTTTATTAAAAAATACCTTCCTGCTTTCGGGTGCTGCATCACTAGTGCTTGGCTTATTCAGTTTTACTTTACCTAAAACGCCACCGAAAGGAAAAGGCACAAAGGTTACAGTAAATGATATTCTTGGACTGGATGCATTAAAACTATTGAAGGATAAAAACTTCCTTATCTTCTTTATCTCGTCTATCCTCATTTGTATCCCCCTGGCTTTTTATTATCAAAATACAAACTCGTTTCTTTCAAGCATTGGTGTTGAAAATCCAACGGGTAAAATGACCATTGGACAAGGATCAGAAGTCTTGTTCTTGTTATTGCTACCAGTTTTTTTCAACCGATTTGGGTTTAAGAAAACAATTTTAGTAGGCATGCTTGCTTGGGCCGTACGTTATGTATTGTTTGCATACGGTAATGCAGGCGATCTCACATTTATGTTATTAATAGGTATTGCCCTGCACGGTATTTGCTACGATTTCTTTTTTGTATCCGGACAAATTTACACCGACTCAAAAGCAGGCGAACAACACAAAAGCGCAGCACAGGGTTTAATTACATTAGCTACTTATGGTTTGGGTATGTTGATAGGTTTTGCAGTAGCAGGAAAAATCACTGACAGTTACAAGTTAGCCGACGGAACATTAGATTATAAAATGGTTTGGCTTATCCCGGCAGGTATTGCATTTGCAGTGTTCCTCATTTTTGCCCTGCTTTTTAGAGATGAGAAAACAAACAAGGCCGCTTAATGTTTTAAATATATAAGAGAAGTATACATGTCAAAACAATCATCGAGAAGAGAAGCCATTAAAAAGTTTGCAGCAGCTACAGTAGCCATCACTGCGGGCAATGCCGTGAGCGCAGGCACAATAGAAAGAGTTATGGGAGAAGACAATTATAAATTAAAAGGCAACATCAATCATTCCGTTTGTAAATGGACACATGATTTTCTTTCGCTCGATGAATTATGTGTTGAAGTGAAGAAGATGGGCTTTACAGCTATCGATCTGCTTACACCAAGCGAATGGCCCACTGCCAAAAAACATGGCATCCATTGTTCCATGTGTTATACAAATGGAAAGATCAGTTTAACAGAAGGGTGGAACAACAAGAAAAATCATGCACAATTGATTGCTGCTTTTACAGAAGCTATTCCTTTGGTGGCTGAAGCAGGCTACCAGAATCTTATTTGTTTTAGTGGCAACCGTAACGGCATGGATGATGAAACCGGTTTACAAAACATGGTGGAAGGAATAAAACAGATCATGCCACTGGCAGAAAAGCATAATGTCATTATACAGATAGAAGTGTTCAACAGTAAAGTGGATCATAAAGATTACATGGCCGATAATACAAAATGGGCAATTGAATTATGTAAGCGACTTGGTTCACCCAACTTCAAAATTCTGTACGATATCTATCACATGCAGATCAGCGAAGGCGATATTATTCATACCATCAAACAGAACCATCAATACTTTGGTCATTATCATACGGCTGGTGTACCCGGTCGTCATGAGATCATTGAAAACCAGGAATTGTATTACCCTGCCATTATGAAAGCGATCGTTGAAACAGGTTACAAAGGATATGTAGCACAGGAATATATTCCAACAGGAAAAACAAAAGAAGAAAAACTGGCGGCATTAAAAGATGCGGTGAAGAGATGTGATGTGTAGGAACCGAATGGCAATAGTCAACAGGCAATTTGCAAAACGTTTTCCTATTCACCATTAACAATTGACCATTAACAAAGAAGCTTAGTTCATATAAACAATAACCACTCAAATAATACAACATGCCGGATAATTATGAGTATGATGCCATTGTAATTGGCTCAGGAATCAGCGGCGGCTGGGCCGCAAAAGAGCTCACTGAAAAAGGATTGAAGACAATCATGCTTGAGCGTGGTCGCAACATTGAACATATCAAAGGGTATGTAAATGCTGCGAAAGAACCATGGGATCTTCCACACCGTGGCAACCGAACGCAGCAAATGATCAATGATTACCCAGTGTTGCGTCGTGATTATCCGCTAAATGAAATGGTATTGGATTATTGGGTGAAGGATAAAGAATGTCCTTACACTGAAGAAAAACGTTTCGACTGGTATCGAGGTTACCACGTGGGTGGTCGTTCATTAATGTGGGGTCGCCAGAGTTACCGTTTCAACAAATGGGATTTTGAAGCAAACGCAAAAGAAGGTATTGCTATTGACTGGCCCATTCGTTATGATGACGTAGCCCCATGGTATAGCTACGCTGAAAAATTTGCAGGTATTCAAGGTAGCAAAGACGGTCTTGAAGTGTTACCTGATGGAGATTTTATGCCAGCTATGGAATTAAACTGTGTTGAGAAAGAAGTGAAGAAACGCCTTGAGGCACATTATAAAGGCATGCGTCATCTTATTATTGGCCGCAGTGCAAACATTACGCAGCCGCATCATAACCGTACCAATTGCCAGTACCGTGATCGTTGCTGGAGAGGTTGTCCGTTTGGTGCTTATTTCAGTACGCAATCTGCAACTTTACCGGCAGCCATGGCAACAGGTAATTTAACATTGCGCCCATTCTCTATCGTTACAAAAATTGTGTACGATAAGAATACAAAGAAAGCAACAGGTGTTGAAATACTTGATGCAGAAACCAATCAAACCTATGTGTACAAAGCAAAGATCGTTTTCGTTTGTGCATCGGCATTAAACTCTGCATGGGTATTAATGAACTCTGCAACTGATGTTTGGGAAGGTGGTTTAGGTAGCAGCAGTGGTGAGTTGGGTCACAATGTAATGGATCATCATTTTCGTGCGGGTGCCAATGGAACCATGGAAGGCTTCAGCGATAAATATGAATATGGTCGCAGGCCAACGGGTATTTATGTTCCCCGCTTCCGCAATATTTATGACGATAAGCGTGATTACCTGCGTGGTTTTGGTTACCAGGGTAGTGCCGGTCGTGGAAGAGGAATTGATGTGGCAGAAGCAACTATTGGTGCCGATTTAAAAGACGCATTAAGTGTTGCAAGTGATAACTGGAACATGGGTATTATGGCGTTTGGTGAAATGCTTCCTTATCATGAAAATAAAATAACAATTGATAAAGATGTAAAAGATAAGTGGGGATTACCGGTGTTGAAGTTTGATGTGGAGATAAAGGACAATGAGAAAAAGATGCGCATTGATATGATGAATGATGCCAAAGAAATGCTTGAAGCTTCCGGTGTTAAGAATGTAAGTACGTACGATGCGGGTTATGCGCCAGGGATGGGTATTCATGAAATGGGTACAGCACGCATGGGTCGTGATCCAAAAACATCTGTACTGAATGGCAACAACCAGGTATGGGATGCAAAGAACGTGTTTGTTACCGATGGTGCTTGTATGACATCAGCATCGTGTGTAAACCCATCGTTAACTTATATGGCGTTAACAGCACGTGCTGCTGATTTTGCAGTGAGTGAATTAAAGAAAGGAAATCTCTAATACAGCTATGGCAGATAATACATTTGATGCAATTGTAATTGGTTCGGGCATCAGCGGAGGCTGGGCTGCAAAAGAACTTTGTGAAAAAGGGTTGAAAGTGCTCATGCTTGAGCGTGGTGCTGAGCATAAGCATATCACCGATTATAAAACTGCAACAAAAATGCCCTGGGAGTTTGATCACAAAGGAAAAACAACTCAACAACAGAAAGAAGATTATCCTGTAATTCACAGAGGCTGGGCCGCCAACGAACGAGTAATGGATGCCTGGGCCAACGAAAAAGATTCACCATACACAGAAGTGAAACCTTTTACCTGGTGGCGCAGTTACCGGATGGGTGGACGTTCTGTTTTATGGGGCCGACATAGTTATCGATGGAGTGAACTTGATTTTGAAGCAAACGCAAAAGATGGGTTTGGTGTCGACTGGCCCATTCGTTATAAAGATATTGCTCCCTGGTACGATCATGTTGAACGTTTTGCAGGCATCAGTGGGTCAACAGAAGGTTTGCCTTATTTGCCCGATGGTCAATTTCTTCCTCCTGTTCCATTAAACATGGTGGAAAAAGATGTTGCTGCAAAAATCAAAGCATTTTACAAAGGCGAGCGGCATCTGATCAACAGTCGTGTGGCAAATATTACTGTGCCTCACAATGAACGACCGGGTTGCCAGTTTCGTAACCGTTGTTGGGAAGGTTGTCCATTTGGTGGTTATTTCAGTACGCAATCTTCCACTTTACCTGCAGCAGTAAGAACAAATAACTTAACTGTAAGACCATTATCAATCGTTACAAAAATTCTTTACGATAAAGACAAAAAGAAAGCAACAGGTGTAGAGGTGTTGGATAGCATGGACAATAAAACCTATGAGTTTAAATCAAAGATTGTTTTCGTTTGTGCATCAGCATTAAATTCTACCTGGCTTTTATTTAATTCAGCTACTGATATATGGCCCGGCGGATTAGGAAGCAGCAGCGGCGAGCTAGGTCATAATGTAATGGACCACCACTATAACCTTGGTGTAAGTGGCGAAGTGGAAGGTTATGAAAACATAACAGAATATGGCCGGCGTCCCGCAGGATTTTATATCAGTCGTTTTGCCAACACACCCGGTGATAAAAAAAGAAACTTCACAAGAGGTTATGGTTACCAGGGAAGTGCCAGCAGGCAAGGTTGGGGAAGAGTTGTTGCTGAGCTTAGCATTGGCAGCGAATTAAAAGAAGCATTGTCTGAACCTGGTGGCTGGCAGATTGGAGCAACAGGTTTTGGCGAGATACTTCCTTATCATGAAAATAAAATTTCGCTCGATAAAGAAGCAAAAGATAAATGGGGTTTACCTGTTTTATCGATGGATGCAGAGCTGAAAGAAAACGAAATGAACATGCGCAAGGATATTAAAGAAGATTTACTTGCCATGTTTGAAGCAGCTGGAGTAAAGAACATGCATACTTATGATTCAGGCCATGCCATGGGTCACGGTATTCATGAAATGGGGACAGCACGAATGGGCCGTGATCCGAAAACATCAGTGCTTAATGGCAACAACCAGGTATGGGATGCGCCAAATGTTTTTGTTACTGATGGTGCATGCATGACCAGTTCATCCTGTGTAAATCCATCGTTAACGTACATGGCATTAACAGCACGTGCTGCCGATTTTGCTGTGAAAGAATTAAAAAAGGGAAATATTTAATACAAACTATTAAACAATTTTTTAAATCAACTTTTATGAATCGTCGTGATCTTCTAAAACAAATAGCATTGCTTACAGGTGGTGCAGTTATTGGTGGCGAACTGTTTTTAGCTGGCTGTAAAACGGGACCCAAAACCGTTGCGGAGTTTACACCTGAAACTATTTCGTTGCTCGATGAAGTTGCTGAGACAATTATACCTGCTACATCAACGCCGGGTGCAAAAGCAGCCAAGGTGGGCGAGTTTATGAAAGTGATGGTGAGCGATTGCTATACACAACGCCAGCAGGATGCGTTCATGAGCGGCATAGGAGAACTGGACGAAGCTTGTAAAAAGATGCAAGGCAAAACATTCATGGAGTGCAGTGCACAGCAACGCAAAGACTTTTTAGTGAGTCTTGAGAAAGAAGCAAAAACCTTTAATACCAAACGTGATGAAACGGATAAGGTGTTGCGTGAAGAATATAAAGGAAAGAATGATGCTTTGCCCTGGAAAGATCAAAAAGACTTTGAAGGTTCACCGAGCCATTATTATACAATGATGAAGCAGCTGACACTTACTGGCTTTTTTACATCAAAAACAGGAATGACAGAAACACTTCGTCACGTTCCTATCCCTGGCAAGTTTGATGGTGAGTTTCCCTATGCAAAAGGTGATAAAGCCTGGGCCGAATAAAGCATCGGTTCAATTTTTGCAATCGTCTTTCAGCAGCAAACGCTTACTTTAAACATACGCTTCCGCTAATCATTTTGTTTAGCGGAAGTTTTAATCTCTCAAAAAATGGCTTACAATCGCAGATCATTTCTAAAAACATCGGTAGCAGCAACCGCCGGTATTTCGCTGGCTGGGTTACCGTTAGTTTCATGTGCCAACAGATCTTTGGCTGATACAAAAAAGTATGGTTTACAGTTATACACAGTGCGTAATGATGTAGCAAAAAATCTGGCCGGCACATTAGATTATGTTGCAAAAGCTGGCTACTCACAAATAGAATTATATGGGTTTGATGGCAATACATTCTTTGGAAAATCACCGGCAGAGTTTAAAACCATGTTTGATGGTTTGAAATTAACCTCACCAAGTGGTCACTACAATTTTGGTCCAGTATTAACTGCAAACAATCTTGATTTCTGGAAGAAAGTAATTGAAGCAGGTAAAGTGATGGGCAACGAATACTTGACCATTCCCTGGTTAGATGCCAATCAACGTGGAGCAGATACACTTCCTAAACTTGTTGACCTGGTGAATAAAGCTGCTGAGCTCACCAAAGCTGCAGGTATGAAACTCGCTTATCATAACCACGATTTTGAATTTAAAAAATTAGATAATGGCAAATCGTTTTTGCAGGTATTGCTTGAAGGCACTGACCCATCAATGGTCGACTTTGAACTGGACATTTACTGGAGTTCATTCATGAATGAAAATGCAGTTGAATGGTTTAACAAATATCCGGGTCGCTTTACGCAATGGCATGTAAAGGATTCAACCGTTAATGCAAAAGGGCAAAAAGAAAGTACACAGGTTGGCGATGGCACTATTGACTTCACCAGCATTTTTGAGCATAAGAAAAAAGCTGGTCTTCGGTATGCATATGTAGAGCAGGAAGCCTACACAATGCCCGAAGAAGAGTGTATCAAGAAAAGTATCGCTTACATGAAAAAGAAAAACTGGGGCAACAGTTGATTTTTTCTCACCTTAATACAAAGCACAGGTAAAACGCCTGTGCTTTTTTTATTACATTCATTGTATGAAAAAGTTATTCTTTCTTTTCTTTCTGATAGCAACTGCATCTACAAATGCCCAGGATAAAAACGAACAACAAATTCTTGCAATCCTTGATGCACAAACCAAATACTGGAATGCGGGTGATCTTGAAAATTTCATGAAGGGTTATTGGAAAAGTGATTCACTGATGTTCATTGGTAAGAGTGGGGTTACTTATGGTTACAACAACACGTTAGAAAATTACAAGAAAGGATATCCATCAAGAGATGCAATGGGTATTCTTAAGTTCAATATTCTTAAAGTAGAAAAGATATCTGCTGATGCCTACTTTGTTGTTGGCAAGTGGTATTTAACAAGAGAAAAAGTGGGCGATGTGGGAGGACATTATACCTTACTATTTAAAAAAATAAAAGATGAATGGGTGATTGTGGCAGATCATAGTAGTTGATCACATCTTTCCCTTCCATAACCTGTAATAGAAATAGATCAGCCCTGCAAACGAGGCAAGAAAAATAATGTAGTAAATAATGTTTCCAAGGCGAGGTGCTCCTTCAAAAAAAGCCCAGTTAAGATATAAGCCAAAGGTCATGTGCAACAAGAGGAACAACATACCAACTGAAACGGTTTGAACGATCCGTTTTAAAAACTCCTGGGCTTCGGGTTCCATGCCACTCATAGAAATTAAATTTTACCGAAAGTTACGAACATAAAAAATGCTGTTGCAGTTTGTGCAACAGCATTGAAATGATTTTGGTTAGTTACAACGTAAACCTGATGGCAAAACCACCCCAGTTTCCATAAAACCCATTACGATCCCCACCCCCTAATTCAAAAGCGGGCTGCCAATCGAGAGCAAGGTTCAACGGGATGTTACTGAATTTATAATCAACCCCCACAACACCATCAATGCCCACTGCTGTAGAACGTTTGTATATACTTACGTGAGCACCAGGTCCAACATACCATTTCAGCGACCCTTCCGTACTAAGGTTACCATGAAATTCATATAAGCCGGTAATGCGTGTTCCATACCGGTCGAAATAACCGACAAGTTCTAAGGCATTATTCTCCTTTATAAATGTTTTGATTGACACACCCGCACCTGCCCACACTTTCACCCCAATAGCAGTTTTATATGTGTCACTGTTTGCAGTACTGTTCTGTGCCATTACAAAATTGAGAGATGCTACAAATAAAAGAGAGAGTAAGATTTTTTTCATCTGATGATTTTTTTATTAACTGATCTTAAGGATACATTGCATTTACCAGCGTTGCAAAAATAGTTATTTCACCAGCAGATTTTCAAATTGCGTACTGTCACCGCTAAATACATTGAAATCAACTTTACCAGGAATGCCGTTTACACGACCGCTTTCACTGTGCTGCCAGAAATGCCAGTCACGTTCAATTCGTGGAGCCAATGGCCGGAGATAATGCGCCACCCATAAAGGATATTCATCAAAGCCATCTTTTAAATATTGCCTGTAGAAATCTGCATTGGTATAAATAATGGGCTTTACACCATAAGCAAGTTCTGCAGCATACAAAAAAGCCTTTACACGTTGCTGTAAAATGGTTTTACTTACACCATAAGTTTGCTCCACATCAAGTACGGGTGGTAAGTCACCTTGTTCCAGCTTCACGCACTTTACAAAATTCTTTGCCTGTGCTGTTCCGTCTTTTGTGGCAATAAAAAAATGATATGCTCCACGGGTCATGCCTGCTTCCTTTGTCTTGCGCCAGTTGCGTCTAAAATGCAAATCAACACTGCCATTGCCTTCTGTTGCTTTAATAAATGCAAAACTGATCTGCACACCTTCCACGTTCATTCCTTTTACTGCCTCCCAGTTAATGATCTGCTGGTAGCGACTGACATCAATGCCATGCACCGAATATTTTGTGGGAATAGGAATACCAAACTCACGGTAACGGATCATACCAGCCTGCCGTTCGAGCCACCAGTTACGCACAACTAAAAAACCACCGCCTGCAAAAACAACAGCTATGATAAAAACAGGAAGATAGCGAAGCGATTTCTTTTTCTTTCGGGCCATACTCGGTTGCAAATCTAATTTCAACAAATAGAAAAACGGAATGAACAACGCTTTTTAATTTTTTATTGGGAAGGATTGCCACTACGGCGCTAACTATCTTTTCGCTTTATGTTTGCTGCAGCATTCTTATTTTGCAGCATGCTGTGGCTGCTGCTTACATTCATATTGTTGATCCCTTACGCAATACTGTTGTTATTGTATCGCCGCTGGTGGGGCAAATTAAAAACGACTACTGTTCCCGATTCGTTTACAGCCACTACAACTTTTACCATTCTTATTCCTGCCCGTAACGAAGAACAAAACATCGGCGGCTGTTTACAAAGTATTGAGCAGTTAAATTATCCGAAAGAATTGCTGCAGGTAATAGTGATCGACGATTTCAGTGATGACAGAACAGTTGGAGTCGTGAAACAATTTCCAGGTGTGCAGGTAATTGAATTAAAAGATCAGCTGAAAGAAAAGATCAACTCATATAAAAAGAAAGCAATTGAAGTGGGTGTTGAAAAAGCAACGGGCCATTACATTGTTACTACCGATGCAGATTGTACGGTGCCAGTGAACTGGCTTCGCAACTTTGCTTATATCATTCAACAAAAGCCGACTGTTTTTATTGCAGCGCCTGTTGCCATGAAAGAAGAAAGCTCAGCTATTAAATTATTTCAGTCGCTTGATTTTTTAAGTCTGCAGGGAATTACTGCTGCATCGGTAGGCGCAGGCTTTCACAGTATGTGCAATGGTGCCAATCTTTGTTACAGTAAAGAAGCATTTTACAAAGTAGATGGATTTAAAGGAGTGGACCATATTGCCAGTGGCGATGATATGCTGCTGATGCATAAATTGTACAAGCAATTTCCAAACGAAGTGCATTACTGCAAAGCTGCAGATAGCATTGTGCTTACGAATCCGGTTGATACGATCGCTGAGTTTTTCCGTCAACGGATACGTTGGGCGAGTAAAGCTGATAAATATGATGACAAACGCATTTTTTCAGTATTGCTGCTCGTGTACCTGTTGAATGCATTCTTGCTTATTCTTTTTATAGCAGCTTGTTTCAACAGCAGCTTATGGATATTGCTGGTGAACAGCCTGCTGTTTAAAACAGCTGTTGAACTTATTTTTCTTTTACCTGTTGCCGGCTTCTTCAAAAAAGAATTGTTATTGTTATGGTTCCCGATTGCACAGCCTTTTCATATTCTGTACACTGTTATTGCCGGATGGCTGGGTAAATTTGGTAAGTATGAATGGAAAGGAAGAACAGTGAAGTAGATGACAGAACTGGCCGCAAAGTTTTATTTTTAATCAATGTCCAACACAGAATATTCCTTTTCAAAAGTCTTTTGGAAAAAACTCCGCCGCAACAAAGGCGCTGTGTTTGGCTTAAGTATTATCGTGCTGGCATTGCTTACGGCTGTTCTTGCATATATCCTGGCGCCTGATGCTACTCCGGATGCAAATCGAATTATTGTTGAGATCGCTGCAAAAAAACCAGGGTATAAACAACAGTTCATCAAGATCGAAAAAGACAGGAAGACCAATACTTCATTATTTAGCAAACTATTCTTTGGCAAGGATGATAGTTACCAATACATTCCCATCAGCTCTCACAAACAAACCGGCAACAGGTACGATGTAGAAAAATTTATTGATGACGGTGTGAGTGAACCCATGACTTTTAAGTTCAACAGCAAACGTTCAGAAGATCGCATTGTCAGCAAAACCTTTTGGCTGGGCACTGATAAATTTGGCCGGGATATTTTAAGCAGGCTTATTGTTGGTGTGCGTGTGAGTTTAGGAGTTGGATTAATTGCCGTTGCCATTTCGCTCACCGTTGGTATTTTTCTAGGCGCCGTGGCGGGTTATTTTCGTGGCTGGATCGATGAAGCCATTCTTTGGCTCATCAACGTGGTATGGAGCATCCCTACTTTGTTGTTGGTGTTCGCCATTACCCTCGCCTTGGGCAAAGGTTTCTGGCAGGTGTTCATTGCCGTTGGCTTAACGCTTTGGGTAAACGTGGCCAGGCTGGTTCGAGGGCAGGTCCTCAGCATTCGTGAACTCAATTACATTGAAGCCACCAAGGCCATGGGCTTTTCAAATGCCCGAACCATTTTTAAACATATACTGCCAAACATTATGGGCCCGGTGATCGTAATTGCGGCCAGCAATTTTGCAAGCGCCATTGTGATCGAAGCCGGCTTGAGTTTCCTGGGCGTTGGCGTACAGGCACCGCAACCAAGCTGGGGGCTCATGATCAAAGAGAACTACAACTTTATTATTACCAACAATCCCATGCTGGCCATTGCGCCGGGCATTGCCATTATGTTGCTGGTGCTGGCTTTCAATTTACTGGGTAACGGGTTGAGGGATGTGTTGGATGTGAGGACTTAGACCCTGAGTGAGCGGGAGTCCTGAGCGCAGTCGAAGGATGTTGCCTGCTTTCATCGAGCGAAGTCGAGATGATAGCTCTTCACTAAGCCGCTTAGCCAGCCTTTGGGAAACTCACCGTGTTGCCATCAATCCTTATTGCTGTTAGCTTTCCCGATAAATCCTTATTTTTGATGGAATTGACCTGTAGTAAAGGATTTGAGCGTTGAATGGGTCAACAAGTGAAGAAGGATTTTGTGAGTAAGCTTTTGAATTAATGATCGTTTTTGTTGCGTCGAATGCAGACGTTGCAGTCTGCATCGAGACAGAATCGTCTCGACTCTTGTACTTGATTGTTCGTTGCTTTTTGGCAATGATCTTCAACATATCTACTGAATCTCAGGCTTTGACAGCTGCATAGCGAACAAAGCGTACAAGTGAGTGACACAACCAAAGCTTCTAAGACATTCCGCAGCTTGCCCATCCCTCTCTTCTTATTATTAACTATTAATCTCTCATAATAATGAGTTGTACAACTTGTAGTACGGGTAAACCGGGCGGTTGCAAAAGCAACGGTGGCTGCAGCACAGGTGGCTGTAACCGGTTAAATGTGCACGACTGGCTGGCGAACCTGCCATTCAGCGACCCGGATAGTGATTGCCGTATTGTTGAAGTAACCTTCAATAACGGAAGCCGAAAAGAATTTTACCGCAACAATACCTTGCAGACATTCACCAAAGGCGACATGGTGTCGGTGGAAGGTGTAAGTGGTTTTGATGTGGGCATGGTGAACATCAGCGGTGAAATGGTGCGTTTGCAGATGAAGAAAAAAGGCGTAAAGGAAGATAACCCTGATCTGAAAAAGATCATGCGCCGGGCCAATGAAATGGATCTGCAAAAATGGAGAGAAACCAAAGAGCGTGAAAAGCCAACACAGGTTCGGGCAAGGGCCATCATTATTCAACTGAAGCTGGATATGAAATTGATCGAGGTGGAATTTCAGGCCGATGGACGTAAGGCGACTTTCTATTATACTGCTGAAGACCGTGTTGATTTTCGTGAGCTCATCAAGATTTATGCAAGCGAATTCAAGATAAAGGTGGAGATGAAACAGATCGGTATTCGCCAGGAAGCGGCAAAGATTGGTGGCATTGGCAGTTGTGGAAGGGAACTTTGCTGCAGTAGCTGGCTCAGCGATTTCAAGAGCGTTACCACAACCATTGCCCGTTACCAGAATCTTACGATCAATCAAACAAAACTCAGCGGCCAGTGTGGTCGTTTGAAATGCTGTTTGAATTATGAGCTGGATACTTACTTAGATGCGCTGCAACAGTTCCCCAACAATGCCGATACCCTCGAGCTGACACGAGGAACTGCACAGCTGATCAAAAAAGATATTTTCAAAAACCTGATGTGGTATGTGTTGCCTGATAGCAACAAACAATATCCTGTGCCTATTGAGCGGGTGAAGGAGATCAGGTTCATGAATGTAAAAGGTCAACGTCCCGATGAGTTGGGCGCCATTGAACTTTCTCCGGCAAAAGCGGAAGAAAAGGAACATGCACATGTGGAGTTGGTGGGTCAGATCAGTTTACGTGCATTGGAGCGTAACAGCAAAAAGCGTAAAGACAAAGAACGCTCACAACAACAGCAGCAACGTCCGCAACAGCAGGGTGGACAAGGACAACAACAACGTCCGCCGCTACAACAAAGACCACAACAGCAGCGTCCGCAACAATCACAAGGTGGACAGCAAAATAAACAGGGTGGACAAGGACAACAACGTCCACCGCAACAACAAAGACCCCAGCAGCAAAACAGACCACCTCAACAACAGCGTGGTCCGCAGCAGCAACGTCCGCCACAACAGAATAAACCGCAACAACAAAACAGGCCGCAGATCGAAAAGAAAAAAGATCAACCGCCAACAAATGATAATGCGTAAGCAAATAAACCCCGACGAAAGTTGGGGTTTTGTTTTGGTTTGACTATTGGTTTAGTTTTGAATAAGCGATCCCTTTGCAACATTTCGTAACTTCCTTATATGCCCCGCTGGATGAAACGCTCCTTTCTTATTCTGGGAATTATTCTATTGCTCTGGCTCATCATGGCTCAAAGCTGTATGAAAATGCGCATGAGCGATAGTAAAGCCAAAGAAGAATTCAGCAACTCAGGTATTGTGTTAAAGACTGCAACAAAAGAGATCAAGGGATTTCCGTTGCATTATGCACAAACCGGCAGTGACACTTTACCAACGTTGTTATTTGTACATGGTACGCCCGGTAGTTGGGATGCATTTGCATCGTATCTCCGCAATAAAGAATTGTTGCAGCATTATAGAATTATCTCGATCGATCGTCCGGGTTTTGGTTACAGTGATTTTGGCAATGCCATGAACTTATCAGAACAAACAAAGATCATTACCGCATGGATGGATTCGATCAATAACAACAAACCGGTAATTCTTATCGGTCACAGTATGGGCGGGCCGCTCATTATAAAACTTGCTGCTTCACGACCACAATACACAAAAGCATTGGTGATACTTGCAGGTTCACAAGATCCTGCTGCCGAGAAACCCGAAAAGTGGAGGCCTGTTTTGTTTAAAACTCCGTTGAATTATCTGGTGCCAGGTGCCATGCGCCCAAGCAATGAAGAGCTGTGGTATTTAAAAAAAGATCTCGTTGATATGAAACCAGATTTTGAGAAGATCACCTGCCCGGTTTATATTCTGCATGGCGATAAAGATATGCTGGTGCCTTACAGCAATGTGGCCTACACACAAAAGATGCTAACAAAAACAGATTCAGTTTTCGTTACCACCTTCGAAAAGGAAAATCACTTTATTGTGTGGACGAGAGAGAAAGAGATTGTGGAGTTGTTGATGAAGTTAAAGTGAGAAGAGGGTCGGGACGCTGAAGCGGCCTGAACTGTATACGCAAGAGCAGGCGAGTTACTTCTTAAATACCGCTACTTCCTTTTAAAAATCCAATCGACTGTTGACAAGTCCTGAGGGAGGTGATCTGTACAGGAATTACCTTCACAAAAAGCAAGACTCCATCCGGATTTAAGTTGAATATAATACCCCCACCCAGGTTCTTTTGTAATATCCTTTCGCAAAATTTTATCTACTTCTCCTAAACTCATTCCAACACTGTACCCTTCTGGAGTGAGAAATTGTTTACTTCTCGTTGAAAGATATTGGGTATCACTTTTACTACCTACAAATTGAAATTCGATGTTATTAAAAAAGATGGTTTGGTAAGAACTAAATTGACTGCTTGACACAAGTATTGAACTATCCTTTGGGTATGCCAATAAAGCATATCCAGCTTTTGAATTCTTTTTTGAAACACTTGCACATGAAGCGTGTGATAAAATTGTAAATACCAAAATTACTTTTATAAAATTCATGCTACTGTTTTTTAAGGCACTACTTTAATTTAAGCTGTATTTTGAAAAGCTTGAATGCACTATTTCGTTCAGGTCGCATAAAGCGTCTTGGTCGTTATTTCTCCAACAACACTTTATACAACGCATCCTGCACCTTCCCCCGCACATTCATCGTTAATAGTTTTGTATTCGTTCCGCCTTCGGGATGAACTCGATTACTTAAAAAAATGTACACGATCTTATTCTCAGGATCGGCCCATACACCAGTGCCAGTATAACCGGTGTGTCCAAATGTAGAAGGCGACACACTCAATGCCGGATAAGGTTCTTTGCGTGTAGCATTATCTTTTTCCGGTTTATCAAAACCTAAACCACGTCGGCTGTTGGCACTACCGTAAGCAATAAACTTTTGTACGGTCTCTGGTTTAAAAAATGTTTGCTGACCAATTGTTCCACCATTGTTCAGCATCTGCATAATCACTGCTAATTCATAAGCTGTGCTGAACAAACCTGCATGACCGGCAATACCACCAAACATAGCAGCGCCGGGATCATGCACATCGCCACGTAATAATTGCCGGCGGAATTGCACTTCACGTTCGGTTGGCACAATGCGGTTGATGGGTATATGTTGTAACGGAAGAAATCCTGTTGCATCAAGATGCAGTGGTTCATAAAATGTTTTGCGTACATATTCATCCAGTGTCATTCCGGTGAGTTGCTCCACGATCTTCCCAAGAAAAATAAAATCATTATCGCTGTACACATATTTACCATTTGGCCCCATTTCACTTTGTAAAATGCGTTGATACATGGTATCACGCCAATCGTTACGCATATAAAAAGTATCGGCTACACGAATTGAAAAATCTTCACTGGGTCCGCTCGTGTACAAGCTGTCCGTAGGGATACCCGTAACTGTGTCCATTGTTTCTTTGAAAAAAGGTATCCACGATTTTAATCCTGCCTGGTGTAGCAAAATATCTTCAATGATGAGATCTTGTTTATTCGTACCCTTCACCCATGGTAAATAATAACCGAGTTTTTGTTTGAGATCAAGCTTGCCTTCTTCATACAACTTCATGACTGAAATATTGGTAGCACAGATCTTGGTAACAGATGCCATGTCGAATACCGATTCCAAAGTCATTGGTTCGAGTTGATCATAAGTATAATGGCCGTACGCTTTTTCAAACATGATCTTCCCATCTTTCACTGCAAGCACCACACAGCCGGGCATAGCTTTTTTTTGAATGGCATCGGCTACAATAGAATCAACTGTTGCAAATTTTGTTTCCGGCAACAAGTTGCGTTCAAGGTCACCTGTTGCAGGCAACACATATTCCAGGCCGATACCGTACTTGATGTTCTCACAAACTGTTACCGGAAGTTTGCCCATCGGCTGTTGTTTACCAACGATGACATCAAATGCGGCGGCTTGTGTATACGAATCATCCTCATAACAAACAATACTGTTCTTTACGTTGCAAAAATTCTTTAATGCATAAGGATTTCCAAAAAGCACTAAAGCTGATTGTGGTAATTCCGCCAGTTTATTTGCCAACTGCAATGCCGATGAACTGATGCCGAAATTATTTTGGGGACGTCGACTGTAATTATGCAAACCAATCACTACATGACTGTAGTTCTGTTTGATCAATTCAATTAACGATAAAATTCTGCCTGCATCATTTTTATAAGAGAAGAAGAAAACATCCGCTTTCAGCTCATCTTTCATCTTTTGCGTAATAACATTTGAAGCTGTAATACCAATAGCCACATAAGCAATTTTCTTCTCTGTATGCGTTGCTTTCCCCATGAACGATAATGCAGCAGATGAAAGTGGCAATAACTTTTGTTCATTCCTTACCAATGTAACAGAACGTTGCGCCACTTGCTTTCGGAAAGCATCGGTGCTGCGGTTAAGATCATCAACAAGATTGTTTGTATCGATGGGATTTAAATCACCAAGACCGTATAAATATTTTGCCATCAGCACACGATGCACACGACTGTTCAAATCATCCCAGCTAAGTTTTTTCTTTTTGACAGCTGCTTTTACTTTTTTAATAGCTGCAGGAATATCTGAAGGCAAACAAAGCAGATCATTTCCGGCGATCAATGATTGAACACTTGCAGCACCGTCAGGATAAAACTTTTTTACGCCCTGCATTTCCAACGCATCTGTAAATGTGAGTCCTTTATATCCAAGTTCTTCACGCAAAAGTTTTGTTACGTTGTTATACGATAATGATGTTGCCTGGTTCTTTGTATTATCGATAGCGGGAATATATAAATGCCCGATCATTACACTTCCCACACCATTTTCAAACAACTCACGAAAAGGATATAACTCTAATGAATCTAATTGTGGTTTTGTTTTGTTGATGATTGGCAGATCGTAATGACTATCTGTTTCAGTATCACCATGACCCGGAAAATGTTTTGCACATGCCATCACACCCATATCCTGCATGCCTTGCATTACTCTTGTGCCAAACAATGCAACTTTGTAACGGTCTTCACCAAAAGAACGATCATTGATCACGGGGTTATTGGGGTTATTATTTACATCAACAACTGGTGCAAAATTTACCTGTATGCCCATGCGCTTACATTGCTCGCCTAAAATTTTTCCATAATCATATGCAAGTGATGCGTTCTGCACAGCGCCCAACATCAATTGACGTGGTAACGATACAACACTATCTAAACGCATACCCAAACCCCACTCACCATCAATGGTGATCATCAAGGGAGTTTTAGCGATGCTTTGATAAAAGTTGGTGAGGTTAGCTTGGCGAACAGGACCCCCCTGGAAAAAACAAAGTCCGCCCACATTATATTTCTGGATAAGATCAGTTACCTGTTTTACATGCGCTGCTCCAAGATTACTGTGTGCACGAATGATCATGAGCTGAGCAATACGCTGATCGTTGTTCAGGGTTTGCATCACACTATCGGCCCAACGCTTTGCTTTTTCTTCTTTTGTTTGTGCGGTTATGGCAAGCTGAGCGATCACAAACGAGAGTACCAAGGTTAATTTCTTCATGTAAGTTTTCTGCTTTTTTCGATCCGCTTAAAGGTAACGAATTATCCTTCGACGGTTGGTTGAAGTAACGTAAATTTGCCGTTTCAAAACACAGAAGCGTACGTGCCGGATATCATTCAATTATTGCCCGATCATATTGCGAACCAGATTGCAGCAGGCGAGGTTATTCAACGCCCTGCCAGTGCAGTGAAGGAATTATTGGAAAATGCAGTTGACGCAGGTGCAACAGAAATACAACTGGTCATTAACGATGCCGGCAAACAATTGTTGCAGGTAATTGATAATGGCGGCGGCATGAGTGAAACAGATGCACGCATGGCTTTTGAACGACATGCTACTTCCAAAATCAAAGAAATTGATGACCTCTTCCGCATTAAAACAATGGGCTTTCGTGGTGAAGCACTAGCTTCCATTGCAGCTGTTGCACAAGTGGAAGTAAAAACCAAACGTGCGGAAGATAGTGCAGGCACTTATATTGAAATTGAAAACAGTGTTGTAAAAAAGCAGGAACCTGTTGCAACCATCAATGGTACCAGCATTGCCATGAAGAATTTATTCTTCAATGTTCCTGCACGCAGAAATTTTTTGAAAAGTAATGCAGCCGAAATGCGTCATATTGTTGATGAGTTCATTCGTGTGAGCATGGCTTACCCTGATATTTTCTTTTCGCTTAGTGCAAATGGTCAGCAGATGTTTCACCTCGACAGAGGCACGTTGAAACAACGGATTGTTCAGTTGCTCGGCAATCAATACAATGCAAAGCTGGTTTCGGTTGAAGAGCAAACCGATTACATGAATATTTATGGCTTTATTGGTAAACCCGACACAGCCAAGAAAACGAGAGGTGATCAATACTTTTTTGTGAACCATCGTTTTATAAAGAGTGCATATCTCAACCATGCTGTAGCTGGTGCTTTCCAGGAAATGATCGCTACTGATAGTTTTCCGACGTATGTATTGTTTATTGACCTTGATCCTGCGCAGGTAGATATTAATGTCCACCCAACAAAACAGGAAATAAAATTTGAAGATGAAAAGATCGTGTATGCATTTGTGCAATCGGCAGTGAAACACGCATTGGCACAGTTCAGCATTACACCAACACTTGATTTTGATCTTGACCCAACCATTCAACAACTCGATGCAGTAAGCAAGCCGTTTACCAGTGAGCAAAAATCACAGGCTTCTTCTTCTTCTCTATACAATACGTTCACACAAAAACATGCTGCACATAAAATTGATCCGCAGCAAAAGAGTGAGCTGAAACATTGGCGTGAATTTTATGAGCCTGCAAAGACCACAGACCATGGACAACAGACGACTGTTGGTTCTGCAGCGGATATTTCATTGCACAACAGTCAGCCGAAATTTGTTTTGCCCGACCAGGATTTTACGCAGCTTCATCAAACCTATGTATTAGCTGCAACAACAAAGGGTATGATGATCATTCACCAGCAAAATGCACATGAGCGTGTGCTGTATGAACGTTATCTTGCTGCTGCCGATGGAAAAGCAATTGCTGCACAAAGCAGTTTGTTTCCAGCCACGCTTCATCTTTCAACTGCAGATGCAGTATTGTTAGGTGAATTGAGTGATGAACTAAAGCAACTTGGTTATCTCATTGAGCCATTTGGAAAAGATACATTTGTTATTCAAGGCACCCCGGCTGATGTAGACCAGGGTAATGAAGCAATTGCGATCGAACTATTATTAGAACAGTTCAAGCATTACACCAGTGATCTGAAGTTTTCCAAACGTGAAAAGCTCATTCGCTCATTGGCGAAGCAACATAGCATTAAAGCCGGTCGTTCGCTTACGCAAAAAGAAATGAAACAATTAGTAGAAGATCTGTTCAACTGTGCCCAGCCAAATGCAACATCAAATGGATTTCCGGTATATATGGAAATTAAAAAAGATGAGTTGGAGAAAATGTTTGGGCGATAACAACCCTGGGCGAAGTCAAAGGGTGTGGTGTTTTATATCGAGCGATAGTCGAGATACAAAATATTAAAAGAGCAAGCCGAAAGCTTGCTCTTTAATATTACTTCTCTTTCAGCAATCTCTTTAATTCACTTTCTGAAACTTACTGGTACAAACCTGGTCACCTACTTTCACTTCGAGTGTATAATAACCCGGTGCTAATGTGGTAACGGGTAAAGTAAACGTATTTACACCCGGTACTGCATTCAGGTAAAAAATGGCTTTGCGCATACCAGTCATATCAAGTATCGAAGCTACAACTGGCTTCGGCATTTCAACCTGCACTTTAAACTGAATGTTTGTGATAGCAGGATTAGGCGTTATTTGCAGATGACATTCCCTCGGAACATAAGTAATACGAACGTAATCGCAATTTTCTTTTACGCATCCGTTTGCAGTTGTTGCACGCAGACAAACTTTGTAATAGCCAGTATCCTGGAAAATATATATTGGGTCATTTGTATTGATCTTGATCGGTGTAGTTGAGTTGTTTCTCCAGATCGTCCAGCTTTGTGATGTAATTGGTTGATTGCCCACAGCAGTAAACTTCACCGCATTGTTGTTTGGTGGGTTCATGCGTTGCATTTCAAACTTCAAGGTTGTTTGGTCACAATTCAATACACCAATAACAACTTCCTTACAAGTAGTGAAAGCACAGTTATCTGCACGATACACAGTTAAACAAATTTTATATGTACCGGGCCGGTCATATTTATGGGTGGCGTTTGCACCTAAGGCACCTGTACCATCACCAAAAGACCAGGTATATTTTATATTCGTATTAATCGTATCGGCTTTAAAATAAAATGTGTTTATACTCGAACTGGTTTGATGAATTGTAAACCTGCTGAGAGGTTCGCAACTTTCATAAGGAAGAAGAGTTACTTCTTTGCAAACTTCTTTCACACAACCAGCAAAATATTCAATACGCAAACAAACCTTGTAAGTGCCGGGTTGCTGGTACAGATGCAACGGACTATATTCTGTACTGTAAGTGCCATCACCAAAACTCCATTTTGTACTAAGCGGTGCAAGTGTTAGTGGCGAGGGGAATGGATTGAACTTGACACCACGCATCGGATGCGCATTATCCATCACCCAGGTAAAGCCAGCATCGAAATTGCAATCACCTATACGTACTTCTTTACAAATCTCCCGAATGCAGGTATTGTTTACCATCACGACAAGGCAAACTTTATATACACCTGCTTTTGCATAAACATGAGCAGGGTTAACATCATTGCCGGACGTACCATCGCCAAAATTCCATTTATAAATAACAGCTGCGCCGGTAGAGTTACCCTGCGATTGATTAATGAAAAATACTTTAGATGGATTTGCAGAATCTTTTCGCCACTCAAATTGCGCTCTCACAAAATCGCAGAGTGTTGCGGTTATGCTGAATTCCTTAACAGCAGAGTCATAGCATTTCAGGACTGTATCCTTTATATAATGCACGACCCGGTAATTACCTGCAGGATAAGTATGCGAGGGGCTGGCTCCGTCGCCTACCTGGCCATCGCCAAATCGCCATTGATGTACCAGTGGTGAATTAGTTGTTGTAGCTGAAGTGAATTTGACGGTATTGCCATTAATCACATACTGAAAAGCAGCTTTGCCTTTACAAGGATTATCCTGCGCCATGGATGTAAATGCAATCAACAGGATAATGATAGAGTAAAATAACTGCTTCATAATACAACGTTTTGGGTCCGCATCAGGAAGGAAATCGGCGGATATGGGTGAACAATCTAAACGCTGTGACGGATTTATCCACCACAGGTTTAATGGTTTCGAAAATATTTGTTGAAAATTGATTGCTGTTGCTGCCTAATCAGCCCTTAACCCCTTTACAAACATCTCCACTGCCCTACGCACTGCCGTTGCTGAGGTATTATGATTGTTGACAATAACAGAAAACACCAACAACTTATTTTTTTGCGTGATAAGATAACCACTCAAAGCCAAATGCCCGGTGAGTGATCCTGTTTTTGCAAAGATGAAACCGGCATCGTCCACATAATAATTACGCAACGTGCCTGTGTTGCCGGTTGGCATAATTCTCTTCAATCTTTCCAATCCAAATTCATCTTTCATCTTCATCAGCAGCCACACAAAATCTTCGGGTGTAAATAAATTGTAACGACTGAGCCCGCTTCCATCAACCCATTTTGGTTTTTGGGGAAAGCCACTCAGATCATTTTTCAACAAATGTGCAATGAGTTTTTGTTCATCCATTTCACCAAACAGTTGGTTGCTCACCATCATCAATGTTTGCTCGGCAAAGAAATTGTCGCTGCGGTACATCAGTGGTTTATACATCGAATCAACCGGCCGGGAATAAATGATTTCAGGATTCGAAATTTTAAACCCTTCGGTAGTGATGGTTTGATGCACGGTATCTTTCAGCAACTCCAATGCAGATTGCAAACCATTCGTTACAAACGGCACTTCCAATTCTTTCTTCAATTCTTTTCCTTCGGTGATCGTGTATTTATTTTCTGTACGTGGCCTTGTAACATCAAACGCAGCAACCTTACCTGTTTTAAATTGCACATCCCAGTTTATTTCAGGATCAGTGAAGACAATTCCCGATGTATCCATCTTACCCTCACGTTCTTCCACATTGCGCTGCTGTATCCATATTATGTAGTTACCATATACAGGAAGCGGACTACGTTCTGTCATATAATAACCGAGATAATCGTCCCATGCCCAGCCATAACCAAGCGCTTCGGCTTTCCAGTTGCGGTTATTAATAACGATGGGCTTTGTTTGCTTCTTTAAAAAATCCACTACCGGTTGCGTTTTATAATCAGCATGCAACAATGTTGGGTCGCCTGTTGCCTGTATGTAAACGGTGTCGCCTTCTTCTTTGTATTGCAGACCGGGTAACTGTGTTCCCAGGTATTTCATGCCAGCATATAAGGTTGGCAGCTTTGTATTGCTCGCCGGTACAAAATATTTGTTGCTGTTATGTTGATATAAATATTTACCGCTTTCAGCATCGTAAACAGCAATACCCACAAATGCGTTGGTCAATGCAGAATCATTAATGAGTTTTTTTTGTAATGGTGAAACTGTTGCCTGTTTTTGTACAGTACATGAAACAAGGAACACAGCCACAAAAAGAAAATTCATGCATTTCGAAATAGAGAACATCCGCATATGATTTAAGGATAAATATACATTGTTTCGTTGGGTCGGAATAGCAATGCCCTACTTATGCCTATTGATAATTTTGCTCTAACCGAAATAAGTATGGCATACCTTGCACACTGTGACATTGAAAGAAAAAACATATCGTGCCTGTTGTGAATTGGTACAGCAAAAGATCGATGCAGTACAAAAAAACCTGCACGATTTAAGTGATAGTGCCGGCAATGAAACCAAACGAACTGCGGGCGATAAACATGAAACTGCACTTGCTATGCTTCAGATTGAACAAGAGAATAACAGTCGGCAATTAAAAGAACTGTTGCAGCAAAAAGCAATACTCGAAAAACTCGACGCTTCAATACAAAATGAAATGGCTGTTCGTGGAAGTCTTGTTCATACAAACAACGGAATCTTTTATATCAGTCTTGGTTTAGGCAAACTGAAAGTAGACGAGGCAACTGTATTCGCAGTTTCCCCTGAAGCACCTTTGGGAAAATTAATGCTTATGAAGAAAGTTGGCGAAGAGTTTAGCTTTAATAATGTTGACTATAGCATTCTGAAGGTGGAATAGTTTGCATTGCCACTAAGTCCCGAAAACGCAAAGAACACAAAGTAGAAACTATCTCTGACAACAAGTTTTCTTATCTGCTCTATGCTCTGCCTTCTTTGTGCTGCTTCCTGTCTTTATGTCTTCGTGGCAAACTAGTGATCAACAAAATCAATCTCTCTCCTGCGCTCTCAACCAACGTTCCGGCATTTCACTATGAATCGCTAACTGGTAATCGCTGGCACTGCACGCAATAAACTTTCTATTCGGCATCTGCATCCACCAACGACCTGTCTTATGACTACGTAAGAATAATACATCCGCTTCGTTGATCGTGGTGTGGTATTCGCTGAACTGGTGACGATCTTCCAAAGCCGCTTCTGTTTTGCCTTTGCTCAACCCATCAATAAAATACCAGATCATTTGGGATATCTGGATGGCTGTTAATTCATCCACATCCAGCTTTGGATTGTATCCATAAATGCCCAACGTACTCAGCTGATCGCTCATGCCTGCATAACGGGTGAGGGTACAAATATCCTGTCCGTTTAACCCATTGGGTGAAGTGCGGTTGGCAGGCGCATAAGCATTGGCCATCGCCGTAATATCAATACTCAGCATATCGCTGCTGCGGATCACCGGTTCCATTTCTTCCAATGCATCTTTCACCACACCCACACGAAAACAATCGAAACGCAGGCGATCCATTGTTTGCAATATGGCCGGATGCACATAATAACTCTGGAAGGCCATGTGATTGTAATGTCGAATGAAGTTTGGTTCACCCGTCAGCATTTCCATCAAAAAGTTTTCGCTTCGCAATGGTGTTTCGTTGCTCAGGTTTATGAACGCATCAATACAACTTGCTTCAATGATCTGCTGGCGTTGCACATAAGCTCCATACTGAGCCATTGTAAGATCATGACTGCCGCCCAGAATAAGTACCGTCTTTTTTGCATCAACTAATTCTTTGATCACCGCTTTGGCAGCAGCATAAGTATCTTTTAAGGAAGCTCCCGCTGCAACATTACCAATGTCGGCGATCTTTACATCAGGATGCCAATTATATAAACGATATAAATTCTTACGGATAACTGTTGGAGCATCGCTTGATGATACACCATTTCCTGTTCCCCGTTCTTCTGTTATTCCCAGTATCACCAGGTCCACCTGTTCAAGATCCGGAAAAAGAAATGCATAGGTTTGGATATGCCGGCCCAGCTGCGCCTCATTCAACTCTTCATCGCCCAATACTGCTGAAAGATCAACCGGCTGCAAAAAATCTTCAATCATCTGTGAATCACTCATGTGTTTTCGTTTCGGTGGCAAACATAACAAAAAGAAGTACGAGGTACGAAGTAAGAAGTGCGAAAATCCAAATCCTTTCTTCTTCTTCCAAATCACTCAAATCCACCCAAATCGTGGTTCAGACCTTATCTTTGCGGCATGGAACAGGTGTTACAACAGATTGAAACATTTAAGAAAGAAATTGAAACCTTGCAGATCGACAGTGCGAAGGCATTGGAAGAGTACCGCATTAAATTTCTTGGCACCAAAGGGTTGGTGAAAGCGCTCATGGGCGAAATGAAAAATGTGGCCAACGAGCAGAAGAAAGCGTTTGGCCAGAGCATGAACGAATTCAAACAGTTTGCTGAAGCGAAATACGAAGAGTGGAGAGCGTTGACAGGAAACGGCACAGATGATACAACAGCTAAAGTTGACTTGACTTTGCCCGGCGATGCGTTGCCAATCGGCAGCCGTCACCCCATCAGTCTTATGCGCAATCGCATGGTGAATATTTTCCAGCGCCTGGGTTTCTCTGTTGCTGAAGGACCGGAGATCGATGATGATTTCCACAACTTCACTGCTCTTAACTTGCCCGAAAATCATCCTGCCCGTGATATGCAGGATACGTTTTATATCAGCACCGATCCTGCATGGCTCCTGCGCACGCACACCAGCAATGTGCAGATCCATGAAATGCAGAAAGGCAAATTGCCCATCCGCATTATTACACCGGGTCGTGTGTATCGTAACGAAACCATCAGTGCAAGAAGTCATTGCTTCTTTCACCAGATCGAAGGTTTGTATGTGGATGAGAAAGTGAGCTTTGCCGATCTCAAACAAACACTCTACTTCTTTGTGCAGGAAATGTTTGGTAAAGATGTGAAAGTCCGTTTCCGCCCTTCTTACTTTCCGTTCACCGAGCCCAGTGCTGAAATGGACATCAGTTGTTTGTTGTGTAACGGCGAAGGTTGCAGTGTGTGCAAGAAAACAGGCTGGTTAGAAATTCTTGGTTGCGGCATGGTGCATCCGAAAGTGTTGGAGAACTGCGGCATCGACAGTAATAAATATTCAGGCTTTGCATTTGGTATGGGCATCGAACGTCCTGCATTGCTGAAGTATGGCATAAAAGATATCCGCCTGTTCAGTGAGAATGATGTGCGGTTTTTGAAACAGTTTACGGGAGCGGTGTAAAACAGTTTTAAGTTCTGAGTTGTAAGTTTTAGGTTACAAACGAATGCACTACTATTTAGCTTTTGTTGTGTCACTCATGTACGTTCAGCAATTCTAGTCAACAATTGTCTGAACCATGATTTAGGTGGATTATAAGAATAAACCAGATGAAAGAAATTTTAAATGACATTTCATGAATAAAGTTTTTTCCTTGTTTCTTCTGTCCATTACGATTTTAAGTTTTTCATGTAACCGTGCAAAAGAAAAAGCGAAAGACGCCATTAATAAAACGGGCGAAACCGTTGGTAAAGGCGTTTCTGAATTTGCAGATGGATTGAAAGAAGGTGTCACCAAAACATTTGACTGTACCCTGGAAGTTTCAAAAGATCTCAACGGAAAAGGAATAAGTACAGGCAAGTTCAGTATTGAATCAGACAGCGCAACAGCTAACAAAGCCGTTGTTTACCTCATCTTTGAAAAAGACTTTAATCAAACAATCAAAGCAAAAGTATTTGATGCTGATCATAAAGAATATGGACGCACATCTATACCAGTAAGTGGTAAAGCGGGTGAAGCAAAATTTGTTGATTTTGTTTTCGACCAACGAACCGATATTGAATCAAGAAGTAAAATTGTATTTGAGTAAAATTTCCTCCCAATCTTAATCATCTCCCCAAATCATGGTTCAGACTTTATGCGTTTGTGGTGCAGGAACAATGGGTAGCGGTATTGCACAGGCTGCTGCACAAAGCGGTATCTATACATTACTTTTCGATCTGAACACAGAAGTATTGCAAAAAGCAGAAGCCTCCATCAATAACAATCTGGAATCATTAGTACAGAAACAAAAAATAACGGAGGAGCAGCGGAGGAACAGCAGCGGTAAACTTCAATTCATCAGTGACATCAATGGTTGTATTGCCGATGTGATCATTGAAGCCATTATTGAAAAACCGGATGCGAAAATTGCACTGTTCAATCAACTGGCAGAGATCAATCATGGTGATACCATCTTCGCCAGCAACACTTCATCACTCTCTATTTCGTTGTTACAAAAATCAATCAACAAACCACAACGGGTAGCTGGTCTGCATTTCTTTAATCCGGCAACTATCATGAAGTTGGTGGAAGTGGTGCGTGGCGAACAAACCAATGAAGAAGTAGTTGATGCATTGGTTGCATTAACAAAGCAAATGAATAAAACACCGGTGATCTGCAAAGATTCACCCGGCTTTATTGTGAACCGTGTTGCACGGCCTTATTACATCGAGGCGTTGCGATTAGTTGAAGAAGGCGTTGCTGATTTTGCAACCGTTGATGCATTAATGGAAGCAAGTGGTTTTAAAATGGGACCGTTCAAACTCATGGATCTTATTGGTAACGATATTAACTATGCAGTTAGTTGCAGCGTGTATGAGCAACTCGGCAAACCCGAACGTTTGAAACCTTCATCAATTCAAAAAGAAAAAGTAGAAAGCAATAAGCTTGGTCGTAAGACCGGTGAAGGCTACTATAAATATTGAATACTTGCATGAAAACATCGTACTTCGTACCTCGTAAATTTTACTTCGCATGATCTTCGTTACCGGCGGCGCAGGTTTAGTTGGCTCGGCTTTATTAAAACAGTTGTTGCAGGAAAAGCAAGGACCAATCAAGGCATTGTACCGTACGTCGATGCCGCTGGTGTTGAGCGAAGAAGAAAAACAACAGATCGAATGGATAAAAGGCGATGTGCTGGATGTAAATCTGCTTGATGAAGTAATGCAGCATTGTAAAGAAGTATATCACTGTGCTGCAGTTGTATCGTATCACAGCAGTCGCCGGCCGGAGATGTACAAGATCAATATTGAAGGTACCGCCAACATGGTGAACATGGCGCTGGAAAATAATATCCGCAAGTTTGTGCATGTTAGTTCAATTGCTGCTGTTGGTAAAACTGCCGATGGGCAAGCTATCACCGAAAAAGCAGAATGGACAGAAGAAACCAACAACTCCCACTACGGCAAAACAAAGTTTCTGTCGGAAATGGAAGTATGGCGTGGCATTGGTGAGGGGCTGAATGCTGTTATTGTTAATCCATCTGTTATTTTGGGTGAATCGAATTGGGAGAACGGATCTGTTGCCATTTTCAAAAAAATGTGGGAAGAATTTCCCTGGTACAGCGGCGGTGTAAAAGGTTTTGTTGATGCAAAGGATGTTGCCAATGCCATGGTGAGTTTGATGAATAGCGATATCAGCGCTGAACGTTTTATCCTTAACGGAGAGAATCTCAGTTTTCAGCATTTATTTACCAAAGTAGCCAAGGGCTTCAATAAAAAAGCTCCGCAAAAATTAGCCAAGCCTTGGATGGGCGAACTGGTTTGGCGCATGGAAACATTGAAAGCAATGTTCAGCAATAAAGAACCATTGCTCACCAAAGAAACCGCTGATGCTGCGCAAAGCATCTCCATTTACGATGCTACCAAAATTGAGCGTTTGCTTCCCGGTTTTGCGTACACTCCCATTGACGAAACGGTGAAGCGTACCTGTAATTGGCTGATGAACCATTACGGACTTAAATAGGTTTGAACTACTTCCGTTGCCTGTTAAGCTTTGTTTGTACTGTTATAAGTATGGCCTACCTAACCATTGATTTCCCAACATCAACCGTTTGCAGGATAGAGGCATAAAAAACTTGGTTTATCTTTCATACCGATTGCTGCTGCGTGCAGTTGTGCGTATGACTTAAACCAACTATTGCCCCTTCAACTAACTGCACATGTCCATTTCCAAACCCCATTTGAGTTTTTGGCAGATCATTAATATGAATGTTGGCTTTTTTGGCATTCAATATAGTTTTGGTTTGCAGCAAAGTGCAGTGAACCCTATTTACGATTTCTTAGGAGCAAAGCCCGATGAAATTCCATGGCTCAATTTAGCAGGACCGCTCACTGGTTTAATTATTCAACCCATCATCGGTGCATTGAGCGATAAAACATGGCATCCACGTTTTGGCCGACGCACACCTTATTTTTTTATTGGTGCCATGATCTGCAGCATTGCTTTATTCCTTTTTCCGTTCAGCAGTGCATTGTGGATGGCCGCCGGTTTACTGTGGATACTTGATGCAGGCAACAACACAGCCATGGAGCCTTATCGTGCTTTTATTGCCGACAAGCTTGATGCATCACAACAACCAACAGGTTTTCAAGCGCAGAGTTTCTTTACAGGCTTTGGTCAAACACTGGCCAATGTTTCATTGTTCATCTTCCCGTTGATCTTTATTGGGAAAACAGGTAAACTTCCAACATGGGTATTTGCTTCGTTTTTTCTTGGTGCAGTTTGTTCCATTGGTTCCATCTTGTGGAGTATCCGCACAACACCTGAAATACCGCCGAGTGAAGATGAATTGAATGCAATCAAGGAAAAGAACAAGGGCATGCCACATCCTGCCGTTCAGTTTTTTCTTTCCATCATCACTACTGTTGTTGCTTACACTATTATCATCATCTTACTAATTCCTTCTTTGTTTGTAAAAGGTTTGCTGCGACGTGTATTGAACTATACCGAAAGGCACCCTACACTTAAAATTCTTTTTGCACAGAATATTGAAATCGTCGATGCCATCAGCACCATGCCCAAAGTAATGTGGCAGCTTGCACTTGTTTATTTGTTTCAGTGGTATGCGTTGTTTTGTTATTGGCAAAACTCATCAAAAAGTATTGCTCTCTCAGTTTGGAATACAACACCAGAACAAAATGCTGAACTGTATGAAAAAGCAGTAAGCTGGACTGGTTTAGTAAACGGCTGGTACAATATTGTTACGTTCCTGTGTGCATTCGGTTTGGTGTACTTCGCAAAAAAATATTCTCCCAAGCTGGTCCATTTTGGTTGCCTCATAATTGCCGGTGTTGGTTTGTTATTCTTTCCTTCTATTGAAAATAAATATTTACTGTTCCCCGCTATCACCGGCTTTGGTATTGGCTGGGCAAGTATGATGGGTATTCCTTATCTCATTGTGGTAAGTAAAATTCCAAAAGAACGTTATGGTGTGTACATGGGTGTTATCAATATGATGATCGTTATTCCTATGTTCATTCAAACCACAACATTTGGTTTTATTCTCAAAAACTTTTTGAATAATGACCCTGGTAATGCCATTGCTTTTGCAGGCGTATTCCTGGTGATTGCTGCATTGCTTACGTTACTAATTAAAGCTGATAAACCCACAGATGATATTGCAATGGTGGGCGGTGCCGGTCATTAATATAATTTAAACAGATGTGTATGGAAAAAATCAGTTTCTATATCCTGGGATGCTTCTTTCTTTTATCATGCACAAATGAAAAAGCAAAAGATGATCAGTCATCTGATGCTATCGATACAAAACGCACATGGTGGAAAGAGGCTGTGGTGTACCAGATCTATCCACGTAGTTTTAAAGACAGTGATGGAGATGGTGTTGGTGATCTCAAAGGCATCATCTCAAAACTAGATTATATTAAATCGCTGGGCATTGATGCTGTGTGGTTAAATCCTGTGTATGAATCGCCGAATAAAGACAATGGTTATGATATCAGCGATTATCAAAACATCATGAAGCAGTTTGGAACCATGAATGATTTTGATGTGTTGCTGAAAGGCTTTCATGATCGTGGTATTAAAGTAATGATGGATCTTGTGTTAAACCATTGCAGCGATGAACACAAATGGTTTAAAGAAGCCCGCAAATCACGCAGCAGTCCCTACTATAATTATTTTCATTGGTGGCCTGCTGAAAAAGGCGAACCACCCTATCGCTTCAGCATTTTCGATGATAAAGGTTATGGCTGGGAATTTAATAAGCCAACCAATTCTTACTACCTGCATTACTTCGGCGATTTTCAACCTGATCTTAATTGGGAAAACCCTGCGTTGCGAAAAGATATTTACAGCATGATGAAATTCTGGGCAACAAAAGGTGTAGATGGTTTTCGTATGGATGCGTTTGCTTTTATTTCAAAAGACACTACCTGGCCTGCACTGCCTGCTGAATACAATGGCAACTGGCCTTTGTATTATGCAAGTGGTCCGCATTTGCATGAATATATACAGGAAATGAATAGAGAAGTATTAACGCCTTATAAACTTGTTACCGTTGCAGAAGCAATGGGTGATGTGCCACGTGTAAAATTATTTGTTGATGAAGACCGCAACGAACTGAACATGGCTTACAATTTTGAAGCAATAGATTTTGGTTACCTGCCCAATGAATATAAAATGCCCGATCCAAAAGGATGGGACCTGGTAAAATGGAAAGGCATCTATAAAAAATGGGATAGTGCATTTATTGAAAAAGGATGGGGCACGATGTATCTCGGGAATCATGATCAGCCACGCATGGTTACACGTTGGGGAAATGATTCGCCGGAGTACCGGGAATTATCATCTAAAATGCTGACGACATTTATCTTAAGCATGCGTGCGACACCGTATTATTATTTTGGTGATGAAATTGGTATGAACAATATCAAGTTTGATAAGGTGGAAGATTATAATGATGTGGAATTACTCACCAACTATGCGCAGGTAAAATCAAAAGGCGGTGATCTCAACCGCTTTCTTGAAGGCATGAAAATTTCTTCACGTGATAATGGGCGTACACCCATGCAATGGGACAGCACTGCAGGTGCAGGATTTACAACAGGCACTCCATGGTTAAAAATTAATCCCAATTACAATACAGTAAATGTTGCTGCTGCTGAGAAAGATGTAAACAGCTGCCTCAATTACTTCCGACAAATGATCAAGTTGAGAAAGGATAATGAAGCATTGATTTACGGATCGTTTACATTGGTTGATGCAGACAATCCTGATGTGTTTGCCTTTACAAGAGAGTTAAAAGGAAAGAAATTTTTAGTGTTGTTGAATTTCAGAAATAAGGAAGCAGCTGTTTCAACTGGTGTTGATGTAAGCAAAGCAAAACTGTCGATCAGTAATTACAGTAAAGCTTCTGTGAATGGCACGTTGCAACCTTATGAAGCAACCATTTTTGAACTTTAAGATGAACATATGAATAAAATTCTTTGCATCGGTGAAGCCTTGATCGATATGATCTGTACCGACAAAGGCAAAGCATTAAGCGCCGGTGAAAATTTTTTGAAGAAACCCGGCGGCGCCCCTACGAATGTTGCAGCTGCTATTGCTGCATTGGGCGGACAAGTAGATTTATCTTCCAAAGTTGGTGTGGATCCTTTTGGTGATCATCTTATTGCCGTTATGAAAAGTTTTGGTGTATCAACCAAGTACATGCTACAGGATGCACATTACTTTACCACTTTTGCTTTTGTATCATTAATGGAAAACGGCGAACGTGATTTTTATTTCAACCGTGGTGCCGATGGCCAATTAACAAAAGAAGAAGTTGATACAATTGATCTTGATTCGTTTGCACTTGTACATTTTGGTTCAGCTACAGGTTTTTTACCGGGCCCTTTGCAGGAAGCATATATCGGTTTGTTGAATAAAGCATCAGCTAATGATCTCTTCATCAGCTTCGATCCTAATTACCGGCACCTGTTATTTCAGAATAATACAGCTTCATTCATAAATCAATCATGGTATTTTCTTGAGCACTGTCATTTCTTTAAAGTAAGCGATGAAGAAGCAATGATGCTCACCGGCACTGTGACTGTGGAAGAAGCAGCAGCTGTTTTCCTGCAAAGAACAAATGCAGTGTTCACCATTACCCTGGGAAAAGATGGAACGTTGCTTGGATTGAATAATGAAACCATGATCATTCCAAGCATTGCCATTAAACCAGTTGATACTACCGGTGCAGGCGATGCATTTACCGGTGCTGTGTTATACCAGTTGAGTAATAGATCAAAAAAGGAGATCAAGTCGATAAGTGTGGATGATTGGAAACTAATTATTGCCAACGCAAACAAAGCCGGTGCACGCACCTGTGAATACCTTGGTGCCATGGAAGCCTTCAAACATTTAAGTAACGCCATTTTCAATTGACCGTATGTACACCTTCGGAGCACATGAACATATAAACGCCTTGTTAAAAGAACATGGAATTGATGTAGCAGGAGAAGACAATCTTTTCTACACAAGGTTTCTTGCTGATACTTCTGCCATCTTTGAATTGTATTTGCAGTTGTATGAGCATTATCCATCAGCAGAAACATATCTTGATGAGTTAATCAAAACGATCATCAAAGCTTACAAGCAACGTTCAGTTGTATTAAAGCAACGTGATCTGCACAAACTTCAGCAGGAACATTGGTTTCTCAGCAATAAGATCAACGGCATGAGTTTATATGTCGATCGTTTTTGCAGCAACATCAGAACTCTCGAAACAAAACTTGATTACTTCGAAGAACTTGGCATAAACTTTTTGCACCTTATGCCGGTGTTTGAAAGTCCGGCAAATGAAAGCGATGGAGGTTATGCTGTTTCCAATTTCAGAAAGGTGGATAAACGTTTTGGCTCGCTTGATGATCTTTTGCACTTACAGGAAGAAATGCGCAAACGCAATATGTACCTGATGATCGATATTGTGCTCAATCATACATCACACAAACATGAATGGGCTTTAAAGGCAAAAGCAGGTGAAAAGAAATACCAGGATTATTTCTATTTCTATCACGACCGAAGTTTACCTGATCAGTATGAACGGACAATGCCCGAGATATTTCCCGAAAGTTCACCCGGCAGTTTCACATATATAGAAGAATGCAATAAATGGGTGATGACGGTGTTTCATCATTATCAATGGGATTTGAATTACACCAACCCCTCAGTGTTTATTGAAATGCTTGACAGCATTTTCTTTTACGCCAACCTGGGTGTAGATATTCTACGTATTGATGCTCCAGCCTTCATCTGGAAACAACTTGGCACCACCTGTCAGAATTTACCACAGGCACATACGTTGTTGCGTTTGATCAAACAATGTGTACAGGTAGCATCACCGGGAATGGCGTTGCTTGGTGAAGCAATTGTTGCTCCCAAAGAGATCATGAAATATTTTGGCACTGATAACTATACGGCACGTGAATGTGATTTTGCTTACAATGCAACGCATATGGCTTTGCAATGGGATATGCTTGCAACTGGTGATACGAAAGTAATGCTGGCTGCACAACATGATATTTTACAAAAACCATATGGTACATCGTGGATCACTTATACACGTTGTCATGATGATATTGGTTTAGGTTATGATGATAGTATGATAGAGCAGGCAGGGTATAACTCATTTGCTCACCGCAAATACCTGAAGGATTATTATTCCGGGGTTCATCAGGGTTCGCCAGCTGTTGGTGCACTGTTTTCAAGTAATCCTAAAACAGGTGATGCACGTATCAGTGGTTCGCTTGCTTCGTTGTGCGGGTTGGAAAAAGCTATTACAGAAAATAATAAAGAAGCCATTGATCTTTCAATACAGAAAATACTCATGATGCAGGCGCATAGTTTTTTCCTTGGTGGTGTGCCCATGTTATTTTATGGTGACGAGGTTGGCTACACGAATGATTACTCTTATCTGAAAGATGAAGGCAAGAGTTATGATAATCGATGGATGCATCGTCCCGTTATTGATTGGAACAAGAATAAGAAAGCGAAAGAAAAAGGAACAGTAGAAGAAATTATTTTCAGCGCTACAAAAAAACTATTGCAAATAAGAGGAGAGTTGCCGATGGTTGCCGATCGTAGCAATATTACCTGGCTTACACCGCATAATGTTCATATTGCCGGATACATTCGTCAAAAAGAAGAGCACCGACTGTTCTGCGTTTTCAACTTCAGCAATGAAGCAGCCTTCTTAACCTGGTATGCATTTAAGGAAAAAGGAAATCCACCTGCAACTTTAACCGATCATTGGAGTGGGCAAACTCACGAGGTAGGAAAGGATCATGAATTTTTTGTACTGCCGCCTTATGGTTTTGCGCTGCTGGAAGGATGATCCTAGCTGATCAACTTTTGAAACGAAGAAACTGATACGTTACCAACTACTTCTCCTTTTACTTCCACAGCAATGTCATTATTCAACTTGTGCAGCTGTAGGCGGCCTTTAAAGATGCTGCTGTTTCTTGCCTGTAAAAAAGATTCAATTGTTTTTTTTCGCTCAATACGACAGACAGATTCCTTCCCTTGGTCGCTGACAACAAAACGAAGTTTGCCGTTGTACGGTTCAACTGAAAAAGTGAATGTATTATCCAGGCGGGTATTATCCATACTTCTTTATTAAAGCTAATAAAACTCCGTTTGTCCACCCAAATCCATCTTGTCCGGCATATTCGCCACCGCCAGCTTCGAGATGCGTTTCAACAACATTGTATTTCTCCATCAACTTACCCGTGCGCTCATACACGTCGTTGTTAAGTTGTATCCAGCGTTTAGCAATCGTTGCAGCTAACTGATGATGACCATAATTTTCCAACCCCACTATGCTCATCCATTGCAATGGAGCCCAGCCATTAGGTGCGTCCCATTGCTGACCCGTTGTTTTTAATGTTGTTGTTAACCCGCCGTCTTTTAAAAATTCATTTTCAAGTGAAGCTGCAACTGCATCGGCCTGTTGTTGGGTGGCCACTTTGAAAAATAAAGGTGCGGCGCCTGCAAGTGTCTTGACCTGCTTTTGCGCATGATCCACACAATCATAATCGGTAAAGAACTTCTGCTCTTCGTTCCAGAAATATTTATAAATGGCTTGCTTCCTCTTTTCAGCTGATTGTTTATGCTTCGCCGCAAGATTTTCATCTTGCTTCAACTGATAGCCTTTTGCAATGGTTTCTTCCAAACGAACCAACAAACAGTTAAGATCAACAGGTACTATCTCTGTTGTATGAATAGTTGAAAAATCATCCTCCGATTTAAACCAACGGCAACTATAATCCCAGCCTGATTCTGCACCGGCTCTTAAATGTGCATACAATGCTTCTGTCGGTTGTTTGGTTGCATGCATCAGTTCAACATCTTCACGATAAGATTCAGGTCTTGCAGTATGATAAGCGTCGCAATAGCGATTCATCAATTCACCTTCCTCCATCAATACCACATGCCTTTCAAAACGATGTTCTGCAGAAATCTCATCAGCACCCATCATCCAGAATTGATATTCTTTTTCTAAAGCAGGTAAGTAATCGATAAGTACATTTTCATTTTTGATCTCCATCATCAATTCAACCATCAACGAATAAAAAGGTGGTTGTGATCTGCCGAGATAATAGGTGCGATTACCATTTGGAATAAATCCGATGGTATTAATGAGATGCGTAAAATTATTCACCATGTTTTCGATCATGTCATTCATACCCGATTCCTTTAAACCAAGCATGGTGAAATAACTATCCCAGTAATACACTTCGCCAAAACGGCCGCCAGGAACTATATATGGGTTTGGTAATGGAATGAGCGAACCTTGTTGAACTGTATCAGGCTCACGTGTGAGAACAGGCCACAACGCATGAATATGCTCAGTTACATTTTCTTTAGCATCGGAATGGTAATCGCTGGCAAATACATGCGGAAGTTGAAAATGTGTTGTTACAAATGAACGAAGATCGAAGTTGGGTTTTAGTTTTTCCTCGTTATACTTTTGAAGAATAAGTTCCGGTGATTGTTTTGCTGTACAATCGACAAATGTTTTTCCATCTTCGAACACTTGTTGCATCTGCACATCCTCAAACAAAGGACTCAATTCAAAAATTTCCTTCTGTTTCACGATCAATGACCTCCTTTCATTTTTATATCAACAACTGCACCTGATTTTGGCTGCAGCCGTTTGAATACATATAACAGTATGATCAAAATACCAATAGGGGCAAGTGAAAAATAAAATGCTGTTTGTCCGCCATACGCTTCAAAAATATTCCCTGTAATGATGGAACCTGTTGAACCACCCAAAGCAGAGAATACAACGATCAATCCGCTCATTGATCCGTGACGATGTGCTGGCAGATTACTTAATATCACCGAGTTGATGGCGGGATAAATTGGTGCAAGGAATAAACCAATCAAAGGAAATATGAATGCCACCAACGGAACATCAGCTAAACTATTGATGCTGGTGCCGCTTATATTTTTTGTTAATGGTACAGCAAGCAATACCAATGCACCGGCAGCAAGCAGGCAAATTACTAATACCATCAGCCAATCTGCTTTTCGTAAGATCAACCCTGCGAGAAAACGGCCTAAGGCAATTGATGCTGATAAAATACTCGCCATTTGTATACTGAGACTTGTAGAAAGTTGTAATACATCTTTGTTGAATGTTGGCAACCAGCTCATGATACTTTGTTCGATCAATACATAAAAGAACGCACTGAATATAAATACAAGCACAAGTGGCAACAGTACTAGTTGGAGCATTTCAACAAAATCATCAGAAGCCGATTTTGATTGTTCTGCCTGTTTTATACTTGATTCATCGAGCCTGGTGCTGAGTAATAATAAAAATGCAACTACAGCTAGTGCACCCAAAATATAATAGGTATTGAACCATGTGGTTGATTTTGGGTCATTATTATCAACCATTGAAGCAAATAAGAAATAACCTGTTAATACCCCAACCATAAAAAATGATTCGAGGAAATTCATAAAACTTAAATGCTCATTCTTTGATTTAGTAACCAGGCCTATGGTTGCAAACACACTCACCTTTATCAATGCAAAACCAATACCCGCTGCTGCAAACAACATCTTGGTCATAAAAAAACTGCTGACCGATGGAATGATCAAACACATTACAGCGATCAACCCCAATGAAATGAGCATTGTTTTTTTATAACCGATCTTGTTTACATAAGAAGCAATAAGAAAAGATGTGATGGCAATGCTGAGATCTTTAAAAGCTTCGAGTATACTGGCCGAGCCTTTTGAAATGTCAAAATTTCCCTGCACCTGCAATATAACAGTGCCTACACTGTTAAGCAGAATGGCAAAAACAAAATAGTTGAGAAAGAGTGAAAGCTTAATGCGAAAGTTGGTCATGGCAAGTGATGGATGAGTAATTAAATATACCCGTTACCTATCATTTACCAAAGCATTTTGTCTATAAAGAACCGCCTTTTACCAGTATTGATTCAACGCAAACGTTTTCGCTAACATCTTCTCCTTTTAAACGTCCCAGCATTTGAGAAAAAGAGAGTTTGCCAAGTTTGTAACCACTTGTTTCAACATAAGTGATGACAGGATTATACATAGTAGGAATAAAGCCATTACTGATGCTGATGACTGCAACATCTTCAGGTACTTTTAAATTTAGCTCATGAATTGCACGCATGACGCCTATGAGAATAAGATCGCCCATGCAAAAAATAACATCAGGAGGATTTGCAGATTGCAATGCTTTTAATGCAATTTCTTTTGATGGTTCAGGTTGTTCCGGAAAATCAAGTGTTACTGTTGCAGATGGTGATTGTTGTTTTATTGTATCAACAAATGTTTTGCTACGCACTCTTGAAATACTTAAATGCGGGTGGCCAAACAACGCAAGTATATTCTTTTTCTTTTTTTCAATGATTGCTTCAGCTGCAAGTCTTGCTGCATCAGCATCCGATAAACAAACTGTATGAAAACCGTTCTCTTCCGGTACACGATCAAAAAAGATCACCGGTATTTTCATATCCTCCAGTTTGTGAAACGGGGCCATATCTTCGGTTGCAATTGATACGGTTGCAAACACACCCATTGCCATGTTCTTGCGGAAGATATTGAGGTTGGCTGTTTCTATTTCAACGTCATCTCTCGATTGCATGATCAATACCGAATATCCAAACTTGCGTGCTTCATCTTCAACAGCGGCAATAAATGAATCGTAAAAGAAATTATCGATGGAGGGAACAAGCAAGCCAAGCACATTACTTTGCCTTGTACGTAACTGCACAGCATAACTGTTGGGTTCATACTCCATAGCTGCAGCCAACTCTTTCACTTTTATTTTAGTAGCTGCCGAAATATCTGGGTGATCTTTCAATGCCCGTGATACTGTTGATATGCTGATGCCAAGAGCTTCGGACAATTTCTTTAATGTACTTTGCTGCATGCAATATTCTTTGGTACTGGAAATCTCATGTTAATCCAGTTAAAGATAAATGATTTCCATTTGCAGCAAAGAAAAACCACGGTTAACACAAAGTGTTTTGTATTTTATAATTGTAGTAATTACATTTTTTCTTTGTTGTTTATTATAAAATCTGCACTTATAAAGTAGTTCGCATTATTCCAGTAAAAGTCGCTGTGATGTTATTGACATAAGAATAAAAAAAACCTCCCTTGTAAAAACAAGGGAGGCACAATTTATACTACTGAAAATAATACTCGTTTAATTTGCACCATCAAGGTTTGCACGTGCAATAGCGTAACCGCCAATTGCATTACCACATTTCAATCCTTCTTCACAATCACTACGGTAATGAATGGCACCATATAATCTTGAAAGCGATGCTTCTCTTGCCATCGCTTCATAAGCTGATTTACGTGCGGGCAATATGCGGCCCAGTATAGTGGCTGCGGCACCGCTAAAGGTTGAGTGGCCACTCATGTAACTTGGGAAGTTTGGTAAGCCAGTCCATGTTTTTATTTCAGGATTCACTTGCGAAGGACGTGGATTAAAGTAAAAGAATTTTGCATCCCAACAAACAACAGCCGCATCCATCATACTCATGTTCAGTAAAGCCAGGTTGCGTGCCCAACGTACTTCGCTGTAACGTTGTTCAATAAAATCATCGGCAGCAATTGCATTCCAATGACCGGGAGGTGTATGTGTTGCCAAACCATCGGCCCAATAATGAACCAGCGCTAGTTCATCACGACTTGCATTCTTACTGTAGTGCAACACTTCGGCTACTTCCTGTTTAAACTTTTCTGATTTGGTTGATGGCGGAGGACCAGGACGAATAGTTGTTACCATTGTTAAAGAATCAAACAACCACGTACGCACACGACCAAACAATGGTAACATCGGTGGACGCTTTGGTGATTCCATACTGATCCACGGCATTTCACCTGTTGCAGCGGTTTGCGTTTCCATCTGTTGCCATACAGTTGCATTACCACCTGCAGCACCGGCTCTGTCGGCTCTTGCACGTGTAACAAATTTTTGTGCAACCAATCTTCCTAATGCTTCACCCGCTTCAATGTCGCTTCGCACATTTAAGCCTGCCATTATTCTTGCATTTTTATGTTCGGTGGCTAGTTGCTGAATAGTTGCCTGCTCACCGGGAAAAAATAATTTCAACATCTCCACCATCACACCAACAACAGCGGCATCTTCACTTGGATACGAGGGCAGATCAGATTGCGGTAATAAAGTTGTAATTGTATTATTGATTTTATACGGAGCTAAGCGGTTGTATAGTTTTTTGTAATGCCACGCTGCAACTAAGGCATCGTATTGCGCAGCACTTACATAAGCATAGGCACGTGATGCGTAAGGAGGATTCGCAAAAGGAAATTGCGGGTTATTAAAAGGATTATTTGCATCGGGAACCGGATAAGTGCCATCAGGATTTTGAAAAGGCGGAAGATTATATTTTGCAATCAGTCCACGCATAATTTCATTCCAGCGAAATACCGCACCGGCGCTCCAGTATTTCATGCGTTCTTTTTGTTCACCCGTCATTGATTTCTGATAACTCTTGATTTCATTCAGCTCAGCCGTATAACCCGGCCCACTTGCAGCACCGGGTGCAGCTACTGCAAACTCATCGGGAGCTGTAAGTAATACCGGTTTCCATGTACCTGCATTTGCGTCGGTGTTTGCAGGATTCAACGCAGTCGCATTCTTTGTTCGCTCAGTAATTTCTTTACTGCACGATGCTACTGAAACACACAATAGTAAAGCAGCCGCAATTTGTTTTATGTTGATGTTCATGATTTCGTTTTTTCGTGTTAGATCAATTTACTCCGCTGTTGTTTTTCCTTTCTTTTTTATTAAGGTTGAAAACATAAAATACAGCACCGTTAACATTGAAACTCTGCCCCATGTTTCTTCCCGCAATTACCTGGCTGGCTCCCCCTGTTAAAGAAAGCTGCGGAAGATTCTTGAATACATACTTGATGTTAGCTCCCATCGAAGTTGCATTCATGCGGTTGCTGATAAAAGGCATATTGTTTTGTGTGATATCAAAGCCACCTTTTGTTGTCCAGTTGTTGAGTACAGCTTCTGCAATGATCCATTGAGTGCGGTAACCTGCCCGAATATTATAGCTTGTTGCATTAGGCATTTTCACTTCGTTCGAAAGAATAAACTCATCGGCATAATACGAATCACGATCGAGCGTAACATTACTGCGCCATACATAAGTTGCTGATGCTGTTGCAAACCATTTATTATCGTAATAATAATCGAGCATCAATCTTGCCATTGCTGTTTTACTTTGCATACCAATGGACAGTGGTAACATATCGGCTGTGTAATTACTCAGCGGTATAGAACCTCCCACCAAACCAATTAAAGCAACACGACTGTTATAGATTTTCTTGTTGATGGCACGATATTTCAACATGAGGCTCAGATCCTGGAAACCACGTTGCCCCCTGAAAGTTCCTGCACTTGCTTTTGTAACTACGTACGGTACATTGAATAACACATTCAGCTTGTTGGTAACTCCGTAGTTACCCATTACAGCAAACATTTGTGTTGATACTGTTCCGAGATTCAGGTTCTCTCTCTTCTTTGTTCCCTCCCAATAATTTTTCCAGCTGCTGTAAGAGTAACCGGGGCCAACGCAAAATGCATTCTTCTCCATCATAATGGCATCAATGTCGGTTTGAGCAAATGATTGCTTAGCTGCAATGCCCAGCAGCATTAACAATAATAATTTTATACTTGATTTCATGTAATGATTGTTTGGTATCGCTTGCTTACAATTAGAATTTTACGGTACAGCCAATATTTATTGAGTAATCAGCAAATGCGGCATCACCTTGCGCATACACACCTGTTGCTTTTGTACGCTGTTTATCGGCATAACTCTGTGTGCGGTTTTTGCTAAACCAATAAGGAACAGTTGCAAACAAGCTTGCTCTTTTAAATTGATAAGCAACGCCGGGCTCAACACCAAAAATGCGGCCGGGGCGACGGAAACCACTACTGCCCCCAATAATATCTTCAGAAGGAACTACTTCTAAACGTACACCTGCTGAAGCGGAGAAAGCACCAGCCATCAGGTTTAATCCACCACGAAGCATGTATTGATCAGGTACGCTCATAACACTGCTTCCCCAAAGAATATTTGTTGCGGAAGTTGTTCCGCCCCTTGCTGTTGATACACCATTGTGTTCACGTGGATTGCTGAGATAATAAAAGTTTCCGTAAGCACTTAATGCTTTTGTGAAAACATAATAACCATTCAGCTCAAGTGAAATTCCAGTGCCGCCATCGCCCAATTGTATGGATTGGTCAACCGGACCCAGCACTTTTGTTGAATCATTCTTCCAGAAAAAATCGTTGTAACGATAATCGCCAGTAGGAAGTTTTAATCCTAATCCCACTTGTATATTTCCACTTTTGCTTTTTACAGGATCAAGCATCCAACGATATGCGGTAATACGCACATCACCTAAGCCGAACGAAGTTGTTTCTCTTCTTGCGTTTGGATTAGTACTGGTATTACCATAGTGCTCATACATAGAAGAACGACGGTTGGAGATAACAGGAACATTTACTGCAAGCGACATGCGCTTATTAAGTTTACGAACCAGTGTAAGATCAAGTGCATGCTGCCAGTTGCGCACATCGGTGCCTTCTTCTACACGATGTTTTTGTTCTTCTGTTCCTACAAAATGACGGAACGAATGAAAGTAACGATAGCCTGTTGTTAATTGCCATTTGTGATCATCTTCTGAATCAGCATGACTCATAGTGCACATGGCTCCATTGCTTCGCACAGCAACGCAACCTTGCGCCGTTACATTTTTACCCGTCATAAAAAGGAATGCAGTAAGTAAAAATTGTAATAAAAATATTTTCTTCATTTCAATAATAGTTTGGTTGTGATTGTAATCGAAGAGCTGATCAGTTAGCTCTTAGTTTAATACGCTGCACGATCAGTTCGCCTAATTGTCTTCCTGCCTTTAATCCTGCATCGTTATCGAAACGGTAGTGAATACCTCCATATAACCTCGACATAGCTGCCTCTTCTGCTGCGGCACGAAATGATTTGATCTGGCGGTTGGCAATTCCGAACTCCAGTAATGAAGTATCAGTAAATGAAAGCTGATCGCCAAACCACGAAGTCATTGTTTCTGCAGCAGCTGCAGAATTTGTTGCATGTCCGCTTACATAAGAAGGAAAAGGTGGTGTTTGAATATAAGGGCGCCATTCCTGGCCAATGTATTTATTGATGGCCGTTTCAGGACGTACAAAATTGCTTTTGTATTTTTCTTCCCATCCACGAATAAATGCATCGAAAAATGCAATAGAAGTTATTGCGTATGCACCAACAGTTGAATTAAAATCGGCCTTTGCTTCTTTTGCAGCTATGCCCACAATATTCAACCAATGCCCGGGAGGCGAAAACTTCTTGGTAGCAAACATTACATGCCCGCTTACATTCATTTTAAACGGATTGTCGTCCCAGAAATCTGCAATATGTTTTTGCTCTTCCGTTAAACTGTCACCAATGTTTTTTACCTCCATCATTGCCTTGCAATAGATGCTGTTTTTGTTTTTGACATCAAATACCGGCGGACGTGGAATTTCAAACTGTGAACAACTGTCGAGCACCATCGGACGAATTTTGCACCAATGCGGCTCAACCGCAGTGGCATACATAGGTGGTGTAGGTAGCCAACGGCCATCTTCCTCACGAACGGTAAATTTTTCAGCACCACGTGTGGCAGCATAATTATCGCCTTTGCTCCACTTAAGTATGGTAGCCACGATTGTATCAGAAAAAGCAATAGTATTCTCCAACATATCGGAAGGCATCCCGGCTGAATCAGCCTTTTCCTTCAAATCATTGTAATACTCCATCATACTTCCTTCAGGAAATGTAACAGCGTTACCAACTTTTGTAAAGGCGAGTAAAGCAGCTAAAGAAAAATCAATAGGCGCCTTGCTTGTATCGGGCTTTGGCATTGGGGGCATATGTTTAATTTGTCCGCTAATGCTTCTGTAATTTTTATCACCGGCTGCAACACATTCATACGCTGCAATATTTGCATATACGTAATTACGTGCCGCAATCATTGGTGGAAAATTATTTTCCAATACAACATTGTTGAGCTTCTTTACCGTTTTACTGTATAACAAAGGATCATTGGTAAACGCCTTATAATTTCCCTTGGGTTTGCACGCAATCATAAATACTGCAACGACTGCTGCGAATACAACATGTTTCATTTCTGAATTACAATTTTTTAAGTAGTGGTTTTTTTTCGCTATGCAACTGCATTGGCGATGCTTCGTGCCCGACCTTGTCATTCAGGCAGGCGTTCAAAGAGGAATACGTTTGAGCTTTGTTACTCATTTCTTAATAAGCTTGCAAGTGCCGCAGTACACGACCCTCACCGTGTTTGCAACAGTAGCCGACTTATCGATCATGATGTATGAAGAAACAAAATGAGTAACAAAGCAATTAAGCTGTTACTTCCGGAGGTTGTTCTGCTTGGGGAATAAATGCAGAAAGTGGAGTTGCTGAGAAGGTTTGGTTAAATGGTTGTTTCAGTTTATCCAATGCATTCAGCGACCAATTGTTTAACTGTTCGCAATAATCAAATGAAAAAGTTTTGTAAGAAGGTGCAGGTTGCTTACCCGATTTTTGTTCCTGCTGGCTTTGCAAATCATTCACGAGTTTGAAAAAGTTCTCTCTTGCATTTACCAAACGGGCTTTGCCTTCGTCGGGAATACATTTGTAGATCATTTCTCCGCCTTCGAGTTTGCGTTCTACATATTTGTAGTGCATACCATTGATTGTGATCTCACCACTTACACGTTCAAATTCTTTCCAATCGGTTTGATAGGGAAGACTTACTGGTGCACGCACTTCAATTAATGCACTTGCATCGTATTCTTTGTTATCGATCTTTTGTTCAAAATGAGTATCGGCTTTTTGTTGCACCAGGCCCATTACAATACGGTAACCAAACCAGTTAAACAGGAGTATACTAAGAAAAAATATGGAAGCAATTATACGCAACAGCAATTCGTTTGGCAGCTTTAAAGATAAAGCAAATCTCTTACCTGTAGCGCATTTAACGACGGAACAATTTTTAAAATATTATCATAGTCACCGAAATCGTTTGCAGAATAATGCCCGGTAATGGCAATGGCTTTCATACCAGCTTTCTTCGCCGCTTCTACCCCTTTAGGTGCATCTTCAAATACAATGCAATGTTGTGGCGGGCTATTTAATGCTTCGGCTAATTTCAGCCATGTTTCGGGATGAGGCTTGCTGAGCTCAACATCATCAGCACCTACGATCGCATTGAAGTAGTCATGCAACTGTAACTGATCCAATGCGAAATCGATGTTGGCCTGGTTGCTGGCAGTACCAATGCCCATAGGTATGTTTTGCTTTTGTGCTTCTTGCAAAAATTCTCTTGCACCTTCCAGCACCGTTATTTGTTTTCCGTAAAGCTGGCGATAACGTTCTTCCTTTGCATCCACAATTTCTTTTGCTTCCTCTTCAGTAAATATTCGTCCAGGAACTAATCGGTTCATGAGCTCAGCACCATTGCCATACAATTCATTCATTAATGCATCGCCTTGCAAAGGACTGCCCATTTCAGTCACCACCATTTGCCATGTTTTGAAATGCCAGGGCATGGTATCAATTAATGTTCCATCAAGATCGAACAGAAAGGTTTTGTTCATGCTGCAAAAATAAAGCTGTTGTTTCTGGCTATTGTCAACTAACTGCTATGTTTAATACAGCTCTATGAAAAAACATCTCGATCACCTCTTATTAACAAACGTTTTCTTCTGTACACCCACACCAGTAATCGTTACACTCTTCCAATTAGCAGGTAATATTGTTTTAAGTTGTGTGATACCTGTTGCTGTAATTTCCAAACCGCCAAAGCCCATCAATACACTTTGTAAAATGCCACCTGCACCTGTTGCAAAGTAAGGGTTGGTTCCTCCTTTTGTTTCTGCAATTACACGGAACGGGGGATTGAGGTTAGGAATATATGCATCCTTAAACCAATGATACGCTTTTGTTGCATCACCTAAGCGTGCATACAAGGTAGTGAACACAGCCTGTGTCATTGCAGGTGTTCCTTCGTTGGGAACACGTTGTTCGTAATATTCTAAATCTTTGTGAATGGCAGTGGCTTCTTTTACTTCTTTCAACGGATAGGCCAACAAGTTCACATCAGCTTGTTTAATACCTTCACCATTGTAGGTTGCATGTTCTTTTGTAACGCCATCAGGAAATTTCAATACCGGAATATTATTCGCCACATTCATCCAATCGGCATTGGGTGTAACACCTAACAATTTTGCGGCTTCTGTTGCAAACTGTAAGTTGGCTTTTGCTGCCGCATTGGTGAATGCATTGTTATCTACATTCTCGGCCCACTCATCGGCAGCAACAACGTTCTTAATATCGTATTTACCGGGACCGTTTCTTTCAACTCTGCTTGCCCAGAAATCGGCTGTTGCGCTTAAGATGGGATAACCTTTTTCTTTCAGCCAGCCTTTATCCTGTGTTACACAATAATAATTCCATGCGGCAATGGCTACGCATGCAGTGATGTGATGTTCGAACGGACCACTCAATGCCCACACCGGTGTTTCTTCAACTCCTGTTTCAGCACTTTCCCAAGGGAACATCGCTCCTTTAAATCCTTTGCTGAAAGCGTTGCGCTTTGCAGCATCTAATCGTTGATAACGATACTCCACCATGCTCTTCGCCAACTCAGGTTTCAACACAAGCAATGCCGGATACATCCACAGCTCCGTATCCCAAAACACATGACCGTTATAACCCAATCCACTCAATCCCATTGGTGATGGTGATAATGCAGTGCCTTCTCTTGTAAACGAATACAAATGATAAAGCATACTGTTGATATCTTGCTGATCCTGCGCTGCCGTTGCATCGCCGTCAATAATAATTCTGCTGCTCCACAAGTCATCCCATGCTTTGTTATGAAACTGCAGCAAACGTTCTCTGCCTTCCAGCTTGGCATAAATAGTTAAACGTTCAGCTTCATTCAACGGATCATCGTGATGCGCAGAAGTGATGGATGAACCAGCGATAGAGTAACGATAGGTTTCACCTGTTTTGAGTTGCTTACTAAATTTGAGCAGATGCATATTGTTATCCCACATTTCGTGGATCACTCTTGGTTCACTACCATGATGTTCAGAAAATAAAAATGTATTACTGGCACACATCAACAATTTACCGGTAGGGCTTTTTGCTGATGATGTGAGCAAGCTCATGGTTACATGCGGACGATCAATTTCATTGTAATAATTCTGTACATCTTTTAATGCATCAGGTGCTTCCATTACACTGGCACCGGTGATATTGATATTTTTTTTCGGTGTAATGGTAATATCCATCAACACTGTAAAAGGCAAGTGACGAAGTGAGTAGTACGTGTATGTAACAGTTGCTTTATCTGCATAATCGAATGAAGTAGTAAATGCTGCATGCTGCATATCCAGCTCCTGCTTCATGTTCGAAGCTGATTTTGCATCGATGCGTTTGCCATCTATTTCGAGGTAACTGTTGAGCAGATTAAAACTCTTTAAGAAATTACTTACACGGCCACGGCCATACAAATCGTAAGCACCGGCAAGCACCACATCTTTTACCTTGAATGGCTCCGGCGATGATACGACTCCAATCATGCCGTTTGCTACAGTAATACCGTAGTAGTTGGACGGATCGAAATTGGTAGCAGCAATTTTCCAGGGATCAATTGTTTGTGCTTTTGTTGAAGCAGTAACAAAGAGCAAGATGAAGAACAGCAATTGTTTCATGGCAACCGTTTTTAGTAATTCGTACAGGAAAGATAACCAGTAAACCACAAAGAAATTGGCTTGAATTTACAAATGCAATCTGCAAACGTTTGCTATGGATTATTTCTTTCAAATCAAAAACAAAGCTTCATTTCTACAGCACAATTTCGCTTAAATTGCAGATGGTTCAAACGATTTACTTAATGAAAAGATTGCTGCTGCTTGTTGTTGTATTGATCATTGTTTCTGGCGTTGTTCTGTATTTACGTATTCCTCAAAAAGAAACATACAGTTACCGAATTGCATTCAAGTGTACGAATAATTCAGCTATTCGTCTTTTGCACGACAGTACACAATGGAAAAACTGGTGGGCTGGTACGCAACAAAGCAGCACGGTGTATAGTTTCAATAACCGCAGTTATCGTTTTCAAAACATGACACTTCCTGGTGTTGAAACAATTACATCAGTTGGTAACGACTCTGTAAATGCTTTCTTCCAGGTGTTTCCTTACAATATTGATTCGGCTCATTTTGAATGGAGTTATGTATTTGCATACAGCAGCAACCCTGTTACAAAAATTAAACAATACCTGCAGCTGCGTTCATTGAAAAAAGATTTCAAACAGTTTCTTGCAGCAGCAAAACCATTTTTTGAAAATGAGAAGAATACGTATGGTATGGAGATTGAAACACAACGGGTGAAAGACTCCACGCTCATTTCGTTGAAGAAAACATTTGACCATTACCCTACAACAGAAGATGTATATAGCCTTATTACGGATGTAAAAAAATACATTCAAACAAAAGGTGGTGAAGAAAGCAATGCACCGATGCTGAATATTTTTTCTGTTGCAGATAACCGGTACGATGTGATGGTGGGTATTCCTACAAAAACAGATGTGGAAGAGCAGGAGCCGTTCAAACGCAAAAAAATGATTCTTGGTTATATTTTGGTGGGCGATGTTAAAGGCGGCATGGCTACTGTTGCCGCAGCAGAAAAGCGTATGGCCGATTATGCCTTCGATCATCAGAAAACTGCACCAGCAATTCCGTTTCAATCGCTCATTACAGATCGATTGCAGGAAAAAGATACCAGTAAGTGGATCACCCGCATTTATTATCCTGTACTGTATTAACTTTATTTGAAGCGGATGATTTGCACAGCATCGTTATTCTTTGCAAGAATATAAGCCTGTCTACTATTGATGGTTATTGATTTGATGTTCCGGACCTGTCCGTTAATGGTTAAGCCATTGAGCGGCGCATACACAAATTGTCCGGAACCTTTGTTGATGAGCAACGAACCAAAGTCTGCATCCTGCCTTCCGATCTCCACATTATTATCGTAATAATTACCGAGCAGTAATATATCGGGCAAGCTGTCATTGTTTGCCTGTACAACCATTGCTGTTCGATAAGTAGTTAATTGTGCTTCGTAAGGCAAAGCTGTAACAGCAAAATTTTTATCCCCCTTATTCAGCAATAACGCATTGCTTAAATAATCAACTGAATACTTCTGTGCTTTCTTCAACTTATCAGCACCAAATAAATCATTGAGCGATGCTTTGGCAAAATCTTCTGCGTACAAAAACTTCTTCTTCAACAGCGGTAATTGTTTTTCCAGCTCCTGTTTGGTAGCAAATGGAATTTCTTTATGACCGAGATAATACGTAAGCACCTGTTCGTTTCTTCCGTTGGCATCAAAATCGTTGATGTATAACGAGAGCGGTTCTTCTGCTGATGCTTTCAAACGGCTGTTTAATCCAAAGTTGCCTGCAATAAAATCGAGCTCCTCATTTCCATCTGCATCAAATGGCAGCACAAACGTCCACCAACCTTTTTTTGCAGTAATGGTTTGCTTGGTAAATGTTTTGTTGTTAAATATAAATGCATCTATACCTCCCCACTCGTAGGAAAGCAACAAATCCTTTTTCCCATCTGCATTTACATCTGTCCACTGCGCATCCGTTACCAAACCGGGTTGTCCCAATTCTTTTGCATACGTAGTTGTAACATCTGTAAATGTTCCGTTACCATTATTTTTTAACAGGTAAGAGCGAGGCTTAATACCAAAGTTCCATGGCTCTGTTCTGCCGGGAAGGAAAATATCTGCAAACCCATCGCCTGTAAAATCGTACACTGCCATTTTACTTTGCGTAACAACAATATTGCTGAATGCATCTGCTTTCTTTGTAAAGTTTCCTTTCCCATCGTTGAGATACAACAACGGTAACAGGTGTGCATCTTCTCCATAGTATTCGTTGCCACCTGCAGCAATTAGCAGATCAACATGTGTATCGTTGTTTATATCTGCAAATACAGCATCGGCATTCTCCGTCATACTATCGAGCCACATAGCAGGCTGTGGTTTGTAACTAAACGTACCTGCTGCAGTTTGCACATATATTGCATTGCGGTAACCTTTGGATGAACCGATGAACACATCTTCCAACCCATCGTGGTTAATATCGCCTACTGCCAATGCCGGACCCTCAGTTGAATTCATGTGCGGCAGCAAGGGTTCTCTTGCAAACTCATTGAATACATTTTCAATATGGCGATGATCAAGCTTTGTTGCTGCAGTAATATCTTCCAACGCATGCACTGTTGGCGGATGAAAGCTGCTGATCTTCTTGTAATCAAACAAAGGCAATCCTTTTGCGTATACAAATTCCTGTTTGCCGGGTTTGATGTTGATGGATTGATACGAACGATCTGGCCAGATAAGAAAAGCTGAATCAATTGTTGCTGCATCCAGACCTATATGCATTGGCTCCAACATGCTCGATAAAAATCCATGCACCGGGTTGTATTCATACGTACGTATTTCGTTGCCTGCAAACAACACAACTGTTGAACCAATCGCATTCGGATTTTGTGCAGCACCCTTGAGTGTTATTGATGCTGATGGTTTTACAACTGTTGAATTTGTTTTGTTTTCGTACAACAGCACCGGATCGTTGATGTTGTTAACGATGAGATCCTGGTCGCCATCATTATCCAGATCGGCATACACCGAGCCGTTGGAGAAAGTCGGCAAATTGTTTTCGATGCTATCTGTTACATCATCGAACTGCAGGTTACCCTTGTTGCGAAAGAAACGGTTGGGGATTTTTATTTCAGGAAACTTGTTCACCAGCACCATGTCTTTATCTTCAACAGTTCCGCTGCGCATTTTTTGTTGCAGCTCTTCGTTCGATACAAAGTTGATGTAATCGATATCGTTCATCCGTTTGGGAATGCCGTTCGAAACAAACAGATCTTTACGACCGTTGTTATCAAAATCCATCCACAAGGCAGCCCAGCTCCAGTCGGTTGCATTCACACCTGCATATTGTCCAACTTCACTAAACAAACCATTGCCTCTGTTCCACTGCAGGTTGTTGCGTGCATATTGATAGTTGTATCCGTAGTTGATCTTGTTTTGAAAAATGTTGTAATCATCTTCTGCCAGCGAACGCCGGATCATGTACGGATCGTACGGTAACATATCCATCGAAATAATTTCCGGAAAACCATCGTTGGTAACATCGGCTGCATCTACACCCATGCTGAACTGGCTGGTGTGCATCAATCGTTTTGTGGTTTCTTCACTAAACGTTCCGTTCTTTTGATTGATGTAGAGATAATCGTTCTCATGAAAATCGTTGCCCACATAAATATCGGGCCAGCCATCAACATTTATATCGCTCACCACCACACCTAAGCCATAACCGATTTTTGTTCCGTTGATGCCTGTTGTTGCTGTTACATTCGTAAAGACAGCCTGTTGTTTTTGACCGGGTTTTGTAATTAAGTCGTTTCTGTATAAGCGCTGACCAGCTAATGAATCATATGTATTGAGAAAGTTTTTACGTGGTGCATAGTTGCCATCGTGGTTCACTGAATGATTCAACAGGAACAGATCAAGATCTTCATCCCCATCATAATCAAAAAATACAGCCTGTGTACTAAAGCCTGAGAAATCTAAACCATACGCTTCTGCTCCATCAACAAAAACGGGAACACCATCTTTGTTGATCTCTTTACAAACAAGCAACTGATTTTTTCCTTTCAGCACTTTGTAATTACCAACTCTGCAGATGTAGATATCAAGCAGTCCATCGTTGTTAATATCAACAACAGAAACTCCTGTACTCCAACTACCATCCTGTGGAATATTTGCAGCGGCAGTAACATCGGTAAACTGCAGCGAACCTTTATTTAAAAATAATTTGTTCTCGCCTTGGTTGGCAGCAAAAAACAAATCAACCAATCCATCCTTATTAAAATCGGCGGCACCAACACCCGCACCGTTGTAATAGTACATGTAAGAAAACAAATTAAATTCCGGCGTTGGTTTTAATTGATTCGTAAAATTCAATCCCGTTGCTGTACTTGTATGCACTTCAAACAAAGGATTTTCAATTTGCTTTTTTGTTTTACAGGCATTCGTTAATAACAACATTGCAAAAAGCAAAGCAGTAAAGGAGTAGGGTATGCGTCCGTTCTTCTGCGTCATTCGTTTATTGCTTACTTTGAGTTGAGTTTATACAGTACAGGTGTTGCATTGTTTTCAAGGAAAAGAAGATAATCGCTGCTGTTTCTGTTCCAATGCACAATATCTCTTGTTTGTCCGTACAGGTTTAAGCCTGTTTGTACTGCCGGCACAATGTTGAAGTTCCCTTTCTTATCGTTGAGTAGTATTTCACCATAGCTTGCATCGAGCCTGCAAAACTGCGGCAACAGGTTAAAGAAATTACCTGCAGTTACCAAATCGTCGTAACCATCTTTGTTTACATCGATCAGCTGTATCGCATTAATGCTTGAAAGTTGTACCTGCCAGGGCAATGCTTTCACAGTAAAGTTTCCTTTGCCATCGTTGTATGCAATACAGGACGATGCATAGTTCACTTCTTTCTGTTCTGCGTTTTTCAATCCATCGCCAAACAAATCCTGTATGGTTTTCTTTGCAAAATCCTGGTGCTTCAAATTCAGTTTCTTTAAAGATGGAACCTGGTCGGTTATTTCACGCTTCATAAACACCGGCACATCGGTAGCATTGTACGTGCGTGTAATCATTTTATCAACAATGTCGTTTGCATCAAAATCTTTCATCCAGATCTTCACTGGTTTTTCTGCTCCTGCCTGCAGATAAAAGTTTTCGCCAAGGTTACCTAAAATCAAATCAACGTCACCATCCTTATCTACATCAGCCGCTTTCATTGTTTGCCACCAGCCTTTGTAGTTTTCCATGCCGGTTTTTTGTTCGGCAAATTGTTTACCGTTGAATGCATATACTTTCACATTCATCCATTCGCCAGTTATCACCAGTTCATTCTTTTTATCGTTGTTGATGTCAATTGCTGCAGCAGCAGTAATCATTCCTGCTTTTAAAAATACAGGAGCAATAGTTGCTGTTACATCACTGAAGTTTCCTGAACCATCGTTGTGCAGCAAATAACTTTCAGGTGTTGCACCGTAACTCTGTGGCACGTTTCTGCTGCCAACAAACAGATCCATAAATCCATCCGCATCATAATCAAACGCAACTACTGCTCCGCAGTTGGTATTGAACATGGGAATAGCTCCACGCTTCAAACTGAAATTACCTTTACTATCGTTGATGAATAACTGGTTCTGATAACCACCAACTGCTGCTGCAGAAAAGTTTCCCCCACCCCCGGTAAACAAATCCATATCACCATCTTTATCACAGTCGAAAAACAGTGCTGTTGTTACATCGTTAAACGCATAGGTTGTAAAGTCGGATACATCCGCTAAACGAAAACCATTTGCTGTTTGCAGGTACAATGCACCGGCTTGTCCTTTTGCGCCACCAATATACACATCGATTAATCCATCGTTGTTTACATCGGCAGTTGCTGCTTTCGGTCCTTGTGTTGACAACATGAATGGAATATTGCGTTCATAAAAAAAATCCACATGTTCATCTTCTTTATGCGCTGCAAACAAACTGTCTTGCTTTTCAAAATATAAATCGATTGGAGGATAAGCAGACCAAACATTTTTATTTACACTGTTTTCATTGTATTGAATTGAATGCAGTTGATTGATTGCCGGATTTACAACGGTTGTAAAAGATTGATTGGGCCAGATGATGCGCATTGAATCAACACTTTCTTTACCAACGCCGATAGTTTGTTTGTATTCAATAGATGATTCAAATCCTCTCGCAGGAACAAGTTCCCGTGTAAGTACCTGGTTTTTTTGATACAGTTTTATTACACTGCCAATACCAAATACATTCTGTACTTCGTACTTCAGCTGTACACTAATGTAATTGTTTTGATTCTGCTCTCTGCTGTTGTTTTTATAAATCAGCGCCGGCTGGTTGACATTGCTGATAACAAGATCGAGATCACCATCATTATCCAGATCAGCGTAGGCAGCCCCGTTCGAAAATGTTTTCTTCGTAAAACCCCAATCTTCGCCTGCATCTGCAAACTTTAAATTACCGGTATTACGGTATGCTTTGTTAGGAATAGGATTGGAAGGCATACGGTTGATGATGGTACCCACTTCTTCTTTCTTACCCGTCTTCACCATTTGCTGTGCTACTTCGTTGGCAAAAAAGTCGATGAAGTCCTGATCAGTTACATCGTAGTAAATACCATTGCACACATAAATATCTGTTTTGCCATCATTGTCTGCATCAAACATCAGTGCGCCCCAGCTCCAGTCACTATCTGCAACACCACTGAAGAATGCTGTTTCAAAAAACTTTCCTTGTTTGTTATTTACCTGTAATGCATTTTGTGTGTACTGGTAATAAAAGCCCTGCTTCACTTTTAAATTAAACACATCATAACTTTCAAACGATGAGTTTGCACGCAAACGATAATCATCGCCTGGCAACATATCAGTTGTAAAAATATCAGGACTGCCATCGTTGTTAATGTCCTGCATATCTGCACCCATCGATGAAAGACTGGTGTGCTGTATGCGTTCTTCCAGCTCATCTTTAAACTTACCGTTGCGTTGGTTGATGTAGAGATAATCACGCTCAAAAAAATCGTTCGACACATATACATCAGGATAACCATCTTCGTTAACATCACCAACCGTAACACCAAGTCCTAATGAAATTAAACTGCCATGTATACCTACTTCTTTCGTTACTTCTTTAAACTTACCATTATCGTTTCGATAGAAATGGTCACCACCGGGTTTCAAAAAATCGGCCACTTGCCATTGGTTGGCTGGCAGATCACGCAGACTGGGATAGTTGAGTGTGTTGACTGGAATTGGGCTGTTGTTAATAATGAAGCAATCGAGATCGCCATCGAGATCATAATCAAAAAACGAAGCGTGTGTACTGTAGCCATCATTATCTAAACCATATTCTGCAGCTTTTTCGGTAAACGTTAAGTTGCGGTTGTTGATGAAAAGTTGGTTACGCCGTAACGAAGAGTCGAACATGTTACCTGCATTGCACAAGTAAATATCCAGCCATCCATCTGCATTAATATCAACTAATACAACACCTGTGCTCCATTGTTTTTTTTCTTTGAAGCCTGCTTTCGCAGAAACATCTTCGAATTGAAGATTGCCTTTATTAAGAAATAGTTTATTGCTGCCCTGATTCGAAACAAAAAACACTTCAGGCAATCCATCGTTATTTAAATCACCTGTGGCAACACCTGCACCGTTGTAAAAATTTCGATAGGTGAAAATGTTGAAGTCTTTATCGTTTGTAAGATTGTTTTCGAATATAATACCGCTATTGGTTATTTCGGTAAATAGTGTGGCTTTGTTCTGTTGTTTGCAACCAAACAAAAAAAGCATTGACAATAAGGAAATAACATTCTTTTTTAAGATCATGGTTACCGGCATACAATATTGCTACAAGTTAAAACTGTTTAGGTAGTTAAAAAAAGAGGCCGCCAAAATTAGCGACCTCATTCCCTATTGATTATGATAAAAACTAATAACCTGGGTTTTGTTTCAAATTAGGATTTGAAGAAAGTGCAATAGAAGGAATCGGGAAAATAACACGAGTTGGATCTGATTCCTGTGCACGCTCCTGAACTGGCTTATTAAATATGCCAAAACGAATCATATCGTTTCTTCTCCAACCTTCGAGATATAATTCACGACTGCGTTCAGCCAATAATGATGTAAGAGTAACAGAAGCAAGATTGGTTGCACCACGTTTGCTCCTGATATCATTTACAATTGACAATGGCGTTTGAGCATCTGTACCACCTCTTAAAATAGCCTCTGCTTTCATTAAGCGAACATCAGATAAACGAAGAAATACAAAGTCGTTTGTACTTGCCCAACCACCATCATTAATTGTAGCAGGATTAAGCGGAAACTTATTTGTACGAATACCACTTGCCTCGCCATTAAAGAAAATACTTACGTTTCTTGTAAACACCAATGGATTACCACTACGATCTTTCAAATCAACCAATGGATTACCAATGCGCTGGCCTTGCGGACCTCTTGCCTGGCCAACATTCAAACCAGCTTTTGTACCCACCTGATCAGAAAATCCTGCAAGTGTTGTGCTGCGACGTACATCGCTATCTTCAAAGCTGTCATAGAAATCGGAAAGCGTTGCAAAACCATTCCAACCCGATGGTGCCTGGTTATAGTGACCACCCATACAAGTTGCCCATACGACGTTAATACCATCTGTATTTCTTCTTACAAAGATGTTTTCAGAAGATGAGGTGTTATTGGTCCACACAAAGTTGTCCCAATAGTTCGTTTCAACAGCAAGGTTTGCATTTGCAGCAATGTTGTTACAATACTGAATCACTTTATTCATATCTGCAGCAGCAAATGTATAGGGACCAGCTGGAGCAGTTGGATCGGCCTTATATACTGCTTTGTTGAGATACAGTTTTGCTAACAATGCCCAAGCTGCTTCTTTTGTTGCAAGATGCCTGTTTGTTCCTGTAAACGCAGGTAATGCTGCAACGGCTGATTCGAGTTCAAGAATGATCGTATCAATGGCTTGTGCACGTGGTACCACATTAGGAATGCTGCTCGCTGCTGCAGTTGCAGGACGGGTTTGCATTTGCCCATATGCATCAATCATTAAGAAACGGAAATAAGAACGGAGAAACTTACCTTCTGCCTGCGCCTGTCCTGTTAACAGTTCGGCCGCCAGAGTAGATTGAAACAACGCTCCATTTAAACCATTCCATACATTGTTAATCTGGTTATGATCCGGGCCCCATGTGTGTAAATGAAGACGACGCCATGTTCCAAAATCATCCCAGTCAGTACCACGGGTTGGACCAAGAATTTCATCAGTACTATGTTCGTTCATTGCAAACCAGTTTTCCTGGCTTACCAATTGGTTTAATTGTCCGTAAACCGATGAAATGGTAGGAGCAGCAGGAGCGCCATCACCTTTCACTTCACCAATCGTTTCCTGGCCACCCAGTTCCGGCTCCAGCTTTGTACAAGAAGATGTAAACAAAGCAAAAGCAGCAGCAACACCGGCAACATATCTTTTAATACTTGTTTTCATTATAATCATTTTAGTGAGTTAATATTAGAATCCGAGGTTTACACCAACTGTTACAATTCGTGGTCTTGGATAATTTGTATAATCGAATCCACGTGATGGAACACCGCTGATACTTTTATCTACGTTCACCTCAGGATCTATACCCGAATACTTGGTAAACAACGCAAGATTTTGACCTGAAACATAAACTGACAATGTTTTAACTAAGCTCTTCTTTTGAATATCGAACATGTAACTGAGGTTCACGTTTGATAATCGGATGAAGTCACCTTTTTCAAGGAAGCGAGTTGAAACGCTGCCCGGATTAAATGGATTTTCGGGACTTGTACCTGCTACATAAGTTACGTTACGTCCGTTACGTAAACTTCCTTTCAGGAATAATGCATTGTTAGTGTTGTTGTAAACATGAAAGCCTGTTACTGCATTCATAAACACGCTCAAGCTCCAGTTACCTAATGAGAAGTTGTTGGTTAAACCCGCAAAAAAGTTTGGTATTGCAGTTCCCACCAATTGGTTTTGCGCACCATTTTCATAGCGGGCATTACCGTTACCATCAAATCCACGGAATACCGGCATTGACCATGTAAACAATGGCTGTCCACTTGTAAACACCTGTGCATACGCTCCTGTTAAACCTTGGCCGCTTACGCCACCCGTAATAACAGGTACCGGCATGTCACGGAGTTCATTCTTAACGAATGTCATATTATAATTGATGTCCCAGCTGAATTTAACTCCTTTAATAGCTTTGTAACCAAGGCTCACTTCCCAACCTTTATTTACCACATACCCATCAAGGTTAATGAACCAGTTTGATGTTGGCGCAAAGCCACCCGGGGTTGGTGCATTAAACAGAATGTTTGTACGCTTAGTATAGAAATAATCAACTGTAATATTCAGGCGATTGTTAGCAGTTGTAAGATCAATACCAGCACCGGTTGTTGCCGCTTCTTCCCATTTAAGATCAGGGTTGCCTGTTTGCACCAATGTATTTTGATCGGCACCGTTTGCATCTTTATAATTAAACTGGCGGTTAACAGCACCATATGATGGCAAACCATCCTGGCTACCAAGCACACCGTAGTTAGCTCTTAAACTAAATTCAGAAAACCATGTATTGATAAAGCTGTTTTTAACGAAGTCTTCATTGATCAGTTTCCATTTTGCCGCAAAGGCAGGGAATACGCCATAGCGGTTGTTTGCGCCAAACTTTGAAGAACCGTCCGCACGAACAGTTGCAGTAAGGAAATAACGGTCATTAAATGAATAGTTCACACGACCAAAGTATGATTGTAATTCATTCTTGTCATACCCTGGATATAAATCAGCATAAGTCGTGAAATTATTAAAGTCTTTAATAAAGACATCAGTTGGAGCAGTAACCGGTTTGCTTAATCCCCAGCCAATACGCTGATTATATTCTGTGATAAAATTTTGGTAAGAGAACCCTGCTACGATATTGAAATTGCTTTTACCGAAATCTTTATCATAGGTGAGGTAATGCTCAACAAGTGTAGAACGCAGGTCAAGATTTTGTTTTGTTGTACGTCCGTTATTTTGAATGGGATTGTTGTGTGTTTTAACACTAATACCATTAGGAGTGGAAAGTGATGTTTGTCCACCGTAAGCATTCGAACTCAGGCGTGGATCAGCAAATGCTATACGTTCGCTCTTCATATTATCAAGACCTAACACAACTTTATAAGAAAGTCCGTTAGTGATATTCCATGTACCGGAAATACTATTCAGGAAACGTGTTACCCGATCATTATCATCGAAGTAAGCCAACATTTGCGATGGGTTACGTTGATCTCCTGGTTGATAAAAAGAACCATCAGCATTGTAAATTGGATAAGTAGGGCTGAACTGTAATGCAGCGCCAAGCAAACTACCTTGGTAACCTGCATTATTACTTAATGGGGGATACTGATTTTTTGTGCTCGAGAAAGTAGAAGCGATATCAAACTTCAATTTATCCTTCAGGAACTTTTGAGAAATATTTGCACGGGCAGTTAAACGCTTTAATGAGCTGTTTCTTATAATACCCTGTTGGTCGTCGTATGAACCGCTTAATCGCACATTGGTCGATCTTAAATTAATTCCCCATCCAAGATTATAGTTTTGAGAAACGCCGGTACGAAATATTTGATCCTGCCAGTCAGTATTTCCTCCTTTATCCAGCAGGGCAACAGCTGCGCCGGCTGCAGTAGGATCGGCACCACCGTCAATGTTTGCTTTTTTTGCTGCAAGCAGGAAATCCTGCGGACTCATAAGATCATAGCGTTTTGCAGTATTAGCAATACTGGTTGATGCGCTTAAAGTTATTTGTCCTTTTTTGCCTCCTTTACCGCTTTTAGTAGTAATTAATACAACACCGTTTGCACCTCTTGAACCGTAGATGGCTGCAGCCGATGCATCTTTTAATACAGTAATGCTTTCAATGTCGTTAGGATTTAAAAACATTAACGGGTTACGTGGGGTTGAGCTACCTTCCACGCCGCTGGCACTTCCTAAAGTACCTCCACTTGCGATAGGCACACCATCTACTACATACAGTGGTTCCTGGTTACCACGAATTGATGCAGTACCTCGGATGTTAATAGTTGCGGCCGATCCTGGTTCGCCACTTGCAGGTGTAACTAAAACACCAGGTGTACGACCCTGAAGTAATTGATCAGGCGTTGCGATTTGTCCTTTGTTGAAATCCTTTGTGGTGATGTTGGCAACGGATCCCGTAAGGTCTTTTACTTTGCGGGTTCCATAACCAATTACAACCACTTCATTAAGGGCTGCGTTCTGTGTTTCAAGTGAAACCGAAATTTCGCCATCTGTAATGCCTACTTCCCGGGTTGTAAAACCTACAGAAGAAATAACCAATGTTTTGGCTGTGGCGGGAACACTGGTTAAACGAAAAGCTCCGTCGGAACCGGTGGTGGTGGAAACGTTTGTACCTTTTACAAGTACGGTAGCAGAGGGAACCGCTTCACCTTTTGAGTCTGTTACCTTACCAGTGATGGTTTTGGTTTGTGCTGAGGCAAAGGCCACCAATACAAACAGACTGAGCATGGTGAGAACGCCCCTTGCAAGTTTCGTCAAGATCATAATCAGTAGTTTTTAAATTGTTGAGGGTTATAGACCACAGCAGTCTATGCAGGAAATACCTGTGGGGAAGGTTCAGTTTTTGAGATGAAAGACTTAGTCCTGAACCATACTTATGGCAAACATGCAATCGGAAGGCTGTTAATCTTCTGTGAATTTAAACGAAGTTTTTGCTAAATCGTTCGAACAAAACGGCTTAAGTTTATGTAATAAATGATGCAATCGTTTGCGAAAATAATTGCGGTGGAAAAATTATCGACCCTAAACGATCAACATGGCAAACGCAACACTTAAAAAGATAGCCCAGGTATTGGATATCAGTATTTCTACTGTATCAAGGGCCCTGAAAAATCATCCCGATATATCCCAGGTAACAAAGCAAAAGGTGATGGAGCTTGCCGAAACACTCGAATATGAGCCCAACGCCGTGGCGGTGAACCTCCGCAGCAAGAACACAAAGGTGCTGGGCATTATGATTCCCTCCATTACCAACAATTTTTACGATTCGTTTATTGATGCAGTAGAAGAAGAAGGAAAACAGCTGGGTTACTCTCTGATGATTCTTCAAAGTGGTGATGACCCAGCAGTTGAAATTGAGAATCTAAGAATCTACCGGCAAAACAGGGTGAGTGGTGTATTTATTTGTCTGGCTAAAGAAACAACAAACATGGAGGCGTTTCATAAAATGAAAGATGCGGACATACCGGTTGTTTTTTTTGACAAAGTGCCTGATGATGATAGTTACAACAGGGTTTGTCTTGCAGACAAAGAGGCAGCGGTAATGGCTGCAGAGGCGTTACTAAAAAAGAACAAAAAAAATATACTGGGTATTTTTGGCGATGCACATATATCAATTACCAAACGCAGGCTGAAAGCGTTTGAGCAAACAATCACTACTAATAAAAATGCTACTCTTTCAATTCAACATGCGGGCAATGTTGAAGAGGCAGAAACAATTGCAAACAGCTATTTCCAGTTAAAGAAACAACCCGATGCTGTTTTTTGTATGAGTGATGAAATACTGATGGGCGTAATGAAAACAATACAAAAACGAAAGATCGATGTACCTCAACAAACAAGTATTATCACATTGAGTGATGGCTTTTTCCCAACATTGTATTACCCGGAGATCACTTACATTGAAACAAGCGGCTATCGGTTGGGCAAACTTGCCTGCGAACGAATGATGCAATGTTTACAAGGGAAAGAAGAAGCGAAAGAAATATATGTGAGTTCCCGTTTTGTGGATGGTGGCTCTTTATAACACTTCGGTCTTTTTCTTTTGCTCATTCACTTTCACCCGCAGCCTGATCAACAATCCTGTTATTAAAAAATAGATGCTCCCTATTTTATCTGTTTCTATTAAATCGCTCAACAGGTTTAGTGTCACAATCATGCTTAGTACCACGGCGCACAACATAGCAAGTGATCGTTCAAACGGATCCTGCAAGGTATGGTAGGCCTTTACTGCAATAGCAAACATGTAAATAAACAACCCCATTAAAATAATCAGCCCGGGCAAACCTTGTTCAATAGCAACCAGTAAAAAATAATTATGCACCGAGGATCTTTCTTCGTTACTGCTTACCCATGTTTTAAAAGAAGATGTAGTGTATGATTTGTAGTAAGTAGTGAAGCTATTAGGTCCAAAGCCGTGTATCTTTTCTTCATTCAGCATTTTAAACCCGGCTATCCAACGATAGAATCGTTCCATCGTCGACATATCTTTTAATGTATAGGTAGCCTCCAGGTGTTCATTTAGCTCTGTATGTTGGGTAGTGGTATTGAAGTCGGGTGCAAATTTTAAATAGTTATCATTTTGCATCAACCAGAATAAACTTGCAGCAGTTATTAATAGAGCTGTAAATATCAGCGTTAATAAAAATCGATATTTAACTGCAATCCATGTTATCAGTCCCGTGATAAGACAAAGCCATGCCCCCCGTGAATAAGCAAAGAGTAATGCAATTAGAAAAACAATGATGCAGGCGATTATCCAACTGCGCAACTTTTTTAAAGAAAAATAATACCACATTAATAAAATGGGGAAGAGGCAAACAATTAGTGCCGAATAATTCACGTGGTTACGAAAGAAGGGATCCAGCGTTGAGTTAATTGATTCAAATGAAAAATCTTTTGCTGCATGACGTACCAAGCTTGTTATAATTGGGATCAGCATGGAAAAGATCAACGCTTTTGATGCTAGTTTGAAATCATCTTTTGTGCGAAGAAAAATTAATCCGCCAATAACAAATGCTAAAAGAAACCATGTTTTTGCAAGACTGTATTTTATACTCAGCCAAATTTCGTGGGAAAAAAAAATCGTCACCAGCAGCCATAGAAGTTGCAGTAACAACAACAACACAATGCTGCTTTTTAATAGCTCTTTAGGCAGCAGGTTTTGTTTTAAAATTAACAACAGCACTAATGATCCGGCAAGTATAAGCATCATGGGTTCATCTGGCAGGTCAGTAGAGAGTGTATCGGTAATGGAAAACTCTGTTGATAGTGGAATGGAAAAGAGCAATGCAAAAAAAAGGTAGCGTAGATTTCTTGCAAAGACCAATATAGCCAGTGCAGCAAAAGGTAACAACAACAGAACTATTTCATCAAGAACAATACCTGCAACAAAGCAAAGCAATGCTACAATAGCTGGTAACCACCAACTCATAAAATCCTGTTTTGAAAAAGAGAATTGCATGTCAGCTCATCTTTTTTCGTGACCGCCAATCGATAAACAACAAAAGCAGAACTGAAAATATAAAGGAGAGCACGGCTGCCATGGCCATTCCTGCCAGCACCTTCGGTTTATCTTTCGTTAAAGCAGGGAGTGCTTTTTCAATTTCAAACAAAGCACTTACTTCATTAATGCTGGTATTAAATTGCTGCATTAACTTTTCTGTTTCATTCATGCGGGTTATCGCATCAGCTTTACGTGCAATAGACAAAGCATCATTTTTTGCCTGCAACTGTAGTTCTGTTTGCTGAAGACTATCTTTCTGTACATTCAGGTCGTGTTGCAATTTGCGAAGTATCTCAAGCTTCATATTATTTACCGAAGCAATACTCTTTGCATTTATTCTCGCCACAACAGCATTGGCCATTTTAGCTGCGAGCTTGCTGTCCGTGTCCCAAACTTTTATAGTTACATGGCCAAACTCATTTTTGCGGATGCGGGTGTTTTTCTTGTATTTAGTAGTCGCTAAATATTTAGCGTTTTCGTGGGTTGAATTTATTTCATAGTGTTTTATGAGATCAAAACTATCGACTATAAACCGGTTCATTTCTTCGGTACCGGCAAGCGCCATTAATCGTTCGTTGTCCAACTCGCCACCATAATATAGATATTCCTCCCAAAACTGCGTGCGGTAAATATTAGAACGATCTCCAAGATTAGGATTAGCTGCTGTAAATACCGCCGTACTGAGGTAAGACGGTTTTTTAAAATAAAGAATGCCACCAGTAAGCAAGGTAGCAACAACAACCAGCAGCACACACTGCATCCAACGTTTACGGAGTACATCAAATACAATATCTAAATTCATATGCAGTAGATTCAAAAGAAAATATAGAACGATTAAGATTGGGCAATATCCCGAACCACTTCCACTTTGCGGTTAAAACTTTCATCAAGGGAAATAAATGTTTCGGTACGTTCAATCCCTTTTATTTTTTGCAAAGCATCATGCAAAACAAAACGAAGTTGATTGATATCCTTACACACCACTTCAATAAACATACTATAGTTACCTGTTGTATAATTGAGCCGAACGATTTCTGGTATTTTCCTGAGGTCTTTTGCAACCGTATCATACAACGAACTTTTTTCAAGGAAAATTCCCACGAAAGCAGTGATGTCATACCCTAAGGCTTTCAGGTCAACATTCAATTTGGTTCCTTTTACAATACCATGTTCCTGCAGTTTTTTGATGCGTACATGAATGGTGCCGCCCGATACAAATAGTTTTTTACCCAAATCGGCATAAGATATCTGGGCATCTTCCATCATTTCCGATATAATCTGGAGGTCGAGTTTGTCAAGATTCAATTTAGCGCCCATATTACCATCTTGTTTTAAAATAATTTCAATATTAAGAATAACATTTTGAAAACTGTCAAAAGTTTTAAAATTTTTGTTTGAAATTGTTCAATAAACTGCGAATATGCTTTAATATTGCACTGTAATCGTTCTTTGAACAACATACTGTGGAGTGATGAAATTTTCGGCAGACATGCCCTCTCGTCTCGGGGGTGGAGATAACAGGATAAAGTCCGGCAACGGAACTAACTGCTCCGTGGAGGTTCGACCCCTCCCTCTACAGCAACAACAAACTCAAGATACAAAACCATTGCTTATGGATTTTGATCTGGTGGTTTTTAAGTAGTTCTTTTTACACTGTGGGGTGATGAAATTTTTGGCAGACATGCCCTCTTGTCTCGGGGGTGGAGATAACAGGATAAATATAGCATAGAGCCGTTTGGTTAGCAATAACCACTCGACCAGGGTCGACCACTGAACTTTGTGCTACAACTAACTGCTCCGTGGAGGTTCGATCCCTCCCCCTACAGCTTTTTTTCGGTTGCTTACCATACCGATCAACTCTGTTCCGTACAGATTTTTCTCATGCTTTTTTTACGATTGCCTTTTGTTTTTACAAAGGGCTCTTTCGTTTTAGTACCAATCAGTTACGTTAAATTATCACTCGGCTAATATCTTCTCTTTTTTCGTTTTACAAAGTCACTGTTTAAGCGGGAAATTCTCCCAAAAAATCACTTCCCTAATTTTCAGTAGTTGGCCGTTTAGTTGGCCTTATCAACTCGATTCCTTAGAATTCCCCCCTTTGTGAATTGATGCAGTCATATCCGCAACTGCCATAAGTCAAATGGTTCTCAGCAGCAGCCACTATTTCTCTGTAAAGAAGATTTGTTTCATCAAAAACAGAATCAATTTCGAAATCTCCCCTTTGTGGGTTGTGATCTATTGAAATCACAAACTTTTTAGGTAAACCAGGTATTTGATCCTGAACCTTGAAAGTATATGCTCCGTGTGTAGGAGTTGGTTTTTTAGTTGATTCATAGTAAACATCAATGCGATGCATGTTACCGTTGTAAGGGAAATCCATTCTAAAACGTAATTGGTTCATATTGTTTTTCACAAATTTCCTTTACTACAAATAAACCATCCCTCTTTTTAGGGTATGAAGTATTACATCCGATTGTCAGGAGGCAGTTGATGAAAAATTCAGAAAGGCAGGACTGCAACAGGATGACTTCTTTTCTGTTTATTGTTATTCGATAAATGGGTCAATTTTTTGTCCTTTTTGAATTAGAATGGCTGTGGTTTCTTTGATCTCTAAACGAATAACACCGGCCTTAATAGTTGAATAATTGTTGAAATAAGCAATCAGGTAGGAGTGAGATTTGTTGTCGCAATTACACCCGGTCGCCTGTCCTTTCCCGTTTGAAACCGATTTGTTTCTTTTGACAATCGGTTGCTGATCATTCGAAGACATCTAACCTATTTATGGTTGAGAGGTTGACGAAAAATGAGGGTAGTGGGTTATGAAGTAAGACTTTTGTCTTGGTCCAAAAGCCAGCGACTGATCTTGGCCACCCTGCAGAAGCGGTTGAGAAATTATGCCATGAATGACGAGATGAACTATGTGAAGGTGCCAAATCCTGTTCTTTGACATATTGATTGAGAAAGTGAACGACCATTCTTAATTAAAAAAAGCAAAATAGCTTCACTTCGGTTGTTGATCCCGGTTAGTGACATTTTCGCATGTGTGAACTCTGAAACTCAAATATAACAGGGTAAAGGGTTTTACTAATAGATGTCAAATTTTTTTTTTACAACTTTTGCTCTTTTGTCAGGTTTAAAACTAATAATCCACACGGAAACACTTGTCTGTATTGCGTTTGCACCTGATTTACACAGTCTGTGTATATCTCAGACTGTGAGTGTATTGTTTGAAAAAGTAATATTGTATTCGTTCGTCTAACGAAACAGCTCTTTTACATACACAAGGTGTATAAAAGTAAAAGCCCTCATCGGTCAAATGAGGGCGAAGAAATTTACTTTGGATAACGCACTTAACGGCACAATGATACGAACAGATATCATTCGTTACTCCAGGTCGAATTCTTCACTTTCTCACATTTTGTTAATAAACCGCTTAAACCAGCATTAAGCCGGTTGTTTAGACTGCATTTGCTTAAATGGAAAGGATTTCTTTACTTTGAAATTCTGGAAATTTATAGTTTCACTTCGAGAAGGCGTCACGTTCTCAATCGGAAATGTGAAGACGGCAAGAAGTAAATTTTTAAGCCTCAGTCTAATCAACTGGGGCTTTTGTTTTTACGATACTCAAAAATTTAAATGTATGGCTGTAATGCCATTAAGCAACCAGGGCTGCTGTGAAATGCCCCGATCATTCACCAAACGCAAAAGTTAAAACTATGGTTTCCAGAAACCCGTCAGTTTGTTCTCATTGCGGTCACCCAAAAACAAAAGAAGTCTTCTGTAGATTCAGAAGATGGAAAGGAAAGATCCACTTCCCTAAAAGTGGCGAATTCTTTCACTTTTTTGTTTGTGACTGTCAAAAGAACAAATAAGGAAGCAGGTGTTCCCTCGGAGTGATTAACCGAGGCTAAGCCGACTGGGAGCTCAAGAGGGATTCTTGAGCTCCCTTTTATTTTACAAACGTAATACTACAACAATTGTTCCCTTTCAACGATAGGAAAGATATCTACACGATGTGAATTCTATATAATTGGGTAGATGTACGTTGATTTTCAGTATTTAATCCAGCAATTCTGATTAAACTTTTAGATTCAGCATTTACATTCTTAAAACATAAATTATATTAAAAAGAAAAAAACATGGGCATTTCATCTCGCTATCAATTTCAAAATGAAGAAGGCGAATTACTCTTCATAACCTACCAACATGATCACCTTCGCAGCGTGAACCCTCCTCTCAACAAAGAATTTGACGAGCATTTTCTACGAGTGGGCGAAGACGTGACAATTAATAACGTGAAATACAGAATTTGCAAGTTCTTTATTGTAATTCATCAACAAACCTACTTTCCGCAAAATGACATTGGGATTAGAACTGTTGAGGTTGGGGATGTGCAACCATACAATACCACAGTTACTATTATTGTTCAGCAGATTCCAGTGGCATAAAAATTAGCATTAAGTACCAGGCGTTGTTGGCACCGGTCCTAAATCTTATTGTCTTGGGCCTGTGGCTCTTCAGTTATCTCTTGATTGATTTGTTCCAATTCTTTAATCAGATGAATGTCAACGCCTGATTTTGCAGCTATGTTTAACAGAATGCGGTTCTGAAGACTTAACTGCTTTTCTCTGGTCTTCGTTCCTGCTGCGCCTTTAATGATGTAGTAAAAAATAATCAGCGCAATAATGCTGAGGAAGATACATAAGATTAAATATTCTGTGTCCATACAAGTGTTTTTGGGTTTATCAACTTTGATCTGTTATAGGCAAGATAAAAAAGTATGCGGTCTTTTCAAACAGGTGCCGCACCCTGTTTGTTTGGCTAAGCAGCTTCTCTTTGACTTAACTCCTCCTTAGCTTCATACATGAAAGGAATTAATTGCAAAGTCCAGTGAATGCCTTGGTGAAGGTTTAAATAATATTCGTTTACAAAGGACTCTTTTGTTTTTGGACCTTTCGTATTTGTTTTTCCCTCACGCCCTACCTTTGCCCGCTATGGGACAAAAAAAGCTCATCCGTTTTGCTGAAATAGAAACCTTCCCCAATGTGTTGCAGTATCCGCAGGATATGAAAGGAAAGTGGAATGATTTTTTTAAGAACGATCAGCCCATTACGCTTGAACTGGCTTGTGGTAAAGGCGAATATGCAGTTGGCCTGGGCCGCTTATATCCACAACGGAATTTTATTGGTATCGATCTCAAGGGCAATCGCATTTGGGTGGGTGCAAAAACAGCGTTGAAAGAAAACTTAGGCAATGTTGCGTTTGTACGTTCGCAAATAGACCAGGTAACAAACTATTTTGATACTGGCGAAGTAAGTGAAATATGGATCACCTTCCCCGATCCGCAACTTCGTGCATCAAAACATAAAAAGCGTTTAACTCATCCCAAATTTTTACGTGCCTACCAACAATTGCTAAAGCCGGGTAGGCTCATTCATTTGAAAACAGATTCACCGGTGCTTTATAATTTCACCAAAGAAGTGATCCGTTTATTTGATCTGCCACTTCATTCTTCAACTGATGATCTGTATAAAGAACAAAACATAAGCGATGAACTAAAGATCAAAACGCATTACGAGGGTTTGGATATTGCGCAAAGCAACCGCATTCATTACCTGCAATTCAGTTTACCAACAACCCCTCTACCTGTTGAAAGCGATGCCTTGTTAAAACAGTGGGTGTTTGATACCGAGAAAGACTGAACGGTTTCCCTTTTTCTTAAACTAGTTTCAACAAATTCCTTTGCTGATGGTTAATCTGTATTACGCTAATAGCAAACACATGAAAAACTTGAAGGAAGAGGTGGATTTCTATTACGACCAAAATGACAACATTGTATTGACGGCAAAATACCATCTCGATAAAGGTTATTGCTGCGGGCAGGGTTGCAGGCATTGTCCTTACGACTATGAAGCAGTTCCGGAACCACGTCGTACCTTGGCAATAAAAGAACGCAACGATGCCTTCCAGAAAACAACCGCAACTTCCAAAAACAGGTAAAGCCAAAGAATATTCTTTTTTCCAGGATGTATATGATGTAGTGCGACAAATTCCAAAAGGTCGGGTTACATCTTATGGCGCTATTGCTGCCTATCTCGGTACCAAACTTTCTGCACGCATGGTGGGCTGGGCAATGAATGGCGCACATAAGGTAAAACCGAAAGTGCATGCACAACGTGTAGTAAACCGCAATGGCATGTTAAGTGGTAAAGCTCATTTCGAAACACCTACTCATATGGAAGAATTATTGAAGAAAGATGGTGTTACTGTAAAGAATGATATAGTGGTTGATTTTGAAAAGAGGTTTTGGGATCCTGCTGTTGAATTGGGATGATACTACTTTCTATATTTCTTTAGATATTCGTATAAATCGATATAATTTAAACAGTTTGTTCTTTGTTTCTCTTTGAAACAAATAGCAAAAATTATTTCATTTTCATTCTTGGAGTACTTTGAAACCACTCCCAGAAATTTACCATTGTTGACCTTCTCCGATTTTCTTAATCCTGAAATATCAATATTACCATAAGTAAACCATGCTTCGTTTGACTCAATCATTACAAAGTCTGATTCATCCATTTTAAAAAAGCTTTTTACAATACCCCCTAAAAACAGAATCGTATCCGTTAGGATTTTTATATACTGAACAGGGTTAACATAGCCAAGGTAAGGCTCAAAAAAGCTATGAATTTTTCCATGTTTAACAATGTAATTTGAAATAGCAATGGTATCAGGTTTAGATTGAGAAAATAACAAAAAACCATTTACCCAAAAAAGAGCGAGGAGAAATATCTTTTTGAAAGAGATTTGCATTTGCTTGATAAACGTAAACCGGATAGAGTGATTATTTATTAATATCATCAACCTTAAAAACCATCAAACAAGAATTCCTTTCAAATTTCACTGCCTTATATTACCTTCCAAATTCAAAACCTTACAAAGTATGAGAAAGACTGCATGCCTGTTTGCCATCCTCGGCATTTCAGGTTCACTTGCTGCGCAACAACCGGCAAAAGACACGGTTAAAAAAGATACAATGCCTTACACGGCATTCGCCAAACTTCCTCTCAAACCCGAACGTACCATTAAGTTCACCGCTAAAGAAGGCACATGGATGAGTGTAGATGTTAGCCCCGATGGACAAACCATTGCTTTTGATTTGATGGGTGATATTTATACAATGCCTGCAGCTGGTGGTAAAGCAACAGCTGTTACAAAAGGTATTGCTTATGAAACACATCCACGTTTTAGTCCTGATGGAAAGAAAATTCTTTTCACCAGCGACAGAAGTGGTAGTGACAATATCTGGTACATCGATACAGAGAAGAAGGACACGGTGCAGTTGACAAAAGATCCAACAGAAGATTTTCCTGCAGCTATTTGGACGCCCGATGGTAATTATATTATTGCAAGTAAAGGTCGTCGTATTCCAAAGCTTTGGTTGTATCATAAAGATGGCGGCGGCGGTACACAGATCTACGATGGTACAGCAAAGACTATTGATCCGTTTGTAAGTGCCGATGGTAAATATGTTTACTACAGTCAACGAAATGGTTCATGGAATTATAATGCATTGTTACCTCAATACCAGATCGGCACATACGATCGTGAAAAAGGGATTACAAATACCATCACCACCCGTTATGGTTCTGCATTTACGCCCACACTTAGTAAAGATGGACTGTGGATGGTGTATGGTAGTCGTTACCAGGATAAAACTGGTCTTGTTATACGCAATATGAAAAATGGCGATGAGCGCTGGCTTGCATATCCAGTGCAGCGTGATGAACAGGAAAGTATTGCACCACAAGGTGTATTACCCGGCATGGCGTTTACACCTGATAGTAAGTTTCTTGTTGCAAGTTATGGTGGTAAGATCTGGCGCATACCAGTTGATGGAAGCAAAGCAACGGAGATTGCATTTGAAGCCGACCTCGCTTTAGAAATGGGCCCCCGTTTATATTTCAATTATGCGGTAAAAGATACGAGCGCTGCAATGGCTACTCAAATTCGTGATGGTGTTCCTAGTCCTGATGGAAAGAAATTTGCATTTACTGTGCTCAATCGCTTATACGTGATGGATTATCCAAACGGAACGCCGAAGCGTGTAACGAATAACAATTTCACAGAAGCAATGCCTGCATGGAGTCCTGATGGAACGCAGCTTGTGTTTGTAACATGGAACGAAACGGAAGGAGGTAATTTATACAAAGCGACGATTGGTGCTAAACCAACCATTACAAAACTTACAACAGAGCCGGGCTTTTATATGCAGCCGGCGTGGAGTTATAACAACCGCATTGCATTTTTTAAAGCGCCCATGCGTTTATTTAAGGATGCAGAAGATCCTTTTTACAGTGGTGCAGAAGCAGATATTGTTTGGATGAATGCAACAGGAGGGCCATTAACGAAAGTCGACTTAACCGTTAACGCTGGTAATATTCACTTCACTAAAAATACAGATCGTATTTATTTGAATGGCGGTGGCGGCACATTGATCTCCTGCCGTTGGGATGGAACCGATCTTAAAACACATGTGCGTGTTACGGGAATTACAACTTACGGCACTGTTGCAGATGCGGATGATGATCATTCAAACCATGAACATTCTTCAGGCACCGCAAACGATGTTAACTATGTAATGGGTAAGCCGATCATGAAAACAACATCGGTGAATTATTGCATGCTGCCCGAAGGTGCAAGCAACCGTGAACCACAAAACCTGCCATCATCTGCAGCCATTATTCTTATGGCACCTGAAGGTAACAGAGCATTGGCACAAGTAAACAACAATGTGTACGTCGTTACAATTCCGCAAACAGGAAAATTGCCAACTATTAATGTTGCTGATCCTTCGTTCAGCAATTTTCCTTCAAGACAACTTACAGAAATTGGTGGCGAGTTTCCTGCATGGGAAGCTGATGGAAAGAAAATACATTGGAGTTTAGGTAATGGTCATTGGGTGTATGATGTTGATCGTGCACAGTTTGTTGAAGACTCAGTGAAGGCTGCAAAGAAGATCGAAACACAAAAAGCAGCCGACAGTGTAAAAGCGTTACTTGCACTTGGACCAGATGCAAAAAAACTGGCTGATTCTTTAGCAAAGAAAAATGCAGACTCAATTGCTGCCATTTTAAAGACAGATACTGCACGTGCAAAACGTGAGGCATTAGCTAAAGAAGAATTGAAGAAGAAAGAAAAATATTCGCCTGCCGAAACGCAAGTGAAAGTGTATTATCAAAAAGATCTGCCAACAGGAACAATGCTGTTGAAAAATGCACGCATTGTTACTATGAAAGGCGAAGAAGTAATTGAAAATGGTGATGTGCTTGTTGTTAACAATCGTATTAAAGCCGTTGGTAAAACCGGAACACTCACTGTACCAGCCGGTGCAAAAGAAATTGATTGCAGTGGCAAAACTATTACACCAGGTTTTGTAGATACCCATTCGCACATGTGGACTTATTGGGGTTTGCATAAAAACACATCATGGATCTATGCAGCCAATCTTGCTTATGGTGTTACCACAACAAGAGATCCGCAAACAGCAGTTACTGATGTATTAACATGGAGTGATATGGTGGAAGCAGGACAAATGCCTGGCCCACGTGTGTACAGCACTGGTCCTGGTGTTGGTTTCTGGATGTATAATTTAAAAAGTCTTGATCAAACTCGTAGTGTGTTGAAACAATACAGCAAGTATTACAACACACAATACATTAAGATGTATCTCGTAGGTAACAGGCAGCATCGTCAGTGGGTAATTATGGCTGCGAAAGAACAAAAGCTGATGCCAACAACGGAAGGTGGCCTCGATTATAAATTAAACATGACACAATTGTTTGATGGCTATCCGGGGCATGAACATGCTATTCCTATTTTCCCCTTGTATAATGATGTAACAAAAACAATTGCCGAAAGTAAAATGGCCTACACACCAACATTACTTGTTGCATATGGCGGACCTTGGGCTGAAAACTATTATTATACAACAGAAAGTCCTGTTCACGATAAGAAGCTTAACTTCTTTACACCTTACGAAGAGATGAGTGCAAAATCCCGTCGTCGCGCAGGTGGTTTGGGTGGATGGTTTACACCTGAAGATCATGTGTTTAAAAAACATGCACAATCAGTGAATGGCGTGGTTCAGCAAGGTGGACTTGCAGGTATTGGCAGTCATGGTCAGTTACAAGGGCTCGGTTATCATTGGGAAGTATGGAGTGTTGCCAGTGGTGGTATGAGCAATCTTAATGCGTTACGCACCGCAACTATTCTTGGTGCAACTGCATTAGGTCTTGATAAAGAGCTCGGCAGTATTGAAGAAGGTAAACTTGCTGATATTGTGATCATGGATGCAAATCCATTGCAGAACATCCGCAATACGAACACCATTCGCTATGTAGTGAAGAACGGAAGGCTGTATGATGGCAATAATTTGGATGAAATATATCCCACGCCACGTAAAATGGATGCCGGTAGCTGGACGAAGACAGCACCGAAAGTAACAACAGAAGTGAAGGAATAAAAATAAGCCCTGAATAAACAAAAGCCCCATCAAAATGAGATGGGGTTTTTTTGTAGTTAAATGTTAGCTGCTTTACAGATTCACTCCAATAAAGCAACCTTTATCAATTTGTTTATCCAATGGTGACCAAAATTTTTTTATAAGGTCTTTTAAAAAAGTGTTTTTACTTATACCTTGTATATCTCTTAGTCATCATCCCTTAAACAAAACAACACATGAGAAAATTCAAACTTCTCAAGCTATTATTTAGCTTGTTTTTCCTCATTCCATTGTGCATGCAGGCGCAAACGAGGAAAGTAACCGGTAAAATTTTGGATGAACAAGGCGAGCCGGTTTCTTTTGCCACGGTTTCAGTGAGAGGCACATCCAAAGCAGTGGTATCGGATGTCAATGGCGTTTTTACAATCGAACTTACTGCAAATCAAAAAACACTACTTATCAGCTCAGCAGGCTTTCAAGATATAAGTGTTGATGTTTCATCAGGCAATGAAATAAATGTAACGCTCAAAGCTGGTACTTCTTTAGGTGAAGTAGTAGTTACAGCCTTGGGAATTACACGTAAACAAAAATCGCTGGGTTATTCCACACAAATGGTGAATGGAGATAATTTAACCTTAACCAAAGAACAAAATGTTATTGGTTCGCTTGCTGGCAAAATAGCTGGTGTGCAGGTTGTTGGTGCATCGGGCGCAAGTATGGGTGGAACACAAAAAATCAAAATTCGTGGCGTAAATTCCCTCAATGGTAATGATCAACCGCTCATGGTTGTTGATGGTACGCCTATCTCCAATTCAAACTTTGCAGGATCCACAGGCAATGGACCTGACCTCGGTAATATTTCACAGGACATTAATCCGGATGATATTGAAACCGTAACGGTATTAAAAGGACCAGCTGCGTCTGCTTTATATGGTATAAGAGGTCAGTATGGTGTAATACTTGTCACAACAAAAAAAGGCAAAAAGGGTCCTAAAAAAATTGATGTGCAGTATAGCTCTGCCTTCTCAATGGAAAAGGCCGGCAACTTCATGCCTTTGCAGAATATTTATGGTGTTGGCAATAACCAGACTTTTCTAACATTAACGAATGGCGACAAATATGTAAATGGTAATGATGAAAGCTGGGGACCAAAAATGGATGGTACGCCTGTAAGAATGTACTTCAGCTTTTACCCGCAAGATGCGGAGTTTGGAAAGCTTACTCCATTTGTACCACATCCTACAAACGTGCAGGATTATTTTGAAACAGGGCACACAATCAATAACAATCTTTCAGTTGCAGGCGGTAACGAAAACATCACCTTCCGTTTAAGTTATACCAATGCAATTATCAAAGGTGTAATGCCAGGCACTTCGTTAAAAAGAAATAACATAGGACTAAATACCTCTTTAGATATCACAAAAAAACTGACTGCCGGTGTAAATGTAAATTTTGCGAATAACCAGGCAGTACGTCCGTCGCAAGGATACCAGGGTACGGCAACAGGCCATGTGCAATGGTTTCAACGAAACATTGACATGAACCGTTTAAAAAATTACCGGTATGCAGATGGAACAATTATGAACTGGAATGTAAATCCAAATACAACAACTGGGATCATCACCAATAACAGGCCAAGCGATTGGAACAATCCGTACTTTGATGCATTTGCAAATAGTAACGAAGATAGTCGTGATCGTGTTTTTGGTGATGTGAACTTAAGTTACCAGGTTATTCCCGGTCTTAAACTAAGCACCTTCCTTCGTGCAGATATATACGCACAACATATTTCACATAAAGAAGCATTAGGAGGAAGGCTTGATGAAGGCTTTTCTACTGCAAAATACCAGAGCAAAGAATTTAACTATGAACTTCTTGGGCAGTATACAAAACAGTTGGGCAATGTTTCCATGAACTTAAATGTTGGTGCTAATAAATACACGGTAGATTTTACAAGCGTTGGCGGTAATACTGTTGGCGGATTGGTAAGCCCGGCCTTTTACAGCTTGTCAGGATCAAGAGACCGGCCCAATGTTTTTTCCACCATCAGAAAAAAAGAAATAAGAAGTGTTTATGCAATGGCTTCGTTTGGCTATAAAGATATTTATTTTTTAGACGCTTCCTTCCGTAACGATGTATCTTCTACGCTACCCGTGAATAAAAACTCTTATTCATATCCTTCTGTTTCTGCAAGTATGGTATTTAGTGAACTTTTGAATTGGAAGGCCTTGTCGTTTGGTAAGTTAAGAGCCAGCTACGCTGTTGCAGGTTCTGATCTTGCTCCTTATCAAACAGGAACAAGTTTCAGCCTTGGTACACCATACACAGCAACTGCAGGTTCAATTAATCCCATTACGGTTCCTAATAATTTAAACAATCCAGATATCGAACCATCATTTGCAAATGCGTATGAAGCGGGCATCGATCTTCGTTTTTTCAACAACCGCATTGGTATTGATTTTAGTTATTACCTGCAACAAAATAAGAACCAGATCATCTCGCTTAATGTGCCAGGTGCCAGTGGTTATTCTTCAACTGTTGTAAATGCAGGTCTGATTGAAAATAAAGGGTTCGAACTATCGCTCACCGGAAAACCGTTTGTTGGAAAACTATTCAGCTGGACTTCAACCTTAAACTTTGCCCGCAATCAAAGCAAGGTTAAAGAACTCTATCCAGGCATCGATATTTATCAACTGGACGCCAATACATATTCTAGCGTTTCTATTTTTCTGAATGCAGAGGTAGGTAAACCATTTGGCAGCCTTGTTGGCCAAGCTTATATGCGTGATCCTGCAACAGGTATGATCATGCTTGACGCTTCTAACCTGCCTATACATCAAACCAATTATAATTTTGGTTCTGTGCTACCAAAATTCACAGGTGGGTTTCTGAATAATTTCAGAATATGGAAGTTTGATCTTTCTGCTATGATCGACTTTCAATCGGGCGGTCAATTTTTCAGTTGGTCGAAAATGCTTGCTGTAAAATCGGGACAGGCAGCTGAAACAGCGGCAATGAACGATAAAGGTTTTAATGTGCGTGAACCGTTGGCAAATGGTGGAGGCGTAAGGGTTGACGGTATATCAAGTGCCACTGGTCAAAAAGTAACAGCTTATGTAGATGCACGTTCTTATTTCAGAAATACAATCGGCACACGTATTTATGAAGAATGGTTATATGATGCCTCTTACATTAAGTTGCGAGAAGTAAGCCTCGGTTATTCATTGGAACCAGAGCTATTAAAAAAGACACCGTTTAAATCAGCAAAGTTTGCTTTCATTGCACGCAACCCTGCAATGCTTTGGCAAAAAGCACCAAAAGGATTAGAACCTTCTGAGTTGTCTTACGGAAGTGGATCCATCAGCTGGCTGGAAAAAGGTGAATTTCAAACTGTACGTTCTTACGGCGTAAGCATCAACTTATCATTTTAAACTTATTGATCATGCAGAAAATAGTTAACACAATCTACACGTTGCTTTCAATTGTTGTATTGCTGGCAAGTTGTAAAAAGTTTGATGGCAGCATGAATATTGATCCCAACAATCCTACAAAGGCTTCGGGAACACAACTCATTGCCAATGCTCAACGATCGTTACCGGATATAAGCTCATCGCCTTTCGGTGTGCATTATCCGCAACATTTATCAAATACTTCGTTTACCGATAATTCAAGGTATACAACTATCAATTTTAATTTTTCCGGATGGTATACTGGTCCGTTAATGGATCTGGAAACGGTTCTTACTTCGCCGCTTGATGCCAACGAAGGGCCCATAGCAAACCAGATAGCAGTTGCAAAAATTCTCAAAGCATATTTCATTTGGCATGTTACAGACCGTTGGGGTGATGTTCCTTATTCAGAAGCGTTAAAAGGGAAATTGAATTTTACTCCAAAATATGATAAGCAGAAAGATATTTATGACAGTCTTTTTAAACTCCTCGATGACGCAAACGCTGCTATTGTTACCGGCAATATTAAGAACGACATTATGTATGGAGGCGATATTGGTAAATGGAAACGCCTGGGCAATACCATTCACATGCTGATGGCATTACGACTGAGCAAAATTGACCCGACAAAAGGTTCCGCAGAGTTTAATAAAGCTGTAACGAATGGGGTGATGGCAAATAACACAGATAATTTTGCTTATAATCATCTTGCCGATGCGGCGAATGAAAATTTCTGGTACAACCAGTTTACACGCCTGGGTAGAAACTGGTATGCTGTAAGCAAGCCCATGGTGGATTACATGCTTCCATTAAGTGATCCACGTCTACCCATATTTGCCAATAAAAACACAGCTGGCAACTACGTTGGTCTGGCTTACGGATTGCCGGGTTCAACTACAGTTGTCATTAATAATTTTTCATTACTTGGTTCAAGTATACGTTTACAGAACTCTCCTGTTTTTCTTGTTACCTATGCACAGGCTCTTTTTGCAAGAGCAGAAGCTGCAAAGCTTGGCTGGATTGCCGGCGGCGATGTAACGGCAAAAGCGAATTACGATCTTGCAATACAAAATTCCATTCTTCAATGGACAGGCAGCACAACTACTGTGGCTGCATACACTGCACAGACCGGTGTGGTCTACGATCCTGTTACTGCAATTCAACAGATAGCTACGCAACGTTGGGTCCATTTATTTTTACATGGATACGAAGCATGGGCCGAATGGCGCAGGGTCGGATATCCTGCTTTGGTTGCTGCTCCTGGTGCAAATGGCGATCTTATTCCGAGAAGAGAAGCCTATCCATTGATCGAACAATCGAACAATACAAAAAATTACAATGCAGCAGTAGCATCTTTTCCTCATGGGGGGACCGATGGTTTAAATACAAGAGTCTGGTGGGATAAACCTTGATAAAAAATATGAACACGTAGAAAAGCCGCATCACTTGATGCGGCTTTTTGTTTGTGCAACCGTTTGCCCTCGGCCGTCAGTAATGTTTCCTGTATTTTCAATCAATTAAAATGAATGTATGCAGGATGTAATTCAAATGACAGCTTCTAAAAAAGAAAGCAATCTTTTGCCGATGGTAATGATCTGTGCGTTGTTTTTCATTTTCGGGTTTGTAACATGGGCAAATGGTCCGCTCATTCCATTCTTTAAATTGTCATTTGGTTTAACTGATGCCCAGGCGTTTCTTGTTACATTCTCTTCTTACATGGCGTATTTCTTTTTAGCCCTGCCATCATCATGGATTTTAAAGAAGACTGGTTTTAAAAACGGGCTCATTGTTGGTATGTTCGGTTTATGCGCCGGTTCTTTATTATTTATTCCGGCCGCAAAAGCAAATTCTTTTGCATTATTTCTCACCGGGATATTTGTACAAGGTTCATCAATGGCTTTGTTGCAAACAGCAGCGAATCCGTACCTCACTATTATTGGCCCCATTGAAAGTGCCGCAAGGCGCATCAGCTTTGCAGGTATTTGTAATAAAGCGGCAGGTATTATTGTTCCACTTATAATGGGCACATTGTTTCTGAAAAACGTTTCCGGGCTTGAACAGCAAATTGAATCTGCTTCGGGCGTACAAAAAGAACAGCTGCTCCAGGAAATTTTAAGCAGGGTAAACACACCTTATATCGTACTCGCCATCATTTTTTTCCTGTTTGCATTGCTCATTAAGTTCACACATTTACCGGAAGTGCAGGTAGAAGAAGACGTTGTAGATGAAACAAGTGGCGAGGTAATTCATCATAAAAGTATTTTCCAGTTTCCGCATTTGTTCCTGGGTGCGTTTTGCATTTTTGTGTATGTAGCTGCTGAAGTAATGGCTGGTGATATAATTGGGGTGTATGGAAAATCACTAGGCATCAGTGCCGATATTGCAAAATTCTTTACGTCGCTTACGTTGGGCGGTATGCTGGTAGGTTATCTTATCGGCATTCTTACAATTCCCAAATATATAACACAACAAAAAGCGCTACGCATTTGTGCATTGCTCGGTATTGTGTTTAGCATTGCAGCATATTTCAGCAGTGGTTATGTAGCCGTTACTTTTATAGCGTTGCTAGGCCTTGCTAACTCGTTGATGTGGCCAGCTATTTTTCCTTTGGGTATTAGTCATCTCGGCAAGTTTACAAAAACTGGTTCTGCTATTATGATTATGGGTATTGCAGGTGGAGCTATATGGCCCATGATCTATGCTTATCTAAAAGATAATCTTCAACTCGATTTTCAATTGGCTTACTTCGTTGCCGTATTGCCGTGCTACTTATACATATTGTATTTTGCCGTGAGCGGACATAAAGCAGGATTGAAAAAGAAATACTCTGCTAAATAGAATTTACTTCAACCAACCATTGTATGAATAAAGAAATTTCAACCGTCAGCCGCCGGAATTTTCTTAACAATATCGGCAAAGCAGCTGCTATTGGTTCGGTTAGCCTTACAGGTATTCCTGTTGCTGCAAATGCATTAGTGCCACAAGAATCTGCAGTAGGTGAAGAACATATTTTTTTAACGAAACCTTACCTGCACAGTCTTGAACACAGTAGGATGGACGTTCGTTGGATCACCAATAAAAATTCCTACTGCTGGATAGAATACAATGAAGCTGGTCAATCTGTTCATAAAGCACATTCCATTTCTGATGGGTTGGTAAATGCAAACAGTAGGGTGCATGAAATAAAGCTAAAGGGTTTAAAACCGGGTGTTACTTATCAATATAAAATTGTAGCAAAAGAGATCAAAGACTTTCAACCGTATAAACTCGCCTACGGAGAGACGATCAATAGTGATACTTTTTCGTTCACAACATATAACCCCGCTGCAAAACAAACGCAATGGCTGGTACTCAACGATATTCATGACCGGCCTGCATCGTTTAACGATCTGATTAAACTAAATGGTAACGATCCTTATGATTATGTTTTCCTGAATGGAGATATGTTTGACTATCAAACAAACGAACAGCAGATCATTGATCATTTGCTTACTCCCTGCACCGGTTGTTTTGCTACACAAAAACCAATGTTGTTTGTGCGGGGTAATCACGAAACAAGAGGAAAATATGCACGGCAGTTGAAAAATTATTTTGCAGCACCACATGGAGCGTATTTCTCTTTTCAATCTGGACCGGTATTCACCATTGCACTTGATACCGGAGAAGATAAAGAAGATACACATCCTGTGTATGCTGGCATTGTCGACTTCGACCAGTTTCGCATTCAGCAGACTGCATGGCTTGAACAGCAATTAAAAACAAAAGCATACAAGAAAGCAAAATATAAAGTTGTGATGATGCACATTCCACCGTTTTATTCAGGAGACGCACATGGTGTAATGCATTGCAGAGAGTTGTTTTCCCCATTGTTTGATAAATACAAGATCGATCTGCTTATTTGTGGTCATACACATACTTACGGAGTACATCCTCCGGTTGCAGGTAAACATAGTTACCCCATTATCATTGGTGGCGGGCCTACTCCAGGTAAACGTACTCTCATTAAAGTAAAAGCAAATCAACAGCAGCTTGATGTTCTTATGCTCAAAGACGATGGATCCGAAGCAGGCGTTTATACTGTTGCTGCAAAAAAATAATAAAACCAAATCGCATAAAACAAAAAGCCGCATCAAATGATGCGGCTTTTTGTTTATTTAAATCTGTTATTCTTCTTCTTTAGGTGGATAGCTGATATTGATCAATCCTCTCCGGTTCTTCGCACGGCCATCAGCATTATCACGACCGTTGATGATTTCCATCTCCAGCGGACAACATTCACCAAACGATTCAAAACTGATGCGGGCTGAATCAACACCTTTCGCCATTAAATAATCAGCGCAAGCTTTTGCACGTTTATCAGAAAGCGCCTTGTTGTATTCAACTGAACCCAAACCATCGGTGTAACCACTAATCTGTACAACAGCACCGGGATGCTTCACAAGTATGTCATACAAGGAATCAAGCCTGAATGCCGCATCATCTTTAATGTTGTGTTTATCAAAATCGAAATACACCGTTACAACTGTTTCAGGTGTAAGAATAATTTTCCGATCGAGTACAATGTCTTTATTCGTAAACTTATCTGTGCTCCAGTTGGTTTCATCGGTATTTACAATAGAAATGTCGGTTTGTTTTTCGCTGTAACGATGTTTTGTTACCGTTACATTGCCTGTTACATCTGTATCCACTTCAATTGTATAACGGCCATTTGCATCAGTAGTTACTTTTTGTTGTTTACCGCCTGCAATTATTAATACCGTTGCATTACCCACGGGTTGGTTATCTTTTTTATCAATCACTAAACCTGTAAGTATTTTTTTCTTTGGAGCTTTACTTACAGTATAGGTTTCTAAACAACATTCTGATCCACGATCAGAACTAAACACAGCATTTTTTATGACTGATGATTTATCATTGGTATGATAATACACATCATCCCTGATTGAGTTAACCGGGTGTCCCATATTCTCTACCGATTTCCATGCAGCTTCCCAACCTTTAGCCGTGTAAAGATCAAAGCCACCCATTCCTTGTTTTCCGTTTGATGAAAATACAAGTGTGCTGCTATAGCTATGATAAAAAGGAGCCTGCTCATCTTTTACAGTATTGATAACAGTGCCCGTATTAACAGCTTCACCTGTTAAACCATCAACCTGCAAAGGCGCATACCAAATATCAAAACCACCTGCACCGCCGGGGCGATCAGATGCAAAGAATAAATATTTTCCATCAGTAGAAACATAAGGTTGTTTGCTGCTGTAGCCATCTGCATTTACTGATGCCAAGGCCACAGGTTCACTCCATCCTTCACCTTGTTTGGTTACGAGATAAATAGCAGCATCCTTCCTGCCGCTGCTTTGCTTCCATTGGGTGAAATAAATACGATTACCATCGGCACTTATACTTGCTGCTCCCTGGTTAATTACTGCATCATTGGTTGGCAACGAAACGCTCTCTCCAATTTTAAATTCATTATTTTCTAATGTTGCTGCAAATACACGACTATGATAAGGATTTACTCCGGCAGTTGCCGCTGTATCAGTTTCAGTGCTTGTAATCAAAAATTGATTGCCGCTTAAGGGAACTGCAGCAAATACACCTTTACCATTTCCGCCAGACAAAGTTGTTTTACGTAACGTATACATGACTGTATCAGGACGAACCAGTTGTCCTTTGATATATTTCAACGTCTGCAATTCATTTTCGGCTGCTGCTTTCAATGGATCGTTTGCAGTGACGTTACTAAGAAAACGATTGATGCTTTCTTCGGCGTCATCATACTTACCAAGACTACGTTGGCACACAGCATACCAATACAATGCACCTGCATATTTTGAAGGATCATTTTCTGCAACCGCTTTATAACGTTCAGCTGCCTGCGGAAAATAATTGGCCAGGCGAAAACTTTCTGCCTGTTTGTAAATGATATCATTTTTTGTAACGCCTTTACCCATTCCGCTTCCTTCACTGTTACGCTTGGCATTCAGTGGAAAATCGGCTTTGGATTTTTCTTTCACATCAGGTTTCAAAAATTGTTCATACAGCTGTGCGGCTGTATAATAGTCACCGGAGGCGTAATAAGCATTCGCCTGGACAATTCGTTTGTCTTGTGCCTGTGTTTGCACAAATAGTGTGCAGGCTATTGCAGAAAGTACAATTTTACCTGCAGCTTTATATACATTATTCATTGCAGAAGCTTTTTGTTGAAGAGAGATATTGGGATTCATTTTAAATTCTTTGGGTTTATCATTCACTTCATTACAATTATAAACGTGGGCAACGTATCCAGTCAAAAATGCTTCTTGTGCCGCTGCGTTTAATGTAAGAAAGACTTAATTCAAAACTGTTTACATTTCTTGTCATTGAACCAAGCTTTGATGCGTTCACATCATAACTTAACCCAACAATAAAATTTCTCCAGTCCACACCAACAAACGGTGCCACCGCATCTTTCAAACGATAGTAACCACCGAACATAAAGTCAGTTTCTTCATTTATGTTCAATTGTACATAAGTGCCTAGCATTGCTTCCATGGCTGTACCCTGTTGCATATACAACACATGCGGTACTATGCTGGTGCGTTCCGATAAATTAAAACTTAAACCACCGTGCAATACGTAACGAAGCGGAATAGTATTAAGACTTACACTTTGTGCTGAAATGATCGGATCTTTTGGACGATTGATGTGAAATACAGAAAGACCTGCAAATGCATTTGTTTTTTTATCAGGTGTTGCATCGTAATACAATACACCGGCTCCTGCATCAAACGTGGTAGAGCTTGTATTGGCAAACGATTCACTTGTTGAATTTGATGCGTTGTAACCAGTGATGGGATTCCATTGATCACCCCATTTGAATTTTGATTGATCGACTTTCCGATTGATCAAACCAGCTTGTATTGCAAGTACTAAACGATGATTATCATCGGTACCAAACTTTACACCAGTGTATGCAACCGAACCATAAGCATTGAAGTAGTTAAAACCACCATCACCTGCTTTTTGATTCATGAGGTTTATTCCAACTGCAATGTTTTTGTTTGTACGAGTATCAAACGACAAACCAGTTGTACTGTAAGGATTAGTTACACTTCCCCATTGGTTACGGTAAACAGCCGATACACGGTAATCGCCATCGCTTCCACCTGTCATTGCCGGGTTGGTATACATCGGGTAGGTGTAATTCTGCGTAAAATGAGGATCTGTCTGGGCAACCGATTGAAGCATGCCAAGCATAAAGAGACATGCTGTAAACAAACCGTGTTGTGTGATGAATTTATTTTTCATTATGAACAGATATAAGATTTTAAATGTGGTTATCAGGTTATAGTATTTTATCGAACAAGTGTGATTGAACCTTTAAGATCAACAGTGCGTCCATCGGTCAATACTGCACGCAATGCATACACATAAACACCAACTGGTTGTTGCTTGCCTTTATGTGTTCCATCCCAACCTTGTGATTGACTATTAAGGAAGGCAACTTGTTGGCCCCATTGGTTAAAGATGCGCATTTCAACCTTGTTGATATAATTACCATAGATGATCAGCTTATCATTCTTGCCATCATTATTAGGTGAGAACACGTTTGGTACAAATACGCCTTTGTCCAATGCTTTCACTGTAATGGTATATGTTCTTGGCGTACCAACACAACCATTGTTACGTGGTGTAACTGTTATCGTTGAAGTGATATCGCTGTTACCAGGATTTGTTGCAGTAAACTGCGGCACATTGCCTGTACCAGATGCCGCTAAACCAATAGCATTGTTTGAATTTGTCCATGTTACACTTGCACCCGCAGGAGTAATTGTAAAGTTGGTAGCAGGTACCACTGCACCATCATTCACTGTACTATTTGCTGGCACCGTTACAGTTGGTACTGTACTTACTTCAACCGTATAGGTTTGCGGAACAGCACACTGACCAGCTGTTGGGGTAAATGTGTACACGGTTGTTCCTGTAGTTGCGCTGCTTACTGCGGCTGGGCTCCAGGTACCGGTTACACTATTCGCTGACGTTGCCGGAAGTGTTGGAACGGTTGCGCCTACACAAATAGAAGCTGTTGTTCCAAAACTGAATGTGGGTGTAAGAATCGGGTTAACGGTTACAGTAAATGTTTGTGTTGTTGCACACACACCAGCGGTTGGAGTAAACGTGTAGGTACCACTTGCCGTATTACTTACAGTTGCAGGGCTCCATGTACCATTGATACTATTATCTGAAGTAGTCGGTAGAGCAGGAACGGCTCCGCCAGAGCAAATAGTTAATGTTGTACCGAAACTAAATGTTGGAACTGTATTCGCAACAACAGTAACATTCAATGTTGCACTTGTTCCGCACTGCCCGGCATTTGGGGTAAAGGTATAGGTACCACTTGTTGTATTGCTGATGGTTGCAGGGCTCCATGTACCAACGATGCCGTTGCCTGATGTTGTTGGCAATGCAGGAGGAGTTGCGCCATTACAAATACTTAATGAACCACCAAAGCTGAATGTGGTTGTAAGTATTGGATTGACAGTTACGTTGATCGTAACAGGCAGTGCACACTGACCAGCTGTTGGTGTAAATGTATAAGCACCACTGCTTGTATTGCTCACAGTTGACGGGCTCCATGTACCTGTAATATTATTAGTTGATGTTGTTGGTAAGGTTGGCGCTGTTGCTCCATTACAAATACTGGTAGCAAAACCAAAGGTGGGTGTAATGTTTGAATTCACTGTAACATTGATTGTAACCGGTAATGCGCATTGACCCGCTGCTGGCGTGAATGTATAACTTCCACTTGCAGTATTACTCACAGTTGACGGACTCCAGGTACCAGTAATACCATTGGTTGATGTTGTTGGCAATGCTGGTGCAGTTGCTCCACTACAAATACTTGTTGCAAAACTAAAGGCCGGAGTAATATTCGTTGTTACCGTTACATTAACGGTAACAGGTGTTGCACACTGTCCCGCTGTTGGTGTAAATGTATAGGTTCCACTTGCAGTATTACTTACTGTTGATGGACTCCAGGTGCCAGTAATGCTATTGGTTGATGTGGTTGGCAACGTTGGTGCCGTGGCACCACTACAAATTGTTGTTGCAAAACCAAAGGCTGGTGTCAGAATCGGATTCACCGTTACATTGATGGTAACTGGTACAGCACACTGCCCGGCAGTTGGGGTGAATGTATAACTTCCACTTGCAGTATTACTAACCGTTGATGGACTCCATGTTCCCGTGATACTGTTGTTTGAAGTTGCGGGTAATGTTGGTGCTGTTGCTCCATTACAAATACTTGTTGCAAAACTAAACGTGGGAGTGATGTTTGGATTCACTGTTACGCTGATGGTAACTGCGGTTGCACACTGTCCGGCTGTGGGTGTGAATGTATAACTTCCACTTGCAGTATTACTCACTGTTGATGGACTCCATGTTCCACTTACACCGTTATTAGAAGTCGCAGGTAATGTAGGTGCAGTTGCTCCATTACAAATACTTGTTGCAAAACTAAACGTGGGCGTTAAAATCGGATTTACCGTTACATTAATAGTGACAGGTGTTGCACACTGTCCGGCTGTTGGCGTGAAAGTATAGCTTCCACTTGCGGTATTGCTCACTGTTGATGGACTCCATGCGCCTGTAATACCATTGTCTGATGTTGCTGGTAATGTTGGTGCTGTTGCTCCATTGCAAATGCTTGTTGCAAAACTAAAGGCGGGCGTTAGAATTGGATTTACTGTTACGTTGATGGTAGCTGGTACCGCACACTGCCCGGCTGTTGGTGTAAATGTATAACTACCGCTTGCTGTGTTGCTAACTATTGACGGACTCCATGTACCAGTAACTCCGTTACCCGAAGTTGCAGGTAATGTTGGTGCAGTTGCACCATTGCAAATACTTGTTGCAAAACTAAACGTGGGCGTTAGAATCGGATTAACTGTTACATTAATAGTAACGGGCACAGCACATTCACCTGCTGTTGGTGTGAATGTATAACTACCACTTGCTGTGTTACTCACAGTTGATGGGCTCCATGTTCCACTTACGCCGTTACCCGAAGTTGCAGGTAATGCAGGTGCAGTTGCTCCATTACAAATACTTGTTGCAAAACTAAACGTGGGCGTTAAAATTGGATTTACCGTTACATTAATAGTAGCAGGTGTGGCGCACTGTCCGGCTGTTGGCGTGAATGTATAGCTTCCACTTGCAGTATTGCTCACTGTTGATGGACTCCATGTTCCTGTGATACCATTGTCTGATGATGTAGGCAACGCAGGTGCAGTTGCTCCATTACAAATACTTGTTGCAAAACTAAACGTGGGCGTTAGAATTGGATTTACGGTTACATTAATTGTAACTGGCACAGCACATTGGCCGGCTGTTGGTGTAAAGGTGTAACTACCGCTTGCTGTGTTGCTAACTGTAGTTGGACTCCATGTACCTGTAACTCCATTACCTGAAGTTGCAGGTAATGTGGGTGCAGTTGCTCCGTTACAAATACTTGTTGCAAAACTAAATGTTGGGGTAAGTATTGGGTTTACCGTTACATTAATAGTTACAGGGTTTGCACAAACTCCTGAATTGGGTGTAAATGTATAAGAGCCGCTTGTTGTATTACTTATTGTTGATGGACTCCAGGTACCACTTACGCCGTTATTAGAAGTTGCAGGTAATGTTGGTGCAACTGCTCCATTACAAATACTTGTTGCAAAACTAAACGTGGGCGTTGTACGTGGCGTAACTGTAATATTAATTGTTGTTGGCAATGCACATTGTCCGGCTGATGGTGTAAAAGTATATGAGCCGCTTGCTGTATTACTTACTGTTGCAGGGTTCCATGTACCCGTAAGACCATTGTTTGATGTTGTTGGTAATACCGGTGCTGTTGTTCCAGCGCAAAAAGCAGGTATAGCTGTAAATGAAGGAACAATAATTGGGTTTGATAAGATGACCCCGGAAAATAGATTAGTTGTATTTCCATTTTCTGTGATTGTAAACCCTGCATATACACCGGCATTCAACCCGGTGATGGTCACCTGTCCAGCTCCGTTAGCAACAATTGTAACAGGACCAACTGCATTTCCATCATCAGTATAATTAACATCATAACTTGTACCTGCAGTTAATCCATTGATCGTTACCGAACCATCAGTGCCATTACAAGTGGTCGGATTTGAACTCGAAAGACTTGGAGCAAAAAAGGCATTACTAAATGCAAACAGCATTGAGTTTTCATTACCAGCAACGCTTCGGGTAAAAGCAATTACGTGATGATCAATTTCATTACGATTGATGCTGGTTGCAGATGCAAATATTCCTAACGATTGGGCATTGGAAAAGAAAGAAATTAACAGAAACAGTAATGTTCCTGCAAAGGAAATTGGATTTTTGGGCTTCATTTTTTAGCTGTTAGTTCAGGTTAATACGGAGAAATAACGCATAAACATAACACATTCAATACTATTTTTAAACGGATACAGTATTTTTCCTTAAAAATTGTGTGTTTCTACTTACGGTGTCGCCAACACGAAAAAACGTACTCTTCATATTCAAAAAGCGTAGAACAGCTTTGCAGCAAATACTTTTTCAAACTGCTGTTATCACAGTTAACTAACCTATATACACGCTGATAATTACGAGTTTCGCAGATAAATAAAATATGAAGTAGAAGATGGCGAAAAAAAACCTTTACCCGTAATAAGGACTTATCATTAAAAACACAAGCACTCCGCTAATAGCAACATACAACCACAACGGCCAGGTAATACGTGCAAGTTTTTTGTGCTTGTGAAACTCTGCCGTTAATCCTCTGTAAGCCGTAAATAATATAAATGGAAGAATTAACCCTGCAAGAATAATATGTGTAATGAGAATAAGGTAGTAGACAATTTTAATAAGACCTGAACCACCATAACTTGTTTCACCCGTAAATAAATGATGGCAGATGTAAGACACGAGAAACATTACAGAAAAACCAATTGCCCAAAGCATTAATTTCTTGTGCGTGCGGTAGCGTTTATCTTTCACGGCGAACAATGCACCCAATAACAACAAAGCAACAAAAGTGTTGATCAAAGCATTCAGTCGTGCAAAAATATGTTTGTCAAATCCCAGGTTTACTTTCAGCTCTACACGACTGAGAAAAGCAACAGCAACAAAAACAATTATACTTACTGTAAAAATCAGGATATACGCCAGCTTATCATTCTTTTCAATTGCAGGGGGTAATTTTCCTCTTCTGTGTTCTCGGCTGTAGGACATAGTTGTTTTGTCTTGTAAGGTTTATTTACGAAATAGGTTTCGCTTTTTCTTCTTGTCTTTTTCTAAAAACAATAACCCGATATCTCTTGCCATTTTGGCCATGGCTACCGAATCAGTTCCATCGTACCAGCCTCTTATCACACGATCTTTATCAAGCAGGTAAAATTTATTGGTATGAAGAAAAGCCGTGTCAACTTCTCCACCATCAATGGTTGCTGCTTTAAATTCATCATAAGCAAGTTTGTAAATGGTTTGTTTATCGCCCGTTAAAAACCACCAGTTGTTATGACGTACTTTATATTTATCAGCATATCGTTTCAATGCTTCAACACTATCTCTTGCCGGATCAACAGTTAAAGAAATAAAATGCACCAGCGAATCTGTTTTCAAAAATGCATCCTGCATCTTTTTCATATTACGAGTAAGCGTGGGGCATGGATTGGGACAGCGGGTAAAAAAATAATCCACCACTAATACTTTTCCTTTTAGCGAATCAACACTTACTGTTTTGCCCAGCTGATTTGTAAAGCTGAAGTTTTCTACCTTATGCCATATGGTATCTTTCTCTAGCTTTCCTTTCACTGTTTTTTCTGTTACAGAATCGAAAAAATAGTGACGTGGCATATCCACAATCCCTTCGCTGCTATACTTTACAATTAGGTAAGCCGTAACAGGAATACCTACCGCCAGCAATAAACCTAAAATCCCTTTTTTGCTCATACACTTTTCATTCGCTGCTAAAAAAATCGTCCCGATACTCCATGAAGGAAAACCGGGACGAATATTGAATCAGATAAGATAATTATTTCAACCCACCCTCATGAGTACCACCATGTGCCGGTTCTGCTTTTTGCTCATATTTGATGGCATCTTTTGGCCGATACTCATTTCTGAGATTTTTCCATGAAACACCATCCCATAAAAACGCAATAATGAACCATATGAACAATGCTAACGGTACAGCAATGGTCATGATCAAATTACGGATCTCATCGCCAAGGTGCATGAAAATAGAAACGATATAAAATGCTTTGGCTAAGGAAAGAATAATAATAAATCCTTTGATACCAAAAATCAAGCTATGGTTCGGATCTGTTCCTTTGTGCATGCTGTAAATAACGTAACCAAGAATCAACTCCACAATAGTGATCCCTGAAAGAATCCAGGTTGTTTTCCAGATCCTCTTTTTCGAATCATCACCGGGTGCATGATGTGGTATTGTTACTTCGCCGCCAAATGTTTGATGTTCCATATATAAATTATTTCAGAATGTTTTTATTGAACGATTGTTAAACGAGGTAGAAGAATAAGAATACGAATACCCATACCAAATCTACAAAGTGCCAGTACAACCCGATCTTCTCGATCATGAGATAATGACCTCTTCTTTCAAACACGCCACGCCATGCCATGAGTGTTACAATAATATTTATCACTACTCCCGATAAAACGTGAAAGCCGTGGAAACCTGTAATAGTAAAGAAGAAGTTGGCGAAATTGCTTGAAGCAACAGTACCATCTGCATTAGGAAACGGATTACGACCCCACCATGCACCTTGATGATATAAGTGATTCCATTCCCATGCCTGGCAGCTTAAGAATGCAAGACCACCAATGATTGTCCAGACCATCCATTTTACTACGCCTTTCTTATTCCCATGATGGCCTTCGTGTACAGCAAGCACCATTGTAACAGAACTTACAATGAGGATAAATGTCATTAAGCTCACAAACACCAACGGAAGATTTGCATGTCCGGCAAACGGAAGTGAATTAAATACGTGGTTAGGATCGGGCCATGATATGCTTGATACACGTACAGTACCGTACGCAATCAGGAATGCCCCGAAAGTAAACGCATCACTCATTAAGAAATACCACATCATCAACTTGCCATACTCCACATTGAAGGGGCTTTTACCGCCACTCCACCATTTTGTGTTTGCTGCTACTGTTTGTGCCATTTATCTGTTTTTAATTGTTCTCAAATTTTCTCTTATGATACCAATATGAAAAATACAAAGAGGTAAATCCATAAGAGGTCAACAAAATGCCAATACAAGCCGGCTGTTTCTACAGGAGCATTGCTGTAAAATTTGGTTTTGGTATTGTATGCACGTAAAAATAAAACCACTAATGCAACAATACCGCCAACTACGTGCAATGCATGTACCCCGGTAATAATATAAAAGAACGATCCTGCTACACTATCCTTAAACGTTATTTTGCTCGCCCACAATTCGGAAAAACCAATGAATTGGGTTGCTACAAATGCTAAACCTAAAACTGCTGTTACTGAAATCAGCAAACGATATCGTGCCATTTCCCTTGCTGCCATTGCTTTTTGCGCCAGGTAAATACTAACACTGCTGGCAATGATTACTGCAGTTGATAAATAAAAGATCTTAGGCATTTGCACGGGATCCCAACCTGCCTGGTTACTCTTCACAATGTATGCACTGGTAAAACCGGCAAACATCATTGTAATACTTCCAATGGCAATCCACAAAGTAAATTTATGCGGATGCATTTTTTGTTCGCTGCTCATAACCTTCTCCATCTTTCAAACACTTTTATTATTGCTCACTTAACAGAAATCTTTCAATACTACTGTGCAATTTTATCGGCCAGTAATGCAAGCAATACAATTGGCAAATAAATGTAACTGCTGAACATGACTCTTCTTGCACTCTTTATATCCATGTTGAAATACAACCGTACACATTGTATAACCATAAACAGGTTAGCTGCAACGAGTATCCACATGCTCACTATACCGCTCATATCAAAAAAGAACGGTAACAACCCCACAGGAATCATCAACAAAGAATAGATTACTGTTTGAATGGCTGTAAATTTCGTTGGTCCTTGTTGTGAAGGCAACAATTTAAATCCTGCTTTACTGTAATCTGCATGTGCCACCCATGCTATAGCCCAGAAATGTGGAAACTGCCAAAGGAACTGGATGGCAAATAAGATCCATCCGCCAGTCCATGAAAAGCCTTCATCATCATAAGCTGCGGCCCATCCAATAAGACAGGGCAAAGCACCGGGTATTGCACCAACAAGAACAGCAATGGAATTTACTTTCTTCAACGGTGTGTAAACAAATCCGTAGATAAATAAACTCAGCAATGCCAGCAATGCAGCATACCAACTGAAATACAACCACAAAATCAAAGAACCAATTATTGCGGCAATAAAAGCAAACGCCGTTGCCTCCTGCACACTCATTCTTCCACTCGCAACAGGCCTGTTGCCTGTTCGCTTCATTACTGCATCTGTTTCTTTTTCCGTTATCTGGTTTATTGCATTGGCACTACCTGTAACAAGCATGCCTCCCAACAATAACAACAGAATACTTATAAAATCATATTCTATTACATTTGGTGCAAGCATGTATGCAATTACACTGCTGAACACCACTGTAAAACTGAGCGTAAACTTAATGAGCTGCTTATAATCTTCAACCTTGCCTCTCACTCCCGACTTCTGCTGTTTCTTATCTTCCTGTTTACTGCTCAAGATATTTTATCATAATGACACAACGTGTCTGTCAATTAATGCTTGCTTTCATCAGCGCTAACCGGTGTGGTTTGCGGAATGAATTCTTTTCCATCTTTACCGTAATCATAAGCCCAACGGTGTACTTCAGGAATTTCACCAACCCAGTTACCATGACCAGGATTAATTGGTGTAGTCCACTCAAGTGTATTGGCACCCCATGGATTTTGTGTTGTTACTTTTCTTCCCTTCCAGATGCTGTAGAAGAAGTTAAAGATGAAGAGTATTTGAACAAGGAATACAATGATAGCTACGATACTGATGAACTTGTTCAATCCATCGTAGTGTTTAAATGATTCCCAGATATCAAACTTGTAATAACGGCGTGGTACACCTGCCAAACCTTGATAATGCATTGGCCAGAAGATGAGGTAAGCACCAATCATTGTAGCCCAGAAGTGAATATAGCCAAGTGTGTTATTGAGATAACGGCCATACATTTTCGGATACCAATGATAAATGCCTGCAAACATACCAAACATACTTGCCACACCCATTACAATATGGAAGTGCGCAATTACGAAGTAGGTATCATGAAGATGAATATCTAATGATGAGTTACCAAGGAAGATACCTGTTAAACCACCAGAGATGAACAAGCTTACAAAGCCTAATGCAAAAAGCATAGCTGGCGTAAAGCGGATATTACCCCTCCAGATAGTCGTTAACCAGTTAAATACTTTGATGGCACTTGGTACCGCAATCAACAATGTTAACAACACGAAGAACGCACCGAGGAACGGATTAAGACCCGTAACAAACATGTGGTGTGCCCATACAAGGAACGCAAGAATTGTGATAGCGAACAGAGATCCGATCATGGCCATGTAGCCAAAGATTGGTTTACGACTGTTGACCGACAAGATTTCCGACGCCATACCCATGGCCGGTAATAGGATAATGTATACTTCTGGGTGACCCAGGAACCAGAACAAGTGTTGATAGAGAATTGCACTACCACCTTCGTTTGGTAAAGCCTGGCCGTTTATATAGATGTCACTTAAATAGAAGCTCGTTCCAAAGTGACGATCAAAGATCAATAAGATGAAACCAGAAAATAATACAGGGAATGATAATACACCCAAAACTGCTGTAAAGAAGAATGCCCACATAGTTAACGGCATCCTGGTCATGCTCATTCCTTTTGTGCGCATGTTTAAAATTGTAGCGATATAGTTCAAACCGCCCAATAAAGATGACACCACGAACAAGGCCATTGCTACAAGCCACAGGTCCATACCTACTTTCGAACCAGGTGATGCCTCACCCAAGGCGCTCAATGGAGGATAGGCTGTCCAACCACCACTGAAAGGTCCAGTTTGAACAAATAAAGAAGACAGCATTACAATACTGGCTGTAAAGAAAAACCAGTACGAAAGCATATTTAAGAAAGGTGAAGCCATGTCTCTTGCGCCAATCTGTAAAGGGATAAGGAAGTTAGAGAACGTACCACTCAAACCTGCCGTCAACACAAAGAACACAAGTACGGTTCCGTGCATAGTTACTAATGCATAGTAAGCTTCAGCCTGCAGCTGGCCACCTTTAGCCCATTCGCCAAGGAGTGTTTCCATCCAGGGGAACTTTGCATCAGGATAACCAAGTTGTAAACGGAAAATAACTGAGAACAAACCACCCAGCAAAGCCCAGAACATACCGGTGATCAAAAACTGTTTTGCAATAGTTTTATGATCCTGGCTGAACACATACTTTGTAAGGAATGTTTCATGGTGATGATCATGATGCACTTCGTGATGCGTTTCATGCGGAACGCTTACGGTAGAAGAATGCACATGTGATGTCTCGTTGCTCATATTCTCTAATTTATTCAGTTCGTTTGACGATACAATTATTTACTCATTGCCACAGTTGTTTTTACTGCGGCGGGTGTAGCTGCTGTTGTATCAGCAGCAGGTTTTACAGCTGATGGATCCCTGTCGGGAAAAGCAGTGTAATAGTTCGGCTTTTGCTTTGCCATCCAGATATCAAATTCTTCCTGCGTTACTACTTCAATAATACCTTTCATTGAATAGTGACCATTACCACACATCTGATCACATGAAATTTCAAAAGCAAAATTTTGATTGCCAGTGCGCTCTCTCATTTCTTTAGTTGTATACTTAGGTGTAAACCAAAGCGTGGTTGGTATACCCGGTACAGCATCCATCTTTAAACGGAAATGGTTTAAACCAACATCATGAATTACGTCACGGCTGCCAATGATCAATTTCACGGGGCGGCCCTTAACGATGTACATGGTTTGTGTAGTTACAACATCATCAAAGTTGGTTTTATCGGCCGTTAATTTCAGATCAGCGTTATCTTCCCAAACCTGTCCAAAAGGATTGCTGTTTGCATCGCTGATAACTCTGAAATATGTTTTACCGAATGTTTTGTCTTTTCCCGGATAACGCATCATCCAGCCGAATTGCTTTCCTACTATTTCCACTTCCAATGCACCCTTAGGAGCATCAGATGTAATACGGAACCAGAAACGCAAACCAAACACAACTAACACGGTTAAGAAGATCGCAGGTACAACTGTCCAGATCAACTCCAACTTGTTATTATGCGGGAAGAAGAATGCTTTGCGGCCTTCTTTCTCCTGGTATTTCCAGGCAAAGTAAAACAACAGGAATTGTGTAATGATGAATACCAAGCCGGTAACTGCAGTTGTAATCATGAACATTTCATCGATCTTTTCACCTTCAACAGAAGCAGAACCTTGTGGAAACAATGTTGTTTTATACAACAGCTTATTGCAGAAGTATACACCAATGAAACCTACAATCATAAAGCCAAGCAGCATAAAGCCGTTGATACGGTTGTTTTGTTTGCGTGATGTTTCTTCACCTTTTAATACACTCACATACTCGCTTGCCTTTGCTATCTGGAAGATAACAATGAACACCAGCAAGGCAGCTGCAATAATCAGATATGTTGTAGTAGTCATAGCTTGCGCAAATTATTTATAGTTGGTCAATTGTTTTTTCTCTACTCAATTATCAAGTGTGGTGAATAATACTTTCTTTCACCAACGGGTGATTCTTTGGTAACAGCGGTGCTTTTGTTAAGTGTTGTGCTGCAAGGTAAATCACTAAACCAAGGAAACCGGCGCCAATACCTAAGCTGTAAATGAAATGGCTGATAGGGTTTGAATCTTTACCCAATTCTTTCAACGGACCAGGTGTAACCATTTGATAGAAATCTAACCAGTGACCGAAGATGATAATCACCGACATCAATGTTACTACTGTATAGTTACGTTTTGAACCACGACGCATCAGGATAAGCAATGGAGCAAGGAAGTTGATGATCAAATTGAGCAGGAACATTGCCCTGTATGGACCATCGCCTTTACCACCAAAACCTAAACGATTAATAAAGTATTCAGTTTCTTCCGGCTGGTTACTATACCAGATCAACATGAACTGTGAAAACCACAGGTATGTCCAGAAGATAGAGAAGGCAAACATGAACTTACCAATGTCATGAATATGTTCTTCGTTTACAAATTCGAGGTAACCATGATTTTTCAGGTAGACCACGAACAACATGATGAGTGATAAACCTGCAACCCATGAGCTGGCAAAGGTGTACCAGCTGTACATGGTGCTATACCAATGAGCATCAATGCTCATCAACCACATCCACGGTAAAGTGCTCAACACTGTTAAACCGTAAGTAACAAGAAATGCAGCAGAGATCTTTAATGATTTCCAGTAAAAAGAACGATCGCCCTGGCCAGCAAGATCTTCAGCCAATGAATTTTTACGGAACCAGTTACGGAACCAAATCCACAAACCAACAGCTGCTAATGATAATACCGTATAGAAAACAGGATTTAAGAACCCGCTTTTATGTAATAGTTTTTCATCGTGCTTTACGTGTTCAACATCTTTCCAATGATAAATGTTATGATCATCAGAAATCCAGACATAAGCTAATAAAATAACAAGTGTAATTGGGCCCAGCACATTCATTCCACCTGAGATTGCTTCAGGTACCCGACGAAAGGTTAATGGGAAACCAGCCTGTGCCAGCGTAGTAGCCGCAACAAAGAAGAAGCTCGATGCCACTACTAATAACCAGTAGATACTGTTTTGCATTAATGCCATCCAGAATTTGGTTGCACCATATGCCTCAGCTCCCTCACCATGACCGGCGGAAAATGGATGCAGAAATATAACGCCCAGGATAAGTGTAAGAATACCCACACCCATCAATGCATAACTCCATTTTTTTAAACCAGCCGGTATTACAAATTGTTCTTTCAGTGCCATTGAACTTCGTTTATAGTTGAATGTTAGTTTGGTAATGTTTATTTCGATGCTTTAGTTGTATCAGCAACAGGAGCCGCAGTTGTATCTGCAGCCGGAGCAGAAATGATTGCTCCACCTGGTTGCATTTGTTTAATGTATCGAATGATCATCCAGCGTTGCTTTGTGCTAAGCTGCGATGCATAACTACCCATCAGGTTTTTACCATAGGTTACAGAATACATCATCTGGCCTTCGGGCATGTTCTCATACTTTGCATCACCAACCAATGTAGCGGGTTTTGCAGGGTATGGACCATCACCACCTTTGTATAAAGGACCGTTACCATCTAATTTCTCGCCGTGACAAATACCACAGTTGACCTTATATAATCTTGCTGCTTCAATAATTTCTTTATCGCTCAGCTTTGGCAATGGATTCAATACCTGCTTTGATGAAACGTAATTTGCTGTGTCGCCAGCTTTATCAGCTGCTAATGGAAAATAAGCAACATCGCCACGCTTTACTGTACCGGCAACCGGTGTTGCATCGTAGTAAATATTGGCATCTTTTAAGTTGCTATGGTCAGAGTATGTTTCTACTGCACGGCTGTAAGCCATATCCGGCATGTAGATTTTGCCTGGATCACGGCGTGGACCGTTATTGCAGGCTGCTGCTGCCAATACTACTGTAACCAATCCAATTGTAACAATCTGTGTTGAACGCATTTCAATATGTTTATGCTGTAACGATTTCTTCTTTTTCAAATGCTTTTCTTGTTTTGTCGTAACGACCAAGCCACCAGCCTGTTTCTGCTTCTTTCTCAAATATTTCTACTGCACCTGCATTTTGGAAAAATGCTTTTACTTCTTCAATATTTGTTTTTTCAGTGATCTCGATTGGCATTACAAACAGGTCATCTGTTGCACGCAGGTGAAAATGATCTTTGCGCACAAACGGTGCCAGTTGGCAGAGGTAGCAGAAAGTCAACACCATACCTACTGCAGAACATAATACCGTTAATTCAAACACAATAGGAATAAAGGCAGGTAAAGGCAAGTGTGGCTTACCACCAATATTCATTGGCCAGTCTTTGGTAAACACCCAGCTCATAAATGTTAAGGCAGTTGTAGTACCCGTCATAGCATAAATAAAACCGGCAGTGTGTAAGCTGGTGTCACGCAAACCCATTGCATGATCTAAACCATGAATCGGGAAAGGCGTATACACATCATGAATCTTGTAACCTGCTTTGCGGGTATTTTTCACCGCAGGAAACAGCGTTTTTTCATCATCGAAACAGCCAACTACGAATTTTTTTACAGACATATTTTTAGCTTTTAGCTTTCCTTTTTATTCAATTAATGTGCATGCGCTTGCTCGTGAGCAAATTCTTCAACGTTTTGCGCTTCAATACCATCCATTTGTTCTTTATAGCTTTCGCCGTTCTTCTTCAGGATATGCTTGATCTCTGCAATAGCAATTACAGGGAAGTATTTCGAGAAAAGGAAGTAGCAGGTAAAGAATAAACCAAATGATCCGAGATAGAAACCAACTTCCCAGATTGTTGGACGATAGTACACAGACCATGAAGAAGGAAGATAGTCACGATACAATGATGATACGATGATCACAAAACGTTCGAACCACATACCGATGTTCACCACGATACTCATCAAGAAAGTAAAGGCGATGTTGCGGCGAAGTTTCTTAACCCAGAACAACTGCGGAGTAATTACGTTACAGGTCATCATCAACCAGTAGCTCCATCCGTAAGGCCCAGCAATCCGGTATTTAAAGAAAATGTCCTGTTCGTACTTCACAGCACTATACCATGCCATGAACAATTCAGTTAAGTAAGCACAACCCACAATAGAACCGGTTAATACAATAACCTTGTTCATATTTTCAATGTGGCTGATAGTAATATAATCTTCCAGGTTCATGATCTTACGTGTAACCAACATCAATGTTTGCACCATGGCGAAACCTGAGAAGATGGCACCAGCAACGAAATAAGGTGGGAAGATAGTTGTATGCCAACCAGGAATTACTGAAGTGGCAAAGTCAAAAGATACGATCGTGTGTACTGATAATACAAGCGGAGTACTTAAACCGGCCAACACCAATGATAAACTTTCATGACGTTGCCAGTGTTTGGTTGAACCTGTCCATCCGAAAGAAGCAACACCATAAAATGCTTTTGCCCATTTCTTTTTAGCACGGTCACGGAGTGTAGCCAAATCAGGAATCAAACCACTATACCAGAATAAAAGAGATACAGTAAAGTAAGTTGAGATCGCAAATACGTCCCATAACAATGGTGAGTTGAAGTTCACCCAAAGAGGACCACGTGTATTTGGATAAGGCATCACGAAGAAGGCCATCCATACACGACCCATGTGCCATATCGGGAACTGGCCCGCACAAATAACCGCAAAGATGGTCATGGCTTCTGCCGCACGGTTTACACCTGTTCTCCATCCCTGGCGGAAGAGCAACAAGATGGCAGAGATCAACGTACCGGCGTGACCAATACCTACCCACCATACGAAGTTGGTGATATCCCAACCCCATCCAATGGTTTTATTGAGGTTCCACATACCTGTACCATACACCACTTCTTTGTAAAGGCTCACTACACCAAATAACAGGAGGGCAACCGAAATAATAAAACCGATCCACCACAAACGTGTGGGAGCAGCTTCCACCGGCTTACAAATATCCTCTGTAACATCGTGGTAGGTTTTGTGACCATCAACCAATGGTTCCCTAACCTGTGATTCGTACCTTAATAATGACATACTTGTTTTCGCTTTTAGCTTTCAGCTCTCGCTGTTGGCTTTGGTTTTTATGTTTTGTACTTAGCTCCAGAATGTTTGTTCATCTTCTGTTGCGTCGCACTCTTCAACTTTTTCAATTCTGTTCAACTAGTCAACACATTACTTAATGTGCTGCCGGTGCTGTTGCTTCTTTTGCTTCAGAATGCACTTCACCGTGTCCGCCTTCTTCTTCGTGGTTGCCAACTGTACGTTCTGTGTTACGCAGTTTTGCCATGTAACTTACGTTCGGCAATACGTGCAATTGTTCCAACACATAGTAAGTACGGTTGCCACCTTCAGTTGTACGCATTTTGCGGATAGCACTTTCTTTATCATTCACATTACCAAACACGATAGCGTTTGTAGGACAAGCCTGCTGACATGCAGTTTTAATATCTGTGTCAACCATTGGACGGCTGTCTTTCTTCGCTGTGAGTTTAGCTTCCTGTAAACGTTGTACGCAGAAAGAACATTTTTCAATTACACCACGGCTACGAACAGTAACATCAGGATTCAACACCATACGTGTTAAATCATCATTCATATCCAATGTTACTTCGTTAATGCGACCGTAGTCGATCAATGGCTGCTGATTGTCTTTAAAGCTATCAGCACCATTCCAGTCGTGCCAGTTAAAGCGACGAACTTTATAAGGACAGTTGTTAGCACAATATCTTGTACCGATACAACGGTTATACGTCATCTGGTTCAAACCTTCACTGCTGTGGTTTGTTGCTGCCACCGGACAAACGTTTTCACAAGGAGCGTTATCACAATGTTGGCAAAGCATCGGCTGGAACACAACATCAGGGTTTTCCATATCGCCGCTGAAATAACGGTCGATACGTAACCAATGCATGTCATGATATTTCGCCACCTGCGTTTTACCCACAACAGAAACGTTGTTTTCTGCGCTACAAGCAACCACACAAGCACCGCAACCATTACAGAGATTAAGGTCTAAACTCATTCCCCATTTAATACCTGGTTTATCAAACACAGGATACAAAGTTCCTTCCGCTTCCAAACCTTCCGTACCACCGTAATCTTTCAATTCGGCCATACGTTCGTTGATGAAATGCTTTGGTTCTTTTTTGAAAACAGCCAGGCTTGTTTCTTTCACCACTTCAATACGGTTGCCGTATTCGCTGTGGGTTTGCATTTGAGCAATATCATACATCTTACCAGTCTTTTCGATTGTTACATCGAAAGCAGCATGACTATATGTTTGTCCGTTGAAGTTTACAAACGGATAAATGTTTTTACCAACACCTTTTGCAGCACGCCCTACTTTTTCACTGCGGCCATAACCCGTTGCAATAGCAATGGTGTTTGGCTGTGTTCCCGGAACAATCAGCAACGGAAGTTCAATTGCTTCTCTGCCAGGCACTGTAATTTTTAATACCGGTTTAGGAGGTTCTACTTCGTACGTATCAAGATTCATGTCGGGGAACAATTCCTTCTGCAATGCAGGAGAAATAATTGCGTAGTTATCCCAGCATGCACGTGTAAGCGGATCAGGCATTTCCTGCAACCAAGGGTTGTTGGCCATTTTGCCATCACCAATACTTACTTTTTGATAGATCACTAATTCGTACTTACCTGTTTTTTTAGCAGCAGTAAGTTTGGCAACAGCATCAGTTAATGCACCTGCATTGAATGATGCGCCTGCAACAACCGGAGCAGCTGGTTCAATTATGCCATCCTGCAATGCTTTATCAAAAGCAGTTTGTCCGCCAAGTTTTGTGATCCAGTAATTCTTGAAATATGTTTCGTAATCCGCAACAGTGCTGCCGCTCCATTTCAATAATGAAGATGCGAAAGCTCTTGTTTTAAATAACGGATGAATAGTTGGTTGAATGAAAGAGAGGTAACCTGCTTTTGCTTCAGCATCGCCCCAGCTTTCTAAATAATGATGATCAGGAAGAACATATTTACATTCAGCAGTTGTTTCATCTTCACGTTCGTTGAATGAAACAGTGAGTACCACTTTCTTCCATGCAGCTACAAATTTCTTAGTGTCGTTGTAAGTGTATACAGGGTTTGCACCAAGTACCAATACAGCACCAACGTTGCCGGCATTCATATCAGCAATCAGTTGTTCCATATCAGCATCAACGCCTTTACGGTAGTTAACTGTTGTACCAAAGTTGATGGTTTTACCTAATGCACCAATCTGAGCGTTGATGGCATTTACAAGTATTTGTGCATTTACATTATTGCTGCGGCTTACCACTAAGGCATTACCACCTGCAGCTAATAATTCTTTTGCAGCAGCATCAATACCTGCAGCCAAGCGCTTATCAGTAATAGCAGGAGCTGTAACTGCACCGCCAACTTTTGCATATAAATTCAGTAACACAGCTCCCAATTCACTTGGGCGGTGTGTGAAACGTTCATCGGCACTTGCACCCGTCATGCTGTACATCGCTTCAAACTGGAAGTGACGACTCATGGTTGGGTTCTTCTCATCGATCTTACGACCTGTTGCATATTGCTTTGCAAATTCAACCGGGCTCAACCATGTACCGAGGAAATCGGCACCAAAGCTTACGATCACTTTTGCCTGGTCGAAATGATAAGAAGGCAGTGCACGTTGACCAAATGATGCTTCGTTCGCCTGTATCATACCGCTGTAAGAAACAGCATCGTATGTAACATGCTTGAACGTTGGATATTTTGCTTTGAATTCTTCAATTACTGCAGCAACAGAAGGAGAATTCAATGTAGAACTTAATAAAACAATTTGTTTACTTCCAACAGTTGCTAAAGCAGCGGCAATTTTCTTATCAACTGCTTCGTACGTTGGAGCTTCTTTAAATCCGTCGCCGGCTTTTTCCATTGGATAACGAACACGGGCAGTATCGTACAAGCTAAGTACAGAAGCCTGTACACGTTGTGATGTACCACCTTTGGTAAAACCCATTTCGTTTCCTTCCAATTTGATTGGACGACCATCTCTAACTTTCGCTAAAACAGGTACTACATCACCATCTTGTATAAAGGTGGTAGCATAATAATTAGCAACACCGGGAACAATATCAGCAGGCTTATTAAGAAAAGGAATCGCCTTTTTTACAGGGATTTCACAGCTGGCAGCCAAGGTAGCGGCAGCCGTGCTGAAACCTAGATATTTTAAGAAATCACGGCGTGGCGTTTTGGCTCCGTTATCATCCATCTCAAACGGGAGTTCTTCTTTGAACTCATTTTCCGCATCATTGATGTATGCCTTGGTATTGTTCAGCTCTCCGAAACTTTGCCAATATTTTTTCTTGCTCATATGCTTGTTAGATAGCTAATTTGAAAAATTTTTCCTTCGACTTCGCTCAGGATTAAAATCAGACTACGACGATTAGTAGTGACATTTTTGACATTCAGTACCACCGATCTTTTCAACGGTCACACTATCCATTTTGCCGTTCTTGATATCGTTGTGGAATTTCTCGTACATGCTGTAAAAGCCATTGTCCTGAAACTTCACATTTGTTTCACGGTGACAGTTGATACACCAGCCCATGCTTAAGTTAGCAAACTGGTAAACCTCACCCATGTTCTGAATTTCACCATGACAGGTTTGGCACTGTACGCCACCTGCTTTTGTATGTTGTGAGTGGTTGAAGTATACATGATCAGGCAGGCTATGGATCTTAATCCACTCGATTGGTTTGCCCTGCCCAGTATATTTATTTGCAGTTGGATCCCAACCTGCGTATTTATATAACTTCTGAATTTCTGCCGTTCCGTTTACTTCTGTACCATCTTCACGAACAATCTTTTCACCTTTATATTCATTAATAGCCATGTGACAGTTCATACAAACATTCACGCTTGGAATGTTCGCATGCTTGCCTTCCATAGCACTACCATGACAATACAAACAGTTAACCTGGTTAATGCCGGCGTGTACTTTATGCGAATAATAAATTGGTTGTTCTGGTTGATAATTTGTTTGGCGACCCAAACCAATGGCGCCTTGTGCAAAGAAGTAACCCGCAACAATAAAGAAGAGAATAGTGAGGGTTGACATGTAAGCCTTGTTTCTCCAGAAAGGAATTGGCTCACCACGAACAACACCCTCTTTTTCATCCGTTAATTTCTTCAGGTTGCTGTTGATCTGTAATAATATGAGGGTAACAATGGCTAATACCAGCGCAAGGATACCGAAGAGAAGTGAATTATCTTCAGCTGGAGCATCAGCTGCTACTGCGCCAGGAGTTGCACCGGGAGCTGGCTTACTTGCTTCTGCATTAATATAAGTGATGATCGCATCAATCTCAGCTTCCGCCAAACCGGGGAACCCGGTCATCAAAACGCCATTGAATTCTTTAATCAAACCAGCAGCGTATGCGTCAGTCTTTGCAAAACCAGCCGGGTTGTGCACCCAGGCATATAATTTCTTACGATCACTCCAGGGACCACGTCCTTCAACACCTGCAAGTGCAGGCCCGGTCAGCTTCTTGCCAACTGCATGGCAGCTTGCACAATTGGCCTGGAACAATGCCTTTCCATCCTGAGCAAACAACTTTTCAGTAATCAATAATGAAACTAAGACCAAACAGAGCGTGAACGACTTTCGGAGTAGTAATTTTGGTTGATTCATAACGTTCTGGAACCGATTGTGATTAGGAAGAATATCCTTTTAACTGGCTGCAAAAATAGGGGAGGATACTGACATAATATCCACAGTTTCAAAAAAAATTTTACGCAGTTGTGACTTGAGAATGAACAAATTGCTGCGTCTTCAACCTTTCAATTCATACTGAAAAAACTGAATGGCTTTACAGCGTCCTGTTTTTGCTAATATGTGTTATCGTTAAACAAAGTTTTCCCCGATTTTTGTGTGATGTTTGAAAAACTGCGTAACAAATGGAAAGTTGGTCCGCTGCAACTGGCGCTCATCCTGTGCACCTTTGCCATCGGCGGGAGCCTTACCGGTTTTTTAGGCAAACGCATCATGCCATGGTTTGGCATTGAAGCGCCCTGGCTTTACATCCCTGTTTATATTGTCCTGATCACCCTGATCTGGCCATTTATGGTGTTGGTGATTAGTGTACCCTTCGGCCAGTTTAGATTTTTTTCCGGGTATTTAAAAAAGATGGGGCAGCGGATGGGGCTGGTAAAACGCCCTAACGCTTAATGACCTAGTTCCCGAAGTATCACTTCAGCGGCCATATAACCAAAGCTCGCCCATTGTGGCCCGGCCTTTACTCTTTCGAGAATATCGACCCCTTCCGCAGCATGGCCAATGCTTAAATAGTAGTTGCCCAATCCAAAACCAATGCTGGCATTTGAGAGAGGGCTGGTATCATCCAAAAACTTTGTCCTGATTTCAGCAGGACTTTGTACTCCTTTATATATTAATAAGATAGTATGATAGTCGGCGTTCTCAATAATCTTCATTTTCTTCTGCACTTTCCTGAGCACAGCTTCGGCTTCTTTTACTTTATCAAGCTTCCACAATGTTATATAATACCAGTTGGCCGTCGCCACCAGCATATCGGGGTTTTTGGAAACCTTCATGCATTGTTTGTAAGCAGCTGCTGCTTTTTCCAAATCTTTTTCGAGGAAATAAGCAAGCCCCAGGTGATACCAAACGTTTGATTGCAGCGTACTGGTGGGAATATTTTGCGCATTGGGCATGCCATCGGGTTCTACTTCATCTTTTTTGCCTTTGATGAGCTCCGCCGCTGTTTCAAAGTCGGCGATGGCTTTTTTATAGCACCGGGTGGTAAGGTAGCGATGGCCACGATGACGGTACATTCTTGCATCGGTTGGGTGAAGAGCAATTCCTCTGCTGAACACGGCTATCGCTTCATCATAACGTGACAGGTAAGCAAGCCTTCGCCCATACCAGATAATGTTGTCGGCATTGCCGCTATCAGTTTCGTAATTCGTTTTGGCTATCTGCAGGTTGGCATTTAATTTCTGCAAAGCTGAATCGGGAAAAACAGGCGCAGGATAAGTTTTGCCATTACAAGTGCTGTATTGTGCATGGAGTTGATGAAAAGAAATCATCAGGGTACAAAAAAGAAACAACTTTTGCATTGGAGAAAGTTACATTTTTGCACGAATTGAAACCGAGCCATGCATTCTCGCAAGAGAACATTTTATTGCGAGGTTACATCCGACCAAAACCAATTTTTATAATCAGATGATAAGAATAGCCATTTTCGCTTCAGGTGCAGGGAGCAATGCCCGCAAAATAATTGAGCACTTTTCCCACCATCCAAAAATACGGGTTGAATTGATTGTTTGCAATAAACCGCAGGCAGGTGTACTAAATATTGCTGACGAATACAGCGTCCCCTCCCTTATTCTCGACAAAGAACAGTTTTTTCGTGGTAATGCTTATGTTGACGAATTTAAAGCCGATGATATCGACTTTATTGTTTTGGCTGGTTTCTTATGGAAGGTGCCCAATGCATTGATTCATGCATATCCTGAAAAGATCGTCAATATTCACCCGGCACTTTTGCCAAAATATGGCGGTAAGGGCATGTATGGAAGTTTTGTACATGAAGCCGTCATTGCTAATAAAGAATCTGAAAGCGGTATCAGTATTCATATAGTTGATGAAGTATATGATCATGGTAAAATTGTTTTCCAGGCAAAGTGTGAAGTAAAGGACGGTGATACACCCGATTTACTGGCAGCCCGCATTCATGAACTGGAGCACAAGCATTATGCAAAAGTGATTGAAGAGTTAGTTTCGTAAAACCATCCTAAAATAATTTCAACTACAGCTTTTTTCAGTTTTAGCAATTAACATTGCAGCAGTTGTGAAAAAACTTACCCTTTATATCATTGTTTTCCTGTTTGCAAAAACTGCTGCAGCCCAAATACAATTAACAGGAACTGTTTACGACAGCACCAAGCGAAATGTGGTAATGAGTGTGCAGGTGATCTGTACCTGTGGAACGATGAGCTTTACCGATAGTGCAGGTAATTATTCTATTTATGTGGGTGCAAAAGATTCTGTATTCTTTTTCTTCAGTAACCGCCCAACACAAAAATTTTCTGTTGCTTCTATAAGAGATTACACAGCCTTTGATATTTCTATACAAATGCATGTGCCCGGTCGTTATAAGCAACTGAAAGAAATTATTGTTTATGGTAAGAACCGAAAGCAGGATTCTATTGATAACCGTGTGCAATACGATAAGGTATTCAATTTCGATAAAGGTGGTGTACGCTTTTCCGGCTCCAACCCCGAAGCAGGTATGAGTGCGGGTATTGATCTTGATGCTCTCATCAACGTATTTCGTTTCAGGCGTAACCGGAGCATGGCCCGTTTCCAGGAACGATTGATACGTGAAGAACAGAATCGATATATCGATTATCGTTTCAATAAAACGATTGTACTACGTTTAACCACTTTGAAAGAGGGACCTTTGCTCGATGAGTTTATGCAACGTTACCGGCCGGAGTATGATATTCTCACACAGGTGTTAGATATTGAACTCTATCAATACATACAAACGGCGGCAAAATCTTTACAGAAAGAGAAAGGGTTTTAGACGAAAGGCTAGCTGTTATTCTTCGGTGAGAGCATTGCGCTGTTTATGGTAATGCAACAAAATAATAATTCAACTTTTGATAATAGTGCTGTTCAAATAAAGATTGACTGAGCGACTGTTCTTCGTTCAGGTAATTCTTGAGCGTTGAAATGCTGTAATCAAGATCAGTAAAGAAATTGAATAGTTCAGCAGGAGTTGTATCATATACGTCGCTGCCCCCTAACCCGCATTCAAAAACGATAACGGGTCGGTCACGTTTTATTAATTGTACTGCACCTTTTAATACCCCCAGCTCAGCTCCTTCCACATCGATCTTTATAAAATCGATTTTTTTATTTTGAGATAGTAACACATCATCTAGTCTAGCAGTTTTCACTTCAATCATTTCATCCGTTTCGTTGCTGCGATCGTAGTTGCGTTTTTTAATGCCGCTGTAGGAAGGATTGCTTGTTACGTGATTGAAGCTACTGTTTCCATTTACATCGCTCAATGCTACATCATATAACACAATGTTTTTCTGCTGCTGATATTTTAATTGAAGCGACTGATAAAAACCCGGCAATGGTTCAAAACCAAAATGTAAGCCGTGGGGCGATTGTTGTAATAGCACATCCAGTATTTCACCTTGATGCGTACCAACGTCAACAGTATTACTATGTGAAGTACAAACCTTACGTATGATTTCTTTTGTCTGGTTATCGTACTGTTGATTTTTTGTAAACACAAGAGGTAATTTTTTTACCAATCGCTTTAAACGAAGTAAGAACCCGGTATTGTAAAGTGTTACCCGCATTAATTATACATGTCTTTCATTTGACCCCGCATGGCAAGATAAATCCTTTTAAGAGAAAGAAATTAGTTTGCTGAAAATTGCATCTTCAGCAGCTCAAAAAAATGATCCACGATTTTGAAAACTCTTTCACCAGAATTTGCATACCATTTTTTTCAGGACTAGTTTTAAGCAAACAACTATTTATGAGCAACCCACTCCACAGCGAATTGAAACGTGAGTTTCAGCTCGAACGCTTGATTCTCTTCAGCGATGCGGTATTTGCCATCGCTATAACCTTACTGGTGATTGAGATCAAGATCCCCGAGATACATAAAGAAGAAATTACTGAAACGGATCTGCTGGTAGCACTGGCGCATTTAATTCCTAAGTTCATCGGCTTTATTATCAGTTTCCTTGTTATTGGTTTATACTGGACGGTGCACCACCGGCATTTTGGATTTGTGGTGAACTACGACAATAAACTGTTGTGGTTAAACCTCATCTTCCTGTTGTTTGTAGCGCTCATGCCTTTCAGCACCGGCTTTTACAGCGAGTACATCAGGCATTTAAAACTTTCACCCTTCCTGATGTATATCGGCAACATTACTTTGTTGGGCTTCTTTAATTTTCTCATCTGGAAACATATCAGCAACCCTGCAAAAAAATTATCGGAGGGTTTAGAAAATCGTATGATGGTGAACTATTATTCAGCAAGAACCATTGTAGTGCCACTGATCTTTATAAGCATTCTGCTTGTTTATTTAATTGCGCCGATTTTTGCCGTTATTGTCCCTCCTTTTATTCCTTTACTCATGCGCTTAGTAAAAAAATATTATGCAGGAAAGGTAGAAGCAGAAGAAAAAAGATTGAAAGAAGAATCGACCGTTTAAAAATTCGAGCTTCTTTCCGAATCAAAAAGAAAACAGTAGCTTTAAGAAGCACCTTTCGTTAACTAAAATTTTAATTTATGAAACGGGATTCTTTTCTAAAGTTCTGTTTGGCAATTGCAGGCATGACCACCGCACCTTTTCAGCTCGATGCAAAAAACAAGCGTAAAGAACGGGTGAAAAAAGGAATTTTGGTAAGTAACGGAACCGATCGTTTTAACAAACCTCTCTCACTATTTGAAGGGGATAAATTTTATTGCAAAGTGTCTTCAAAAGATACCGATGGTGATCTGTATATTTTTGATTCAACACGTTTAAAGGAAGGTGGTCCGCCCTTACATTATCACCCCGACCAGGATGAATGGTGGTATATCATTTCCGGAGAGTACATTATAAAAGTAGGCGATGAACTGTTTAATGCGAAAGCAGGCGATTGTGTATTTGGGCCAAGAGGTGTGCCACATACATTTGCAAAAGTAGGTGATGCCGAAAGCAAGCTCATTATGCTGTTTCAACCTGCGGGCAAAATGGAGCAATGGTTTAATCTTGTACACGAAGGTGTTGTTGCAAAGATGACGGAGGAAGAAAAAGATAAAGCCAGAATTGCTCATGGATTTGTACATATTGGACCGCCGTTGAAGCAAATGAAAAAATCCTGATAGTCTAGCAACATACTATTATTTCCATTTCTGTTGTACTTTGCTTTCCCAAATTTTTTGAAATGGAACAAACAAACCTTGGCATTGGCACACGCCTGCAACATACACAACACGGTCCGGGTGTGATTGTTGGTATCCGTTACGCCATTTATTTAATTTCATTCATCCACAGCGGCGTAAAAGAAATTGACAAAACAGATACCGCACTCGATGAAATCATTCCTGAAAATGTAACCGCAGAAATTGAAACGCACAGCGAAGTGGAAAAATCGTTGTTGAAAATTTTACGTTTGTGGAATGGTGTGAGCGAAGTGGTTCCTCTCGGCGAAAAATGGGAAGGTGGCACAATGCTGCTGCAACCAAAAGACAAATCACTGAAACCAAAAGAAATTCCGGTTGAAGATTTCTTTCACAAAATTGTGATGTTGCGGGATCGTTTGCGTGTGTTGGAACAAAACATCAACAGCAACAAAACACTTAGCGACGAAGAAAAAGTAAACATTCAGCAATACATTACCCGTTGCTATGGTTCGCTCACTACGTTCAATGTATTGTTCAAAAACAAAGAGCAGTGGTTTGTGGGCGAAAAAAGTAATAAAGAAGATTAAAGAGAAAGGCCGCAAATCTGCGGCCTTTATTTTTTCCTCATGTGATTTTCACGAACCGGTAGTGAATTCAAATCGTTATTTACAAGTGTGCCTGAGCAATCACTTCCTGCTCCAGTGTTTTTGCTTTTGGAAAAAGAATATTGTTCTCGAGATGTATATGTGTGTGCAGATCATCTTCAAACTCTTTCAGCTTAGCGTACAACACACGATAGGTATTACATGCTTCAGGCGGTGCAGTGTATTGATCGCTGAGCGTTGCAATTTCATGAAAATGATCGCCTGCAAATTCATGCTCGGCTTCCATCATGGTAATTGGATTTTTTACGGTACCAAAATGTGGTGCCTGAATTTTTACATTGTTTCGTTTGGCAGCGGCCAATTGATTTACATAGGGAAATAAAATGATCTCTTCTTTTTCGAGATGATGCGCCAGTTCATCAGCCACTTCATTATATAAACGAGCAATGGCTTTTGTTTCAGGACGATGACCACCATGCACCAATGCTACTTTGTTTGCATACTGACGGATGAGTTCAAGATTGTTGGTTACATAACCGTGATGTTTCTCCACAATATAGTTTGCCAGTTTATCTAAAGGCCATTCTTTAAAGTTTGTATCCGTGGTTGGAGTTGACTGACCAATACGGTTCAGTTCTTCCGTAAGCTCTTCGTAAGAGATATTCTTTTTTGTGCAGATCTCTTCTACTGTTACTTTACCACCGCAGCAAAAGTCGATACCAAATTTTTTAAATACATCTGCCGTACGGTAATCTTCTGTTACAAGTTCGGCTACTGTTTTTTCTTGTGTTGCATTCATGATTGATAGAATTTGTGCAACAAAACTAATTCCGTCTAAAGACATGCATTATGAGGCAAATCATAAATAAAAACTGTGACGGAATGATTACAATTCAACCCAGGCAATGGCTTTGGACTTAAAGATCAACATACTTCACCACGATCGTAATATCCCTGTTACGGCCTTTATCATCGGTGCAGGAAATTTTAATATTGCCTTCGGTTGGTAAAAAGAATTGTTTGATGCCGGCATCGGTTGTTTTATAAAACTGGTTGTTGACGTACCAATATACTTTTGCCACATCATTCCCTGTTTCGCAAACGAGTTGCAGTGGCTCTGGATTTTTTTTGCTAATGAGATATTCTGTTCCGTTCACCGGAGATTTGATCTGCGGGGCACCAGAAGCAAAGATCTTTTCGCATTGCGGATTATGTGGAGGAATTGATTCAACTGCCATACCATTTCCCTGCATCCAGTTTTGAACTTCGGATGCAATGAGTTTATAGCCCTTGCGTTTGAAACCTGTTTCAGGTTCACAACTTTTACAGTAACTCATCTTTTCATCAGCACTCACTGCTATCTCTTCAAAATTGTTGCAGGTTTGGGTTGATGAAATACCCGGAACAAAATAATCAAGCACAAGATTGGTACAATATGCAGCCGGCGGCAATCCAGTTTCGCTGCAGATCTTTCGTTGCTCCAGTTCTGTTGGTGGCGTAAACCATGCACGATCAGCATCGTAATCCAGTGTATTAAAAATTCGGAAGAGCAAAGGCGTTGCTGTATGTGCACCGCTGAGTTCTGCATTTCCTTCACCTGAAAAGTTCCCCACCCAAACACCCACCGTGTATTTTTTATTATAACCAATGCTCCATGCATCTCTTCGTCCGTAGGAAGTACCGGTCTTCCAGGCAATTTTTGGAAGGTGTGCCGTTGCATCCCAATGCAAAGGAAAATCGGGCCGGTTGATGCGGCTCAAAATATCTGTGACCATATAACTGGCATCGGACGATAAAATGCGTTGCGGTTTTGAATTTGCGTCGTGCTGCACAAACAACGGACGGTAATACAAACCTTCTGCCGCAAAGCAGCTGTACATACCCGTGAGTTGTTCCAACGTTGCGCCGCATCCGCCCAGGATCAAACTTAAACCAAGGGCTTTTTGTTTTTGCTGGATCTGTTTAAAGCCCATGCTGCCTAACTGCTGGATCATTTTATCCTTGCCCAGCATGTTCAATGCTTTTACGGAAGGAATGTTGAGCGAATGTTCCAATGCATATTCAACCGTAACAGGGCCGTTGAAATTTTTATCATAGTTCTCCGGTGCATAACCTGCATAATTCACCGGCACATCGTTCATCATTTTTTTGGGAGTAAGCAATCCTTCATCAAAACATAAACCATACAGCAACGGCTTTAATGTACTGCCGGGCTGACGAATAGCTGCTGCACCGTTTACCTGTCCGCCATCTGTTGTATCAGCAAAGTCGCCGCTGCCAACATAAGCAATCACTTTGTGTGTTTCGTTATCGATGATCATTACGGCTGCGTTGCGGATCTTACTTAAACGAAGTGTACGCACATAATCTTCCACCAGCTTCTCGGTTTTAAATTGTGTGTTCAGCTGAAGATTGGTTTTAATGATCGGCCCTCCGCTTTGTTTGAGTTTATAGGCGAGATGCGGCGCCAGCTTCGGCACTTCGCCACGCTTTGCTGTTAAGGGTTCGGATAATGCGTCTTCAATTTCTTTGGCGGTGAAAATTTTTTCTTTCGCAAAACGGCTGAGCCACTTGTTGCGTTGCTTTACAATTTCATCATTATTCTTTCCTATCACTAACGAAGATGGACGATTAGGAATAATGGACAGCGCCGTGATCTCCGCCAGCGATAAATGATCAGGATTTTTCCCGAAGTATAAAATAGAAGCCGACTTTACACCTTCAATATTGCCGCCATATGGTACGAGGTTAAGATAGAGTTGCAGAATTTCATCTTTGCTGTATTTCATTTCCAGCTGCAAAGCCCGAAACATTTCAATGAGCTTATTTCCGATGTTACGTTTCTTCGGTTCCAAAGCTTTTGCCACCTGCATGGTAATGGTGCTGGCGCCCGATGTTCGCCTTCCCGTAAAAACATTCATTACAAAAGCACGGCCAACTGCAATTGGGTTTATACCAAAGTGGCGATAGAAATACTTGTCTTCCTTTTGAACAATGGTTTTACGTAGTAACGGTGAAATTTCCTCCAGCTCGGTTTTCATGCGCCATTGTTCATTGCCGGTAAGATAAGCGTGGATCACTTCGCCTTTATCATCGGTAATAATGGTGGAGTATTCAACTTTATCGGGAACAGGAAAAATGAAATGAAGGAGAAAAAACAAAACGATGAAACCAAGAACAGATATGCCTGTTCGTTTAAAGAGTTTTTTCCATGCCGGTTTGGGGAGCTTCATGTTTGTGGTAGTAATTACCGATATAAATGTAGGATGTAAATAAACAGTTGCACTCGTGCTTTAAAATATTTTGCAAGCATTTGCAATTCTTTAATAAATAACTCTTGGAAATGTGATAACGATTGTATTAAATTCAACTTCAAATTATCTCCACTTCAAACGTCTTTCAATTTTAAACTTTATGCGTAGCTATCTGCAACTGCTGTTTGTTACAGCAGCAGTCACCTGTATGCTTTCATGTAACCGTAATGCCGTAAAACTAACCGACACCAATGCCAAAGGCGAAATTCAGCAATTACAAAACCTCGTCTTTCATTTTTCAAAAAACCTGGTGCCCGATTCTTTGCTCAACCGCTGGGATTCGATTCCTTACGTAGAGTTTGAACCAAAGATCAGCGGACGTTTTCGCTGGGAACATGGAGATGAGCTGATCTTTTCTCCATCAGGACCGCTTTTACCCGCCACTACTTATAAAGCAAGCATTAATAAGGATGTGTTGGCATTTACTGAATACAATAAAGTATCGGTTGCTGATCCAATTGAATTTTATACTCCCGAACTCAAACTGGAGAACTCCAACATTACCTGGGTGCTGGACGATGCAACCAACAAAGCTATTCCGCAGGTTGATCTTTATTTTAATTATATCGTTACTCCTGCAGCGTTAAAAGATAAGCTGAAAGTGAAACTGGATGAACAGGAAAAAGATTACAGTGTTCAAACGATCAACAATGATCGCAAGGTTTCCATTCGTTTACTGAATGTAAAAACCGAAGACCGGGATTACAACACAACTGTTACGCTCGATAAAGGTTTGGTGCCTGATGGTGGAAAGAATGCAACCAAAGAAACCATCGAAGAAAAGTTTACCATTCCTTCGCCTTATACACTCACCATTACCAATACAGAATCAAGACACGATGGATTATCTGCAACCATAAAAGTGTTTACATCGCAACAACCGGTGGCTGATTTGTTAAATCAATATATCAAACTTAACCCTGCTATAAAATATGATGTGGAAGTGGAAGAAGATGGTTTCCTCATCAGTGGTGATGCGTTTGATGTTGACAAGACCTACGAGCTTTTATTAGCAAAGGGCCTTCGTGGAAAACTCGGCGGCACCTTAAAAGAAGAGTTTAAAGAAACAGTTGCCTTTGGTGAGCTTGAGCCAGGCATTTCATTTGGTAACAGCAAATCCGTTTATCTTTCTTCGCAGGGAAATAAAAATATCGAGATAAGGATCAGCAATGTGCCGAAGGTAAAAGTGGTTGTTTCAAAAATTTATGAGAGTAACTTACTCGCTGCACACAGGTATGGCTATTATCCTAAAAACAGCAACGATGATTATTATTACGATGAAGGAGCTGGCGATGCAACATTAGGCGATGTGATCTATGAAAAAGAAATTGACACACGCAGCTTGCCAAAACTCGGCGGCAGTCGTTTATTTAATTTCAACATTTCCGACCGTGTAAAAGATTTCAATGGTATTTATCATTTGCAAATACAGTCAGCCGAAGATTACTGGATCAGCGACCAACGATTTATTTCACTCAGTGATATTGGTATCATTGCCAAAGAAGGCCGTGAAAAAATGCTGGTGTTTGCTAATTCTATTAAATCGGCAGCGTCATTGAGCGGCGTGAATGTAACGGTGTATGGCAGCAATAACCAATTGCTTGGCACCGGCACAACTAACAATGATGGCGTTGCAGAAGTAACCTATGCCCGTAAAGAATACAGTGGTTTTAAACCGGCGATGGTGATTGCTAAAACAGCCGATGATTTCAACTACTTACCTTTTCAAACTACAAGAGTAAATACCAGTCGCTTTGATGTGGGCGGTAAAGCATGGAGCACAACAGGTATGGATGCGTTTATTTATGCTGAACGTGATATTTATCGCCCCGGTGAAAAAGTAAATGCAAACGTTGTGTTACGCACCAACGATTGGAAAACTCCCGGCGAATTACCGGTAAAGCTGAAGTTCATTATGCCGAATGGTAAAGAAATGAAAAGCTTCCGCAAGATGCTGAATGAACAAGGTTCTGCTGAAGTAAGTATTGATCTGCCTGTTGCTGCTATCACCGGTAGTTATCAACTGGAATTATATTCCGGTAACGATGTATTGCTCAGCAGCAAATCATTCAGCATTGAAGAATTTGTACCAGATCGTATTAAAGTGGCCGCATTACTCAGCAAAGAATTTCTAAACGTGGGTGATTCTGCTTCACTGCGTATCAATGCCGCTAATTTCTTCGGGCCACCTGCAGCTAATCGCAAATACGAAACAGAAATACAATTCAAACAGGCCTACTTCTCACCTGATAAATTCGAACGTTACACCTTTTCATTAAGCAATCAAACTTCCTTCTTCGATAAAGTAGTGAAAGAAGGAACAACGGATGCAAATGGTAATGCTACAGAAGGTGTGAGCGTTCCTGTTCTATACAACAACCGTGGTTTGCTACAGGTAGATATTTATACAACGGTGTTCGATGAAACAGGCAGGCCGGTAAGTAAACTCACCAAAGCCGATGTGTTTACACAAAAAGTATTTTATGGCTTGGGGTACGATGGCTACTATTATTATCCATTGAATCAAAGCATCAAGTTTCCATTAATTGCGTTGAACAAAGATGAAAAAGTTGTGAACGCACAAGCACGTGTGCAGGTGATAAAACATGAGTACAGAACAGTGTTGAGCAAGAGCGGCGATTATTTCCGTTACGAATCGCAGAAAGAAGATAGGGTGGTGAAAGAAGATGTGGTGACGATCATGGGCGATAAAACAAATTATGCATTTGTGCCTCGTCAGCCCGGCGATTATGAAATAAGAGTATATGCACCGAATGCTGATACTTATGTGAGCCGTAGTTTTTACAGTTATGGCAGCTGGGGTGGCGATAACAGTTCGTTTGAAGTAAACACTGAAGGACAAATTGATATTGAAACCGACAAGAAAGAATATGCAACTGGTGAAAAAGCAAAGTTGTTATTCAAAACACCTTTCAGCGGACGTTTGTTGGTGACTTGTGAAACAGATCATGTAATATCATATCAATACATCGATGTAGAAAACCGTTCAGCTTCCCTAGATCTGAACATCGCTGCCGAACATTTACCAAATGTGTTTGTAACAGCAACTCTCATTAAGCCACACACAACAAATGATATTCCTTTAACAGTGGCGCATGGTTTTCAATCATTGAAGGTTGACGAGAAGAGTCGTAAGATCGATGTGCAGATTACAGCTAACAAATCAACACGCAGCCGCACTCATCAAAAAGTAAAAGTAAAAGCAGCACCAGGCAGTTATGTTACACTCGCTGCAGTTGACAATGGCGTGTTGCAGGTGAGCAATATGCAAACACCTGATCCTTACAATTATTTCTATCAAAAGAAAGAGCTGGGTGTAAATGCATTTGATCTCTACCCGTTATTGTTTCCTGAATTGCGTGCACGCCTCAGCAGCACGGGTGGTGATGGCAGCGATATGGAAAAACGCAACAACCCAATGCCCAACAAGCGCATTAAAATTGTGAGCTACTGGAGTGGTGTGCAAAAAGCAAATGGCAGCGGTGAAGCAAATTTTGAATTTGATGTGCCACAGTTCAGTGGCGAAATTCGTTTGATGGCTGTTGCTTATAAGAACGAACAGTTTGGTGCAGCCGAAGAAAACATGACAGTAGCTGATCCTGTTGTGATCAGTGCTGGGTTGCCACGCTTTTTAAGTCCGGGTGATACTGTGCTTGTTCCTGTTACACTCAGCAACACAACGAAGAATGCAAGCAGTGCGAGTGTAAAAATAAATGTAAGCGGACCGTTGCAGGTTGTTGGTGTTAGTAATCAACAGGCACCATTGCCTGCCAATGCAGAAAGCAGGGCCGTGTTCCAGGTGGTGGCACAACAACGCATCGATTCAGGCCGCATTCGTATTGAAGTAAAAGCAATGGGCGAAACATTTTTTGATGAAACACAGATCACTGTTCGTCCGCCATCAACGTTGCAAAAAGAAAGTGGCAGCGGCAGTATCAATGCAGGTACAACACAAAGCATCAATATTCCTGTTAACAGGTTTATGCCGGGTAGTGCCGATTATCAACTCATCATTAGTAAATCACCGGCACTGGAGTTAAGCGATCAGTTAAAATACCTCGTGCAATATCCTTATGGCTGCACCGAGCAAACCATATCGGCTGCGTTTCCACAGTTGTACTATGCTGATCTTGCCGATCAACTCAAACAAAACAAAGGAGCATCGTCCACTTCTGTTGCGCACATCAACGAAGCCATCCGTAAAATAAAAATGCGCCAATTGTATAATGGTGCCGTTACGTTGTGGGATGATGAAGGAACGGTGCATTGGTGGAGCACTATTTATGCTGCACACTTTTTACTGGAAGCACGCAAAGCCGGTTACGATGTTGACAATAGTTTGCTGGAAACAATGATGGGTTATCTCATCACCCGTTTAAAAACAAAAGAAACCATCGACTATTATTATAACCGCAATCAGAAAAAGAAAATTGCGCCGAAAGAGGTAGCGTATAGTCTGTATGTGCTGGCATTGGGCAACCGTGCACAGATTAGCGTTATGAATTATTACAAAGCCAATCAAGGTATGCTGGCACTTGATAGTCGTTATCTGCTATCTGCTGCTTATGCATTAAGTGGCGATAAGAAAAGTTATGCAGCCATGTTGCCTTCATCTTTCAGTGGTGAAGTAAGTATGCCGCAAACGGGAGGAAGTTTTTACAGTGATGTGCGTGATGAAGCCATTGCACTCAATACCTTGATGGATGTTGATCCGGGCAATGCACAAATACCGTTGATGGCACGACATGTATCGCAATATTTAAAAGAACGCCGCTGGTTAAGTACACAGGAACGTGCATTCGGATTTTTAGCATTGGGTAAACTTGCACGCACTGCTGGTAAGAGTAATGTAGCAGCCGATGTTACTGCCAACGGTAAAACAGTTGGTAAACTTAACGGAACAGATCTGAAGCTGAATGCAAAACAATTAGGATCATCCAACATACAGGTTACAACAAAAGGAAGCGGACGCATCTATTATTATTGGGTGGCAGAAGGTGTAAGTGCAACCGGTGAGTATAAAGAAGAAGACAGTTATTTAAAAGTGCGCCGACAGTTTTACAATCGTTATGGTCAGCCGGCTTTGGGAAATATATTTAAACAAAACGAACTGATCGTTGTGAAAGTAACCATTGAAAAAAGTTTTGCTACAAGTGTTGAGAATGTGGTGATCACTGATCTGTTACCTGCAGGTTTTGAAATTGAAAACCCACGCACCAAAGAATTACCGGGCATGGATTGGATAAAAGATGCGGCTACAGCAACAGCTCTTGATGTGCGTGATGACCGTATACATTTCTTTGTTGATCTCAACAGTGGCCGACAAACTTATTATTATGCAGTGCGTGCAGTATCACCGGGGCAATACCGCATGGGACCTGTTAGTGCCGATGCGATGTACAATGGTGAATATCACTCATATCATGGAGCAGGAATTGTGAAGGTGATACAGTAAGCTGCCGGTAGATATGCCATATCTATGCAGGTTGATGTAGATATGGCATACTTAAAACTCAGGTGGCGAGCTTTGAATTCAATTTTTGCAGTCTCTTATATAATTTAAGACTACCCGTCGACATGTTAGGAATCTTCCAGTAAATTGAACTAAACCACTTTTGGCAAATAGTTTGAGCTTTTTTGTACTCTTTAATTCTGCTGTAGATGATAGCAAGTCTTTCGTATACATAAGGAACATCAACATTTAGATCCGTCAGCCTTTCAAGTAGATTAAGTTCTAAGTCGGTGTTGCTATTTCCTTTTGCTACAATTGATTCTTGAACTAAAGGGGATAACGAATCAAAACGATTAAGTAAGCTATAATAATCTGGAAAAAGAATTTGTGCGGCGGTTACATACTCGGTGTAATTATTCTTACAGTTTTCTAGATACACTGATTTATCGCCTAATAATTCTGCAGATATTCTATTCAAAGTTGTTTGATCCATTGTTAAAAGCAGTTTCAATGAGTGAATGTCACCATTTCAATATTTCTGCTTCTACACGTTCTAAAACTGTCACGAATATGTAGCAGCATTTCTTGCACTTCGTCGAAATCTTCGCTATCGAAATTTATTTTGCTTTCATCAACTTTTACCCTGTCCATTACAGTGTTGATATGTTCTATCTCATCCCTAGTAAAATGCTTAATAGCAGGGAAGTCATTATTCTTTGGAATATCAAACACGTCGTGTTGTTCAAACATATCGCCCAAGTCTAACTGCAAACCGTTTTGTTTCATGATGTTCACTGCTTCTTCAAAATTTCGTCCGTAATAAAAACCGTCACATTGTGGAAGTAAATGTGTCCCTATGTAATCACATATGACGAGCAAAACATATCCATAACCATGAGCAATGTTTTCATGCAAACCGGAAGCTGGCTTTGATTTCTTTAATCCGAAAAAACTTCTCGTCACTTTTCTATCATTCGGTTTCACGTATTGAAAAATAATATCCTCTAAAGCGTGATCAAAATTGTAATTGTATTTGGCCTCACTAGAATCTTCGCTTTGACTGGCATAGTTATCGTATAAGTCAGCAGTTTTAATATTCTCAAAAAGTTCCCGGTCTTTTGAACCAAAGACACTTTTCACTTTTTCGATGTTTACAGCGAAGGGTATCGCAACTAAGCTCATATGTTAATTTTATAGTTTGAATCTGTGCAATAGTGAAACAAGCAAAACCTAAATATACATACAATCAAAGTCCAATATCTCAAAACAAAAACGCCTCCTTCAAATTTGACGGAGGCGTTTTAATATTATCAAAATCTTACGCTAATTCTTTCTCCATATACACCACACCATCCAGCGGATTATCGTAGTAAGAAGTGGTTTCCACAAAACCATATTGTTTGTACAAACCAATAGCCGGTTGCAGCTTCTCCAATGTGTCGAGTTTCATTTTGCTGTAGCCCAGCATCTGTGCATCTTTAATAATTTGTTCCACCAGCACTTTCCCGATCTTATGTTTACGGTAAAAAGGTTTTACATACAATCGCTTCATTTCGCAGGCACCTCTTTCTTTTAAAGGATGTAAAGCCACACAACCCGCCACTTCATTATTCCATTTGGCTAAATAGATCAGTCCTCTCGGTGGGCCATATTTTTTCAGTGGATTTTTCAGCTCGTCTTCAAAACTCTGGAAGCAAAGATTTTCGTCTAACTCCATCTCATATTCCCGAAACAGCTTTCTAACCTCATCCAACAGCCAACCTTCCTGCTGTATATAAATTAACTCCGTCATTTTTGTATACCTTAACTGCAAACTTACAATCTTAGCTGCTCATGTTAGTACGAATTCTTTTTTTCCTGCTGTTACCATCATTGCTTTTTGCGCAGAAGTATAAAAATATCCATAAAGCCGCTGTATTGGTCGATACACATAATGATATTCCATCATCTGCCATTGAAAAGAAAGTAGCGTTTGATACCGACCTGAAAGGGAAAACACATTCTGATCTCAACCGCATGTTTGCCGGAGGTGTCGATGCACAAATGTTTTCCATCTTTTGCGGTGGTGAGCAAAAAGAACCTTTTGCCTTTGCCAACCAGGAAATGGACAGCGTGTATGCATGGGTGCAACGCAATCCTTCGAAGATGATGTTGGCGTATACGCCTGCTGATTTTAAAAAAGCCATCAAGGAAAAAAAGCTGGCGACGATGTTTGGCGTTGAAGGCGGGCACATGATTGAGAACGATCTTACAAAACTGGAAGCATTGCATAAAAGAGGCATGCGCTACATGACCCTTACCTGGAATAACTCCACGCCTTGGGCAACAAGTGCAGCCGATGAAACGACACTGGGCGGCGCAGTAAACAGCGAAGGGAAAAAGGGATTGACTGCATTTGGAAGATCTGTCATCAAACGCATGAATGAACTGGGTGTAATGGTTGATGTAAGTCATTTAGGTGAACGATCTTTTTGGGATGCGGTTGCTGTTTCAACCAAACCCATCATTGCATCGCATAGCTGTGTGTGGAATCTTTGCAAGCACCGTCGCAATTTAAAAGACGATCAGATCAAAGCCATTGCAAAAAGCGGCGGTGTGATCTTTCTTAATTTTTATGGAGGTTTTATTGATAGTACGTATGAAGCAAAACGGGATGGGCTGTTGAAACAGTACCAGCCGGAGATCGATTCACTCATCAAAACAAATATGCAGCCCGATTATGCACGCATCATCACTGCAGAAAAATACAAAGACCAACTGCTGAACATCCGTCCATCCATTTCAATATTGCTCGATCATCTTGATTACATTGTAAAGTTGGTTGGTGTTGATCATGTGGGCATGGGCAGCGATTTTGATGGCATTGAGTCGCCACCATTAGAGTTAAATGGCGTGGAAGATTATCCGCTTATTACAAAAGCTTTGTTGAAAAGAGGTTACAGTAAGAAAGATATCCGCAAAATATTGGGTGGCAATTTTATAAGAGTGTTTGAGGCAAACAGTACCAAATGATCTTTATTGCAAACATCAAATCTTCTTTCTAATTTCAACTGCCGACCTAGACAGGCCGGCAATTTTATTTCAACTACCCAAAACTATGCAGCAGCCACTATTATCACCAAAACGCATTGAATCAATCGATTTGCTTCGTGGTCTTGTGATGATCATCATGGCGCTTGATCATGTTCGGGATTATTTTCATGCAGGGGCTTTTATGTTTGATCCGCTGGATCTTGAAAAAACAACTCCGGCTTTATTTTTTACACGCTGGATCACCCATTTCTGTGCGCCTGTGTTTATTTTTCTTGCAGGCACTTCTGCCTTTCTTACCGGTCAAAAAAAATCAAAAAAAGAATTATCGACCTTTCTTTTAAAACGTGGCGCATGGTTGATTTTACTTGAATTAACACTCATCAACTTTCTTTGGAATTTCGATATTGCTTTTCACAACATTTACTTTATTGTTATCTGGACGTTAGGCATCAGCATGGTTTTTCTTGCTGCATTTATTCACCTGCCCAAATACCTGATTGTACTCATTGGCTTTATTCTCATTGGCGCACACAATCTACTTGACAATGTTCATGTGGAAGGCAATACCATTAAAGCATTCGGTTGGGCATTGTTGCATGATCAAATGTTTTTTTCATGGCAGGGAAAAAATATTCTTGTTGGCTATCCTGTTCTCCCGTGGATAGGTGTAATGGCTCTTGGCTATGCCTTTGGCAGTTTATTTACATCGGCCTACAGTGTGCAAGAAAGAAAAAAATGGTTGTTGATCATCGGTGGTTCGGCCATTGCATTATTTATCATCATACGTTTTATAAATGTGTATGGCGATCCTGTTCCATGGAGCGTACAATCTTCTCCATTATATACATTCCTTTCCTTTATTAAAGTGAACAAATACCCACCATCATTACTGTATATTCTGCTCACACTTGGACCATCGATCCTGTTTCTTGCATTTACAGAAAACCTGCGTAACAATGTTTCGAAAATAATTTCAGTTTATGGCAGGGTGCCCATGTTCTATTACCTGTTACACATTCTGCTGGTGCATCTGTTAGCTATGTTGGCAGCAGGTCTGTTTACCGAATATGGCTGGACCGTATGGATACTAGAACAACCATTATGGTTTGCGGAAAAATTAAAAGGCTACGGATTTTCATTGGAAATAGTTTACCTCGTATGGGCAATCGTGGTCGTTTCACTCTATCCTTTATGTAAATGGTACGATCAATATAAAATCAATCACAAGCAAAAATGGTGGTTGAGTTATTTATAAAATCAGTTTAGTAAACATTATGCAGCAACCACTATCATCATCATCCAAACGCATTGAATCCATCGATCTGCTTCGTGGTCTTGTTATGATCATTATGGCACTCGATCACACGAGAGATTTTTTTCACAGAGAAGCTTTCACCGGCGATCCGCTCAATCCGGAAACAACAACAGCAGCTTTGTACTTCACCCGTTGGATCACTCATTTTTGTGCACCCGTGTTTGTTTTTCTTTCAGGTGTATCGGCATGGTTGCAACATCAACGCAAGACTACTAAAGAGCTTAGCTGGTTTCTTATCACACGTGGTGTATGGCTCATACTGGTCGAGATCATTATTGTCACATTTGGTATAACTGCCGATGTTCAATTCCGCATTTTTGTTTTGCAAACCATTTGGTCCATTGGCATAAGTATGGTTGTGCTGGGCATTGGTATACGTCTTCCCTTCAAATTCATATTAGCGTTAGGTCTTTTAATTGTGCTGGGACATAATAGTCTCGATTTTGCTGAAGCTGCACGCAAAGGCAATGTTCCGTTATGGTGGAACTTTCTTCACCTGCCAACTGTATTTCCTGTTGGTGCGGGTCGTTCTGTTGGCGTGTTTTATCCTTTTCTTCCATGGATCGGGCTAATGATGCTGGGCTATTGCTTTGGAAAACTCTTTACAACAGTAGAACCCAGTAAACTAAACAGGATTTTTTTTCGCTTAGGTGCAGGCTTATTGCTGTTTTTTGTAGCGCTGCGTTTCACCAATCTTTACGGCGATACGTTTGATTGGGCGAAACAAAAAACAGGTCTCAAAACATTCTTTGCTTTTATGAATGTGCAGAAGTATCCACCATCATTATTATACATGTGTGCAACTATCGGTGGTGCTTTACTCTTTTTATCAACTGTTCGGTCAACCAATAACCGTCTTGCCAAGATCATTATTGTTTACGGACGTGTGCCGTTCTTTTATTATATCCTTCATTTCTATTTACTAAACCTGTTACACATCTTTGCTTATTTATCAAGAGGTCACAGTTTTGCAGAAGGCATGAAGGGTTTACCCAATTTTCCGTTCATGTTTACAGTACCCGGCGAAGGTTATAGTTTGGGCATTGTTTATCTTATCTGGCTCGCTGTTGTTATTGCATTGTATCCATTATGTAAATGGTACGATACGTATAAAACCAATCATCGTGAAAAAAAGTGGCTGAGCTATCTATAAATTTTATGCTTCAGCAAATGACTAAACATTACTACATGCGGCATTTATCGATGTTCTTATTCTTAGTTACTATTCAAAATAGTTTTGCACAAAAAACAACGCACAGTGCTGCAATCAACAACGCTATCTCTAAAATTGAAGCAAAAGTAATTGCATGGAGACATGATTTTCATCAATATCCAGAATTAGGCAACAGGGAAACACGTACAGCAGCTATCATCGCTAAACATTTGCAATCGTTAGGAATAGAAGTAAAAACCAATGTTGCCAAAACAGGGGTGGTTGGAATATTAAGAGGCGATAAGCCCGGACCAGTTATTGGTCTGCGTGCCGATATGGACGGCTTACCTGTTACAGAAAAAACAAATCTTCCCTTTGCATCAAAAGCAAAAGGAATTTATAATGGACAGGAAGTGGGCGTGATGCATGCATGTGGTCATGATGCACATGTAGCTATACTCATGGGCGTTGCCGAAATTCTATCGGGTATGAAGAAAGAGTTGAAAGGAACAATCAAATTCATTTTTCAACCGGCAGAGGAAGGTTCACAAAAAGGTGAAGACGGTGGCGCAGAGTTAATGGTGAAAGAAGGCGTTTTAGAAAACCCGAAAGTAGATGTGATCTTTGGTTTGCATATGAATGCACAGGTGGAAGTGGGTAAAATAACATACAGACCCGGCAGTACGTTTGCAGGCGTGGCCGATATGAAAATTACGGTGAAAGGAAAACCGGCGCATGGCGCCAAGCCATGGTCATCAATTGATCCTATTGTTGTGGCATCACAAATTGTAAATAGTCTTCAAACTATTGTGAGTAGAAATGTGAACATTGCAGAAAACGCAGCGGTGGTTACCATTGGTACCATTCATGGTGGTACACGTTTTAATATTATTGCCGACCAGGTTGAAATGACCGGCACTGTGAGAACTTTAAGTTCATCGGATGAAGCGTTTGTGTTCGGGCGCATAAAACAGATCGTTGAAAAAACAGCAGAAGCTGCCGGTGCAACTGCTGTTGTGGAGGTTCCCTATTCCGCACATTACCCCGTTACATTTAATAATGAAGCATTAACGGCAGCGATGTTGCCATCATTTCAAAAGGAAGTTGGTAAAGAAAATGTGTTGCTCGTAGCTCCTGAAACAATTTCAGAAGACTTTTCTTTTTTTGCGCAAAAGGTACCCGGCCTTTACTTTTATATTGGAGGTTTACCAAAAGGAAAAGATCCTGCAACAGCAGCATCGCATCACACTGCTGAATTTATGATTGATGATGCTGCCTTTAACACCGGCATGAGTGCTTTCTGCAATCTTGTGTTTGATTATTTAGAGATGAACAAAAAATAAATTGAAATAGAGATCATGATGAAAAAATTTTTGCTTTTTGTTGTTAGTGTTTACGCATTTAATGTTCATGCACAACAACCTTATTTTCCTGATGCTGACTGGCAAACAAAAAAACCGGAAGAGTTAAAGATGAACAAAGCATGGCTTGATAGTGCCGTAAGCTTTGCATTAAAAAATGAAAACAAAGTCGAACGTGATCTGCGTATTGCCAATATGAAATCTTATTCCAGAGAACCTGGTTATAAAATTGTGGGGCCCATGAAAGAAAGAGGCGGCCCTGCAGGATTGGTTATTAAGAACGGGTACATTGTTGCACAGTGGGGTGATGTCAATCGTGTCGATATGACATTCAGTGTAACCAAAAGTTATCTATCAACTGTTGCTGGTTTAGCTATTGACAATGGATTAATAAAAAATGTAAGCGATAAAGTTGGTCAATATGTTTGGGGCGATTTATTTGAAGGGCCACACAATTCGAAAGTTAGCTGGGATCACTTGCTTACACAATCAAGTGATTGGAGCGGCAATTTGTTTGGATTAGATGATTGGGCCGACCGACCTCCAAGAGATGGAACAATTGATGATTGGAAAAACCGCAAGCTTCTTGAACCGGGAACAAATTATGAATACAATGATGTACGTGTAAACCTGCTGGCTTATTCGCTATTGCAGGTTTGGCGTAAACCGTTACCAGTTGTGTTTAAAGAAAAGATCATGGATCCTATTGGTGCATCAAGTACATGGCGTTGGTTTGGTTATGAAAATTCTTATGTAACAATGGATGGGTATACAGTACAATCTGTAAGTGGGGGGGGGCATCATGGCGGAGGTATTTTCATCAACACGTATGATCATGCACGTTTTGGTTTATTGTTTCTGCGCAATGGCAAATGGAAAAATCAGCAATTGATATCTGAGAAATGGATAACTGCTGCACAACAACCTTCTGCTGCAAATAAAAATTATGGTTATCTCTGGTGGTTAAATACAGATCAAAGCTGGAAAGGCATTTCGCCGAAAGTATACTACGCTGCAGGTTTCGGCGGCAATTATATCATCATTGATAAAGAACACGATCTCGTTGTTGTCACACGTTGGATGGATGATTCAAAAGTTGCAGAAATGATGAGTCTTGTTATAAAATCAATTGACACAAAATAATCACATTTAACCAGCCACATGAAACCGGTTTCAAAACAAGAAAATCTTAAACGTGAAATCGGTGTTCGGTCACTGGCACTGGCGATTGTAAACATAACCGCAGGCTCGGGCATCTTTGTTATCCCGGCTATCATTGCACAGGATCTTGCTGCAGCGGCCATTCTTGCTTACCTGGTTTGCGGTGCGTTAATCTTTTTAATTGGGCTTTGTTTTGCAGAAGTGGGCGCTAAAACTTCGGTAAGCGGTGGTGTGTATAGTTATATTGAAAATGCATTTGGTCCTTATGCAGGATTTTTGGCAAACAATATTTATTGGCTGGGAGGATGCATTGTATCGGATGCAGCTATTGCAAACGCATTGGTTGATACATTGAAATACGTTTTCCCTTATTTAGGAACAGAGTTATACCGGGTACTTTTTCTGGTAATCATATTTTCCGGGATTGCCTTATTGAATATACGCAGTGTAAAAAATGGTGTTCGTCTAATTGAATTGGCCACGCTTGGTAAATTAATTCCACTGATTGCTGTAGTAGTTGCAGGCGCCGCTTTTATATCACCCGGAAATTTGCGTTTTACAATTGAACCAACTATCAGCAATCTCGGAGCTGCATCCTTACTTTTATTTTTTGCGTTCATTGGTATCGATGGTCCTTTAAGCAACGGTGGCGAAATAAAAGATCCGAAACGAACGGTACCACTTGGTATTTTCTTCGGCATTGGTACAGTGTTGTTATTGTATTTATCTATTCAACTTGTAACGCAAGGAGTATTAGGTGCAACAATGTCTGCACATAAAGATGCACCGTTAGCTGCCGTAGCCGGAATTGCTTTTGGTAAAGCAGGTGCCATCATTATCATTGCAGCGGCAGCTCTTTCCATGTTAGGCGCACTGGGCGGAGAAATACTTTCCATTCCACGTATCCTATTTGCAGGTGCAAGAGATGGATTATTGCCTAAACCATTGGCAAAAGTGCATAACCGCTACTTCACACCTTATGTTGCCATTGCATTTTATGCTTCGCTCGGTTTACTATTGGCAATTTCGGGAGGGTTCAAACAATTAGCCACGATTGCCAGTGCAGCATTACTCATCATTTACCTGGGTGTGGTTCTCGCTTCTGTAAAACTCAGAAAAAAAAATATAGCTAACGGCGAAAAAACATTTCGTGTTCCCGGTGGTATACTTATTCCGTTAGCAGCCGCCGGCGGTATTGTTTGGTTATTATCGAATTTATCAAGAGCTGAGCTTACAGGGATTGTGCTGTTTATCTTGTTCTTCTCTTTTGTTTATTTTATAATGAAACAGGTGAAAGCAAATTCGATGAAGAAGAGTATTGAGTGATCACAATAAAACACTTTATCAAATATGAAACAGTTGCTTGCTTTTTTAATGACTGCTATTGTTTTCCTCTCCTGCAAAAGCAACAAACAGCAACGTGCAGCTGAAACATTTTATATGCCGGCCGAATGGGAACAGCATGATGCTGTTTGGCTGGGTTGGGAAAAAGATAGTTTGCGTGGTTATTATCCTGCTGTAGCGGACATCATTAAAGCATTGTCATCAAATGTTACGGTAAAGATTGCATTCAATAATGATACGCTTCGACAAAAAGCAAAAGCCTACCTGGCTTCGCAGGGAATTGACAGCAGCATGTACAAAACCTATATCATGCCGGGTGAACGTTACTGGATCAGGGATCATGGTGCAGCTTTTTTAGTAAATGGAAAAGGAGAATTAGGTGTGGCTGATTTTGCATGGAACAGTTATGGTTATCCCGGTTTTTTAAAAGTTAAATACAGTGGCAACAAAGACAGTGTAAATCATTACCTCAATTTGCGCAAAGAGTTTCGCATAAAAACAGCATTAGTTGATAGCCAGATGGCTGTTGCTGAAGGCGCTGTTATTTTAAAAACGGATGTGAAACATGAAGGCGGCGCCATTGAAGTAAACGGCGAAGGCACACTCATCTTATGTGAGGCAACTGTGTTTCAACGTAACCCTGATCTGAAAAAAGAATATATCGAAACAGAATTCAAACGTGTGCTTGGCGTTACAAATATCATTTGGGTGAAAAAAGGTTTGGCTGATGATCCGCAAAATTTCTTTCGACGTATTACTGCGAACTACTACGGTGGCGGCACCGGCGGTCATACCGATGAGTTTGTGCGGTTTGCAAACCCAACCACTATTTTGCTTGCGTGGGTCGATGAAAAAGAAAAATATCTCAACCCAATCAATCAAATCAATTATGAACGCCTGAATGAGAATTACAACATTCTCAAAAATGCAAAAGACCAGGATGGAAATTCATTCAGCATCATTAAAGTTCCGCTGCCCGATCTGATTACAAAGAAAATAAAAGCAAGAGAAAAGATCGATTCGCTTGAAGTAACCTTTGATGTTGATATGAAAAGTTTTGTACCGGGAGAAGCACCAACTGTTGGTGATAGTGTTTTTCGTGTACCAGCCGGAAGTTATATGAACTACCTGGTTACAAATAAAACAGTGTTGTTACCCACTTACACAATGCATGGTTCATCAAAAGAAAAAGAAGCGCAGGTTCAAAAGATCTTTGAAGAACAGTTTCCCGACAGAAAGATCGTGTTTATTGATGCCATCATGCAAAACTGGAGCGGCGGAGGTATTCATTGCAGCACACAACAGCAGCCGGCAAAGAAGAAATGATAAAACACTAGTGCTTGTTAAAAATGCTGATTATATTAGTATAACCACATCTCCACATCATGAGCATCGAAACAAATGCATCCCCCGACAATCAACCCTCCCTCAAGCGTGTGCTTGGTTTAACTACAGCTATTCTTTTAGTTGCAGGAATGATGATAGGCTCCGGCGTATTTAAAAAGATTATTCCTATGGCGCAAACGGGCCTTAGTGAAGGGTGGATTATTGCAGCATGGGTTGGTGCAGGCCTCATCACCATGTTTGGTGCATTTACATTAGCAGGGCTTTCTTCGTTAACTGAAGAATCGGGAGGCGTGTATGAATATCTGCGACTTTCATTCGGCAATTTCTTCTCGTTTATTTTCGGATGGACGGATTTCGCCATCATGGGTTGCGCATCGGTAGCAGCATTGGGTTTCATTTTTGCACAAACAGTGAATGTATTTATTCCACTGGGTAATCCGTTTCATTCATTTGAACATTTAGGCATTGCCGGTTTTATTTTTCCTTTTGCTGAAGGAGGCATCAAGATATTAGCTATTGCCACAATCATCTTGCTTACTTGGATCAATTACCGTGGCATACAGCATGGCGGCCTTATCAACAATATTGTTACATCAGCCAAGATCATTGGTATTCTTTCGCTCATCATACTCGGTTTAACGTATTCACCTATACAGAATGAAGAAGTAGTTACAACAACAGCAGCAGCTCCTTTGGAAGGCATTGCACTTATAAGTGCCGTATTAGCTGCAATGCTCAGTGCCTTCTGGGCATATGAAGGATGGAGTAATCTTTCATTTATCACCGGTGAAATAAAAGATCCAAAACGAAATGTTCCCATTGCCATCATGAGTGGTGTAGCTATTGCCATGACACTGTATGTACTATCGAACCTTTCATATATGCATGTGTTGCCATTGGAGAAATTAAGAGCGGTTGATCAAAACCAGATAGGTGCAGCCGTTGTTGCAGAAACAATACTTGGTAAGGTTGGTCAATCACTATTGGTAACGCTTATCATGGTTTCTGTGTTTGGTACACTTAATGGAATCATACTTTCTCATGCAAGAGTTTATTACCGTATGGCACAAGGTGGTTACTTTTTTAAGAATGCAGCCAAAGTTCATCCTGAACATCGTACGCCTGCAGTTGCCTTACTATATACAATGGTATGGAGTTGCATACTGGTAATGTCGGGCACATTCGATATGCTTACCAACATGGTGATCTTTGCAGGTTTCCTTTTTTATGGAATGATTGGCGTTGCTCTCTTTAAAATGAAAAGAAACGGAACAATTACTACAAAGGTTATCGGCTATCCTGTTATACCCGCTATTATCCTGTTGTTCTCCATTGCTTTGATCATCAATACAGTTATTACACAGCCCAAGCAATCCTTTTTTGGATTATTGCTCGTGGCAAGTGGAGTGTTCTTTTATTTTTATTTCAAGAAAAGAAAATAGATTTCAAACGCCTATCAGCTTGTTATGTGACTAAGTTCACTTAACAACAAGAATATCTACCTTAGTTTTGCTATTGAAAAATTTTATTTGTTTGAAGCATATTCTTTTTCTCGTTTTACTTACCAGTATTTGTACCGCCAGTTCTGCACAACGTACCCGAGAGGTGCAAACACAACATCATTTCTGGACCAGTGTTAATACGCAGGCAAAGGTGGCAGACAAATGGTCGGTTATTGCAGATTTTCACATACGCCGTACTGACTATCTAAAGAATAATAATTTTTATTACACAAGGGTTGGAGCGGCTTATCATATCACTAAAAATCTGAGTGTGGCACTTGCCGGAGGGCATATGTGGCTCGCAAACAAAACTGCTACTACCGAGTTGTTTGTAAATGAAAACAGGTTGGTGCAGCAGTTACAACTCAGCCAACCAGTGGGCAAAATACAATTGTCGCAAAGGTTGCGTATTGAAGAACGATGGATTCAAAACGTCGTTAACAGCGAACTCAGCGATACGTATAAGTACAGCACCCGTTTCCGTTACCAGTTAGCATTAAATATTCCTATCAGTAAAAATAAATATGTTCCATCGCTTGCTTTGTCTGATGAACTGATGATGCAATGCGGTAAACATATTATCTATAACAATTTTGATCAAAACCGTTTGTTCGGAGGTGTTAAACAGCAGATCACTACTTCACTCTCAGCCGATTTCGGCTATATGCATGTATGGCAACAACGGTTGAGTGGTTACCAGTACAACCGTAATCAAACTATTCGTTTGTTCTTTTACTGGCAACCCGATTTCCGCAAGAAAAATTTACCAGCTGCAACTGCAGCTCGTTAACCGCTGCTGTATTCCTTTTTGCCGGCACGCAGCGAATACTTAGCTTAGTGTATTGACCAATCAAGCATGAGTTATGAAGTATTTGCTTTTCTTGTTTTTACTTCCCTTGCAAATTGTTGCACAATCATTTTCACAAACCGAGATAAAACGCTGGAAACAGCAGGCACAACGTGTAACAATCATTCGTGATAATTGGGGCATTCCACATGTGTACGGAAAAACAGATGCTGATGCTGTGTTCGGTTTACTATATGCACAATGCGAAGATGATTTTAAACGTGTGGAAGCGAACTATATTGAAAAGCTTGGGCGGCGTGCCGAGCTTTCGGGTGAAGCTGATTTGTACAATGATCTTTACCTGCGTTTGGTGATCGACAGTGCAGAAGCTGTTGCAGATTATAACAAAGCTCCGCAGTGGTTAAAAACATTATTGCAGGCTCATGCCGATGGCATTAATTATTATCTCTACACGCATCCTGAAGTAAAACCGGCTTTGCTCACACGCTTCAAGCCATGGTACCAGTTACTGTGGACCGATGGAAGTATTGGAGCAATCAGTACAGGTGACGTTACAGCAGAAGATGTGAAAAGTTTATATGGTAATACAACCGCTGCAATTGCATACCATCCGAAAGAGTTTGTTGATAACAACAGCGGTTCAAATGGGTTTGCTATTGCCCCTTCAAAAACAGAAAATGGAAAGGCCATTTTATACATCAACCCGCATGTTACATTTTATTTCAGGCCCGAAGTGCATATGGTAAGTGAAGAAGGATTGAATGCATACGGTGCTGTTACATGGGGACAGTTTTTTGTGTACCAGGGCTTCAATGAATATTGTGGATGGATGCATACAAGTGCAAATGTTGATGTGGCTGATATGTATGCTGAAAAAATCAGCGGCAGTGGCAAGAGTATGATGTATGAATATAACAATGAACAACGTGCTGTTAAACAAAAACAGATCAGCATCAAAGTGAAAAACGGAAACAAACTCGTTACAAAAACGTTTACTACCTATGCAACACATCATGGACCTGTAATGGCAAAACGCAATGGTCAGTACATAAGCGTACGTTCAAGCAATCGTATGATCAATGGATTGCTGCAAAGCTGGCAACGCACCAAAGCAAAAGGACTCGAAGATTACAAAAAAGTAATGGCGCTTCGGGGTAATACGAGCAACAGCACTGTATTTGCAGATAACAACGGAAACATTGCTTACTGGCATGGCAACTATGTTCCAAAGAGAGATACGAAATTTAATTGGAGTAAAGTAGTTAATGGAACAACAACAGCAACGGAATGGAAGGGATTGCATGAAGCGGCTGAAACCGTGCAGGTAATCAATCCCTCAACCGGATGGATACAAAATTGCAACTCTACTCCGTATACAGTGAGCGGCGAAGCAAGCCCGAAGAAAAAAGATTATCCGGTTTACATGGCACCGGATGGAGAAAACTTTCGTGGCATCAATGCAGCAAGACTATTAGGTAGAGAAGATAAGTTTACTATTGAAAAAACAATCGCTGCCGGTTATGATACTTATCTTTCTGCATTTGAAGTGTTGATACCTGCATTGATCAAAGCGTATGAAAAAGGTGTACAACCTGGTGACAGTTTACACCGATCATTGGCGGCACCTATTGCTGTATTAAAAAACTGGAATTATTATTCTTCCAATCATTCCATTGCCACCACCTTAGCTGTTGAATGGGTGCAACGTTTAAATGCATCTATTCGCAGAATTTATATTGAAGATGGAGAAGATGACCAGGTAACAGCTACCAAACGTTTTGCCGCAACCGCTATTCCTTTGCAATTACTGGCTCCATTGAATGAAGCGCTGAAGCAACTACAACAACAATTCGGTACATGGGAAATTCCGTGGGGCGATGTTAATCGATATCAACGCATCAGTAATGATCTTGTTCAGAAATTTGATGATAGCAAGCTAAGCTATCCTGTTCCGTTTGCATCTTCGCTATGGGGAATGTTGCCATCGTATAGAAGTGAGCCTTTTCCCGGTACAAAAAAACGGTACGGCTTTCATGGTAATAGTTTTGTTTGTGCCGTGGAGTTTGGTGAAAAAGTAAAAGCTAAATCATTATTGGCCGGTGGTAATAGTGGAGACCCCAACAGCAAACATTTCACCGATCAATTGGAGATGTACACGAAGGGTCAATTTAAAGATGTGCTGTTTTATAAAGAAGATGTATTGAAGCATGTAGAACGCAGTTATCATCCCGGCGAATAAGTTTTAACTTGTCATCACTCTCTTCAATTCTATAATATCGACAGCATGAGATCAATTCTAAGTATCCTGTTTTTACTTCCACTGTGGGTGTGTGCCCAGCAATATGATATATTGATCGCTAACGGAAAAATTCTGGATGGTACCGGTAACCATTGGTACTATGCGGATCTTGCCGTAAAAGATGGAAAGATCATTGCCATAGGAAAATTAATACCACAGGATGCAAAACGAGTGATCGATGCAAAGGGTCTAATAGTTGCACCCGGCTTTATTGATGTACACACGCATATCGAAGGCGAAGAAAAACGAACTCCCACGGCTGAAAATTTTATTTATGATGGTGTTACAACAGTTATCACAGGCAACTGCGGATCATCACAGGTGGATATGAAAAAATATTTTGCATTCATCGATAGTTTAAAAACATCCATCAACATTGCTGCACTTATTGGACATAATGATGTTCGCAGAACAGTACTTGGTCGTGCCATGAAAGATCCAACAGAAGCGGAAATGAAACAGATGATATTGATCGTTGAAGAAGCAATGAAAGACGGGGCGGTTGGTTTTTCTACTGGTTTAATTTATATACCAGGCACTTATTCTAAAACAGATGAAGTGGTAAAGCTGGCTGGTGCTGCTGCAAAATACAATGGCGTGTATGCAAGTCATATCCGCAACGAAGGCGATAGCGTGGCCGTTGCCATTCGTGAAGCAATACAGATCGGTTACCTGAATAAAATGCCTGTTGAAATTTCGCACTTTAAAGTCAGTGGACAGCAAAACTGGGGAAGAAGTAAAGAAACTGTTGCCATGATTGAAACTGCAAGAAGAGAAGGTGTGGATGTAACCATTGATCAATATCCATATACTGCCAGCAGCACTTCACTCGGCACATTGATACCTGATGAAATTTTAGCTGATGGACAAGATTCTATTGTTGCAAGATTGAACCGGCCTGATGTAAGAAAATATGTTGTTGCATCAATGTTGAAAAGCTTGAAGAAACGTAAACTGAAACATTTCAGTTACCCCGTTGTTGCCAATTATCGTTTCGATACAACCTTGAATGGAAAAAGTATTGAGCAGGTAAATCTTATTAAGGGAAAGAAACACAAAGCAAGTGCTGAAGCAGAAACCATTGTTGAAATGGTGATCAACGGTGGCGCACAAATGGTATTTCATGGCATGAGTGAGAATGATGTAAAACGCATTATGCAATATCCCTTCAATATGTTTGCAAGTGATGCAGGCATTCGTGCATTTGGAAGCGGCGTACCACACCCACGTGGGTATGGTACTAACGCAAGAGTGCTGAGTAAATATGTGCGTGATGAAAAAATATTGACGCTTGAAGAAGCCGTACGAAGAATGACATCGCTTCCTGCACAAAAATTTCAATTAAAAGATCGTGGCTTATTAAGAGAAGGTATGGCTGCTGATATTGTGATCTTTGATGCTGCAACAGTAAAAGACAATTCTACTTTTGAGCAACCGCATCAATACTCAACCGGCTTTCAATTTGTATTGGTGAACGGGCAAGTTGTGGTTGAAGAAGGAAAACACAATGGCACAAGAAGCGGTCGGTCGCTAAAAGGGCCAGGTTATCAACAATAAAAAATTATGTGGACATTCATTAATGGAAATTGGATAGAAGCTCAAAAAGCAACTTTGCATGTGAGCGATCTTTCTGTGCAACGAGGTTATGGCGTATTTGATTTCTTTCGCACAGTTAACCAGGTTCCGTTGTTTATCGATCAACATCTTGAACGTTTGAATCACTCTGCTTCCGTCTTAGGTTTACAGCTTCCGTATAGCAACGAAGAGTTGAAAAAAATTATTCGTGAACTTATCGGCAAAAATGATCTTTCGACTTCAGGAATTCGTATTACAGTAACTGGTGGTTATGCGGCTGATACCTACACCATCAGCACACCGAATATCATCATCACGCAAGCTCCGTTAATAATGGATGAGGGGTTTGACGAGAACAAAGGCATACATCTCATCACCGAAGAATATGTGCGTGAGCTACCAACCGTAAAATCGATCAATTACCTTATGGGTGTTTACCTGCAACAAAGAGTGAAAAATGCAGGTGCAGGCGATGTACTATATGTTAAGAACAGATGCATCAGTGAATTGCCACGTTCAAATGTATTTGTTGTTACAGCAGATAATAAATTAATCACTCCGAATGAATATGTATTGAATGGCATTACCCGAAAATATATTCTGCAACTGGCATCATCAATTATGGAAGTAGGAGAACAAGAGGCGACACTAAATGATGTGCTCAATGCAAAAGAAGTATTTGTGAGCAGCACTACAAAACGACTGCTGCCGGTTTTCTCTGTAAACGGTCACAAAATCGCTGATGGCAAAACAGGAGCCATCACTGCAGACCTATATCAACGTTTTCTCCAACTCGAACAACAATCGGCCAGCACATCTGCAGGTGCTTAGCTTTTCCTGGTACTGATATAAAAGTCACGCAGCAACTCAGCACCTTTTAACTTATTGGGATCTTTCCACCAGCTTTGCTTTTGCCATTGCAAATAATCTTTACGTTCCTGTATTAGTAAAGTGTGGAGCAAAGGAGACGAAGAAGTTTGCTTTTGTTGTTTTGTTGCTGCCGGTACAGCGTAGTTTACCGGAATAATCGCCACCGGTTGAACTTTTCCTATAACTGTTGGTTGGGGCTGGTTATAGTTCTTTGTGAATTTATAAGTAACCGATGATTGGGGCAATTGCTTTTGCTGCCAATTGATCTGCTGCTGCTGATGATAACCTGCAAGTTGTTGGAGGGTGGGTTTCTTTGGCAGGTTTTGTGCTGTTGCTGTAAAAGTGAGGATGAGTAAGATCATTATCAACCCAACTGTATTTTGCCGAATGGCGGAGATGAACTGCGGAAGTTGATAGTTGCTAAACATACACTGATTTTTTAATAGTAACCAATTACAGGGCATGATTAAACGGTAAAGAACTTGTTCCTGTAAGTTACAACACTAAACAAACAAATCAAATAGCTGTTATTGAAACACAGCGGACAATCATTCTGTAACTTCGTCGGCTTACTATTATGAAAATACTCTGGCAATATTTAAAACCATACCGCAAGCTTGTACTTGCTGCTTTGCTTCTTGCAGGCATAGCGCAAATACTTTCGTTGTATGATCCAATCATTCTTGGTAGAATCATTGATGAGTATACGCTCAGTCCTGAAAGCAAACCAGAGCAAGAACTTGTTCGTGGTGTGTTGACTTTGTTGGGCATTGCTTTGATCATTGCACTTGCAGCCAGGCTGTTTTTGTCGTTTAAAGATTATGTGATGCGATTAGTTGTGCAGAAATTTGGTATGCAGATCTTTAATGATGGTTTGAAACAAATGCTGCGTTTGCCTTACCAGGATTTTGAAGACCAAAGCAGTGGTGAAATTTTATCGATACTGCAAAAAGTTAGAAACGATACGGAGCGATTCATTACCTCATTCATCAATATTTTATTTTCTTCTATTGTTGGTGTTGGGTTTTTGATCTGGTATGCATTTACAAAACATTGGGCATTGATCCCTGTATTTTTGATAGGTGTAGTTCTATTAGGAGGATTGACCAGTATACTTAGTCGCTCCATTAAAGTTTTACAGCGTTCACTTATTCGTCAGAACAGGCAAATGAGTGGAACGATCACAGAAAGCTTGCGCAATATTGAATTAGTGAAAAGTCTTGGGCTTACTTATCCCGAAATAAAACGTCTTCGCAAACACACGCAGGAAATTTTTGATCTTGAAATGCAAAAGGTGAAAAAGATCCGTTCACTTTCTTTTTTTCAAGGCAGTATTCTGATCATTCTAAAACAATCGATCCTGTTCATTTTACTATGGCTCATCTTCCGTAAAGTGTTATCGCCGGGTGAATTGATATCGATGCAATTTATTTCCACCGGCATCATTGGACCTTTGCAGGATCTTGGAAGTATTATTCTTTCTTATCGTGAAGCAGAAGCTTCATTGCAATTATTTAATGAACTAATGTTGAAACAAACCGAGTATCGTCCTGAAGAACCGGTTGACGTGGGAGAAATTGAACACCTGCGTTTTGATAAAGTTAGCTTTCGGCATCGCACAGCCACAACCAATGCATTGGAACGTATTTCATTTGATGCATCCCTTGGAGATACCATTGCATTTGTTGGTCCATCAGGTTCAGGTAAGTCGACATTAGTAAAATTATTGGTGGGCTTATACATACCGGTTAATGGTGATATTTTGTATGATGATGTGTCATCGAAAGACATACGTTACAACCGAATGCGCAAACAATTGGGGTTTGTTACACAGGAAACACAACTATTCTCCGGCAGCGTTCGTGATAATATGAAGTTTGTAAAACCCGATGCAACAGATGAAGAGATCTATTCGGCTTTAGAGAAAGCATCAGCACTTAACATCATCAACAGTAAGGACCAGGGTTTAGATACTCTATTGGGTGAAGGTGGTAAGAAGCTATCAGGGGGAGAAAAACAACGTTTATCGATTGCCCGTGCTTTGTTACGGAAACCACGATTACTGATCTTTGATGAAGCAACTTCTGCTTTAGATTCTATTACGGAAGAACAGATCACCAAAACTGTTCGTGAGATCTCCAGTTTAAAGCAACAGATCACTATTCTTATTGCACATCGTCTTTCCACTATCATGCATGCCGATGCGATTTTTGTACTAGAAAAAGGAAAGATCGTTGAGCAAGGCGATCATGATGCATTGGTGGCCAACAAAGGATTGTACTATGCCATGTGGCGCCAACAGATTGGCGAACGGAAGACGATGGCGGCGGCTATTGATGAAGACGAGGATGAAATTGAAGAAGCAGGCTAACGGTTGTGTATCACCGAAAAAAGTTTTCAGCTATAACCTATCAACTTATTAAATAATCTGTTTATCAAACAGCTTGATTATAATTGAAGTTGTATATAACAACAATTATTCATTTTTATTTTTAATCATAGGTTCATTGGTCTTACGGGAAAAATACCCCTTAGGAGGTATTGCATTTCATTAGAAATTTATCTTTCTTTAATGTACGTCAGTAATAATGACGGCCTTATATCAATCATTTACCTTCCGGATAATTACAGTTAAAAAAATTCAAAACAATGCGACTTCTATATGCTTAAAAGGCATACTGTGTCCATCCATCCCTGAATAGCCAAAGGAATAATTGATCAACCCTCTGCAAACAACAGGATCACTCCTGTAACCCAAACCATATTGCATAACTATCAACTGCTTTTATGAAAAAAGTCGTTCTCTGCACTCTATTGCTGTGTGCTTACATGGCCGCCATTTCTCAAAACCCTCTATTGCTGAAAGATGTTGCTCCCGGTTCTGCCGGCGGTAGTATACAGCAAATAGTTAAAACAAGTAACTATACTTTTTTTAATCAAAACGATGGTGGGGCTCCTACCGACCGAAGTTTGTACCGTACAGACGGAACAAGTGTAGGTACTATTAAACTAAATCTTACCCATCCCGGTTATATCAGTACAAAAGCTGATAAGCTTACCCCCTTGGCAAATAAAACTGTTTTTGCTGGCGACAATATTGCTGGTTATGGCGAAATATGGGCAAGCGATGGTACGCAGGCGGGAACTGTGGCTATCGAACGATTTCAACCTGTCAACAACAAGATACCCGTAGTAGAGATAAACTCAATGGGAGCTTATTCTTATTACAGCGTTATCAGTAAAAGCCCGGTTGATAACCTCAACCATGCTTATTTACGAAAAACAGATGGAACAGCAGCAGGCACTTCATTAGTGTATGATTTCAGTGCATTTAACGGAGTACCAGATGTAGTTTTTCTTACCCCGGTTAACGATATTCTTTATTTCATCGTTTATGATGCAGGAGGTACGGGAGTCGATCAATTGTGGAGAAGTGATGGTACTCCTGCCGGCACATACATGGTTTATAATTTTACAACTGCTGCTTTCGTCGAAGGATTTATTATGCCGGCAGGCAATGTTTTTTATATTCTCATTGGCAGTGTTGTTAGCGGTGTGCGTCAAAATACATTATGGAAAAGTGATGGTACTGCTGCAGGTACTGCTCCTTTAAAACTAATAGGTACAGGCAACAACTATACTTATCCTGCCTTTGCCAGAATGGGTTCTACCTTATACTTTGCGGGACAAGACGGCAACGGAAGAGAGCTTTGGAAAACAGATGGTACCGAAGCGGGCACAGTTCGCTTAACAGATATTAATCCAGGTGCAGCAAGTGCTAACCCGATTAATTTTACTGTTTTCAATAACGCTCTTTATTTTTCTGCTAACAACGGAACAAATGGAACTGAATTATGGAAATATGACGGTTCCGCTGCTACAATGGTGGAAGATATTTTACCGGGATCGGGCAGCAGCAACCCTTCTTTCTTAGTTGAATCCAATGGAACCATTTTGTTTCAGGCAACAAATGGTTTAACAGGTAACGAATTGTGGATTACAGATGGTACTGCTGCTAATACTAAACTAGCGGCAGATATAAATATTTCCGGTTCTTCTTTACCAAATTTACTAACACCCGGCAACCCGGTTTATTTTGCAGCAAATAACGGAGTGAATGGCTTTGAAGTATTTAAATACGATAACTCGGGGGGTATTCAGAATATAAAGACCAAGTTATATGTAAACGATAACAGCACCGCAGGTGATGTGTTTACAACCGCCATTGGTAATAACGCCAATGCAGGTACAGCAGCAGCGCCCTATGCAAGTTTGCAATATGCAATATCGCAAGCAGCTCCCGGTGCTGTTATTTATGTAGATGCAGGCGCCTTCTCAGAACAGGTTATTATTGATAAAGGAGTTACTATTATTGGTGCAGGGCAAACGCTTACCTTTTTTACGCCACCAACCTCTTCATTAGTACCTGCACCCGGGCCGTTTACCGAAATAGGATTATTTGAAACAACGCAGAATATTGGCGATGTGCATATCTCCGGTCTTTCTATAAACAGTAATAATGCTTCACAAAACATCGTTATACAAAGCGGTGGCAGCGTAAAGAATTGCACTTTACTAAAAGGAGGTCAGGGTATTTTCTTCCGTATAGAATCTGCAACAAAAACAGCAGTTATTGAAAACAACTTTATTCAGCCGCAGGGTATTGGAATTAATTGCCAGGGAGCGGGGCTAACAGCACTTATAAAAAACAATACCATTACAAATACTACAGAATTTTATTCCGGCATTTTTGCAGGGCTTGATTTCGGGCCACTGCCGTCACTAACGGTTACAAACAACATCATTAATAATTATGCTTCATATGGCATTGGAATTTCAGGAGCCAGTTATAATGGCACGATTAACCAGAATAGTTTCACAGGCGCAGGTATTGCTATCAACCGAAATGGAAACAGTGGCAATACATTACTTGCTACGTGTAATTGGTTTGGTTCCTCTGATGCAGGAACTGTAGCATCGAAAATAATTGGAACGGTTAACTATACACCTTTTCTAACCAGTGGAACTGATGGTAGCAGCAACGTAGGTTTTCAACCAACCGCTTCCTGCCCTCCGGGTAATACATGGTATGTAAATAATAACAGTTTAGGTGGTGATTTATTTACGACTGCTGTTGGCAATAACGCCAACGCAGGAACTCCGTCTGCACCATTTGCTACTATACAGTATGCCGTAAACGCTGCCGCTGCAGATGATATTATTTATGTAGATGCGGGAACCTATACCGAACAGGTGACCATTACAAAAGGAATTACAATTATAGGTGCAGGTCAAACCCTCACTTCTATTTTGAAACCTGCTACAACAGTTGCGCCTCCTGGTCCGTTTACTGAACAGGGCGTAATACAAACAGCACAAAATATCGGCGATGTAAATATCAAAGATGTGTCTGTAACCGGTAATTATAATGTAGGAGTAACACCCATCATAATACAAAGTGGCGGAAGTGTGCGTAATTGTAAACTGCAAGGCGGAAATCAGGGCTTATTTGTAAGGATTGATCCTGCTACCAACCCTGCTGCAAAGACATTTATGATTGAAGGCAACTCCATTGATGCAGAATATATAGCAGTAAATGTGGAAGGAACAAACCTTACTGCAATACTTAATAATAACACAATCACTGCAAATAACGCAGGGTTCTCTTCGGGCCTATGGGCCGGGATGGATTTTGGTCCAATAGGTCGATTGACGGCAACCAATAATTTATTCAATAAATACGTTACCAGTGGCATACAAATCTCCGCATCCAATGCAAGTATTACACAAAATGCGTTTACAGGCACGGGAGCGCTGGCAATTAACAGAACAGGTGGAGCTAATATTACTGCCAACTGTAACTGGTATGGTACAACTAATCCAACCTCTATTCTTACAAAAGTAAATACCGGTGTTACATACTATCCGTGGTTTATTGATGGTACAGATGCCAGTAGCCAACCCGGATTTCAGCATAATGAAACATGCGGAGCAAGCAGTAATATTTATTATGTAAATGACAACAGCACCTCAGGAGATCTTTTTACAACTGCAGTTGGTAATGATGCGAATGCAGGTACCACGCCCACAGCTCCTTTAGCAACAATTGATGCAGCGCTTACAAAAGCATCGCCGGGCGCTACCATTTATATAGATGCAGGAACCTATTCAATACAAAACACGACGATAGGTAAACAGGTTCAAATTATTGGAACAAATTATAATGCATCGCCCAATAGTTCATCTGATCCTTTACTGATTAATCCGGTACGTAATGCAGAATCAATCATCGATAACTCAACATGGAACATTGGTGCAGATGGCATAAGCATTACGGGTTTAACCTTTACCCCAACCGGTAATGCTGTTGTTTTGAATAATGCATCTTTTGGAGGTATTACTTTGAGCAGAAACCGGGTAAAATTAAACAGCATATTCCCTGCATTCGTTTTCCTTGGCTCAGGTACCGGCACAAGTATTTCTTCCCTTGTTAACTGGGGATTGACAATAAATGAAAACAGATTTGAAAAAGAAGATGTTTCCTCTGGAAATTCAGTGCGGGTAAACCGTTTTGGCGGTGTGAATATTAATAATAATTCATTTGTGGTAACAGGTAGTACAGAGCGTACACAAAACAGTATTGCAATTGGTAATGTAGGCGTTGTAGCCTACCTAAATATCAATAATAATATTTTTGACAGGGCAGCTTCCGCAATCTTTGCTAATAGCGTTGGATATTACACCTATATAAATAAGAATGTTTTCAAGAATTCAATTTTTGCATTCAATGGAAATAATTCATTTGCGGAAATGTCCACAATTGAATTTAACAATAATACACTAGATGGTAGTGGTGGCATTGTTCCTTTTGTTCAATACAACCGACAAGGCGGTAATGCGGTTGGCGCTACATCATCGTTTACAGTTGAAGGTAATAGTATTACGGGTACGGCTATTGTAGGCACTACAACCATACTGGGCAGTATGAATTTAATTTTTATGAACAGTGTTTTAAACCCTTCATTAACAATACGGAATAATAAAATATCATTTAGTGGAGATTTAAGTTCGGTACCGGCGCATCTCATTCGTCCTATTATGCTTCGTGGTAACCTGTTAAATGCTGTGGTTGAAAAAAATGAAATCAATTTAACAGGAATCAATCAGCAACCAAAAACAGAAGGAATTGATTTGCCTGTGAGTCCTGCAATTACTTTGCATCCAGATAACGGAAACTTTTCATTCTTACAAACCGGCTCTGTTGTTAATATTCGCAACAATAAAGTACATGGTTTTAAACATTCCTTTGTTGTATTCGATGCTGTAGCTGGAGCAGATCCATATGTAGGTTTTGGTAATCTTCCGTTCGGCGCTACTGTAAACGTAAATAACAACAGTTTCACCGGAGACTCTATGAGTATTAACCATAGCAATGTAGGAGAGGTAGTGAATGCTTCCTGCAATTGGTACGGTTCCGCAGCAGCACAGGATTTTATCAACAAACTTCCTCTAACTGCTAATCTGGATTTTGCGCCCTGGCTAACCAATGGCACTGATAATGATGCAGCCACAGGTTTTCAACCGGTTCCTAATACATGTGATGGTTATCCAACATTAATAAAATTAAACGGATCAACCAATGCAACATGCAATGGTGCTGCCAATGGAAGTATCAACATTACCACCACTTACGGCAAAGCTCCATTTACGTATACGTGGACCAAAGAAGACGACGCCAATTTTGTTTCGCATGATGAAGACCCGACTGGGTTGTTGGCGGGTATTTATCATTTGGCAATACTGGATGGTAATGGTGCAAACATTTACATCACCGATCCGGAAGCAAATGGCCCGGGCACTATTACTGTGACCATAACAGAGCCGACTGCATTAACTGCAAACATAGCCAACCAATCTTCCGCATGCTCTAACATAGCAACCGTAAATGCAGGTGGCGGCACTCCAGGTTATACTTACCTGTGGAGTAATGGTTCAACATCTTCAAATATCAGTGGTGTACCGGCAGGTAGTTACACTGTCACCGTAAAAGACGCAAACAATTGTGTAACTACTGCAACAGTTACATTAACAGTAGCGGAAGCATTTAATCCATCAGCTTCTGTTGCAAATGTTAAGTGCTTTGGTGAAGCGAATGGTACTATTACAGTTACCAATGCAAACGGAACTGCTCCGTTCATGTTCAGCAAAGACGGTGGAATAAACTTTGTTGAGGGTTCATTACCGTTTACATTCAACAACCTTGCACCAGGAACCTACAATATAGCAGTTAAGGACGCTGGCGGTTGTGTTGGCTTTGTTGAAAAAGTTATAACCCAGCCAACGCAGCTTATTGCAACTGTCGGCAGTATTCAAAGCACTTGTTTTGGGGCAAGTACAGGCGCAATAAACGTTACAGTTAGTGGTGGTGTGTCTGCTTATAGTTATAGCTGGACAAGAGACGGCGGCGGATTCACTTCATCACAACTCAACATTAGTGGTCTTGCTGCAGATAAATATAAACTTGTCGTTACAGATAAAAATCTTTGCACTTATGAACTGCAGGTAACAGTTCCAAGTTTCAATGTTATTAATGTAAGTGAAACTATAAAAAATGTAACCTGTCGTGGAGCAGCTAATGGTTCCATTTCCATCAATGCAAGTGGAGGTTCTAACTCATCATCAGGCTTTAGTTATTTATGGAATACTGGTTCAACCTCACAAACTATCAGCAACCTGGCACCAGGTAATTACAGTGTCAGAATTACCGACAATGGAAGCGGTTGCTTTATTAACAAACCTTATATTGTTACGCAACCTGCTTCTGCATTAGCTCTTACAACAGCCAAAACCAATGCGCTTGGTTGTAGCAGCCTCGGTATTATTACTGCAACAGGTAGCGGTGGTACTGCTCCTTATACATACAGTGTAAATAGTAATTTGATCAATGGAAACAGTATCGGTGGGTTATATGCAGGAGATTATACAGTGACTGTTACAGATGCAAATGGATGTACAACTAGTAAGCTTGTATCAATAACAGATAGTGGTGCTGATGAATTTGAAGGAAATAACAGTAAGAACCAGGCAAAAATAATACCTGTTGGTACTGAGGTAAGCGCACGATTAGCAATTGCCAATGATGTTGCCGACTGGTTTAAATTTACTGCACCAGGAAGTACAACAGGTTTGTACAGTGTTAAGATCACGCACCCGGCATCGGTCTACAGCTTTAATGTTTATGCTGCGGGTAACAATACACCTGCCATTACTCCGGTAAGTGTCATCGGAAATAATGAGAAACATTACCAGCTTGCAGCGGGTACTACCTACTTTGTAAGCATAACAACCGCCAACCTTTCCTTTGTATGTTACAATTTAAACGTAAGTGCATTGCAGCCCATTGAAACTACCAGTGCAGCTGCGGATTCACGTGAAGAAATATTACCACCAATAGTAAACGTGACAATGTTAAGCGCTTATACATATCCTAACCCACATAACGGCAACTTTACTCTAAGCATTGAATCGCCGGAAGATGGTGTGGCAACAGTTGAAATGTTTACAGTTACCGGGCAAAAACTAAGTGAGCGTAAAGCAAATGTTGTGAAAGGCAAAGGAAATACAGTGAAGTATAGCAACATGAATTATGCAATACTCTTCTACAAGGTTAGTATTGGTAAGCAAGTTGCAACAGGGAAAATTATAAGTCCCAATTAAATTGTGAGAATTGATGGTCATAAAAAGCCCCACATTAATTTGTGGGGCTTTTTTATTTAACTGAATTTATCGGCTTAATAACTCATTAACTTCTCAACATATTCTCTCAACCTTGCTTTCGCCATGAAATTCTGTTCCAGTTCAATATTGAATGGTATCGGTGTATCCAAACTTGCGCAACGCATCACCGGTGCATCGAGTAATTCAAAACAATGCTCTGCGATCCATGCTGCAATTTCACCGCCAATGCCACCAACCAGCGTGTCTTCATGTAACAACAAAACACGACCGGTGCGTTGCACCGCTGCACGGATCGCAGCATAATCCAATGGTGCAAGCGAACGCAGATCAAGAATATCAATGGAAATTTCGGGATGCTCTGCTGCATAATCTTCTGCCCAATGCACAGCAGCACCATAAGTAATGATCGCCATTTCATCACCACTACGTACATGTCTTGCTTTACCAATTTCAACTTCATAATATTCTTCCGGCACATCACCACTTACTGAACGATACAATGCTTTGTGTTCGAAATATAAAACAGGATTAGGATCATTAATAGCAGCGATCAGTAAACCCTTTGCATCAAATGGAGTTGATGGATAAACAATTTTCAATCCTGGAGTTTTTGTAAACCATGCTTCATTGCTTTGACTATGAAAAGGCCCAGCACCAACACCACCACCGGTGGGCATACGTATCACCACATCAGCATTTTGTCCCCAACGGTAATGGATCTTCGCCAGGTTGTTTACAATTTGATTGAAACCTACTGTTACAAAATCGGCAAACTGCATTTCCATCAATCCTTTGTAACCTTCAAGACTTAAACCAAGAGCTGCACCCACAATGGCACTTTCGCAGATCGGTGTGTTGCGTACACGCTCCTTACCAAACGCTTCGATAAACCCTTCAGTGATTTTAAACGCTCCTCCGTACTCGGCAATGTCCTGTCCCATCAATACAAGATTTGAATGTTGCATCATGCTTTGGTGAAGACCTTCTTTGATGGCATCAACAAAACGTTTGTCCTGAGTAGTGAAGGATGAATAATGAGTGATGTCTGAATGATCGAGCTTCTGTACCGAAGACTGATGACTATCGACTATCGACTCTGCAAACAAATCATCCAATTCTTTTTCCGTATCAATTTCCATGGCTTTGGCCTGGCTTGCCAATTGGAGCTCGCTATCGATCAACGTTTTTAATTCAGTACGTATTTCAGTAACGTCATCTTCCGTTAACACCGCTTCATGCAACAAATAGTTTTCAAAGTTCTTAATAGGATCTTTTTCTTCCCATATGTCAAACAAATGCTTGGGTACATATTTTGTTCCGCTGGCTTCTTCATGTCCACGCATGCGAAAGGTCATGCACTCGATCAAATATGGCTTCTGATGTTCAATGCAATAATTACGTACACCTTTTATAGTATCGATTACCGCCAAAATATTATTACCATCGATCTTCACTCCATCCATGCCATAGCCTCTTGCACGCTCTACCAAACTTTCACAACGGTATTGTTCGTTTGTGGGGGTGCTTAACCCATAACCGTTATTTTCAATGATAAAAATTACCGGCAGATCCCAAACTGCTGCTACATTCAATGCTTCGTGAAAATCGCCTTCGCTGGTACCACCTTCACCCGTAAATGCTAATGACACTTTCTGCTCCTGTTTAAGTTTATGTGCCAAGGCTACACCATCAGCAATGGCCAGCTGCGGTCCAAGATGTGAAATCATACCGCACACATAATGTTCTTTGCTGCCAAAGTGAAAACTTCGTTCTCTTCCTTTGCTGTAGCCTTCCTTATTGCCCTGCCATTGCATAAAGAGTTTATGCAGCGGCATATTACGTGTGGTGAATACACCGAGGTTACGATGCAACGGCATGATCCATTCATCGGAGTCGAGTGCTAAGGTGGCACCAACAGCTATTGCTTCCTGCCCAATTCCACTAAACCATTTGCTAATTTTTCCCTGCCTGAGCAATAAAAGCATCTTTTCTTCGATTAATCTGGGGTATAGCAAGCTTTTATAAATCCCCGTTAATTCAGTGTTGGTAAGGTTTTTGCGTTCGAAGAGCATTTTAAAATTAAATGTCTGATGAAATGAATGTCGGAAACGAGAAATTATGATTTATGATAAAAGCAACCGTTCCGGCGTGAATTCGATGTGGCAAATTAAAAAATTTAAAATCCTCACATGAAATGAGCCATAAAATTATCGTGACAGGTAGCGATTCTTTTATGGCGAATAACATGTGGCTAAAATCAATTTAATATCCTCACATGAAAAACAAAGTTCAGGTTTCGTTTCGTTTAAAAAAGGAAATTCTTTTTGCACTGTTTACCGTAGCCCTTCAGCTTCCATTAACCAGTATGGCTCAAGACCAACCTGTTGATGGTAGCAATAAGAAGGTTGTTTTTAAAGCTACTGAATTAAAAGTAAAACTGCAGGGCAACAATTGGCAATTTGCTTTCCCACGCATACAATTCAGATCGGCATTAAAAATCACGAACAGCAGTGGAGCAGTGGTGAAAGCGGTAATGGTTGATGAGGGACTGGAAACAACTAGCATTTCTCTCAGCAATTTGCCTAAAGGCATTTATCAATGTGTGTTGGAAAATCGCACTCAACGCTTTGCCGCCAGGGTAATGGTACGGTAATATATCTACCTTTCTTTCGCTTCTTCTTTCAATACCATTTTGTGCACAATAGAATTAATGATGGACAAGCAAATGCTGAAGAGCAATGCATACCAAAAACCATCCACAATAAATCCTTTTACAAAATATGCATCGAGCAGAATGATACCGGCGTTGATGACAAACAGGAATAAACCTAAGGTGAATATGGTGGCGGGTAATGTAAATAAAACAAGAATAGGTTTTACAACAGCATCAAGCAAGGCCAATACAAACGCAACTGCAATAGCTGTAAAAAAATGATTGATGCTGATGCCCGGCAACAGGTAGGCCAATACAAAGGCGTTAACAGCAGTGATAAGAACTTTTAAAACAAACTTCATACGTTGATGCTTTCAGAATGAAAATTAAAGATACTATTTACTATAATTGATATTCCAAATTATCTGAACATGAAAAAACGACTTGTCCGGGAATGAACAAGCCGTTTGCTAGTAGTTAAAATAGTATTACTGAATATTGAACCCAATACGTGCAAATAAGTACCGGCCGTTAAAACCCATTTGCTGCACACGACGGCTATACATGAATCGTCCTAACGACATATTACTTGAATGTTTCTGCAGATCCTGGTATTCATCAAAAATATTATTAGCACCAACAGTCACCGTAAAAAATTTTCCGATTTCATAACTCAACGAAAGATCTGTTACTGTTTTGGGTGAAAATTCCTGGTCAAGTGTTTCACGTTGGTTGTTGTTAAATGCATTCATTGGAAATGCTCCCGGGTTAGCAGGGTTTATTGTTGGATCAAGATAAATTACTTTTCCAAAATAAGCAGTGCGCACCATCACGCCGAATTTTTTGAACTTATAGTTCAACATAAAGCTTGCTTTTGATTTTGGATTAGCCACTTCAATCCGGCTCTGATCTTCACGATTAAAATAATTACCTAACTGGCCACTGTTGATCAATATCTGGCTTGCCTTGATGACTGGTTTTCCATCAGCTCCTTTGCGCACTTCATTATCAATAAACGTTGCAGCAGCAGTAAAACGAAACTTATGATCTCTGGCTACATTGAATGAATAATTAAGCACTGCTTCAATTCCTTTATTACGTGTATCAATTGCATTGGTAAAGAAGTTTGCTGTTTGTGCACCTGCTGCATTTAGCAATGTCTGCAAAGCAGGATCATTACCACCTGTAAAGTTGTTGGAGAGTACAATCCTGTTATCGATCTCAATAATATAACCATCTACCGTAATTTCTAAACCTGTAAATGGTTTTGCTGTAATACCTGCACTATAGTTTCTGCTTGTTTCTTCTTTCAACTCAGGTATACCAAGAATTTTTGCTGGTGCACTTCCGTTGGGAAATGTTCCACTTTCTGTTGCTACCAATCCACCCGGCGTTGATACAAATAATGTATTTGTTTTTGCATAAAAACGTTGTTGCATACTTGGTGCCCTAAATCCTGAACTTGCTGCTGCACGAATAGTAAATTTATCAGCGATCTTATAACGTGAAGCAAGTTTGTAATTTAATGTGCTTCCAAAGTCGCTGTAGTTTTCAAAACGCAATGCAGCTTCTACCATCCATGCACGGGTGAAGTCCTGTTCAACATCTGCATACAAGGCAATATTATTCCTGCTGAATGTGCCGGCAAAGGGTGGAGTAAATCCAGCAAACACTTGTGCACCTGCTGCCGCTGCAGATGGTATGTCATAATTTTTATAAGATGATTCTTCACCTGCTTTTTGTCCGTATTGATCAACCCGCAATTCACTACCAAATGCAAGGTTCATTCCATGGAGCACATTAAAATTTCTGCTGAAATCGATATTAGAAGTGATCTGTTGAAATTTCAATTCACCCGCATCAAATTTTGTTTGTGCATTGGTAGGAGTTTGAATAGCAAATTGTGAATAGTTGACAGAATTATCAATTGTAAAGCCAAATGTGTTTACACCAAACGTTTCGCTAAAGCTCGCATTCCATAAACCCACCTTTCCTTCAAAAGCAGCAGATATAGAATAATCCTGGATGTTTGTTTGAATGAGAGGAAGAAATCCCTCAGGATAAAGTTCTAATGCTTCGCCTCTGTAGGTTGGACCTGCGCCAGTAGGTAAAAATATTGAATTGGGGTAACGATAAAAGCCTGCAGCTTCACCATTCTTTTTATTATAGCCTCCAAATATGTTCAGGTTCCAGCCGTTACCCAAAGGAAATTGGCTGTTCATCATCACCGAACCGCCTGCAATTCTTGAATTACCAATACGCATATCAAATGTATTTCGGGTGGTACCTCTTGCAGCCATAATACTATCGTCTTTTATTTGCCCACCAACTGTTGGATAAATCTGGCCAGTATATGTTCCGGTTCGGTTACTAAAATCACGAAGGTTATATTCACCGCTTAAGTTGATGTATGCATTGTTTTTAAATCCAAATCCATAATTCAGGCCGGCCTGGAAAGTACCACCATCATTTACTTTTAGATCAGGAGCGTCTCCTCTGTTGGTTGTTTTATACAATGCATAATCTTTTGGATACTTCGTTACGTTTTGTCCGTAAGAAACACTACCACCTAGTACACCTGTATTTTTTTTCAATACAATATTGATGACACCAGCTATTGCATCGCTTCCATATTGTGCAGCTGCCCCATCACGTAACACTTCCACACGTTCAATAGCTGTAACAGGAATGGCACCAAGATCGGTTCCAACCTGTCCACGGTTAACTGTACCGTTTACATTTACCAAAGCGCTTTGATGACGACGTTTACCATTCACCAACACCAGTATTTGATCAGTTCCCAATCCCCTTAACTGGGCCGGGTCCACATGATCTGTTCCGTCGGCAATGGTTTGCCGGCTGCTCTGGAAAGAGGGCGCAACATAGGTGAGTATCTGGTTAAGATCTGTTTGGCCTACCTGGTTGGCAATTTGTGTGATTGGAATGATATCTACTGCAACGGGTGTTTCTGTTCTTGTTCTGCTGAGGTTACGACTGCCCACCACAACAATATCGGTTAACTGATCTGTTGCCAGCAACAATATCTCCAAGCCTGTTGTATTATTACCGATAACAATGTCTTTGCTTTCATAGCCAACATAGCTTACAGTAATTGATTTTGCCTGTGATGGAACTGACAACGAAAATTCGCCCGATGAGTTGGTTGTGGTACCTGCTGTACCGCCTTTTACAAGAACAGAAGCCCCTTGCAGTGGTTGTTTTGTTTTGTCGTCTTTTACTGTACCGGTAATTACTTTTTGCGCCGCAGAAAAGATGGGTAGAAATAACAGAACGACATAGAAGATTCTCTTGCTCATAGCATATGTTTTAGTTTGACAAAAAACGAGTAACAATGCGAACAGAAGAGGGTTCAGGAGGGGTGGTTCTACAGAACTAAGAAGCGATCATTTGCTATATGAAATTTAAGCATTAATCGCCGAAAAAAGATGCCGATGGCTATTTATTTTTGAATGATGTTGTCCAGGTACCGGTGAAGATCATGCGTAAAAAAACGAAAGCATTCCACAAAACGTAAAATGCTTTCGCTAACATAAAACAATAATTATTTATACCACTACCAGTTCGTAAAACTTTTCAGGATGCAGGTATTTATTAGCCAGCTCCTGCAATTCTTTCGCCGAAATGGTTTTGATGATATTGACGGATTTGTAAAAATAGTTTTCATCAAGACCATTCAAGATCAAATTTTTCCATCGGCCAATGATATGAAACGGACCGTCAAGGTCGCCTAGGATGGTACCGATAAGGTAGTTCTTTACCAACTGCAGTTCTTCATCATCCACCAGTTCTTCACGCAGGTCTTTCATTTCATTGTATATCTCTGTAATAGTTGCTTCACTCACATCTCTTCCTGCTTCGGTGCTGATCATCCATGCTGTGTTGCCAATATGGTTGAGAATGTAACTATGAATACCATACGTGTAACCTTTGTCTTCACGAATGTTACTCATCAAACGTGACCCGAAGAAGCCACCAAGCAATGTGTTTAACACTTGTATCGGTTGAAAATCGGGATGATGACGATTAGGAAACGGTTGCGCCAAACGAATGGCACCTTGCACACCATTTGGATCATTTGCTATCCTGTATTTCTTTTCTGCCGCAGGTGCAAACGGATGAATGATGGTTGGAATTTCTTTCTGATTCAGTGGTAACTGACCAATTGTTTTGTTGAGCTCCTGCTCAAAATCGGCAGGCAATACTCCGGCTGCAAAAATGATACACTTACCTTCGGTATAATATTTTTTATAGTAGGCCTGGAGCTGTTCCTGTTGCAACGCATCATAATCTTCCTTGTTACTGTATACACCATAAGGATGATCTTTTCCAAACACATATTCATCGATAAGTCGTCCCGCAACAAAATCACATTTCTTTAAATTCACAGTCAACCGCTGCTTCATATTCTGTTTGTAAATATCCAGTTCGTGTTGCGGATAGATAGCATCGGTGATCATTTCAGCAATAACCGGCAGGTGTGTTGCAAAATGCCGGTCGATACAATGCAAAACGATATTTGCGTTTTCATTGTAACAACCACGACTTAAATGAGAACCATAGTAATCGAAATGTTCGTTCAGTTGAAAAGCTGTTTTATTTTTTGTTCCGTTCTTAATTAGAAAGTTGGTAGCTGCAGCCACATTGTTCTGCTGCTCAAACCAGTTGCCTGCGCTGAATACCAATTCAAGGCTAAGTACTTCCTGGGTTCCTGCATTAACGGCGTAAACTTCCACGCCATTATCAAGCACGTATTTATCGTAAGGTTTTAGTTTAAGATCAAATTCTGTAGCGTCTTTTATTATTGGAGCTATGCTTCTGTTTAGCTGTTCTGTTGTTACACTCATGTTCTTAATTATTGCTTAAATAATAAAGCGTATTGCTATTCCCTTCATCAAAAATCTTTTTACTTTCTTCCAGCAATTCCTGGGCGGTAATACTTTGGTAACGTTGCAATTCATCGTTCATCAACTCTGCATCACCCAGCAATTCATAATAAGCAAGACTGTTTGCCCTACTCATTACACTCATGTCTTCGAACAGAATGGTGCTTTCTGTTTTATTGATCACCTTCTGCAATTCCTTGTCGTCAACCAACTCTGTTTTCATTTTCTCTACTTCTTCATTCACTGCTTTCTCAGCTTCTTCAATGTTAACGCCTTTCACCAGCTTGCCTTCAATTGTAAGCAATCCGGTATCAATACTTCCAAAGTGATAACATTCAATACTGCTGAAAAATTTCTTTTCTTTCACCAGTGATTCATACAAACGGCTGCTTGCTCCACCACCCAAAATATCAGTGATAAGATCAGTTACATAATAACCACGTTCCAGTCTTGATGCCATATGCCATGTTTTCACAAAAGCATCGAGCGGAACATCGGCTTTTATCTCCATGCGTCGTGCTTCTTTTTGTGCAGGTTCTTTTGTCAACTGCCGAACATATTTGTGACCTGCAGGAATTGAACCAAACCATTTTTCTGCAAGCTGTAACACTTTCTCTGTTTCAACATTACCAGCTACCACCAATATGGCATTAGAAGGTGTATAATGCTTAAAGAAAAAATTCTTTACATCCTGCAATTGTGCTTCTTCAATATGTTTTAACTCTTTACCAATGGTCATCCATTTATATGGATGTTCTTTATAAGCCATCTCTCGCATTTTGTGCCATACATCGCCGTAAGGTTTGTTGAGATAATGCTCCTTAAATTCTTCACTCACTACTTTGCGTTGTACATCCAAACTTTTTTCACTGAAAGCAAGACTCAACATACGATCACTCTCCAGCCAAAAAGCAGTTTCAATATTTTCTGCAGGTAACTGGCAATAATAATTGGTGAGATCGTTTGTAGTGTACGCATTGTTTTCACCCCCGGCTAATTGCAATGGTTCATCATAATCAGGAATATTGATAGAACCTCCAAACATCAAATGCTCAAACAAGTGAGCAAAACCAGTACGATTTTCTTCTTCATCACGTGCACCCACATCATATAACACATTTACCACAGCCATGGGTGTTGCAAGATCTTTATGGATCAACAGTTTTAAACCGTTGGAAAGTATATAACGTTCAAATTTGATCATAATTCAATTCTTCTAAAATAAATAAGTTGGTAAAATTCGGTAAAAAACAATTGATGGGGCAGCTTACTTTAAAATACTGCCAATTTTTAACTCAAACATTTGTGGTAACGCATTGCGGAAGATGAGAATACGCACTTTTTGTCCGGGAGTTTGCAACAAGGCTTTATATTGACTGATGCTGTTGCTGAAATTTGATTCAATACCGAAAATAATATCACCCGGAATGATGCCTGCTTTTTCAGCAGGTGAACCTTGTTGTACTTCAGTGACCATTATTTTTCCATCGATAAAATAATAATTCATTCCAGTATATGAATAATCGAATGCATCACGCAAATGTGTATTAGGCGTAAGATGAATTAAACGTTCAGGATAGTTAAGCACAATATTGAACCTCCGCAACAGATCACTGCCAATCAATCCTTTTACAGCAGGATATCCCAATACATTCGTGGAATCGGAATAAACGTGCAAAGGAATTTTTTTAAACTTATACGGACCAATATTTGCTTTTTTCACCGTAGTAAGCCGCATACCTATCTTACCAATTAATCCTTCCACTTGCGTGTTTACAGACTTTCTTGTTTTACTGATGAGCACACTGTCTTTTACAAACTGCTCGGCGAGTAGCAACGACAATCCAGCACCTGTATCAAAATAAAAATTCAGCAGGTAACTGCGTTCATCCTGCACCACGTGCTGTGTAATAGGAATAGAGGCAAACGCAGGTTTTAAAAATGTGCCACGTTTTGGATACTTATAATGACCCGGCATGTACACACTCATTACATGTTTATCGTAATCAAGTGCTACAATATACCTGCGCAGAAAAGAAAAACCGATGATGCCATCAACTCTCAATCCATACACTTCCGTAAGTATTTGATAATCGTTGATATGAAAATCAAGACCAGTTACATCAAGCCCCGGAAAATGCAGCGTGCCATTTTTATAATAGTTGATGTTTTTGGATCCGCCGATTCCTCTTACTGTCCGTTCACTGGGTTCAAGCAGAAGCCGGTAATAAACTGCTGTTGTGGTATCGAGTGAAATACCACCGCTGCCAGTATCTAAAATAAAGTTGAGTGTATCGGGCAAATCGTTGAGGGTGGCGTGCAGGATAATGATACCGCCTGTCAATTGCTCAAATTGAAAGCTTGTGAGCAGCCTGGCGGGGGGCATTTCGTTGTTTTGGGCACTAAGCTTTAAGCAAAGCAGCAGCAAGCATATCGTTTTGGTCAACTTCACCTTTCAATATTAATGGAAACTAACCGGAAAGACAACCGAAATAGGATGAACGCTTCGTGGTTGGTAAAATATCCGGACGTAAATTTGCAAATCGGCAACAAGGAACAGGCAAACAAATATCAACACTTTGCATTTTGCCAATTGCCCAGTTTATTCAACATTGAAAATCCAGCATATGAATCTCAACGATCTCTATCAGAAAGCTTCGAACTTCGAATTTTTAACGGTTGAGGAAGGAATGTTCCTGTTTGAACATGCACCGTTAACGGAATTAATGTTTGTAGCTGATGAATTAAGGAAGCAACAAGTGCCCCATGGAAAAGTGACCTGGCAGATCGACCGGAACGTAAACACCACAAACGTGTGTATCGCAAATTGTAAGTTCTGTAATTTCTTTCGCATCCCCGGGCACCCCGACGCATACATCACCGATATTGAAACGTATAAAAAGAAGATCGATGAAACTATTCGTTGGGGTGGCGATCAGTTATTGTTGCAGGGCGGCCATCATCCTGAACTTGGTTTGGATTTTTATGTGAAACTATTCAAACAACTGAAAGAGTTATATCCCAACATTAAACTGCACACGCTCGGGCCACCCGAAGTGGCACATATCACCAAGCTTGAAAAAAGTACGCATCATGAAGTGTTGAAAGCATTGAAAGAGGCTGGTATGGATTCTTTACCTGGCGCTGGTGCTGAAATATTGATCGATCGTGTTCGTCGTTTGATCAGCAAAGGAAAATGCGGTGCACAGGAATGGCTCGATATTATGCACGAAGCACACAAATTAAATATCACAACAAGTGGTACGATGATGTTTGGTCATGTTGAAACCTTACGTGAACGTTTTGAACACCTGGAAAAAATACGTGAAGTACAAAGCCGCAAACCGGAAGAAGCAAAAGGTTTTCTTGCATTTATTCCCTGGACCTTCCAGGATGTTGATACATTGCTCGCAAAAATTCGTGGTGTACATAATTTAACTACCGCAGAAGAATATGTTCGCATGATTGCTATGAGCCGTATCATGTTACCAAACGTAAAGAACATACAGGCAAGCTGGTTAACAGTAGGTAAACAAACTGCACAGCTTTGTTTGCATGCAGGCGCCAATGATTTTGGCAGCATCATGCTCGAAGAAAACGTAGTAAGTGCTGCAGGTGCGCCACATCGCTTTACATACAAATCTATACAGGAAGCAATTCGTGATGGAGGTTTTGAACCACAGCTCCGCAACCAGCAATACGAATGGAGAGAATTACCGAATGTGATTGAAGAACAGGTGGTGAATTATTGATGAGATAATTGATAGAAATACTGATAAACAAACAGCCGATGCGATGCATCGGCTGTTTGTTTATGTGGGATTTCTTCTTTAACCGAAACAGATTTGTCATCACAACGATTTATCAATCTTCACCACATCTGCCAATGCACCTGTTCCTTTTACCCCCGATGTAAATCCTGAATTCAAACCATATTTCACCACACCTTCAGTACCGCCAATTGTGCCACCGGCACTTCCGTTTCCACCTGCGAGTACAAAAGGAGTATCGCCAATTTTTACTGACGCCTTACCCATGATGCCTACATCGCTAAACTCATTATTATTATCAAAGGAAATATAAACCATTGCCTTTATGTCGGCACCGCCAGTGTTTGCAAAAAACTTTGCTTTGGCACCAACACCTGCTGCAAGTGTGGTAGTTCCTGTTCTGAAATTATGTTCATAGCTGGCCTGGTAAACTTTACCTACTTCAAGTGCGTATTTATTACAATCGGCTTTTATCTTGGCCACTTTCACATCAACTTCAATATTCAACCACTGCGGGCAACTGAGATCAAGATTGCGTGATGAAGCAATTAAACTATCAGCTTCTGCAGTAGTAAGAACAACACTGCATTCCATTGGAGGATCTAAAAATTGTCCGCTGCCCCAACATTGTGCAAGCACAACAAAATACTGTTGCAGGTTACGATACACCATAATTCTGTTTCCTGCGCTGGGATCAAGGGAAACAATATTGATGAGATCGTTGAGGTATTCCCGCCAGATGCCTACGGCCCTGTTAGCTCTTTTTGTAACAAAGGCATTGTACTCTGCAACAAAAGCATCCATGATGGGTTTTTTAATGTCGCAGCATTTTTTAATGTAAGCTTCATACTCACCATGGGTTGCACCCGCCGGTGCCTGCGGGCATTGCACGGCCATCATTTTTGCGCCGTAACTATTGAGTAATTGTTCAATATGGTTGATATCGAGTTCATTGAAAAATAACAATTCTTCTGATGTATACACTTCATGCAGATCTTTAAGCAGGGCTTCCACATAATCAGCATAAATACTTGGCATCTGTTCGCCGTCTCGTTTAATTTCTTCTGGAGAAAGTTGCGCCTTGCTGTTCCAGTACATCATTTCATCGGCAACTGATTTACTAAATGATTCGCCTTTAATTTTTGCATTTGCTGTTTCATCTGTTCGTTCGGGCAGGGCAGGTATTTTAAAATTCTGGAACGATAATTCACCAAAATAATTACGACCTGGAACATTACGCTTCTTGCGAAGTTGATAAATGTTGAATGCTTTGTCTTTGCCACGAAGCAAAGCCATGGTGCTTCTGCGGTATGCTACTTCTAATTCTTTTTCAAAATACCTCATGCCTTCTTCGTACAGTTCATAGTAGAATTTGATCATACCCATACTGCGGTTTGCCTCCGGGTTTAACGGATCGTATTGCAAACATTGTTTTAAAAACATTTCAGCCATACCAATGTCTCCAAGACCTAGATAAGCCTGCCCCATATTATTCAGCATCATACTATTGTTGGGATCGCCTTGCAATTGATTCATCAAAATAGGAATGGCTTTGTGTTGAAAGCCTGTCATGTTCATAATTGCTGCTACATTGTTCCAACCTGTTTGATCGTTCACATCTTTCAAAGCAGCTTCTATTGCAATAAGAAGTGATTGCTCGGGTTTGTCCGCATAAAAAGTTCCGATTGCTGATTGCTGAAGCGCTTCTGCATTTTGCCCTGTAACAATTTTCTTTACTTCCTGAACTACGGAGGGCTTTACAACAGTTTCAATTTGTTGCTTTGTTGTACGCAGCATATCACTCAGCTGAATTAACGATGGTGGTTGTATTGGAATTAGTGAAAGACGCTTCACATCTTTCGCCGGCAGTTGTACTTTAAAATCAGGCAGCGTCATTTCATCTAACTTAAAATTTGCCTGTTGTGCAATTTCTTTTGCCTGCGTGCTGTATTTCTTCTGCATTTCTTTTTTGTATGCTTCCAGTTCAGCCGGGCTCATCTTCATCATTTTATTTACATCGGGCATTGCAGGGTTTGTTTGTGAAACCCCCTTCAATGCAGTGATAGAAAAAACAATAATTATAAACAGTGTTTTCATTTGATGATAATTTGAGAATATAAAAATAGAAATGGTTATTGGGTTGATTTTTTGCTAACTGCATCAATTGAAATTTCTGATGTATGAATTGCGAAAGTGAGTGCATTCTAAAACCTGTTGCAGTTTTTTGGAAAGCCCAGCGGTTTTGTTTACCTTTTTAACCAAACAACTTCGTATGAGAAAAAATACAATCACGTTTCGTGTACTGCTGTTTGCGTGCACGTTACTTAGTTTTCTATCAACATCATCGCAGGGAACATTACTGTTACGACAACCTTCCGTCAGCAAACAACATATTGTATTTGTGCATGGCGATGATCTGTGGGTGGTGCTACGAGACGGTGGTGATGCACGAAGATTGACCACTGCTATTGGTGCAGAAAACAATCCACGCATCAGTGCCGATGGAAAATGGGTAGCTTTTACCGGTCAATACGATGGTAACACAGATGTTTACCTGGTATCGATTGATGGTGGAGATCCGAAACGTCTTACATGGCATCCTAATCCTGACATTGTGCAAGGCTGGACGGCCGATGGCAGCAAAATTATTTTCACTTCATCACGCATGGGTTATCCCACTGCAAATACAAAATTTTATACGGTTGCAACAACAGGAGGTACTCCCGAGCCAATGATACTTCCATTTGGTTTTGTTGGAAGCATGAGTGATGATGGTAGTATGATGGCTTATCAACCTTATTCGTTCTGGGATCCTGAATGGAGAAATTATCGTGGCGGGCAGGCACAACCCATCTGGATCTTCAATATGAAAACCTATGAAACAATAAAAACAATTCAGGGAGATAAAGAACGACACACTGCACCTGTTTGGGAAAATGGCATTTTATATTTTCTATCTGAACAGGATTATGCAAATAATGTTTGGTCATATAATCCAAAAACAAAAGCACAAAAACAACTTACGTTTCATAAAGATTATGATGTAAAGAATTTATCGGCCAGCAACGGAGGGCTTGTTTATGAACAAGGCGCACGTTTACACAGTTATGATATAGCAACAGGCAAAACAAAGCCTTTGATCATTAATGCAAATGGTGATCTTAACTGGGGCCGGGCAAGATGGAACAATGTGTCGGGCGCACAACTTATTAATGCGAGTCTTTCTCCAACAGGCAAACGTGCTTTGTTTGAACATCGTGGTGAAATTTTTTCTGTGCCAAAAGAAAATGGTGAATGGAGAAATATTTCACGTAGTACATCCGCCGCTGATCGCTATCCTTCATGGTCGCCCGATGGACAAAAGATCGCCTGGTTTTCTGATGATAGTGGCGAATATCAATTAATGGTTGCCAGCCAGGACGGTTTGGCAAAACCGAAAGCATATCCCATCCCAAATAAAAAATTCTATTACTATCCATCATGGTCGCCTGATGGAAAATACATTGCATTTACTGATACAGATTACAATATCTGGAACCTTGAACTTGCAAGTGGTAAAACAACCCTCGTTGCTACAGATAAGCTTGCACATCCTAACAGAACAATGCATCCGGTATGGAGCCCCGATAGTAAATGGATCGCTTATGTGCAGATCATGGAGAACCAGTTCAAAGCTGTGAAAGTGTATAATGTTGATGAGAATAAAAGCACAGCTATTACTGATGGTTTGAGTGATGCTATCAGTCCGCAATGGGATGAAAGCGGAAAATATATATACTTTCTTGCAAGCACAGACTATGCGTTAAGCACAGGATGGCTCGATATGAGCAGTTATAATTATCCTGTTACACGTGCATTATACATGGCTGTTCTTTCAAAAGAAACAGCTAATCCTTTTGAACCAAAAAGTGATGAAGAACCTTCAAAACCAGGTGAAGAAAAACCAGTGCTCACTACCAAGAACACTGGTGATACCGTAAAACCTGTTGTTACAAAACCAAGTGGTGTAAAAGTAAAGATCGATTTCGATGGAATTGATCAACGTATCATTTCTGTAAACATGCCTGTACGTGATTACCAGGACCTTGTTGCAGGACCCGATGGACATGTGTTTATTGCAGAAGCTATTGCAAACGAAAACGGGCTTATTCTTCACCGTTATAGTATTAAAGATCGCAAGTCTATTGAATTTATAAGGGGCGTTTCATTTGCAACATCAAGCTTTGATCGAAAAAATCTTTTGTACAGCAGTGGCCCGTCATGGTTTATTGTAAACGCTGCTGCAGCAGCACCGAGACCAGGCGATGGTCGTTTATCAACAGATGGTATGCGTGTGTATGTTGATCCATCAAAAGAAGCAGAGCAGATTTTTAAAGAAGGATGGCGCTATCAACGTGATTTTCTTTATGTGAACAATACACATGGTGCACCATGGAACAAAGTGTATGACTGGTATCAACCATGGTTAAAGCATGTGAAGCATCGTTCTGATCTGAATTACATTATCGATATTCTTGGTGGAGAAATTGCAGTTGGTCACTCTTACACATCGGGTGGTGATTTTCCACAAGTACCAACAATTCCTGTTGGGTTACTGGGCGCAAATTATGCAGCTGATAAAGGCTTCTTTAAAATCACAAAAATATTCACAGGCGAAAACTGGAATCCTGAATTGCGTTCTCCGTTGAGCGGCCCGGGTATGAATGTAAAAGAGGGTGAGTATCTCGTTGAAGTAGAGGGCATGCCTTTAACTGCAGATATGAATTTGTATAGTTTGTTTGAAGGAACGGCAAACAGGCAAATTAAAATTCGTGTAAACAATAAACCATCAACTGAAGGTGCAAGATTAATTACTGTTGTACCTATTGCAAGCGAAGCTGGTTTACGTTCAAGAGCATGGGTTGAAAATAACAGAAGAAAAGTAGATGAATTATCAGGTGGCAAGTTGGCTTATGTGTATGTTCCTAATACAGGAAACCCGGGTTACACTTCTTTCAACCGTTACTATTTTGCGCAGCAGGATAAACAAGGTGCGGTGATCGATGAAAGAAATAATGGTGGCGGCTCCGCAGCCGATTATATGATCGATGTGATGGGACGTAAACTGCAAGGATATTTCAACAACCGGGTTGAAGGTCATAAAGTTTCCACCACACCAATGGCTGGCATATGGGGACCAAAGGTGATGATCATTAATGAAAATGCAGGATCGGGTGGAGACCTGTTGCCTTATATGTTCAGGAAAAGTAAGCTTGGTCCTTTAGTAGGTACACGCACCTGGGGTGGATTGGTTGGCACATGGGATACTCCTCCATTTATTGATGGTGGAAGAATGGTGGCACCACGTGGTGGTTTCTTTGATACCGATGGTAAGTGGGCTGTTGAAGGTGAAGGTATTGCTCCGGATATTGAAGTTTTTTACGATCCGAAAGCACTCATTGAAGGAAGAGATCCCCAACTTGACAGAGCAGTGCAGGAAGCATTGAAATTATTGAAGACCGAAGGAATAGAATTGAAAAAAGAACCAGCACCTCCGGTGCGTTACAAACGACCATCATAAGTTTTAGAATATAAATCCCCTCTTAACCGAGGGGATTTTTTATAGGTATCATAAAGATTTTTAACTTGTAGAAAATCATTCCACATGCTAAGCCTCATAAAAACAAACTCCGACAGCAGCGATTTTCGATCATTGGTTGCATTACTTGATGCCGATCTGCAGGAACGCTATGGTGAACAGCAATCATTCTTTTCGCAATTCAATAAACTTGATCATATTCATCATGTAATTGTTGCTTACGAAAACAGTAAGCCGGTGGGTTGCGGAGCATTTAAAGAATATGAACTCGCCGTTGCTGAGATCAAGCGCATGTATGTAAAACCATTCCATCGTGGCAAAGGAATTGCCGGACAAATTTTAATTGCATTAGAGCAATGGGCAAAAGACGAAGGGTATAAAAGCTGCATCCTAGAAACCGCAGTAAAGCAACCCGAAGCTATTCGGGTATATGAACGTGAAGGATATAAACGTATACCTAACTACGGCCAATATGTTGGAGTAGAGATCAGCTTATGTATGCAAAAAGATCTTGCTTAAAAAGTACTAACGATTAAAGGCGTACAACTCTGTGTCTTTATTTTTTCTTCCCTGTATCATATCAGTAATCATCTGCGCCGCAATAAAACTGAAAGTAATTCCATTACCTCCAAAACCCAACGCATAATAGGTATGTGGTGTTTTACCGTAAGTGCCAATGTATGGCAATGAATCTTTTGTTGAACCAAATGTACCAGCCCAGCTAAACTCCGGTTTAAAATCAATTGCGGGAAAAAGTTTCAGGTAATCTTTTTTCAACTGTGCTGTTTTCTTTTTAATAAGCCGATCTCGTTTTGCCGGGCTGTAAAAATCTTCATCCCGGCCACCAACCATAATGCGGTTATCTTTTGTCACCCGCATATACAAATAAGGATCGGCCGTATTCCAGAGCATTGTTTTATTTTTCCAAAGAGGCAATGATGATTGAAGATGTTCCGATGCAAATGCATAGGTAGAATGTAGCGTAACAATTTTTTTTTCTATAAACTCTGTTATTTCATAACCGCTTGCGTTCACAATTTTTTTTGCATGAATGCTGTGCCCGTTTTCGGTAGTTACAATTACTCCATTCCTATTGTACCTGATCTTTACCACATTTGTTCGATCATAAACAGAAAGTCCCTTTTTAATTGCTGTTGTTAATAAAGCATGTGTAAACAAATAAGCGTCTGTTGCGCCGCCTTTTGCAGAAAGAATTGCAGCCGGTGCCGTAAACCCAAATTGTTTCAGGATTTGTTCATCACTCAGCAACTGCACATCAAAACCAGCTTTCTTTCGTATAGCGAACTCCTCTTCGATCGACTGTTTATCTTTTTTGTATGCTGCAAAATATAAGCACTGCTGCTTCTCGAATAAGTTGAACCCAATTTTTTTTGCTATTGTTTCTAACCCGTCGATCGATTCAGCACACATGTTGTAAGCTCGTGCCGCATTAGAGTAGCTAATTTGTTTTGCCAGTTCATGCAACGGTTTATCCAATTCGTATTGAAGAAACGATGTGCTGGCGCAAGTGCTGCCCAGCCCAACGGTTCGGGCATCAACCTGTACACATTCAATACCTGCATTTACAAGATGATACGCACTTAGTGCACCTGAAATACCAGCACCGATGATCAACACATCTGTTTTTATTGATTGTTCCAGCTTTGGATAATTGGCCGGCAAGCCGTTACTGATAAGTGCATATGGATAGCCTGTTGTAAGATTCATAAATAATGCTTGCGTCTTTGCGTTTTTTTACTTGACCGTAAACGAATCAATAAGCGTGCGAAATTTGTGGCAGATGCAACGTTGGCACCCTACTTGCCATCTCAATAATGCTTCAAACAGCAACTAAACATGAACAAACAAACATCACTTTTGTTTTGCCTGGCGATGGATGCCTTGGGTTATGCAACCTATGCGTTTCCGTTCCTGGGTGAGTTTGGTGATTTGATCTGGGCACCAATCTCTGCTCTTATATTTTTCCGCACGTTTGGTGGTTGGAAAGGTGCCTTCGGATCAGCATTTAACTTTGTGGAAGAGCTGTTACCTTGGACCGACTTTGTTCCCAGCTTTACTATTATGTGGGTGTGGAATTACCTGGGGCGAAAAAGAAACAATCTAGCCATTCAACCAGCCAGATAAAAAAACGTCGCACTTTTCAGTGCGACGTTTTAGTTAGTTCCTGTTTGTTCCATACCGCCATGGGTCATTGGTATCTTTTGTTGGGCGCATTTCCTCATCTTTTTCTTTATCATACACACGCAAGTAAATCGTCCATTCAAAGTTTTGATATTCTGCAACCAGGTCGATCACCAGCTTACTAAATTCGCCCGTAACATCGCTGATATGAAACTGGTTACTCCATAAACGCAACTCTTCCGATGGGGCACTGTAAGTGTTGCTTGCAGTAATACTGCTGTTTGCACCCTTACTAAAAAGCGATTTGCCTAAAATATCATTATAATATAATTTGTACTGCTTTTGCATTTCTTTGGTTTCTTCGGTTACCAGAAGTTTTGCTTCCCAAAGCCAGTTAATCTTTTTATTTGCAGGGTAACCCAGAATCTTTGTTTCAACAGCACCTTTCATTTCCACTTTAGAAGTGTATTCAATCACGCTAGGGTCGCCTTGATTTTGTGTACCCTTGATTAGTGCAAACTGATTAGGATAATCGTTAATTACTTTTTCTAGTTGCGGTCGGATGGTGGTGAAGCTGTTCTTTATTTGTGCAGATGAAAAGAAAGCAATCGAAATAATTGCTGATGATAGCAGTAGTTTTTTGGTCATGGATAGAGATTTGATTGCAATATAGTGAAACAAATCTTTATGTCATAGTAGGCGAGGTATAAGTCTTTTTACTCGCTTCATATAATTCCTGTACTCATCACCATAAACATGTAACAGTTTTTTTTCTTCAAGCCACATACCAACAAAGAGATAAACGATCATCAAGAATAATACAAGCCAGTTCTTATAATACGGAAATGCAATGCAAATACCTATACAGAATAATAGTGTACCACTATATAAAGGATGGCGCATATATTTATGCAAGCCCCCAATCTGCAGAGGCATATATGTTTCTTTCTTCAAACCAAAGAATGATGGAAGATGATACTCCCTTGCCGACATGATCATCAAAACAAGTCCCGCCATAATGATCACCACACCGGCAACGGCACTGAAGAGGTTTCCGGGAAAGAGCAATGCTGATATTGTTTTCTCGTGAAGCCAAAGGATAAACGCCAGTGACAAGAGATTAAACACATTATACAATATGCGGTAGGTTTGGACCGTAAGTCCGGAAACCCTTTGCATCCAATGCTTTATGCGCTCATCGGCAAAAAAGCTATGCAGGAAAAAATATATTGCCCATAATAAAAGCAGCACTACCATTTTACGAATGTAGTAGGATTATTACACAGAAACCCGTAAAAATAACAGGTGAAAAAACATTGTTTCTACGCTTGCAAAATAAATGGACTGTTAATATTTTTATAGCCTTAAATCCAAGTGTTATGAAAAAGAACCCTTCCGTACGTAAAAGCTCTTCTGTACTTCAGTCTATTAAACAGATTGTTCATTTGCTGGTGGAATCTTTTGAATCACCACAGACAAAGCAATTTAAACGTTGGAAAAGTTATGTAGCTGAATAATATGAATGAATTTTACCCATGAAAGCCATTACTGCTGCGAGTGTATGGCTTTTTTTTATGTGGTTGTTCCAATCATTTATTTCCCGAAAACAAAATGTAATCTGAAGGAGTATATCCTTTAATAGAAAAGATATAATTGTTTTGAATTGATCCCGGGCGAAGAAACTCTCCCTTTCTTGTATATACTAATACTGCACCGCCATTTCCCGGATTCATAGTCCCAGCTAAAACGGTAGGCAAAAATTTCATGTAAGCAATGCTGCCTACATCCATTGATTGCAGTTGGTAAAAATCAACTTCCATTTCATCAATAAAATAAGCCCTCACTTTTTCTTTTCGCCAGAATAAAGCTTGTTCACCAGTTGATCCGTCGTTTGACATTGTAAGGCCAGGCATCCTTGTTAACAAATAGGTTAGGCAATCCTGGTAAGTCAATATATCATCATTATCAAGAAAGTTGAATTCACGTTCCATAATGCTGCTGAAAAGTGTGGATGAGTATTCCTCTTTATACTTTTCCAGTTTTGTTTTGCGAGTGCCGGTTACAACAACTTCCTTCAGTTCTTTTCCTTTGCCCTCAACTCTTATAGCATTTGCTGGAAGTTTGTTGATCAATTTTAATGAGTCATATTCTGCCGATGTAAAAAGATTAGCTGCAAAATTAAAAACGGTAGAGCTGACAGAGTCGTAATCCTTCGGTTTGGGAATTAATTCAATGTTGATATCTGGCTTTTGTTTTCGCTTAGTGCCAACAAAATTAAAAAATACTGTAGCCTTATTTTCAAAAACCAGTTTGGGTAAGAAAAAGCGCTTGTCTTCTTTTACTTCTAATACTTTATTGTAGTTCTGAATATCTTTTCCAAACACAAACATCATTATGGAGGAGGATATCTTACTATTATTGAGTATCCCGGTAACCTGTCGCAAACCAGGGTAATAAAATGTTGAAATAATAATCTTATTGTTCTGGTAATTTTCGGGAACTGTTAAAAGAAAACTGTTAACTGTGTCAATTGCAGGATAGTAAAGAGTGTCAGTAACTTTTGCTTCAACCGCCTTTACCACCACCATTAATGTTCCCGCCTTTACAAATGCTGATTGTTGCAGCGTGATCCAGATGCTGTCAGTGTCAGGTACACGCTCAACAAAAACAGAAGCAGATCCTTTCTCTTGGGAATAACTAACATGGCCAATGACAAGAAAGAGAATAACAGACTGAATAAGTTTTTTCATAAAGGCTTTTTATAAAAAAACCGTAACTGTTGCTGTTACGGTTACATATGTAAGTTTAAAACTTCGTCAGCACTTTGTTCATCTCAGCTGTAATTTCTTCGTTGCACAGATTGCCTATACTTCCTTCGTGTGTATGATGCAGCTGCTGCCAATCGTATTCAAACGCTCCTTTGTTAATGCTATTGCCTACCTGCTGGTAAGCTTCACGGAACGGAACACCTTTGTTCACCAAATCATTCACAGCTTCTACACTAAAGAGATATTTATATTTTTCATCGGTGAGAATATTTTCTTTCACCTTCATATTGCTGAGCATGAGCTGCATTAACTGCAGACAAGCTTTCAGTTCTTCAATAGCAGGGAACAAAATTTCTTTGGTCAACTGCATATCACGGTGATAACCGGAAGGAAGATTATTGATGAGTAATGTCAACTCATTCGGAATTGATTGAATGCGATTGCACTTTGCACGAATGAGTTCGAACACATCCGGATTTTTTTTGTGCGGCATAATGCTGCTACCCGTCGTTAATTCATCGGGGAACGAAAGGAAACCAAAGTTCTGGTTCATGTACAAACAACAATCCATTGCGAGTTTGCTAAGCGTGGCTGCAACGGAACTCATACCAATGCTGGTTACCTTTTCTGTTTTACCACGACTCATTTGTGCATATACACTGTTCCAGTTAAGTGTACCAAACTGAAGTAATTCTGTCGTGCGTTTTCTATTGAGTGGAAAAGAAGAACCATAACCTGCGCCGCTTCCCAGTGGATTTTTATTCGCTACCTGGTAGGCTGCTGATAATAATTCAACATCATCTACCAAACTTTCTGCGTATGCTCCCAGCCATAAACCAACCGATGAAGGCATTGCAATCTGAAGATGTGTATAGCCGGGCAGCAATGTATTCTTATGATCATTACCGGTTTTGATCAACAGATCAAACAGGTGTTTTACTTCGTCTTTTATATTATTGATCTCTGCACGCAGGTATAATTTAATATCAACGGCAACCTGATCATTGCGGCTTCGGCCGCTGTGAATCTTCTTTCCAACATCGCCGATCTTTTGCGTGAGCAGAAATTCAACCTGTGAATGGACATCTTCAATCCCTTCGTCAATGGTAAATTGTGAATGGTCAATTGTTGCTGCTATTTCTTTAAGTCCTACTACTGCTTGCTCAGCCTCTTCTTTTGTCATCAGACCAACTTCACCCAGCATGGTTACATGCGCAATGGAACCTTGCACATCATACTTTGCCAACAGTAAATCAAATTCTTTGTCACGACCAACAGTAAACTGTTCAACCAATGCAGATGTGCTGCTGTTTTCTTTGCTCCAGAGTTTCATGTTACATGCTTAATGCTTAATGCCAACTGCTTAATGCTTTTTTGCATTAAGCGTTTTGCATTCTGCGTTTAAAGAATTTTATTTAACAGCTGAATGTACAATTCAATGCCGCCTTTGATCTCATCAACATACACATACTCATCAGCCGTGTGACTTCTTGCACTATCACCGGGACCCATCTTTAATGCAGGGAACGGCATTAGTGCTTTATCACTTGTTGTGGGTGATCCATAATAGCCACGACCTAACTCAATACCAGCTTTCACCAACGAATGATCCATCGGGATAGATGTTGATTTCATTCTTGTGGTACGTGGTTTGAACTGACTCTTGAGATTTTCTTTCAATTCACCTAGAATTTCATCGAATGTATAAAGCTCGTTCACACGTACATCAATTACATACTTGCATTGCGGTGGTACCACATTGTGCTGTTGGTTTTCTGTACCGATCACGGTAACCGTCAACATTGATTCGCCTAACAACGGACTTACTTTATCGAACTTGTAATTGCGTATCCAGTTAATATCATCCATTGCAATGTACAAGGCGTTGATGCCTTCTTTTCGTGCAGCATGACCGGCTTTGCCTTGTGCAATACAGTCGATCACCATCAAACCACGCTCTGCAACAGCCATATCCATTTTGGTAGGTTCGCCAACAATACCAAAGTTGATATTACCGAGATAAGGCAACACCAGCTCAATACCGTTTACACCGCTGATCTCTTCTTCGGCACTGGCAGCAAACACAACGTTATGTGAAAGATTTTCTTTCTCGTAATAGTAAAGGAACGTTGCAATAAGGCTCACTAAACATCCGCCGGCATCGTTACTGCCGAGGCCAAATAATTTTCCATCTTCTACTACCGGTTCAAATGGATCTCTGGTGTATTTCGCATTGGGCTTTACTGTGTCATGGTGAGAATTAAGTAATACAGATGGTTTTGATGCATCGTAAAATTTATTCTTTGCATACACATTGTTGCCTACACGAAAATGTTCAATTCCTTTTTGTGCAAAAAAGTGAATGAGAATTTCTGCGGTTTCGTTTTCTTCTTTTGAAAAAGACGGCGTGGCGATCAGCTGTTTTAGCAATTCTACAGCCTCGGTGTGAAGTTGGCTGATGTCCTGGTTTGCCATAATAATGTTTTTAACTGTTTGTAATGGATGTTCCGCTTTCTCCATTTATCAGATCTTTCAAATGCTCTGCTTTACCAATTACTACCTTTTTTACGCCACTCTTTAATGCAGCAAATGCGTTATCGAGTTTGGGGATCATGCCCGCAAATATTTTTCCTTCTGCTTTTAATTGTTCGTACGATGATGGATCGATCTTGCTGATAACAGTTGCATCATCATTTGCATCGAGCAACACGCCCGCTTTTTCAAAAGAGTAGATGAGGCTTACTTCATATAGGCTACTCATTGCTTTCGCTACTTCCTGCGCAATGGTATCGGCATTGGTGTTTAATAACTGACCATTGCCATCGTGCGTAATAGGAGCAACAACTGGTGTAAAACCATGATCAAGCAGGCTGCTCCAGTTTTGCGCATCGATCTTATCCGATTTTACATCGCCCACAAAACCGTAATCAATTTCTTTTACAGGTCGCTTGCTGGCCGGAATTAAATTGCCATCTGCACCGGTAACACCAATTGCATTGCAGTTGAGTGCCTGCAATTGTGCAATTACTTTTTTATTGATAAGCCCTGCATACACCATCGTCACCAGGTCAATTGTTGCAGTATCGGTAATGCGTCGGCCATCTACATACTTGCTTTCAATGCCGAGTGATTCGCCGATCTTGGTTGCAACTTTTCCGCCGCCGTGTATCAGGATTTTAGGACCAGACACCGAGGCGAAATCTTGCAGGAATGATGAAAGCTTTGCTTCATCATCTACAATGTTACCACCGATCTTTATGACAATGAGCTTATCCATTTGCTTTCAGAATTTCTGACAGCACTGTTTGTGCTGCCCATACACGATTACTCGCCTGCTGGGTAACAATACTGTTGTTACTGTCCAGTACTTCATCGCTTAACTCCACATTTCTGCGAACAGGTAAGCAATGCATCACTTTGGCATTGTTGGTTGTTTTCAGTTTTTCTTCTGTCAACATCCAAGCAGGATCGTTACAATAAATGCGACCATAATCAGTATAAGTGCTCCAGTTTTTTACATACACAAAGTCTGCATCTTTCAATGCTTCATCCTGGTTGTGTGTGATGGTTGCACCTTTCGTGAATTGTTCATCCAGTTCATAATCTTCAGGATGGGTAATGACAAAATCAGCTTCGCCCCATGCGTTGATCCATTGCGCAAAACTGTTGCTTACACATTGTGGCAATGGCTTAATATGTGGTGCCCATGTTAGCACAATTTTTGGTTTGCGCTTTTCTTTAAATGTTTCCGTGATGGTGATGATGTCTGTCAGCGATTGCAATGGATGCAATGTCGAACTTTCTAAACTCACCACAGGTACGCCTGCATATTTAATAAACTGCTTTATGAACAGTTCGCTGTAATCATCTTTTTTATTCTGCAACGATGGAAATGTACGAATGGCCAGCACATCGAAATAATTTCCGAGAATAGGCGCTGCATCTTTTACATGTTCCACTGTTGTACCACTCATGATGGCTTCTTCTTCAAACTCCCATGTCCATCCCTCGCTACCCACGTTGAACACAATTGGCTGCATACCGAGATTTTCTGCAGCGATCTGTGTACTTAAACGTGTGCGCAAACTGGGGTTAAGAAAAATTAATCCCATACGCTTTCCTGCACCAAGTGCATTATCAGCAAGCGGGTTTGCTTTATACGCCAACGCCTTTTCTACAAGAGCGTTGATGTTTGCTACATCATGAACGGAAATAAACTGTTTCATTCTATGCTAAATGCGGAGTGCTGAATGCATAACATGGCAACTCCTGTTTTATGAATCACTTTTTATGCACTTTGCATTACTTCAATCTCTTCTTTCACTGCATCAATAAACATTTCTGCATCTCTCTTCTTCAAACCAAGACTTGGCAACAAGCGGATCACATTCGGTTTTGCTTCGCCCGTGAAGATCTTGTGGTTCATCAATAAATTCTTCTTCAAGTCTTTGATCTCTTCCGGTACATCAAAGCCAATCATTAAGCCACGACCACGTACATTTTGTATTTCGTCGATCTTCTCCAACTCTTCACGGAGATATTTACCGATCATCACAGCGTTGCCCAACAATTTTTCTTCTTCCATTACTTCCAATACGGCTAATGAAGCAACACAAGCAAGGTGATTACCGCCGAAGGTTGTGCCTAACTGGAAATGTTTTGGTTTGATGTGCGGCGCAATGATGATGCCACCGATCGGAAATCCATTACCCATACCCTTCGCCATGCTGTAGATATCGGCGTTAACACCTGCAAAATCATGACTGAAGAATTTACCGGTTCTGCCAAATCCACACTGTACGCTATCAGCAATATAAACTGCTCCATACTGATCGCAGAGTGAACGGATTTTTTTCAGGAATGAAACATCAGCAACGTTGATACCGCCAACACCTTGTATACCTTCAATGATCACTGATGAAATTTCATCGCCTTGTTTTTTGAAACAAGCTTCCAATGCAGCTTCATCGTTGAAAGGAAGGAAGATCACATTATCGGTTTCATTCACCGGTGCGATATAATTTTTATTATCTGTTGCACTTACCGCCAAAGATGTGCGGCCATGAAATGCTTTATTGAACGCAATAATTTTTTTGCGACCGTTGTGAAAGCTTGCCAGCTTCAATGCATTTTCGTTTGCTTCTGCACCTGAGTTGCAAAGAAAGAGTTGATAATCTTCTTTACCACTGACTTTACCCAGCTTTGCAGCCAGTTCTTCCTGCAACGGAATTTTAATAGAGTTGGAGTAAAAAGCAATTTTGTTCAACTGCTCTTCAATTCGTTTTACCCAATGCGGATGTGTGTGTCCAATACTGATCACGGCATGTCCGCCGTAAAGGTCGAGGTATTGCTCGCCTTGATCGTCCCATACATAAGAGCCTTTGGCTTTTGTAATGGTGATGGGGTTGATGGGGTAAACGTCGAATAAATTCATTTGTTAATGCTTAGTGCGGAAAGCTTAGTGCTTAATGCGCATTCTGCATTAAGCATTCTGCGTTCTGCGTTATTAAAAATAATTTGCTTTCAATTTTAATCCTGCAGCTTCATCAAGTGCAAACAACAGGTTCATATTCTGTACCGCTTGTCCGCTGGCACCTTTCAATAAATTATCCGCTGCTGAATGTACCACCAGCATATCGCCTACTTTCTCCAGTTGAATCAAGCATTTATTGGTGTTCACTACCTGCTTTAAGAAAACCGCTTCCTTAATTACATGTGTGAAGGCAGCACTGGCATAAAACTCTTCGTAGAGTTTGTATAATTCATCAAGACTTTTTTCACATTTCAATTGTGAGCTGATGAATATTCCTCTTGTGAAATCGCCACGCCATGGAACAAAGTTCACCTTGACATCGCTGTTGGGTTGTAACTGCAGCAATGATTCACCAATTTCACCAAGATGCTGATGCGTTAATGTTTTATATGCCTGGATGTTATTTGCTCTCCAGCTGAAATGAGAAGTAGCTGCCAAGCTTTGTCCGGCACCTGTGCTACCGGTGATGCCTGTTGTATAAACATCACTCAACAAACCTGCTTTCGCCAATGGCAATAAACCAAGTTGCAATGTTGTAGCAAAACAACCGGGGTTGGCAATGTTGTTTGCATTTTTTATTTGTTCTTTGTTCAACTCAGGTAACCCGTAAACAAATCTGCGGCTACCAATTTGTGAAGAAGTACTTAACCTGAAATCGTTTGCTAAATCAATTACTTTGATATTCTCTGCAATTGTATTCTCAGCCAAGAATTTTTTTGATTCACCATGACCAAGACATAGAAACAGCACATCCACATCATTCGATAGCTCACCGGCGAATTTCAAATCTGTTTCACCAAACAAATCCTGATGTACTTTATATACAGGTTGATCTGCATTGCTTCTGCTATGAATAAATGCTAATTTAACATTTGGATGATTCACCAGTAAGCGAATGAGTTCGCCACCTGTATAGCCTGCACCACCGATTATTCCTACTCTAATGCTCATAATGAAAAATTAAGAATGAAGAATGAAGAATGTGAAATGAAAAAGTGAAGACCAACGCTTCAACTACTTTCTCATTCTTCATTTCTCATTTGTTATTTTTTATTTTCTTCCTGTACCGAAGTCCAGATAGAAGTTTGATTGCCGAAAATTTTTGAGAAGCCTCTTACATCATCACCGGTAAAGCCAGTATTCATTTCACCATACTTACCAAACTTAGCGCTCATCAAATCATACTTGCTGTCGATACCAATTACCTGGAAACGGTATGGCATCAGTTGTACAAATACATCTCCGGTAACATTTTGCTGGCTGCTGGTGAAATATGCTTCAACATCACGCATTACAGGATCAAGAATTTGTCCTTCGTGCATCCAGTTACCGTAGAACTGTGCCAATGTATCTTTCCATTGCAGTTGCCATTTGGTGAGCACATGCTTTTCCAATGCATGATGTGCTTTCAAGATCACAATTGGTGCTGCTGCTTCAAAACCTACACGGCCTTTAATGCCGATGATGGTATCGCCCACATGAATGTCTCTTGCAATACCGTAAGCGCCGGCAATTGTTTGCAAATGATTAATGGCATCAACAGGATGATCAAATTGCTGATCGTTCACTGCTTTCAGTTCACCTTTTTCGAAATGAAGTTTTACTTCTTCACTTCCGTTTTTGGTTACCTGTGTAGGCCATGCTTCTTCGGGCAACATGCCTTTGCTGTTGAGGGTTTCTTTACCACCAACACTTGTACCCCATAAACCTTTATTAATTGAGTAAACAGCTTTATCAAAATTCATTTCAACGCCTTTGCTCTTGAGGTAAGTAATTTCTTCCTCACGGCTCAACTTCATATCACGAATGGGTGTGATGATCTCAACACCGGGGATCATGATATGGAAGATCATATCGAAACGCACCTGGTCGTTACCAGCACCGGTACTACCGTGAGCAACTGCATCAGCATTTAATTTCTTTGCATGTTCCGCAATGTGCAAGGCCTGGCTTAAACGCTCAGCACTTACGCTGAGTGGATAGGTATTGTTCTTTAAACAGTTTCCGAAAATGAGATATTTAATAATGCGATCGTAATAACCTTTTACTGCATCAACAGTTGTATGTGATTTTACACCAAGGTTGTAAGCATGTGCTTCAATCTTTTTTAATTCTTCTTCACTGAAACCTCCGGTATTAACAATCACCGAATGAATTTCATAACCTTTTTCATCGCTGAGATATTTGGCGCAGTAAGTAGTATCCAATCCACCACTAAAGCCGAGTACAATTTTTTTGTTTGCCATTGCTGAATAGAATTATTGAACGTACAAGAGAGTGACGCAACAACAGATCAACCAAGGAACCGTTGCCGGTTACACCCATTTTATAAATGAAAAAAATATTGTAAGAATCTTTTTGCTTTGCTTTCACCACCAGCTCCTTTATCATCTTTGTCTTTGCGGAGGAATGGTTTTAGGAGTTTCCATTTTTTGAAACGCAACAAACGCTCGAAGCCTTTTTTATTTTCTTCGAAATATTGCTTTGTTTCCTCCGGCTCATAATGATCTTTAGGATCGTAAAGCATAGCGGTGCACATACAGTTCTTGCGCTCTTTGCTCATGAGGATATCGAAGTTGACACAACTCTTACAGCCACTCCAGAACTCTTCGTCTTGCGTTAACTCACTATAGGTAACAGGTTCGTAACCGAGATCAGAATTAATTTTCATTACTGCCAAGCCCGTTGTTAAACCAAAGATCTTGGCTTCAGGAAATAATTGTCTTGACAATTTGAAGATGCGTTCTTTGATCTGTTTTGCAACTCCACTTTTTCTGAAAGCAGGAGACACAATCAATCCGCTGTTGGCAACAAAAGCACCATGACTCCATGTTTCAATATAACAGAAGCCCACCCATGTGCCATCTTTTGTGAGAGCGATCACTGCTTTGCCTTCGTTCATTTTATTCGCCACATATTCAGGGCTACGTTTGGCAATACCTGTGCCTCTTGCTTTGGCACTTTGCTCCATTTCGTTGGTGATCGTTTCAGAATAGTGAGTATCGCCACTATTGGCTACACGTATAATAATTTCCTGATTGTCCATGATTGAATTAGCTTAACAAAACCGGGATGACCAATCCTAAGAGTATTACCGGGAGGTTGTTCACTGACAGGGGCCGTGGTGAAGGGCTCGTCCTATCAGACGATGCGTCGAGGTCGTGGGGAAAATACATAGAAGTTAGAAGTGCTGTTGTTGGCACTTACTTCAATTGTGTTGTATGTATTTGCGTTTGTCAATTGCTTAATAAAATTGAGGAACAAAAGTAATTGATATAATTATAAGATGAACATAAAATTTTCAAAAAGGTTTAAGAACGGTTGTTAGCGGAAGCATGATGCTCAAGCATTTATACGTTTGGCGTCGTTCTGTTTCTTAATGAATGAAATGATGAGGCCACTGATGATGATACAGACAATACCCAACGATGAAATCATATCGGGAAATGCATCGCCCAACATCATGCCTATGAAAATGCTGAAGATGATGCCTGCATAACTGATGGCAGATACAATTCCTGCTTTATCGGCACCGTATGCTTTGGTTACGAAATACTGACCGAACAGTGCCGATAACCCCATGAGCAAAACGGGAAACCATTCTGACTGCTGCGGCCATCGCCAGTTGATGAAGAGAATTTCATCGGCAGGAAGTTGTAATATGTAACGAATGAATGTAAAAAGTAACGGTACCAGCACTCCCGTGAGAACAAAAGAAAGAACGATCACCCTTGTATCGTAATATTTGGTGAGCCGGCCCACTGTTAAATAAGCAATGGCAGAGAGTATGCCACTGAGCAATCCTGCAAGATGATAGTACCAGGGAAAGTGAATATTTGGTTTGTAGATGAGCAGCATGCCAACAAAACCAAGCAGCACAGCCAGCAACACCCATCGGCCTTCATATTCTTTGAACAACAGGAATGAAAATATTGCGATGAACAAAGCAGAAGTAAGATTATAACTCATCGCTGTTCCCAATGGCAAATGTAAAATACAGTAGAGCAACATGTAAACTGCCGAAGTACCCATAAGCCCACGAAAGATAAGTCGGCGAAGTTTGCCACCTGTATGAACGGGAGCACGGTTGAGAAGACTAATAATCACTACCAGCAAACCCACAATGTTGCGCCAGAAAACAAGTTGGCCAGCATTAAAACTTCCTTTCAACATTTTGGCTGCACCTCCCATAACAGAAAAACCAAGTGCTGCCAGCAACATGAAGAAAACGCCACGATATGTTGGAGAAATATTCAAGTTCTAATCGCCAACATTTTTATTCACTCTCGGTACTAAATAAATTTCTTTTTGTCTTCCGCCAATGTAACGGAATCCAGTCTCATCAAAATATCCATCCTGTTCCAGCATAATACGAATGCTCTTTTTCCATTCAGGAATATCGCTTGCCGCATTCAATTCTATACTATAAGCTGTTCTGTAGTTCATTGGAAAATCACCAGCGCCGGGTACACCAGTTTGCTGATCCCAAAGTCCAATGGGCGGACCAGCTGCGTGTCCGTGAAAACCTAACGGATGCGTATAAATGGTGGCAGCAATATTTTCCTTTTTTGCTTGTGCCAAGGCATCAGCCAAAATCTGGTTACCTGTTTTATCTTTTTTGAATTGTGATGTGAGGATATCCTGCAGGCGGTTTGCTTTTGCAAACGCATCACGAATACTTTTTGGCACTTCTGTTTCGCCGGGCTTTAATACATAACCATGCTCCTGCACATCAGTGTTCAATCGCAGGTAAGTAATGCCAATGTCCACATGTAAGAGGTCACCTGGCTTAATCACATCATCTTTCGGTCTGTTTGAAAAACTTCTTAGATGTTCAAAGCTTTGCGGATCGTTTCGTTGAACAGAAACCGATGGATGAAACCAAGTGCTGTAACCCCTTGCCCTGATCTTTTCACGAAACCACCACACCAAATCATCCGTTGTTGTTACTCCCGGCGTAATTACTTTTTCTGAAAATCCTTCTTCAATAATTTTTCTTGTTTCATACACAAGCTGGGGATAGATCTGCATTTCACGTTCTGTTCTTGTTTCCAGCCAATTCACCGCAAGTGTTTCTGCACTCACCACTTTTGATTTGAAAGCAGCAGGCACTTTTTGCATCAGTTCATTATACTCTGTATGATCTAGTCCATCTGCATGTCCAAAATTTGTCGACATGTTAATGCCTATCTTATTTGGATTGCGTGATGTAACAATGTTAATCAATGCATCCCACTGGTTAGGAAACTTCTGCATATCCCATTCAGCCTTTATACTCTCACCCACATTGTATCTTGCAATAGCAAGCTTTTCAAAAATTTTCTTTTCGGGATTATTATAAAAAACAAGAATGGTTCTGCGGCGTGCAGATATCCATGTTGAAGGAAGCATGGTGCGTATCACCGGGTCTTCGTTGTATTCTCTTGAAACAATCACCCACATATCAATACCGTTACGTTCCATTAAAACCGGTAACAGGTTATTAAAACGATCTGCAAGAATTTCATCGATCACTTTTGCCTGTTCACGCATGGACAAGACTTGTGCGTTAGTAAAACAAACAGATGTGAGTGTAAGAAGAAGAAAAATAAAATTTTTCATACATTTTAATTACGATCCGAATGTACGAAAGCCAAAAAGTATTACCTGTACAAGAAAAAAGTGAAAGAAAAACTTTTCTGGAATGAATTTTACATTATTTTAGCAAACCTTTTAAAAGAAAAAGGTCACCTGTAGAAACAGCTGACCGTTAACGATTGCTTGCCATATAAAAAAATAGTTCTGTATCTTTATCGACCGCTTTAGCGGTTTGATTCTTGGCCGTTTACGATGCTTCCCCTTTAACGATTGCCTGCCATATACTTTTTACGCCCGAATCCGAGACAAAAATAAACCTGTTGTTTTTGTGTTTCAAATCAAATAACGGGTCTTTTTATGACGTCAAAGTCGGGGAAAGACATTGAAACACAGGCAGGACAAGGGTTTCAGGAAAAAAAAATATTATGGCCAACAGGTTTTCAGATACATTATTTCAATTAGTTCACTCCCTCGAAAAAGCCGAAAAACGGCATTTCAAACTTTACATAAAGCGTAGTTCTTCAAAAGAAGACCTTAAGATCATCCAGCTTTTTGATGCATTAGATAAAATGCAGGAATACGATGAGCAAATTTTGCTGCGCAAACTCACCGATAACAGCAAAACAAAACTTGCCAATCTTAAAACACATTTATACAGGGAAGTTCTTGCCAGTTTACGTTTATTAAAAACTGGCGAGAATGTAGATCTTCAATTGAGTGAACACCTGGACAATGCCCGTTTGCTTTACAACAAAGGATTAAAACAACAAAGCTTACGCATTATTGAAAAGGCGAAGGAACTCGCCCGTACAAATCAAAAAATGAATACGCTTGTTCAGTTGATATCTCTTGAAAAGAAAATTGAAACATTACACATTACCCGCAGCACTACAGATAAAACAGAACAAATGGCTGAGGAGGCATTCCAGATCAGCAGCCATATTGATCGTGTAACACGTTTATCAAATCTTGCATTGCTTTTATATCGCTGGTATGTATTGAACGGACACGCACGCAACGAAGAAGACGAAATTGATATTAAAGCATTCTTCAAAAGTTACTTGCCGAAAGATCTAAGTCTTATCAATGGCTTTTATGAAGAGCTTTATTTGTACCAGAGTTATTGCTGGTATGCATTTATTCGCCAGGATTTTTTAATGTACTATCGTTATGCAGAGAAATGGGTAAATCTCTACAGGGAAGAACCGCATTTGAAAAATATCGAAACAGGTCATTACATTAAAGGAATGCAGGCCTTGTTGAATGCACATTTTGATCTGCGCAATTTTAAAAAATTTGAAGAGACGTTAAAAGAATTTGAAGCATACGAGAAAACACCGGAAGCACAATTGCACGATAACTTCCGAACGCACACATCTATTTATATCAATAGTTCAAGAGTGAATGGCCACCTGATGAAAGGAACTTTTAAAGAAGGCTTGAAACTTGTGCCGCTGATTGAAGAAAAGTTAAGCGAGTATTCTTTGTTCGTAGATCAACACCGTATATTGGTGTTCAACTATAAAATTGCTTCGCTGTATTTTGGAAATGGCAATTATGAAAAAGCAATTGACTACTTGCACCGCATCATCAACGGGCCAATGGATATGCGTATTGATCTCCAATGTTATTCACGTTTGATGCATTTATTGAGTCACTACGAATTAGGTAATTATGAAATTCTTGATTCGCTCAGCAAATCGGTTCATCGTTTTATGGAGAAGATGAAAAATTTGACTACTGTTGAAGAAGCGGTATTTAAATTTTTGAAGACAAGCTTTACTCAATCTCCTGACAAAATAAAAAAGGCATTGGAAAAATTATTGCAGGATATCAAACACCTGGAAAAAAATCGCTTCCAGACAAGATCATTTGCATATCTAGATATTATTTCCTGGGCGGAGAGTAAAGTGTACAACAAAACCATGGAGCAGGTTGTACATGGTAAGTATAAGGAAAGTAAGCGCAGGTAGAATAAACTAAATCAAATCTTCATCAATCTCTCAACTGCCTGTTGCAATGTTCGGTTTTGTTTGCTGAAACAAAAACGGACCACCTTATCATCCTTCTGGTTATGATAAAAAGCAGAAAGCGGAATAGTTGCAACTCCTGCTTCTTTCGTTAATCGAATGGCAAGGTCTTTATCTGCTTCATCACTAATGCGGCCATAGCTGGCACAAATAAAATAACTTCCGCTTGTGTTCAACAGATCAAATTTTGTTTGTTTCATCAACTCAATAAAATAATCACGCTTTTGCTGCATAAAACGTGGCAGTGATAAGTAAGCATCTTTATTTTTTAAATACTCCGCTAACGCAACCTGTGCGGGAGTAAAACAACTAAAGCAATTATATTGATGTACTTTCCTGAATTCTTTTGTGAATGCCGCCGGTGCAATACAGTAACCCAACTTCCAACCCGTGCAATGATAGGTTTTGCCAAATGAAAAATTCACAAAGCTTCGTTCAAATAGTTCCGGATATTTCAACATGCTTTCGTGTAGCAGTTCATCATAGATCAAATGTTCATACACTTCATCACTTACAATAAAAATATTGGTACCAGCAACAACCGACTTTAATTCAGCAATATCATTTGCATCGAGCACACTTCCAGTTGGGTTATGGGGTGAGTTAATAAGGATCGCTTTTGTTTTTGCATTGATGGACGAACGGACAAGTTCCCAATCAATTTTATAATCGGGATAGGTTAATGGAAGCGGAACTGCTTTTGCAGCATTGATCTCAATATTGGGAATATAACTGTCGTATGCAGGTTCAAATAAAATTACTTCATCGCCCGGTTGAAGAATGGTTGTCAACGATGAATAAATAGCATAGGTACCGCCGGGAGTAATGGTTATCTCGGTATCGGGATTCACTTTTGTTTTATACAGGAACTCAACTTTCTCTGCAAGACTTTCACGCAAACCAATTATCCCCGGCATAGGTGCATATTGATTATGCCCATTCCGCATCGCTTCTGCAACTTTTGCAGTGAGTTCTTCATTCATAGGAAAATCAGGAAAGCCTTGTCCCAGATTAATTGCTTTATGTTCTGTGGCCAAAGCACTCATCACCGTAAAAATAGTAGTGCCAACATTAGGAAGTTTGCTTTTGATCTGCATAACTACAAAGTAAAGAAGATGAATTGTTTGATCACGAAATATTCCTCACAACTTTTCCGGCAATAACTTACATATGTTAAACGGTTAAATACTTATCTTACCTCTTCCAAAAATATTTCAACGATGAATGCACGCCGTAAATTTCTTCAACAGTCAACCCTTCTTGCAGCAGGTGGTTTAATCTTACCTGCGTTTGAGTCCAAAGCCTTTTCTATTTTCAACCGTAATTCGCCTTCTGATCAGGTAAATATTGGTGCCATTGGAATTAAAGGAATGGGATGGAGTAATGTAATGTCGGCATTAAAGATTCCGGGTGTAAATCTTGTTGCCGTTTGCGATGTTGACAAAACTGTTATCGATAAACGTCTTGGTGAGTTGAGCAAGAACAATAATGATGTTTCCAAAATAAAAGTCTACGGTGATTATCGCAAGCTGCTAGAGCAGAAAGATATTGATGCAGTCATCATCGGCACACCAGATCATTGGCATGCGCTCATGATGATCCATGCATGTGAAGCAGGCAAAGATGTATATGTTGAAAAACCGGTAGGCAATTCTATTATTGAATGTAACAGAATGGTAGCCGCACAAAAACGTTATAACAAAATTGTACAGGCCGGTCAGTGGCAACGAAGTCAGCAGCATTTTAAAGATGCAGTTGCTTTTGTACATAGCGGACAATTAGGAAATATCCGCACCGCAAAAGTTTGGTGTTACCAGGGATGGATGAAGCCCGGACCTGTTGTTCCTGATTCTGCACCACCTGAAGGAGTAGATTATAAACAATGGCTTGGCCCGGCGAAAACAAGACCATTTAACAGCAGCAGGTTTCATTTTAATTTCAGATGGTTTTGGGATTATGCCGGCGGATTGATGACCGACTGGGGTGTGCATTTGTTAGATTACGCTTTGATCGGAATGAAAGCAGAATTACCAATCAGTATTGCAGGGTTAGGTGGAAAATTTGCTTATCCTGATCTGTACGAAGAAACACCTGATACATTAACTACGCTATACGAATTTGAAAAATTCAATATGGTGTGGGATTCAGCAATGGGTATTGATAATGGTTCTTACGGCAGAGATCATGGCATTGCGTTTATCGGCAATAACGGAACACTTATTTTAAACCGTGGTGGCTGGGAAGTAATTGAAGAGCGACAAAGTAAAAATAAAGTGATCATGCCTTTTCAAAAGTCTTCAGACAATGGACTTGATAAGCATTGGGTGAATTTTATTAATGCAGTAAAGTCACGCAAAGCTGAAGATCTAAACTGTTCCATTCAGGCAGGGGCGCATGTTGCTACCGTTGCACAAATGGGAAACATTTCTTTCAGAAGCGGCAAGAAATTATTGTGGAATAAAGCAAAAGGAGCTTTTACAGATGAAGCAGTCAATCAAAAATATTTGCTGAGTCAATACCACAACGGTTACCAACTTCCAAAAGTGTAGTGATTATTTCTTTTTCTTGTTGACTAAGTCATAGGAATGATCGATCCATTCACGAATAAGTTTTGATGGAATAGTTCCGTCAGCTATAATCGTGTTCCAGTGTTTTTTATTCATGTGCCAGCCGGGTAATACCGATCTGTATTGTTCCCGCAGCTCAATAGCAAGATCCGGATCGCATTTTACATTGAACCGGAGATCATCTGTATCAAGTGGTAATAACAAAAATGCTTTGTTGTTTACTTTAAATACAATTGTATGTGGCCCGAAGGGTAATGTTTCTTCAGCCCCGGGCTTGCTCAGGCAATAATCCCGGATGGTTTCAATATTCATACGCTGATATTAAGAAAGTTGCTGCAACGAAATTATTGCTTTTGTTGTCAACCATACATGAAACATCTACTTATCATCATTTCAGTCCTCAGTTTGTTTGTTTCCTGCACGAAGAAATCAGAACAAGGTTATCAATGTAAAAACGATCTTGTTTGCCCCGCTGTTGTTTGCGTGGCTTACTGGAGCAACCTGCACTTTACTATTGTTGACAAAGCAACTGGTGCAGATCTGTTATTCGGAGCAAACCCTACGCTAACTGCAGCTGATATTAAATTGTACAGGAAGCAAAATTCGCCTTACACCGAAGTGCCCTTACTGGTTGACAATAACAAAAAGCGTTTATTTACTTTGCAGGCAAACGATACAATGGCATTACAAATTAAAAATGAAGCTCTGCAATATTTGTTGGTGAAAAAGTTTTGTGCAGATGAATGTTGTGCTCGTACAGCCGTTGAAGTTCGCCATGAAGGCAAACTGTTAATTGCGAATGACGAAAAAATTATTCGCTTCAGGTATTAATTTGTTTTCACAGATAATAAAACGAGAGCGGTTGAAACAAATTAACCGCTCTCGTTTTATTTTATAAACTCTCAGCTGAGCTTCTGCATCGCTTCTTTCAGCTTTCCTAAAAATTCTGGAATTTCTTCTTTATGGCAGGTGCCAACACTCAAACGATACCATGGTGAAGTTTTACTTGCACCAAATGCAGTGAAAGGCACAATGGCCAGCTTGGCTTCTTCCAGTAAATATTGTGTTACATCGGCCTGTGTTTGTAAAACTGTTCCATCCCCTTTTTTCTTTCCAACCAGGTCAACTTTTATGGTAAGATAGATTGCGCCCTGCGGTGCAACCACATCAACATTAAACCCTTCCGATTTTAGTTGCAGCAATCCTTTTGAAATTTCATCGAGACGATAGCTGATCTCATTTTTAAAATTGTCGAGGTAACGATCGATATTTTCTTTCTGTAATAAATATTTTGCTGTTGCTTTTTGTTCAGCCATTGGCGCCCATGCACCAACATGCGAAAGAATCGCTTTGATCTTTGAAATGATTAACTCCGGACCAACAGACCAACCAACACGAACACCTGTTGCTGCAAATACTTTACTGATACCGTCAACAAAAACGGTGACATCTTTCATTTCAGGACGAAGTGTAACGGGGTTGCTATGTTCGTTGCCGCCAAACGTTAATGTCCAGTACATCTGGTCGAACATCAGGAATAATTTCTTTTCACCTTCAGTTCTTGATTTGTTTTCTTCCAGTATCATATCGCAGATCTTTTCCAGTTCTGCTTTAGGAATCATTGTGCCTGTTGGATTTTGTGGTGTGCACAAACACAACAACGTTGCTCCTTTAATATGTGGTTTGATATCGTTGGCTGTTGGCATGAAATCATTTTCCACAGTTGTTTCGATCACCACATGTTCAGCTTCATTAAAATGTGTGTAATGATTATTATTCCAGGAAGGTGCAGCATAAATTACTTTATCGCCTTTGTCAACAATAGCACGAAAAATTGCATAGATCAACGGGCGGCCACCGGAAGCAATCTGAATTTCATTCACGCCATAGTCCAACCCTTCCCGCTCCTTTAAAAATTGCGATACGGCCTGGCGCAGCTCCAAAATTCCTTCTGCAGCGGGGTAAGTTGTAAAATGATGTTTGTAAGCTTCAATTATTTCGTCTTGCAGTTCCTGTGGTATGGGAAATATGCTGCTATCGAAATCGCCAATGGTAAAGTTGTAAATATGTTCGCCCTGGCGAATGCGTTCTTTTATCTGGTTGCCCAGCTTTACAATTTCAGAACCTATTAATGTTTCAGCAAGATGAGAAAGCTTCATACCTGTAATTTTAAGAAAGCGCAAAAGTAGGGTAAGGCTGGCAAAAACAATCAACTGTTCGTTTCCTGATAGTACTCAAACCGTTTACTCCTCTACACGATTGAGGCAGCCATATTCTTTTTTCAATATATCATCATACGCATCAGCTTTCTGGAACAACTGGCGAAATAACAACTCACCATTGTCCTGTGAAAGATCCAGGTCGTATACAATACGACTCAACACAATATTTTGATTCTGACAGCTGAGCACTAAACCATCATTATGATAATTTTCCTTCAGCAAAAATTGATACAATGGTTTTATCCTTGTTCCATCTGAAGGCAGCAGGCACAGGTATGCATCACTGGCAATAAAATAATTTTCAGGATTATAGCGGATCACAATTTTTGCACTGCCTTCTTTTACACTCCACGTATTTACACCTTCACGTGCCAGTTTAATATCCTTGCCTAACGCCTTTAAAATGTTTTCAATCGTTTTGCTTACACCCACCGGTTCATATTCTTCGATTGGTAATTCAGGAAGTTTGACTTCGCTGCCGCAGGATGGACAATATTTTCCATTATCAATATTATCGGGCAACACCAAAAATTCACAAGCATGACAACGGGTTGATGGCTTGCCTTTGAACGGCATATAAATATCTAAAGCCGTACGCAGGTATTGTTCAGGTAACGCAAAACCCAAGTTATCGCCACCACGAATGATGAACGTGTTTACACCAATCACTTCAGCATTCATATTAACCAAAGGACCGCCGCTGTTGCCCGGGTTAATGGCCGCATCGATCTGGATATATTTTAATCCTTCACGCACACGATCAACTTTTGAAATTACTCCTTGCGTTGCTGTATAATTTAATCCATAAGGATGGCCAATAGCAATTACCGGATCACCATCTTTCAATTTTGCGTACTCACCTAATTTTATTTCGGGCAACTGTACTTGTGGAGGTACCTGCAAAAAAGCAAGATCATGTTTACGATCGGTGTACCACACACGACTTAATGTTTTCTCAAACTGTTTACCCGCAATGGTCACTTCTGCATTGTTGTCTATTACATGATTATTGGTAACAATAAGATCGTAGTGACGCAGGTAAAAACCAGTGCCGGTGCCACTTTGCGTGGCAATTTGTATAATGGTATCCTTGAAAGATTCAACTATCTCGACCGTTGATGGCATTGATTATTCTTTGATGTTAATAATGATGATGATTACTTGGTCTCAATATTTATAAATTCAATTTCCGCTGTAAACGATAACGTAAAACTGAGCAGCGAATCATATTTCAGGTTTTCGGTTTTAAAATTCAGCTGCGTATATTTCTCCCGCCAGCTATCTATAATGCTGTTGATCTTTTGAACGATCAACTCACTATTGAATTGCTTTGTTTGGCTATTATACAATTCTTCAGTGAAACCGAGGTCACGAAAAAAATCAGAATAAGAAACCTTCATTAAAATAAGATACAGGTCAGTTACCGGCCGGGGCAAACTAAAATTATATTGACAGTATCCCAGGCCATATTCGCTGATTTGTTGTGCTACATACGGATGATTATTATCCTTGAACCAGGCCGTATTTTGGTTTGCTCCAAAAATAGAATCAGCAATTGTTTTTTGTTGCGTGGGTTGCGTAATGGCAAAGCTGTGTTTGCTGCGAAAAAAACTTGGGAAAACATCTTCTTTTGTTTTCGTCAGCATTTTTAAAAGACCCTGCAACATAGCTTTATTCTTTTCGCTTGCATGCTTATCATCTTTCATGAAATAATGCGACACAAGATCTTCCAATTCGAATAAGAGTTTGCTTTCGGGTACAAGCAGAAAGTCGATGCGGTAGGCAAGGTTCAGCAGTAAATATGAAATACCACCGCTCATCTTATCCGGATCAAGTTGCTCAATTGTAGTTGATGTTTCTCTTATCCATTGAATAAGATAATTATACTTTACCTCTTTTTCCGCATCCGGAATTTGTTCAATGTGCTCGGTATCTATTGGCTGCAATGTTTGAAAATCGTGCAACAACAGGTCATCCTGCTTATCGGCACGAGTTGCTAATTCTTTAAATGCATAATAAAGTTTATTGGGGTTGGCGGTATTCATTTCGGTATCAAAACACATACATACCCTGTCTTCATCTAACCCATACCTGCTGTAAAAAAGATTGAAATTATGTTCAAGTAACCGGCGCATAACAGGTACCGAAGGCTGTTGCATTTTGGCTAACGTTACTTCGGCAGAAAGATCCTGGTCGTTGTACCGACCACGCACCAACTTACTTCCCTGGTAAAACGTAAAAGTTTTTTCTGCTCCACTGGAGGATGTCTGCACGTTTTGCAATGCATCATCCCGCATATAATCAAAAAAGGCTTCGATACTTTGGTGATAATTCTTTTCTTTGAAAAGATTTTCCGCATCGGTCCAGCGTTTGGTTTTAGCCAACGTTTTATTGTTATCGCTGTAACGTCCAAACGTAATGGGCGGTGTTACAGCTTCCGGGCTTTGTTTTTTCTTTGTCCAGCCAAATAGTTTATCAAGCATCTTCTGTTAATTATAAGGGTCGAATTTACAATGATTTTGCTGCAAAGTATGTTGTTTTGAAGGCATTCATCTACCTGCAAAAAGGCTAAAAATAAGTTGATAATTTAACCCTTATCTTGCAGCCTCATGAGGCAAAAATGCCTTACCTTCCCCGTTATTAAATTTGAACAGCGTTATGAAGTTTATCGTTTCGTCATCGGCTTTACTGAAACAACTGCAGCAGATCAATGGTGTAATTAATGCCAACACCGTATTACCCATTTTGGAGGATTTTTTATTTGAGATCAACAAGAACAAACTCACCGTGGTTGCTACTGATCTTGAAACCGTGATGAAGATCCACATGGATATTGAAGCCAAAGACAATGGCCGTGTTTGTATTCCTGCACGCATCCTCATGGATACGTTGAAGAATTTACCTGATCAACCACTCACTTTTAATATTGATAAGAACTTTGGTATTGAAATTACCAGCGATAGCGGTAAATATAAAGTGATGGGCGAAAATCCCGACAACTTCCCGAAAGAACCTGTTGCTGATGATACCACTTCATTCACAACAACATCTTCAGCATTGGTTACTGCCATCAACAAAACATTGTTTGCAGTAAGTAATGATGATTTACGCCCGGCAATGACGGGTGTATACTTCGAACTCGATAAAAAAGGATTGACCTTTGTTGCAACTGATGCTCATCGTTTAGTACGTTACAAACGTACCGATGTAAGTTGTCCTAAGAGCGAAAACTTTATCGTTCCAAAAAAACCGTTGAACTTATTAAAGACAGCGTTGCCTGATAATGACGATGAGATCACAATCTCTTACAACAGCAACCACCTGTTTGTGATCCATGGCACAACAGAGCTTGTGTGTCGTTTGATTGATGCACGTTTCCCTGATTATAAAGTGGTAATTCCTGCTGATAATCCTTATAGCATGATCGCCGGTCGTAATGAGTTGGCGGGTGCATTGCGCCGTGTTAGTGTGTTCAGTAACAAAAGTACCAACCAGGTAGTGTTGAGCATTGGGGGTAGTTCATTACAATTAGCGGCACAGGATGTTGATTTTAGTTTTGAGGGTAATGAACGAATGAAATGCCAATACGATGGTGAGGATATGCAAATTGCCTTTAATGCAAAGTTCTTAGTGGAAATGCTGAACGCAGTTGAAACAGACGAAGTAAAAATGGAATTGAGCACAGCAACTAAAGCTGGTCTTATTAAACCAACCGAGCAAAACGAAGGTGAAGATGTGTTGATGCTCGTGATGCCTTTAATGTTAAATCAGTAATTACATAAACCAATACTAACTGCTGATGATCCCGCTTGCAAAGGCGGGATTTTTTTTGTTGCCTACTGAAATACCCGTTGCAGGGTATAGCACCGCTGCAACCAGCAAATATCTTGCGCTACAAATAACAAAACCCCATTATGCAAAATCTTGTAAAGCACTGTTCCACTTTTGTATTATCATTTATTTTTTGCATCAATTTCGTTTTTGCCCAGGATGATTTTGGAAAAGGCATTGGCATTCAGGTAGCGATCGCCGTGCAAAATGCCACATTCAGCGGAGAAGATTTTGGCGAGGTAAATATGGGCCGACAAGGATTTTATGTGCAGCTCAGCAGGCAGTCATATATTGGTCGTAACAACCTCGGGTTTCATTCGTACAAAACAATTGGTTTGGCGCTTCGTTCAAACAACATCAATATTAAAGAAGGGCAATACTCAGGAACACAGCTTAAAATATCTTCGGTTGAATTACCTGTAACTGTGGGCGGTTATGGACGTTTTTTTGGTGTATTGCCGCTTGGTATCAATGTGGGAGGTTATCTCGCCGTGCCTTTACAATATAAAGGCACTATCAAAAAAACAGGTGCAGTTGATTACGAGTTCGGCAATAAGTATGAAAAGCCTTTGGGTTATGCGGGCTTGTTGGGGAATATCAGTTTAAATTTTACTGTAAAGAAAATGGGAGTGATCCGTTTACTTGCGGGTGGACATATTGGTTTAATCCCGGCTATTCGTTCTGCGCCGGAAGGAAGTGAACCGCCGTACAAAACTCCGTTACCCCGAAGTTTTCAAATTGGTGCTGAAATAGTTTTAGGAAAATAATTGATGATGTTTTTTAATCACTTGATCCCGCTAGTAAAGGCGGGATTTTTTATTTTACTGGAATATTGTTTGCTTGAAATGTAGCGATGATTCGATTCAATTTTTCTTCTGAAAAGGAATCATCATTGCGATCAACGGTGAAGACTTTTCTTGTCCCTTTTGTTATTTTTAGAAAGTCTTTTTGTTGTTTAACAGTTAACCCATCAAACGAAGTTTTTACTTTTCGAAGATCTGAAAAATAGCCTTTCGAATAAAAGTGCAGCTCTTTTTTTTCTTCATCAAATCTTACCTCTTCAAGTTTGTCTAATTGCAGTAAGCCGATCACGTTAGCTAAAACAAGGACAGTATACACGATATAGCCTGTTATTCTCTTCTCTTCATCTGAATAGAAATAAAGGACAACAGAAATAATTAAAAGAAATACAAGTGCGGAATTAACGATAAAAAGAACTTCCTGTTTGTTAGCGGTTCATCCGTAGTAAATATGATCATGGTTAATATTTATCACTCTCAAAATAATCAATCTTTTTCATTGTATTTTTAAACGATGAGCTACATTCTTCTTAACACATACAATAACTACATCGATGCAAATCTTCACCTGCTGCAGTTGGAGGAAGAAGGATTGAACTGTTGGTTGAAAGATGAAAACACCGTTACCATCGATCCATTGTTGACCAATGCCATTGGCGGCATAAAACTGATGGTGCACGAAACGCAGCACGAAAGGGCGAAAGAGTTATTACGAACAATCATAAATAAAGCAAAAGAAAACCGGGCTTGCCCTTACTGCGGTTCTCTGAACGTAGAATACATTGTAAGTAATCGAAAAGCCTCAAACTGGCTAAGTGCCATTTTCACCTACCTCGTTGGCGGCTATCCTCTGGCGGGTGAACAAGCCTATCATTGTTTTAGTTGCGGAAAAGAATTTGAAGAGGTAAAAGATCAAACTTCTGAGACAGGGACCAATGATTAACAAACAATTTTTTCGCATCCGTTTTCTCCTTCGTACCTTATGGCTGAAATACCTCTGCCATGTGGACCCAGATCCTCGAATACTTTCAAACACTTGAACATCGTCCGCTCGAACGGATGGCCATCCTTGTAGGAGGCTTATTATTATTCTGGATCATTGAAGGAGCCATTCCTCTTTTTCAACTGCAGTACAAACGAAACAAGCTTCGCCATGCAGGTGTCAATTTTGTTTTCACAGTCATTCATTTGATCATACACACTTTTCTTGCCATCCTCATTATTAAACTAAGCGACTGGTGTGCGGCAACAGAATTTGGCTTGGTCTATTGGACAAATGCCAATGTTCTCGTAACAATTCTTATCGGCATTCTTGCACTTGATTTCAGCAGCTGGCTGGTGCATTTAGTCATGCACAAAGTGCCAGTGCTGTGGCGCTTTCATTTGGTGCATCATAGCGATACCAATGTGGATGTTACCACCGGTCTGCGTCATCACCCGGGAGATAGTTTATTAAGAGGCATGTTTTTTCTCTTGCTTATTTTTATTTCAGGTGCACCAATGTATAGCGTCATGATCTATCAAACACTGGTGGTATTGGCTACGGCCTTCACCCATGCCAACATCAGCCTTCCCACAAAACTTGATAAAGCATTGAGCTGGTTCCTTATTTCACCGAATATGCACAAAGTGCATCATCACTGGAAACAACCTTATACCGACACTAATTACGGAGCTGTGTTCTCCATCTGGGACCGTTTACTGGGAACTTTCTCCAGCCTCGATACAAAGGATATTAAATATGGTCTCGATCGTTACTATCCTGCCGATAAAGACGAAAATGTGATGAAACTCATGGCAAAGCCATTCAAAAAGCTGGAAGAGTAGCCTTAAATACGACCATTTTCTCCGATTTCTTCTGATTTTTCAAAGAAATTCTATTTTTCTTCGAAATTTATTTATTTATTAAATAGCTGTTTTTCAACAGTTTAGTTTTTGCATGCTATCATTATCTGCCAGCTACTAAAAAAAAGATGGTACTTTGTGTTGCATAGTACTGAAATTTCACTTAGTTTTGTTTTGTCAATGTAATTAAGCTGTGTATAAGAGCGATTAAGGATGAGCTCTCCAAAATCGAAACACTTTTACACATCAACAAAACAAACTCCTCAGGTTATGAATATCGAGAACACACAAAGCCAGATGCGCAAGGGAGTCCTGGAGTTTTGCATTCTCTCCGTTATCCAACGGGGCGAAGTGTACCCCAGTGATATTATTGAGGAAATGAAAAAGGCAAACCTTAACATCCTCGAAGGAACCCTGTATCCACTACTTACCCGATTGAAGAACGCCGACCTGCTTACCTACCGATGGGTAGAAAGTAGCAGTGGACCTCCCCGTAAATATTTTGCACTAACAGACAAAGGAGCCACCTTTTACAAAGAGCTGGAACAAACCTGGAACGAAATGTCCAGCTCGGTTGAAGCCGTAACCAAGAAGAACGGCCGTGCTAATGCGGTAGTTACTGGCGAAAGCGTTCAGGTTCATCCTCCATCTGCTGAAAGCCCACTTTAACCATTAAACTGTTATTAAAATGAAAAAGGTAATCAATATAAATTTCAAAGGCCGGGTGATACCCATTGAAGAATCGGCTTTTGAGCAATTGCAGAAATACACCGAAAGCCTGCGCCGCTACTTCGCTAATGAAGAAGGACGTGATGAGATCATCAATGATATTGAAGATCGTATTGCTGAATTGTTCAACGAAGAACTAAAGAAAGGCGCAACCTGCATTACCGATGAAAATGTTGCAACTATTTGCAGCAGCATGGGCAGCATTGAAGATTTTGAGCAGATGGATAGTGAAACTGGCGCAACTAATTCTTCTAATTACAGTTCAACCTCATCATCTACTTCATCAACAGCGTACACAGCAGCGGATGAGCCTCGTGGAAGTCTTGGCCGTAACGCCAACGATAAAATTCTAGGTGGTGTGTGTAGCGGTTTGGCTCATTATTTAAAGATCGATCCTACAGTAGTTCGTATTCTCTTTGCGCTGATCACTTTTGGTGGTTTTGGTACAGGCGTACTTATCTACATTGTACTTTGGGCGGTATTACCGTTGAAAGATCTTAAATCAAACATCCGCAAGCGTTTGTTTCGCAACCCCGATGATAAAGTCCTCGGTGGTGTTGCAAGCGGTTTAGCTAACTATTTTAATATACCGGTATGGGTACCACGTGTGGTATTCTGCTTACCATTAATCCTTAGCATCATCTCTGTTATTTTCCGTAACGCCATGTTCGATTTTGATTTTGAACCGAACATCATTTTCGGCGGCTTTGGCGGTACTCTGTTTGTGATTTATGTTATCCTTTGGATCGTATTGCCTATGGCAAGCAGTGCAACAGATAAATTGCAGATGCGTGGTGAAAAAATTGATGTGAACAGTATTAAAAATGCTGTGCAGGAAGATTTGGCCGGAGGCGGAACTATTAAAGAAAGAGCTGCACAAATGGGCGAAGAATTAAAGGAAGGAGCACAACGTGTAAGTGCAACTATTTCAGAAGGGGCAAAACAAATGGGCTCTGAACTTGGTACAAAAAGCAAAGCCTTTGCAGTTGAAGCAAAACCCATCGTGCGCAGCACAACAAGCGGTATTGGTCACGCCATTGGTGTATTGTTCAAAGCATTCTTCTTATTTGTTGCAGGAACTATTGCCTTTGTGTTGCTGATGTTATTAATAGGTGCCGTTATTGGCGGTGTTGCTGCCTTTCCATTCAAAGGATTCTTTTTAGAAGGCACATGGCAAAATATTGCTGCGTGGGGCACGCTACTCTTGTTCTTACTTGTACCTGTAGTTGCATTGTTAACCTGGGTTATCCGTAAGATCATTGGTACAAAAAGCCGCAACCCTTATTTAGGTTACACCTTTGGCTTCCTTTGGTTTGTTGGATTGATTTGCTTCATCACACTTATTTCTTCATTCTTCAACAACTTCCGTGTTTCAGCTCAAGAGCAGCAAACAGTTGAAATAGCTCAACCTGTTTCAGGTAAAATGGTTGTGAAAGTTCCAACAGCAAAAGTAAAAGTGTATGGACGTGGATTTGGTATGGATGAAGTGTTTAGCATGGATGGCGATAGTTTATACATCAACAACATTCGTCTTCGCATCGTAAAGAGTACCGACAGTCTTTATCATGTGCGATATGATAAACGTAGTTCAGGTGCATCAAGAGATAAAGCACTTACAAATGCACAATCAATTAAATATAGTGTGAATTTTAAAGACAGTGTGCTTTCACTCGACAAAGGTTTCACCGTTAGTGAAGAATCAAAATTCCGCAACCAACGTGTTGTTGTTACAATAGAGGTTCCGGTAGGAAAGAGAATTTACATCGACAGAAGTGTTGATCGTTTAGAGTGGCACAACATTACGTTTAATGGTCGTGGTGGCGATTGGGAGTGGGAAGATGATAACAGGTGGAGCCACTCAGGTTGGAACGATACAAACGTGGAATACTTAATGACAGAAGAAGGCCTGGAGCGTGTTGATGGCAAAGATAAAATTGAAAAGGTTGAACGTGAAGAAGACAATATCGAAAGCGAACTTGAGCGTATCGAACGTGAAAAGAAAGAATTACAGGAGCGTGAAGAGAAGTTGAAGAACCAGAAAAAAGAGAATGACAGTTTACGCTACCGTTACAGCCCCGATACAATTAAAGCTCCGGCAACACCGTCAAAACAAATTGTTGAACGAATAGTAACACCTAACAATGAATCAGTGATCATTCAGCCAATGACCATTAACGCATTGTAACCTCGGTTAAAGTTGGAACAGCCAACGGCCCCGAAGTTTTGTAAAAAACGGAGGGGCTTTTTTTCAGACGCACAAAATCATCATCATTACCATTAACCCTTTTTTATGCGACTACTTCGTTTCATCACGCTCTTTTTAATTGCTGTTCTAATTTTCGGTGCAGCACATGCACAGCAGGCCAATCAAAAACACCAGGATAAAGAATTATTTGCATTTGTGCTTAAACTCGACAGCAGCTGGTTTTCACACTTTAACAAAGACATTGATTCATTTAGCAGTTATCTTGATACCAGCCTGGAGTTTTACCATGATAAAGGCGGGCTTAGTTCTTATGCTGATAATGTTGCTGCGTTCAAACGAATGAAAACTGCCACACCGGACCTTACAAGGGAACTACTGCCAGAGACGATGGAAGTATACGTTATTCCAAATTATGGTATTGTGCAGATCGCACAACACAGGTTCTGTCATAAAGAAAATGGAAAGATGGATTGCGGTGTATTTAAATTCATTCACACCTGGAAAAAAACAGACAAGGGCTGGAAGGTGACACGTATCATCAGCGTAGATCATTAAAAGCCCTGTTAGCAATTACCTTATCATCATTGTTGCAAGAGGTTTTCCTGTTGCATCAATACATACTCCTTATCATGATGTCAAGAATTAAAAAGATCAGCGAAACCATTTTTATTTGTCTCTTTATAGTAGCAATAATTTATGGCATTCTCTGGATGCTGGGTTACTTACGTTGATCTCAAAAAAAGGAATTTAAGAAGGAGCCAATGGCTCCTTTTTTGTTTTATTATACATTCAACCGTTTGCGCATAACCTCAGTTTTTAAAAGTTTTCTGTTGTCAATCTATTGCTTCCTTTATTTTTGTGCCCACTATACATGAGAAAAATGAAATCAACTCCCTTCACACAGAAACATATCGCTCTTGGTGCAAAAATGGCTGAATTTGCCGGTTACAATATGCCCATCTCTTATACCGGTATTAATGATGAACATGCTGCTGTGCGTAATAACGCAGGAGTGTTTGATGTAAGCCATATGGGTGAGTTTATATTGAAAGGTGAAGGAGCGTTGGATCTTATTCAACGGGTTACCAGTAATGATGCTTCAAAATTAACAGCAGGAAAAGCACAGTACAGTTGTTTACCAAATGCACAAGGCGGCATTGTTGATGATCTGCTTGTGTATTGCATTGAAGAAAATAAAGTGTACATGCTGGTAGTAAATGCAAGTAATATTGAAAAAGATTGGAACTGGATACAACAGTTTAACAGCAGCAATGTTGAGATGCACAATATCAGCGATAAAACATGTTTGCTGGCGATACAAGGACCTAACGCCACCAAAATTCTGCAACCCCTTACTGATATTGATATTCTGAACATGAAATACTACACTTTCGCAAAAGGTGTTTTTGCCGGTGTGGAAAATGTTTTGATTAGTGCAACGGGCTATACCGGTGCAGGTGGTGTTGAAATTTATTTTGAAGATAGTAACGGTGCTGCTGAAAAAATCTGGGATGCCATTTTTGAAGCAGGCAAAGCATCAGGCATTAAACCAATTGGTCTTGGTGCAAGAGATACACTGCGTTTAGAAAAAGGTTTTTGTTTGTACGGCAATGATATTGATGATACCACTTCGCCATTAGAAGGCGGGCTAGGTTGGATCACAAAATTCAGCAAAGAGTTTACAGTGAAAGATATTTTAGAAAAACAAAAAGCCGATGGCGTAAAGCGTAAACTGGTAGGTTTTGAAATGATCGATCGTGGTATTCCCCGTCATGATTATAAGATCAAAGATGCTGATGGTAATGAAATTGGTAAAGTAACAAGTGGTACGCAATCACCTTCCATGCAAAAAGCAATCGGTCTTGGTTATGTTGCAACAGCCCACGCAAACTTTGATACAGAGATATACGTGGAAGTAAGAGATAAACTGCTGAAAGCAAAAGTGGTGAAAATTCCTTTCCTGTAAAGGCTTCCAGATAACGTAAGGCATTATTCTTGCTGTTAATAAGCGGTCGAATCAACCAAAACTGATCATCAATATTCTATGCCATCCATTCACGTTACCACATTTATTGCTGCGCCCATTGATCGTGTGTTTGATCTAAGCAGGCACATTGGTTTGCATAAAATTTCGCAACAGGATAATAACGAGGAAGCTGTTGGCGGTGTTACTTCGGGTCTTATCAACCAAGGTGAATCTGTTACATGGAAAGCGAAGCACTTGTTTAAAACAAGGTTCATGACAGTGAAGATTAATGAAATGAAAAGTCCCGACTACTTTGAAGACATTATGGAGAAAGGCGATTTTATTTCTTATACTCACAAGCATCATTTCAAAGAGGTGAACAACGGCACCATCATGATCGACAAAATTGACTTTGAAGCTCCTTATGGTTCGGTTGGAAAAATCTTCAGTCGTATTTATCTCAGCAATTATATGAAACTACTCATCGAGAAACGAAACAATACGATTCGTGAGTATGCGGAAAGCACGAAATGGCAGGCATTATTATAATTTAAGTGTTTCCCTCCCGTGGATATTTTGTGCAAATAACCTTTATTGGTTATACTTGTAACATAAATCGTATCCCTGATGAAACCAGCAAGAATGCGCCTATTGCTTATTGCTTTATCCTTCGCTAATTTTTTTTCACCAGTATTTTCGCAGTGTTTAATGCTGCCTGTTTCTTTACAGGAAAGAGTATCATCGTCTGATGTAGTAATCAGTGGAGTAGTGAGTGAAAAAGAAAGCTTTATTGATTCAGCCAATATGCAGGTTTATACCATTAACAAAATAACGGTGATTGCCTGGCTAAAAAACCAGCGGTCATTACCAACAGTGTATGTTATTACTGAAGGTGGTGTTTATCAAAATCGCTCAACCGTTGTTTATCCTTCACTGCAATTACAACAGAACATGCAGTATGTTTTGTTTCTTAAAACAGCAACAAGCAAAAAAGAAAGCAATCAATTAAGGAAGAGAAATCCGCAGGCTTTACAAACCATACCATATGCAGGCGCACAGGGTGCAATTATTCAACAACAAAACTTGTTTGTTGATGCAGTGAAGAATGAAAGGATGACAGAAACAGAATTACTCGGCCGCATTAAACAGATAAGCAAAACAGATGCAGTAACTCCCGAAGGAAAAAAATATAATCCTGCACTTGTAACCTCTATTGCCAACAGAACAATGGCGATCACTTCTTTTTCTCCAGGCACATCAAGAGCGGGAACTGTTGTGGCCGGCGACCAAATTACCATAAATGGAAGCGGGTTTGGAGCAGCACCAGGCGATGTATACTTCAGTAATGCCGATGATGGAGGTGCTACATTCATCTCTTCATCACAAACAAGCGATATTATTTCATGGAGCGATAACAGTATTACGGTAAAAGTTCCATCAGGTGCTGGTACTGGCCCAATTAATATTAATGGCAGCAGCACATCCTCTTCTAATTTAAATGTTCAGTACAGCCACATCGATATCAACAATAATTTCTCGGGCTTTGCTTCAGCTACACGTCAGCGTTATTACCTCCGCAATCTCGATGGTATTGGTGGTTATACTTTTCAATTCAATACAAGCTTTGCCGCCAATACCGATGCTGTTGCGTCCTTTAACCGGGCATTGATAAGCTGGCGTTGTGCCACAGGCGTTGGCTTTCGTGCAAGTGGTACAACATCTGTAGCCGCTTCCGCTAACGATGGTGTTAATGCTGTTTACCTCAGCTCTTCACTTCCTTCCGGTACACTGGGTGTGTGTACCAGCAATTTTAGTGCGGCCGCAAATGCAGGTTGCAACCAAGCCAATACTGTATGGTGGCTTGCAGATATGGATATTCAATTCCGTGATGTACCTGTTACCGGCTTTACCTGGAATTTTGCAGCAACTTCACCTTCGGGCAGTGAGTTTGATTTTGAATCGGTGGCGCTTCATGAACTTGGTCATGCACACGGTTTGGGTCATGTAATTGCACCCGGCAGCGTGATGCATTATGCTATAGCAAATGGAGCTGTTTCAAGAACCTTGTCGAGTAATGATATTGCAGCTGGCGCCGATAAAATTTCCTATTGTGATGATGCCACATGTTTCAATCCTCCGAACTCAGGTACTGAAATGCAAACAGTTGCTTCTGGCAGTTGTGTAACCTTACCCATCACGCTCGGCGAGTTAAAAGCCAAACGAATGAACAGCGGATTGGTGCAATTAGATTGGAATACAATACAGGAGTTAAATAACGATGGATTTGTCGTTGAGCGTGGTGAAACAACTCAAAGTTTTCAGCGCATTGGTTTTATAAAAGGCAAAGAATTTTCACTTCAACCACAGACCTATAATTTTGCTGATAACAATGCCGGCCCTTACGGTTGGTACTATCGTTTAATTCAAAAGGATCTCGATAATCACCAGGTGAGTTCGTCTATTGTATTTGTAAAGGGTGAAGAAAGTAAACAATGGAAAGTATGGAGCAATGAAGATGGCAACAACCTTTCGTTATATAATAAAGAATCTCAAAACAGAACAGCCCAGTTCCTGTTGTACGATGCAATGGGACAGCTCATCTTCAAAACAACAGTAACAAACGGTAAAGCACAGTTTTCTTTTTCTTATTTACGCAAAGGCTACTACAGTTATCGTGTTATTGATGCGGATCAAACAATTTCAGGAAAACTCGTACTTGGCCATTAAAACATTCGCAAATAACAATCTTATCTGAAAGGGCAGCATTCACTGCTCTTTCTTATTTTTGCCGCCCATGGCAAATAATAAACCCACGCTCTATACCTGTCTCTCACCTGCATTATTACATCTATATGAACTGCGTAATGCAGTAGTAGTGATCATTGATGTATTTCGTGCAACGTCCACCATTGCTTCTGCATTACACAATGGAGCACAATGTGTAATTCCTGTTGATGAAGTAGCGAAAGCAATTGCTCTTAGCAAAAACATCCAGGGAAGCATTGCTGCCGGCGAACGTGATGGACAAATTGCTGAAGGCTTGCAACATGGCAATTCGCCTCTTGAATACGGTCGTGATTTTATTGAGAACAGAACGTTGGTGCTAACCACAACAAATGGAACACGTTTGTTGCAGATGGCATTGGATAATGAAGCGGATACAATCATCACAGGTTCGTTTCCCAACCTAAGTGCAGTGTGCGATTTCCTTATCAAACAAAATAAAAATGTGGTACTTGGTTGTGCCGGCTGGAAAGACCGTTACAATTTAGAAGATACATTATTTGCCGGTGCAGTTATCAGCCGCATTAAAGACAACTTCACTATTCATTGCGATAGCTCACTTACTGCAGAATTGCAATACCAGCAAGTAAAAGATGACCTGCATGGCTTTGCGCCAAAGCTTACGCATTATCATCGTTTGGTTGACCGTTTTGGTTTAATTGAAGACATTCGTTTTTGTATGACACCCGATGTAGCTAACGTGCTGCCATTGTACAACGAAGGTATGTTGATGAAAGGATAAGAAATCAACAGGCAACTATCAAATGGGTCTGGGGTATTCGTGTTAATCAGCGACTCTCTTTCTTCTCTTTTTTTATAATTCGTGTTTCCTGTTTCGCAAAAACAAAACCTGTAAAGATAAGCAGCTTTTCCTGTTCAGCAATCAGATGGCTGCTGTTGATATTTCTTTCCTTTTTTAACGGGAAATGTGCATTTAAAGCCTTTACTTTTGCAGATTACCCTTTTCTGAACGACCCCGTTTTTTCACGAAAGGCGAAACTGAATCGTATTCTGAAATTGTAAATTAATTCGCTTGGCTTTACCACATTTGTTGAAGTTCGCTTATAATCACGGTACCGAAGAAGTGATCCGTAGAGGAAAAAAAATTCATGCTATTGGTTTTGCTGAACTGGTAGAGCATGATGAACTTATGGGCACGGTTGTTTTTCGTGTACGTGATGATTCTTACTCTACTTTTTACAAAGTGTATATACAGAAGTACAAAGATGCTAACGCCATGAATGTGCGTTGCAGCTGCCCGTACAATCTGGGTGATATTTGCCGGCACGAAGTGGCTTCTTTGTTTCAACTACAGGATCTCATCGATAAAAATATCCTTGGGGTTAAAGATCTGCAATACGATCAGCGCCATACGGTGGTGAAGATGAAAAATATTGAGCTCAAAACCATCCGTACACTCACAGCAGCTGCTGCTTTAGATGATGCCGAAGTTTTTTTACGTAGCAAAAAAGCATCTATTCTCTCCGCAAAAGATGAATGTGTAAAAGCAGAATTGCAAATGAATGGTGAAACCTGGCCGGTTACTATTCAGAAAAACGATGAGCGTAATTTCGATACTTCCTGCACTTGTGGCGAAAATGCACATGCTATTTGTGAACATAAGGCCATTGTGTTTATTCAACTCCTGAATGCACACGGCCCAATGTATTTCGACAGTATCAGGAATATGGATAAAGAAAAAGGAAAACTGTTGGGTATTTATGGTTATTCCCTGAACGACAATTGGCAGGAAAAATTTGAATTCATTTATAAAGACGGGAAACCTTTTCTACGTGTACTGGATCCGGCAGTAAAACGTGTTGAACCATCTACTTTAAAAAAACCAGAACCTGTTGCAGCTGTTGCTGTAAGTACTGAAGCGGAAACAGAAGTTGAAACAGCTGAAGAAATAAAACAAACCGTACGACTTGGCGTTGTGCTCAACAATAACACAAAACAATTTCCTTACTTCAGTATTGAGGTGGTGAAAGGCGAAGTGGATGATGATGGTGCCGAGTTCACTGGTACAGTTGAAAAATTAGATGTCAGCAAGTTTATTGAAACAGACGATCTTTCTGAAAATGATAAACTGTTGTTACAATTGCTGCGCAGGTTACAGCCGGCTGAAATCAGCAAATTTGTAAATCGCAATTCTCCTTTCTCCGGTATTTGGGAAAACATTATTCATCATGAAGAAGATGATCTTCCTGAAGATACAAAAACATTAATGCTGGAGTATTTATTACCCCGCATTCAAAAGTTATTTGCAGAAACAAATTCTCCGGTGTTGTTGTTACCGAAAGGAAAAGAATTCAAAACAAAAAATCTTGTTCCCATTTCCACCACAGGCACATTCCTGAAACCATTCTTTGAATTAAAGCAACAAAAGAATAAATGGGAGTGGAGTTGCAAAGTGAAGATCAACAGTGTGGCAATGGATGTGCATGAAAATGACTGGAACAGTCCGCTCATTTTTCTATTCAATAACGAAGCACGCACATGGGAGAAACAGGAAGATGCACAATTGGTGATTGATTTTGCATCAAACAAAAACAGGTTGATCAGCAACGGTGATCTTTCTACGTTTCTTGAAAAAGAAGCCTTGAAAATTGCACGTGATTATCATGTGGAGTTCGACCAGGCATTGATCAAAGAAGTAAAATCGGGAGAGCCTGATATTACGTTGCAATTGCAGGAACGTGGTGATTATTTGGTGATGCTGCCAACATTCAGCTACAAAGGATATAAAGTAAGACCGACCGATAAAGATGAAATTATTCTTCCCGGTGATGAAGGATTGATTATTGTAAGCCGCAACCGTGAAAAAGAAAATGAGTTTATTGAAAAGGTTGAGAAACTTCATTCTCAATTTATAAAACCCGAAGGTGGTGCACAGCTCGCATTGAAAGGCGCCGAAGTATTAAAGAACAACTGGTTCTTTTTGTTTGTAGATGCCATGAAGGAAATGAAAGTACCGGTTGAAGGTTGGGAAGTACTGAAGAATTTCCGTTTCAATACAGCGAAACCAAAAACTGAAATTTACATCAGCAATGGTGTTGATTGGTTTGATGCGAAAGTGAAAGTGGTATTTGGCGATCAGAGTGTAAGCATTGCAGAAGTGAAAAAAGCATTGGCCAATAAACAATCACTTGTGCAATTGCAGGATGGAACATTGGGTGTGTTGCCCGAAGAATGGATCAAGCGTTACTCCATGCTTTTCCGTGTTGGGGAAAACAAACAAGATCAGCTTCGTTTATCAAAATATCATATCAGTGTTATCGATGAACTATATGAAAACAGGAATGAAGAAGAGTTAATGATTCAGCTCGAAGAAAAGTATGAGCGGCTGCGTGAATTCAAGCATATTCAAAAAGTTGATCCGCCTGCACACCTGCAACCTATTCTTCGTCCTTACCAGGAAAGTGGTTTTCACTGGCTCAACTTTTTAAGTGAAGTTGGCTGGGGCGGAATACTTGCTGATGATATGGGTTTGGGTAAAACAATACAGGCACTTTCATTTTTACAACATACGCATACAAAAAATGGAAAACTGAAAGCATTGGTGGCTTGTCCCACAACGCTGATGTATAACTGGGAAAATGAGATCAAAAAGTTTACACCAACACTCACCTATCATATCCACCACGGTGCACAACGCAACCGGGATAAAGCATTTTTTGATCAGTTCAATGTAGTGATCACAACTTATGGTACACTCCGAAGCGATATTAAATTATTAAGTGAACAGGCTTTTGATTGCGTAGTGCTCGATGAAAGCCAGGCCATCAAAAACCCGAATAGTAAAGTTGCAAAGGCAGCATGCTTGCTGAAAAGCAGACATCGTTTGTGTATGAGTGGTACGCCGTTGCAGAATAACACGTTTGATATTTATGCTCAAATGAACTTCCTCAACCCGGGTATGCTCGGTACGGTTGAACATTTCCGTAACGATTTTGCAACACCTATTGATAAGTTTGGTGAGAAGGAACAGAAAGATCATTTACGCAAGTTGTTGTTTCCGTTTATTCTCCGCCGTACAAAAGAACAGGTAGCAAAAGATCTTCCGGAAAAAACAGAAAGCATTTTGTATTGCGAAATGGAAACTGAGCAACGCAAAATTTATGATGCATACAGAAACGAATACCGTTCAAAAATTCTTGGCACCATTGAAGAGGTGGGTATTGGTCAATCGCAATTAACCATCTTACAAGGGTTGATGAAGTTGAGACAGATCTGTGATTCTCCATTCATTTTAAATGAAGCAGAGAAGTTGCCGAATCATTCAATTAAACTTGATGAGTTGGTACGTGAGCTTGAAGAGAACATGGGTAACCACAAAGCTTTGGTGTTCTCACAGTTCCTTGGTATGCTTGCATTGATCAAAGAAAAACTCGAAGAGTTGAATATTCCGTTTGTGTATTTTGATGGTAGTACATCAGCTGCTGATCGTGAAAAAGCAGTACAGGATTTCCAGAACAATGAAGAGACAAGAGTATTCCTTATTTCATTAAAAGCCGGTGGTGTGGGTTTGAACTTAACTGCCGCTGACTATGTGTACATTGTTGATCCGTGGTGGAACCCTGCTGTAGAACAACAAGCTATTGATCGTACACACCGTATTGGTCAAACCAATAACATCTTTGCATATCGAATGATCTGTAAGGATACCATTGAAGATAAGATATTACAACTGCAGGAACGCAAGCGTTCTCTTGCCCGTGATTTGATTGCCGATGATAATGGATTTGTGAAGAGCCTGAGCAGGGAAGATGTGGAGTATTTGTTCAGTTAGAAATTTTGCCACGAAGACGCAAAAACACGAAGGAAGTACAAAACTGTACTTCCTTTTTTATTGCTTAGTCTTATTTGCTTTCACGATTTTTTGCACTTATATTTATTACCGTCTCTTCAATTCACATCAAATTTCATTTCATGATTTACTTGAAATCCAAAAGCAGTGTTGCGTTGGTAAAACAACAACGCTTTACACTCTTCGTATGCGTGTTGTTACTATCGGTACAAACACTTCATGCACAAAGCACCCGGCTCTTACGTCAGCCAGCAGTTAGTGCCACACAAATTGCATTTATCTACGGCGCTGATCTGTGGGTGGCCGATCTCAACGGCCAGAATGTATTACGTTTAACCAGCACGCCTGCAGTAGAAACCGATCCGCATTTTTCTCCCGATGGAAAATGGATTGCCTTTACAAGCAACCGCAGCGGAAGCCAGGCGGTGTACACGGTATCAGCCAAAGGTGGTGAAGCAACAAGACTTACATGGCACCCATCAGCTTCAGCTGCACGTGGCTGGAGCAACGACGGTAAACAGGTATTATATTCATCCGAACGGGAAACAGCACCAACTTCCTATATGCGTTTATGGAGTGTGCCTGTTGCAGGCGGACCATCAACATTGCTGGCTAAACAATGGGGTTTCGATGGTAGTTATTCAGCAGATGGAAAACGTATGGTCATCGATAAAATGGATCGCTGGGATGTAGAATGGCGGGCCTATCGTGGTGGACAAAACACGCCACTCATAATTCTCAACCTTACTGATTTCAGTGAAACACTATTGCCCAACGAACGCAGTACCGATCTGCAACCTTTGTGGCTTGGCGATAAAATTTATTTCATGAGCGATCGCAATGGCGGCGTTTCAAATATCTGGAGTTATACCCCGGGAGCAGGCACACTTGCACAGTTGACTAAGTTTACTGGTGCCGATGTAAAATGGTTAAGCGGCTATGGCTCTACGTTAGTGTATGAACGAGAGGGCTGGTTGCACCGCATGGATCTAAACGGCAGTAATAATAAACAGATCGATATAACTGTTGTCGGCGACTTTCCATGGGCAACGCCTCGTTGGGAAAATGTGGGTCGCCGAATTTCATGGGCTTCGCTTTCACCAACCGGCAAGCGTGCAATTGTAGAAGCAAGAGGTGAAATTTTTACAGCACCTGCGGAAAATGGTGATGTACGAAACATCACACAAAGCTCTGGTACTGCTGATCGTGTTCCTCTCTGGTCACCATTGGGCAACGAACTGGCGTGGTTTTCAGATGCGGGAGGAAAAGGCTATGCATTAATCATTACATCACAGGATGGCATGGGCAAAAACCGCAGCATTTCCATTGGTGAATCAAAAATGGCATGGGAACCAACCTGGAGTCCTGATGGAAAGTTCATTGCATTTGCAGATGATGATGTACGGGTTCGTATAATAGAACTTGCTACCGGTACTGTTACAACCGCCGACGTTGGTGGTATGAACCTTGAACGTGGCGGAATGGGATTAACATGGAGCCCTGATGGGCAATGGCTTGCTTACTGCAAAACCAGCAGCAATATGTTGCGGAACATCAGCGTGTATAATGTAAAAAACAAAACCATAAAATTACTCACCAATAATTTTGCAGATGCGTTTTGCCCGGCGTGGGATAAAGACAACAAACATCTTTATTTTCTTGCAAGTACAGAAGTGGCATTAGGTAGTGGTTGGGCCAATACCAGTTCTCAAAATGCACGACCAGAATACGAAGCCTATGTGATCAATTTGCGTAAGAGCGATCAATCACCCTTTAAACCAACAAGTGATGAAGAAGAAGTGAAGCCCGAGCCAAAACCGGAAGTAAAAACAGAAGCAAAACCGGAAGAAAACGGAAAAGAGAAACCGAAGGAAGAAACGAAACCAGCAACCGAGAAACCAAAAGATGATAAAGGAGTAGTAATTGATTTTGATGGAATCGATCGTCGTACTATTCCATTGCCCATTCCCAAACGAAATTACTTTGATGTGATTGCAGGACCTGCAGGTACTGTTTTCATCAATGAGCGCATCGCTAACCGCCCTTCTGTATTGCACAAGTTTACATTGGAATCAAAAGAAGCGAAGGAGTTTTTAACCGGCGCTAACGGCGTTTCTGTTTCTAATGATGGAAAGAAAATGCTGGCAAGTGTAATGGGTACCTGGAAAGTGATCAACACAGGTGGACCAAATGGAAACGACGGAAAAAATTTAAAGACCGATCTGCGCATGCAACTGGATCGTGGTGAAGAATGGAAACAAATGTTTGAAGAAGCGTGGCGTTATGAGCGTGATTATTTCTACGATCCCAATATGCATGGTCGCAACTGGAATGAAGTGTATCAACGTTATGCTCCACTTATTCCTTACATCAAACACAGGGCAGATCTTACTTACATTCTCGACCAGGTAAATGGCGAATTGAGTGTGGGACATAGTTTTGTTTTTGGTGGTGATTTTCCTGAAGTGGATGCTCCAAGTGTTGGATTACTAGGCGCCGATCTTGTTGCTGAAAACGGTCGTTGGAAAATTGCACGCATCCATACTACTGAAAGCTGGAACCCCGGCTTAAGCAGTCCGCTTGATCGTCCGGGAATAAATATTCAAAACGGTCATTACCTCGTTGGTATCAATGGAAAAGAGTTAACAGCAAACGATGATCCTTATAAAATGTTGGATGGAACAGCCGATGTGCAAACGTTATTACACATCAACAATAAACCAACGTTTGAAGGTAGCTGGAAAGAAATTGTAAAACCATTGCGTAATGAAAATGCATTGCGTCAACGTGTGTGGGTAGAGGATAACCGCAGGTTAGTAGATAGTTTATCGGGTGGTAAACTTGCTTATGTGTGGGTGCCTAACACCGGTGGTGGCGGCTTTGTCAGTTTCAACCGTTACTATTTTGCACAGCAGGATAAACTGGGTGCAGTGATAGATGAGCGTTTTAACGGCGGTGGCTTGTTAGATGATTATATGGTTGATTTGATGACACGTACAATCCGTGCATCACTCACCAACGAAGTGCCGAATGGCAAGCCCATGAAATTACCAGCGGGTATTCTTGGTCCCAAAGTTTTGTTGATCAATGAACAGGCTGGTTCAGGTGGTGATTTCTTCCCATGGGTATTCCGTCAGCAGAAAGCAGGTTTGCTCATTGGTGCACGCACCTGGGGTGGATTGGTGAAATCATCCGTGCATTATTCATTGGTAGATGGTGGCGCTCTAACGGCGCCGGATAATGCAGTGTTCGATCCCATCAACAGAAAGTGGGTAGCAGAAAATGAAGGTGTGCCACCGGATATTGAAGTGCGACAGGATGCAAAAGCATTACAGGATGGTCGTGATCCGCAACTCGAGCGTGCTGTAAAAGAATTGATGGAGCAGTTGAAGAAACTGCCGGCGATGGAGATAAAGCCACCGGCTTATTCAACTCCTGTGAAACCAAAGAACTAATTATTTCAATTATTAAGAAACGCCTGCCGAGTGGCAGGCGTTTTTGTTTTTGGTGTTGGTGTGTATCGTAAGCAATGTACTGTGATTAGTGTTGTCAATTTCGGTTGGTGAGGACACCAACCGATAAATAAATAATGAAAATTAAAATTGTAAAGAATGGTCGAAGCATTGAGCAAATATTACGCACAACGGGCAGGGCTTTATGCAGGTTGGGAATTAGTTTTCCGTCCGCCGACAACCGCTGCTGATAGAAAATATAAAGTTGAGTTTTATTCGTCCTGCCCGAACCACAGCCTGGATTTTCAATTGGCTGATGTTTGCAGGTCATGCCCAACTTGCATAAAACCCAATGTTGTATGTAGCCATTTGTCACCAAGCTAATAATGCAAGTTCTGGATACCGAAGGAATGCTTCACCTTCCTTAAACATTTGTCCACCATCTGCATATTCAATGTCTTGTCTTTGGGGAATCTCAAGTCCAGTTTTTTGGTGATATGCTTCGTAAGCACAATAAGCAATGCCTTCATAGTTTTCAATTAATTCTTTCACACCAACAAATAGCAACAGTCTAGGATATTTAATTGTCCAATAAAATTTGTTCTTCCCTTGTGCAATTAGCCACGAACGAAAATATTCAAAAGCATCGTCAGAACAACCGCCGTTTAGGGAGTAAGCTGGTTCCCACAATCTAAAACTGTATGACTTTGCCATAAGTAAAGTAAAGGTTCTGTCAAACTGAATAATTTCCTTTCCACTTAAACCACTTAGATAGTCTGTCAGCAATTGACATTGGATTTGATAATTATTCTTACTCTTATCCTTTGTCATTTTTACTATCTGACAAAAAGATTCTTCTGGCATTAGGTTGTCAACAGTTGAATTATCTGTCAAGAGTTTACCTGAATAAGTTGGCAAGTCAAATACTTTTCGGAATAGCAGTCGAATTAGGACAATGATTATTAAGATTGTAAAAATTATGTAGAGTACTTGCATTGAAGGTTATGGTTACACACAACACAAATATATATGATATAAGATGCTGACTGTTTAAAATTTCCGAATTGAAAACCAATAATTTAACGTTATACTTTTTGTATTGTTGTTAGTACAATCCAATTTTATTCATTCGACATTTTTTATCTAATTACTACTTATTCCCTGCATTTCGCCGCTTACTTTACTGCACCTTATCTTCGCAGCAAATTTTCATCAACTTTATGCAAGTCTTCAGATTGCTTTTCTTCCTTTCTATTCTTTTGTTGTCGTCTTTCTCCGTTAATGCCCAGCATAATTTAAAAGCGCTGGTAAAAAATGAAAGTGATCAGCCACTTGCAGCAGCAACAGCGATTATTAAGCAATTGAACAAGTCTGCTGTTGCAGATAGTAATGGCGTGGTATTAATAAAAAATCTTCCTGCTGCTGTTTATGAAGTAATGTTTTCGCATGTAGGTTATGAAAGCAAAACCGTTTCTGTTCAGTTGCCGATGAGTGGTGATAATATACTTATTGTTGTACTTGAAGAAAAGGATCATGAAGAGGAAGAAGAGATCATCATCACTTCCACCAGAACCAGCAGGTATATTGCTAATATTCCCACTCGTATTGAAACCATCTCCGGTGAAGAGCTTGAAGAAAAAGGAAATATGAAGCCGGGTGATATTCGCATGATGCTGAATGAAAGCACCGGTATACAAACACAGCAAACTTCTGCTACATCTTATAACTCCAGCATACGCATACAAGGTCTTGATGGAAAGTACACGCAATTGCTGCGTGATGGTTTTCCGTTGTACTCCGGTTTTTCAGGCGGACTTGGTCTATTACAAATTGTTCCGCTTGATCTGAAGCAAGTGGAAGTGATCAAAGGCGCATCCTCTACTTTGTATGGAGGCGGTGCTATTGCAGGTTTGGTGAATCTTGTTTCAAGAACACCCGGTGAAGAACGTCAGCTCAACTTTTTATTAAACGGAACTTCTGCACTGGGTTTAGATGCAAGTGGTTTCTATTCGCAGAAGTTTAAGAAAGTTGGTACCACTTTGTTTGCTTCATTCAATTTAGGAACGGCTTATGATCCTGCTGACATTGGTTTAACAGCCATTCCAAAATTCAGACGATATACAATCAATCCTAAATTGTTTTTCTATTTAAATGAACGCAGCACGCTTCATTTAGGTGTAAATGGAACCATTGAAGACAGGATCGGTGGTGATCTGAATTATATAAAAGACCCTGCCGCAAACAGCAATCTTTATTTCGAAGAAAATAAAACAATACGTATCAGCACCCAGGCTGGTTATGATTACAACATCAATCCGCAATCGAAATTTTCATTAAAGAACAGTGTAAGTTTTTACGATCGCAGTATTGCGGTTCCTGGGTTTCAGTTTGCCGGTTTACAAACTGCATCTTTCAGCGAAGCAAGTTATCGTCATGAAAATGAAAAACTGGAGTGGATCACCGGTATGAATTTGTGGACCGATCAGTTTACACAAAATAAACCTGCAGCTGGTTCTAAAGTAAATTATGCACACACTACTGTTGGCTTGTTTGTGCAAAACACATGGAACGCAACCGAACAATTTATTTTGGAAACAGGTTTGCGTGGAGATTATCAAAATCAATATGGTTTTTTTGCATTGCCAAGAATTTCTGCGTTGTTTAAATTCACTCCACAATTCTCCCTGCGTGTTGGTGGCGGTCTTGGTTACAAAACGCCCACAGTGTTTACTGAAGATGCTGAGCGTATCCATTTTCGTAATGTAATGCCTATTGATGTGGCAAATACAAAAGCTGAAGAATCGATTGGCGGTAATCTTGATCTCAATTACAAAACAAAACTTGGTGAAGAAGTTGAATTATCTGTCAACACACTTTTCTTTTACACCAAAGTAAATAACCCGTTGGTGCTTGTTCGTGATGTGAATAGTGTCTATCGTTTTCAACAACCCAATGGTTTTATTGATACAAAGGGAATCGAAGCAAATGTGAAAATATCGTATGCCGATTTTAAATTGTTCGTAGGTTATACATTGGCTGATGTGCAGCAACGATATAACGGAAACAGTACGACATTTCCTTTGGTTGCAAAACATAGGTTGAATAATGTATTGATGTACGAGATCGAAGAAAAATTAAAGCTGGGTTTAGAAGCTTATTATTTCAGCAAACAGCTATTGAATGATGGTGCCACTGGTAAGCCTTACTGGATCTGTGGTTTTATGGCAGAAAAACTTTGGGAACGTTTTTCCGTCTTTATCAATTTCGAAAACCTCTTAAATACAAGACAAACAAAATTTGACACGATCTATACCGGTTCCATCAACAACCCAACCTTCCGTGATATTTATGCACCTGTTGATGGGTTTGTTGTAAATGGCGGTATCAAGATCAAATTATAACTTATTAAATAATGATCAAACGGGTTCATCATATTGCCATCATTTGTTCGGACTATGAACGCTCGAAAAAATTTTATACCGAAGTTCTTCCACTCACAATTATACGTGAAGTGTATCGCAAGGAAAGAGATTCTTATAAGCTCGATCTTGCTTTAAATGGCGAATATATCATTGAGTTGTTCTCATTTCCATCACCGCCGGCCCGGCCATCAAGACCGGAAGCGCAAGGTTTACGTCATTTAGCATTTGCAGTAAATGATCTTGAACCAGTATTAAAACATTTGGAACAACACAATGTAGAAGCTGAACCAATTCGTGTTGATGAATTTACCAACAAACGATTTACGTTTATTGCCGATCCTGACGGTTTACCGATTGAATTTTACGAAGAGTAATTAGTCTAGCACTTTCAGCTTAATATTTTTATACAATACTTTGCTTTTAGGATCGTGACCTTGTAAAGCGATAGTGCCACTACTGAGTAAACGGCCTTCCATCCCTTTTTCTCGTACTGCATTCTCTGGTTCTGTATAATCAACAAGTTGTTTATCGTTCACTGAAATGTTGATGTTCTTGTCTTTCACAACAATGTGCAGCGTAAACCATTCGTTGTCTTTTGCGGGTGGTTCTTTTATATCCTGTATGGCATATAAACCACCTGTGCGTCGCCAGTCGCTTTGTGAATTGTTCACCTGCACTTCATAACCCTTCTTTGGCCATGAACTTTCCTGGTATTGTGTGTGAATATATACACCGGAGTTAGATCCGGGCATAGTCATGATGTCAAGCTTTAATTCAAAATTTTTAAAGTCGTGGTTTCCTGCTTTTCCATCATAAAACAAATGGGCCACTTTTCCATTTACCACAATTGCTCCGTCTTCAACTTTAAATGTTTCAGCATTGGCTCCAACTTTCCATCCATTGAGTGTTTTTCCATCAAACAACGAAACCCATTTTGGTTTTTTGTTTGTTGTGGATAGTAAAACAACTGTAGAAAATAAAATAGCTGTAATTCTGAGAAAACGCATGGCCGGGGGTTTAAAAATTTGCTCAACAAATGTATTAATTCATTTCATTTAGGCAGCATTGTTTGAAGTTCGTTTACATTTGTTCCATGCGCATTATTGCTGTTATACCTGCCCGTTATGCGGCCACACGATTTCCTGCCAAGCTGATGCAGATGCTGGGTGATAAAACGGTTATTCGTCACACGTATGAAAATACAGTAGCAACCGGTTTGTTTACGGATGTGATAGTTGTAACCGATAGTGATATTATTTTCCATGAGATTCAATCGAACGGAGGTAAAGTGGTCATGAGTAATAAAGAACATGAAAGCGGAACCGACCGTATTGCAGAAGCCGTTAAGGAATTAAATGTGGATGTAGTGATCAATGTGCAGGGCGATGAACCATTTGTGCAAAGAGCTTCACTCGAAAAATTATGCAACATCTTCCAGGATAATTCTGTACAGGTTGGATCACTAATGCATATCATCGCTGAAGAACAACAGATCAACGATCCTAATTGTGTGAAGGTGGTGGTGAACAGCCAGATGGATGCACTTTACTTCAGCCGCAGCGTTATTCCTTACAAAAGAGATAATTCAACCGACGTGGTCTACTATAAGCATATCGGTATGTATGGTTACAGGAAAGATATTTTGTTGAAGTTTACAGTTCTCCCTGCTTCGCAACTTGAACAAACTGAAAAACTTGAACAGCTCCGTCTTTTAGAAAATGGCTATCGCATTCGGATGTCTGTAACTGAGCCTGTTGGCGTTTCCATCGACACTCCGGCCGATTTAGAGAAGGCAAAACAGCTTTTATAAGCAAAAACAGCTATTGTTTAAAAAAAATAAGCAAAAGTCTTTCGCTTTCTCGAAAACGTGTTTATCTTACACTCGGTTTTTCATAGGATATTGGATTTTAAAACGGGGCAGGATTTCTATCTGGCCCCTTTTTTATTTTAGTCCTTTTGTATCAAACCAAACTGCGCACTCAATTCCAGCATTTTGTCAATTGGTTTCTTCGCTGCTAATCTCAATTCTTCATCCATTGTAATTTCAGGTATTTCATATTCCATACACAAGTAAACTTTTTCGAGTGTATTCCGCTTCATGTGCGGACAATCATTACATGCACAGGAATTATCAGGAGGAGCCGGAATAAAGGTTTTGTGGGGATTATTCTTGATCATCTGGTGCAGGATGCCTGTTTCAGTTGCCACAATAAATTCCTGGCTGCTGTCCTTGCCCGTAAAGCTGAGTAACTGGGTTGTACTGCCAATATAGTCGGCCATTCTTAAAACGGGTTCTTCACACTCAGGATGTGCAATAATTTTTGCATTTGGGTGCCGGAGTTTTAGTTTGGTGATTTTTTCAACGCTGAATATTTCATGCACCATGCATGCTCCATTCCACAGCACCATATTACGGCCTGTCACTTTGTTGATATAAGCTCCGAGATTTCTATCGGGCGCAAAAATGATCTTTTGTTCTTTTGGTAGACTTTCCACAATTTTTTGTGCATTACTGCTGGTGCAAATAATATCGCTCAATGCTTTAATGCCTGCACTGCAGTTAATGTAGGAAATCACGAGATGATCAGGATGTTTTTGCTTGAATTGATCAAACAAAGGCGGAGGGCAGCTATCGCTCAGCGAACAACCTGCTTTCAGATCAGGGATCACCACTTTTTTACTGGGGTTCAGAATCTTTGCCGTTTCGGCCATGAAATGCACACCGGCAAAAACGATCATATCAGCATCTGTTTTTTCCGCCTTTTGCGCAAGACCAAGGCTATCGCCGATATAATCTGCAACATCCTGGATATCCGGTTCCTGGTAGTAGTGGGCGAGGATGATGGCATTTTTTTCTTTTTTGAGGCGCTCAATTTCGGCGAACAAATCTAATTCCGGATCTACCTCAATATTTAAAAATCCATTTTTTTCAACGTTTATCTTTGGATCAGTTACAAGCATTGTGTTCATCTGGCTTTGTTTAAATTTGAATCGAAACTAGGATAAAAAAAGTTAGCTGTTTTACCGTAATATGTCTTAATAGATACTTATTTATTTAATAATCTATTACTATTATGTATGTGAATTCGTGGATATCTACAGGTGATTTTCTTTTGCAAATTTAACGAAGCCTGGTTTATTCACAGTTATTCCCAACTCATTCACAGTGGGAAAGTAAGCAGCAATAAGGATTGAGCTGGTTTATACACATTTGGGGATTCAAAAACCCTTGTACAACTCACTATCCTGTTTCATAGAAATTTGCTGTTAACGGAACGAGGATAAAGAGGAGGTTTTTAACGTAGTCAGCAAGCCACCCTTCCATTTTCATTTCTGCTAACGAAACATACACGAACTTATCCCCGTTTAACTTCGATGAAATCCACAGGGTGAAGCGTTTATCAACAGCCCATTGGGGATTACAGAAATGAGGTTTTTCGAAAACAGCACGTCATTTTGCTAAAACCCTTGTCCTGTGTTGTTTACGGGAGTTTTCCACAATTTGTTCAAACCTCTTTTTCCCCTATTTTTGCCGCTCACTTTTATAACGTACAATATATAATTATGTCCATTATTCAGCAGATTCGTGAAAAGTATGCAGCCGTGAGTATTGCTGTGATTGCTTTGAGCCTTATCGGATTTATTCTAACTGACTACTTTGCCGGCCGTGGAAGTGGTGCCGGATCGCAACCTACATCTATTGGTTCTGTTAACGGGAAAGATATTGATGTAAATGTTTTCAGCGATCGTTTAACAGAAATGGAAAATGCATACCGTGCACAAGGAATGGATGTAAATGATGAAATGCGTCAGCAACTCATTGAAATGTTATGGAGTAATGAAATTGAAGAAACCATTCTTACTGCTGAATATGAAAAATTAGGATTAACGTTTTCTTCTGCGGATATGAATGAAGCATTGTACGGAAGTAATCCTCCGCCTGCATTGGCTCAGCAATTCCGGGATCAGCAAACAGGTGCTTATGATGCAAATGCTGCACGCCAGTTTATCAATTCATTAAAGAGTAAGAAAGCAAACGATCCTCAACGTGTATATGTTGAGAAGAACATCATCGATTATATTGTACAAAATGGATTGCGCACAAAATATGGTGCTCTTTTAGGAGGCAGTGTATTTTATCCAAAATGGTTAAGTGATAAAGATCTTAACGATCAGAGCAGTATTGCATCTATCAGTTATGTTTCTGTTCCTTATACAACCATCAGTGATAGTGCAGTAAAAGTTACTGATGAAGATATTAATACGTATGTACGTAAACATAAAAATGAATTTAAGCAGGAAGAAAGCCGTTCTATCTCTTATGTAATTTTTGATGCTGCTCCCAGCACTGCTGATTCAAATTTTGCTTTAACGGAAGTAAATAAACAGCAATCGGCTTTTGCTACATCAACCGATCCTGCGCAATTTGTAGTGGCAAACAGTTCGGCTACTGCTTATTTCGATGGTTATATTTTGAAATCTGCATTACAGGTTCCCAATGCTGATTCTATCCGTAACCTTCCTGTAGGTGGCGTATTTGGACCGTACCAAGATGGTAATAATTATGTGCTTGCAAAAATGATTGCAAAGCGTGATCTGCCTGATTCAATTAAATGTCGTCACATTCTTGTTGGGGTAATGGATCAGCAAACAGGCCAGGCAATCAGAACCGATAGCGCTGCATCTAAATTGATTGATAGTATTAAAAATGCTGTAAGCGGCGGAGCAAATTGGGGTGAATTGGTTCAGAAGTATAATCCGTTATCTGACGGTAGTCGCCAAAACAATGGTGAAATGACTTTTGCTTCAATGCAAATTCAAGATCCTACGACTTTTGCAAAAGAGTTTGCACAATTCATTATGCTTGATGGTAAGCCAGGTGAAAGAAAAGTGGTGAAGACAAGTTTTGGTTATCACCTTGTTGAAATTCTTGAGCAAAAGAAAATTGAGCCTGCATATAAAATTGCTTATTTCTCACGTGCAATTCAACCAAGTGATGAAACCATCAGCACTGCTAGCACTGCTGCTGCACAGTTTGCATCGGAAGCTCGTAATGCAAATCAGTTTGACGAAGCAATTACAAAAAAGAAATTAGTACCACGTGTTGCGGAAGTTCGTCCTACTGACTATTCAATTATCGGATTAGGTGGTGCACGCAACCTCGTAAAATGGGTATATGAAAATAAAGTAGGGAATGTATCAGAACCAACAACACTTGGTGATAAAGTGGTGGTAGCATTAATTGCTGAAGAAAAAGAAGAAGGTACGCCTGATGCAAAAACTGCACGCATCCAGGTTGAAAGTATTGTACGCAATCAAAAGAAAGCTGCGCAAATTATTGGACAGATCGGTAACAACCGTGATCTGAACCAGATTGCAACAAGCTTTAAGACAAATGTGTTACGTGCCGATAGTATTTCATTTTTCTCTCCGTTTATTCCGGGAGTAGGTATGGAGCCAAAAGTGACTGGCGCAGCCTTTAACCCTGCTGTAAAAGGAAAAAGCAGCGAACCAATCGCTGGTAGCACAGCGGTGTTTGTAATTCGTACTGAAAATGTAGGTTTACAGCCAGCCGGCAACGCCGCTTATAACGATCGTCGTTTACAAATGGAAGCCGGCTTAAAACAAAACGCAGCAAATGCGGCATTACAAGCTTTGCGCAAGGCAGCTAAAGTAAAAGACAGGAGAATTAAATTCTATTAATAGTCAACGGATTCAAATAGGTCGATGGGCATAACGATAGTTATGCCCATTTTTATGCACAGTAGTTTTACGAGTGTAACCATGAAAAAATACGATACCCTGAAATGGTAAAAAAGGAAATTGCATATTTGGAGTAAATTTACTATCTCAATTAAGTGATATGAGCGAAGTGATAGTAAATAAAGTAGCTGAAAGTGCATTGCAAACCATTGACCTGGAAGCCTGGATACCGAAGGAAGAGCCTGTGTTATTCGATCTGAAAGATTTCCTCTTCATGGGCCTGATCATCAAAGAAAAAGAATTCAGGGCCTCCCTTCAGCAAACAGATACAAGTGCGTATAAAGATAAAGTTGTATTGATCAGTTGCAGTGCCGATGCCATTATTCCCATGTGGGCTTATATGCTGGTAGCATCGTTATTACAACCTGTAGCAAGGGAGTTGTTTTTGGGATCGGCAGAAGAATGGAAGAAGAAAAAACTGATGGAAGCAATTGCAACGCTTGATACAACTGTTTATAAAGATCAACGTGTAGTAGTAAAGGGATGTGGTGACGAACCAATACCTGAAGCGGCTTACCTGGAGATCACGAATAAATTAAGACCTATAGCGAAAAGCATTATGTACGGAGAACCCTGCAGCACTGTTCCGATTTTTAAACAACCAAAACCAACTGTATAAACCTCGGTGCCACTTAACGACTTTCGTAATTATCATCCTTACAGGCTTACTCAAAGGCAAAGGAAGTTTTTGAAGCTATGGGAAAAGCGCAGAACGATTCCCAAGTGGAAATATATTCTCTATCACGGTGTGTTGAGAGAGGGATTGATATCTATGCTTGTTATTAAGCTATTACAATTTGTATTTGATCCCCAGGCATTCACTGGTTTTTATTTTACTGCAATGGGTGTGTTATTATTAGTGATGGAAGTTTGTTTCTGGCTTGGTGGTGGTGGTATTATTGGTTGGTTCAAACATCGTAGTTTCGAAACAGAATATGAAATGCTCAAAAGCATGGAGCATTTTTAATAGTACTACTCTACTTCTACGATCATTTCAATTTCAACAGCAATATTCGAAGGCAATGCCACCATACCCATGGCTGCTCTTGCATGTTTTCCTTTGTCTCCAAAAATTTGAACCAGTAAATCGCTGCAGCCATTGACCACTTTCGGTTGTTCTGTAAAATCAGGCAAACAGTTAACATAGCCATTTACTTTCACAATTCGTTTTACTTTAGATAAGTCGCCACCAAGTGCATCTTTCAATGTTGCAATAAGACTTAATGCTGTAATCTTTGCTGCTTCATAACCTTGTTCAATAGAGAGATCCTTTCCAACTTTACCAGTGATGTTTGTGCCATCAGCTTTTGTTGGTCCATGTCCGGCGAGAAAAATAAGATTACCCGAACGTACAAACTTTAAATAATTGGCGATTGGTTTACTGGCTGCTGGTAATTGTAAACCCAATGCTTTGATCTTTTCCTCTACAGGTTGTGCAGTCACATTCACAAGAGAGAAAGCAAACAATAATGCAGTTAATAATTTCATACAAAAATTTTGTTGTGAAAATTAGAACCAACCTCGTTTACGGAAAAAATAGAGCATCGCCAGTGGAATCAGGATCATCAGGCTGCATGCTATATAAAACCCCCACCGATGGTGAGCATACGGAATCACATCAAAGTTCATCCCAAACAAACCTCCAATAACAGTTGCAGGTGCCAACAAGCAAGTTACGATGGCCATAACTTTCATCACTTCGTTCATCTTGAGATTTACGTTGCTTAAGTAAAGATCATGCAAGTTCATCATCATATCACGGTAGTTTTCTGCAAGATCATTTGCCTGAACAATGTGGTCGTAAATATCTTTAAAGTATTTCTCCGTTCGTTCTTCTATCAATGGACTTTCGCTTCTAAGAATGCCGTTCACCATATCACGAACCGGCGTGATATTTCGTTTTAATACGATCATTTCTTTTCTGAGGTGATTGATCTTTGCCAATGATCGATTATTTGGATGACGGATGATATCTTCTTCCAGTGTTTCTATTTTATCACTCAACTTTTCCATTACCACAAAATAATTATCAACGATCATGTCAATAAGCGAGTAGAACAAATAATCAGTTCCGCTTTGCCTGATCTTGTTATTTCTGAATTGAAGTTTATCCCGCAGTGGATTGAACACATCACGTGAAGCATCTTCCTGGAAGCTGATTACAAACTGTTTACCAAACACAATCGATATTTGTTCTGTTTCAACAACGGCATCTTTTTCATTAAAATAAAGCATGTTCAACAGGCAAAAGATGGTACCATCAATATCATCCATTTTAGGTCGCTGTCCGATACTCATTATATCTTCAAACACCAATGAATGTATATTGAAATGGTTACAAATATCCTCGATATCCTTTCGCCTGATACCATCCACATTTATCCAGGTTACACTGGCTGAATGTTTGTAGCGAAAGCAATCCTTTGCTTCAGCCAGTTTCTCTTGATGGAGATTTTCAAAATCGTAATCGTACACGTATAAATTTATGTGTTCGGGTTCTTTACGTTCGGGAGTAACGGTGGGATTTACGTTGAGGATACGTTTTGTACGTAAGAGGTTAAAGGGGTTTAATACCAGGTCTAAATAGGAACTCCGTTTACCCATAATGAAAATTTAAACGAATTTAAACATTCATTACGCATCTTCACAAGTGTTATGTAGCTTTAAGATATGATTCGATATCTCTTAGCCCTTTGTCTTGTTGCATTAGTTGTGGCCTGCAACAACGAAGCCTCCAACGAAAACAAAGCTGCAGCAGATGCTGAGCCGCCACAACAATGGTTTGTAACAGATACTGTAATAGTTTGGGATTGCAGTGCCGAAGCAAGAGAGAAGAAGAAGATATTTGCTCCTAAGGATTCCGTTACAGTTCCACAGGCATTTGTAAATGGTGTAAACAAAACGTACAGCGAAATTAAAATGCAATTCGATCGCATATCAAACGATACGCTCTACATAAAAATTCCTGAAGCCACCTGGCTAACCGACAGGGCGGGCAATTCCGGGGCTGAACAATATCTTTCATTTGCTGCACTCAACTTACTTGAAACAAAAGGCGTGAATTATGTGCACTTCGACTTTACGCCCGGCGTACATGCAAGGCCAGCCGCCTGGAATACCAGGGATTTTAAGGATTGGAAACTCGATCCCTCATCTGTTCAATAAAATATATGCGAGTTGTTGCTATTCTTTTTTCGTTCCTGTTAGGAATGCAGATATCCTATGCGCAAAAAACCGATCATAAGTTAAAGAAGAAGATAGAAGAAGCGATCAGAGGTTTCAATGGCGACATTGGAATTTACGTGAAGAGTTTAAAGACCGGGAAAGTTGTAGCTATAAATGCCGATACAGTTTTTCCAACTGCAAGCATGGTGAAGGTGCCGATACTCATCGGTATTATGGATAAAATCAACAAGGGAGAATTGAACTATCATCAATCGCTTGTTTACAAAGATTCACTGCTTTATGCAGGTGTCGATATACTTGGTTCATACAAAAGCAATGAGGCCATAGATCTTTCGAAGGTGATGATGCTTATGCTTACCACCAGTGATAATACTGCCAGCTTGTGGTTGCAGAGTTTAGCTGGCACAGGCACCCGCATCAATGAACTATTACAGGAGCTTGGTTATAAAAACACAAGAGTTAATTCACGAACCCCAGGCCGGGAAGAAAACAGAACGATGTATGGTTGGGGACAAACTACTCCCTTTGAAATGGCGAATATATTTGAGCGTATTTATAAAAAGGAAATCTTTAACGATAGTAGCTGCATTGCCATGATGCGTTTGTTGGGGCGAAATTATTGGGATGAAGAAGGGTTATCATCCATTCCACCAACAGTAGAAGTATTTAGTAAGAATGGTGCAGTAAACGCCAGCCGAAGCGAAGTGATGTTGGTGAACGCCCCCCATCATCCCTATGTGGTATGTATTATTACTAAAAATAATAAGGATGAGAGCTGGAACAGAAACAACGAAGCATGGACACTAACCCGCAAGCTTTCTTCGTTATTGTGGCGATACTTTGAACCTAAGATAGAATTTTAATATCCGTATATATTTGTTAAACATTACCTGAACGCAAGAGACGGTATTTATTTTGAATGTAAATAGAAAAACCATCCACATATGAAACAAATTTTACCCATTGTTTTTATTGCCATCCTATTTTCTGCTTGCAGGGGAAGCCGTTCTGCAAGTTATAGCGATGAAAAAGATCTCTCGACTCTCATTTCCCGGTTAAATAAAAAAGGTGCAGATGATAAGATCGTGGCCGATCTGCAACAGGTGTATAACAATGCTTACACCAAGTCAATGCAGCGCCTCAATAATTATCAATACGATGCTGCTCCTGAAAAATGGAATAAGATCATTCCTGAACTGGAAGGACTTCACCGTATGTACGAAACTATTAGCCAGAGTGCATACGCTGTTCGATTATTAAAACCGGCAAACGTTTATCCCCGTCTTGTTTCAACAAAGGATTCTGCTGCTGCCGATTACTACCAATTAGGTGTTGAACAACTGAACTTAAATACAAGAGAAAACAACAAAGAAGCTTACTACGCATTTCAACGTGCACAGCAATATGTTCCCAACTATCGTGACACCAAACTTCAAATGAAAGAAGCATTCGACCGTAGTGTTGTAAACGTACTCATCAACCAGATTCAATATGATCAGTTTGGCATGGGAGGCAATAACTGGGGTTGGAATCAATACGGTTCACGTGATCGTCAACACCAGGCAAATATTATTCGTGATCTCGGCGGACAAAATTCAACAACAAACCCTGCACGTTTTTTTGATGAATACCAGTTGCGTAGCATGAATGCTGGCCCTGATCTTGTGGTAGACCTTGTTTGGCGTAATCTTCGTTTTGATCAGCCGCTTGATCAATCACGCAATTATAACCGTAGCAAACAGGTGGAAACAGGAAAAGATACTTCCGGTCGCCCTATCTATTCAACAGTAACAGCAACAGTGCGTGTAACAAAACGAATTTTGAACGCTGATGCCGATATGAATGTGATCATTACCGATGCTGTGAGTCGCAATCAAATTAAATGGGATCAGTTACCATCCGAATATCGTTATGTTTATGAATACGCTGAATACAGTGGTGACAAGCGTGCATTGGAAAGCGGCGACGTTGCGCTTATCAATCGTGGCAGCAATCAACGCATACCAACAAAAGAAGAAGCTATGGCTGAAATGATGCAACGTATTTACAGCAATCTTGTAAGCAGGATACGAAGCACCGTAAGTTGGTAGGAAAAGTAGTTAGGAGTTATGCGTTGCGTAAGTTCAGCAACCCGAATTATTTCAATAGCTGGTAAGCAATCAAACTTAAAATATAAGCAAGGCCTGTCATATACGTCAACTGTATGATGGGCCATTTCCAACTCCTGGTTTCCCGTTTTACAATTGCAAGCGTACTCATACATTGCATGGCCAACAAATAAAAGATCATTAGCGAAACACCTGTTGCAAGCGTATACACTTTTGTTCCATCGGCTTTTACAGCAGCATGCATTTTCTGACGAAGCGTTTGTTCATCGGCACCATCACTATCAACAGAATAAAGCGTGGCCATTGTTCCCACAAATACTTCACGTGCGGCAAATGAAGTGATTAGCGCAATACCAATTTTCCAATCATACCCAAGTGGTTTAATAACCGGTTCAATGTATTGACCCATTACACCGGCGTATGAATTTTGAAGTAAGGCCGTTTGCTTTTCTTTTTCTAAAGTTTCGGCTTGCGTGGGATTTGCCTGAATACGTTGAGCATATTCCGTATTTACTTTTTCAATTCTGTTACCCGGACCGTAAGAACTCAACGCCCACAATAAAAGACTAATGACCATGATAATTTTACCGGCGTCAAACACAAATATTTTTGCCTTTTCGATCATGGTGATGGCAACATTCTTATAACGTGGATGACGATACAAAGGCAATTCGAGAATAAAGAAACTCTTCTCTTTCAGGTTAATAAAACGCTTGGCCACGTACGCAACTACTAATGCAATTACTACACTAAATACATATAACCCCATCATCACTAACCCTTGCAAACTCAAAAAGCCTAGATAATATGTTTTAGGAATCACCAATGCAATAAGAATAGTGTACACGGGTAAACGTGCGCTGCAACTCATAAGTGGCGTTACCAATATGGTTAGTAGACGCTCTTTTTGATTTTCAATGTTGCGCACACTCATTATGGCTGGCACTGCACACGCAAAGCCACTGATCATTGGCATCACACTTTTTCCATTCAATCCAACCTTACGCATGATCTTATCGGTGAGAAAACCAATACGTGCCATGTAACCAGTTTCTTCAAGGATAGTAATCAAACCAAACAAGATCATGATCTGCGGAACAAAAACAAAAATGCCACTTAATCCCGCCAGCACACCGTTAATAAACAGATCGGTAAGCCATGTAGCCGGTAGCCAACTACTAAACCAGTTTGAAGCTTTCAGGAAAAACAATTCAATAATATCCATTGGGTATGATGCTACCCAGAAAATACTTTGGAACAAAAGAAAAAGTACCGAAAGTAAAATGGCATAACCCCAGAACCGGTGTAACAATACACGATCGAGTTTTTCTGCAATCAATTGTTTTTTTACAGGCGACTCTTCGGTAATGCTTGTTTGAACAATTTGCTTTATGCGCTGGTAACGCTGCATGATCTCTTCGGCCTGGATGCGTGTATGCTGAACTTTGTTTCGTTGTTCAATGCTTTCGATCTTGTTCTGCATGTCTGCACTCAACAAAAACGATTCATGATTAATGAGGTGATGAATGGCGGCATAATCACTGAGATGGGGTAAGATCTCTTTTACTTCGCCTACGGCTTCAGCGGCCAGGTTTTTATTTGGAATGAAATCGAAAGCCGGCGGGCGGTATTGATGTCGTGCAGTTGCTTCCACCGTTTTTTTCAGGATGTCGATTCCTTTATTCTTCCTCGGGTTTACCGGAACAACGGGAATACCCAACTCACGCTCTAAACCTTTCAGATCGATGATGATGTCTTTTTTACGGGCGACATCCATCATGGTAAGTGCCAGCACGGCAGGAATTTTCAGATCAATGATCTGCGATACAAAAAGAAGGTTGCGCTTTAATGTACTGGCATCGGCTACAATCAATACCACATCTGCTTTCACCTCTTCGTCCTGGTTCATCAGCACCCGGTAGCTCACCCATTCATCTGCACGGCGGGGATAGAGGCTGTAAGACCCGGGGAGATCGATCAATTCTGCGTTAAATCCATTGCTTAAATTCAGCTCGCCTGTTTTTTTATCAACTGTAACGCCGGGAAAATTGCCCACTTTCTGGTTAAGACCGGTGAGGCTGTTAAACAACGAGGTTTTGCCGCTGTTGGGGTTGCCAACTAATGCAATATGAATTTTGTTTGTGGTCATGAAAGCAGCTGCAAAGGTAGGTGCAAAAAGATTGAGCCATTTACGAAGTTGGAAAGATTAGCATGCCTTGTGAAATGCTGTTTAAATTTCTGAGCAACCTTACACGGATGGCTTGCATCTTTTACCTTTGACCCCATAATTATTTTACTACATGAAAAACGTGCTTTCGCTCTTGTTATTTGTTTTGGTTACTGCTGGTTCATTTGCGCAAAAGCAAAGTAAAGCTGATAAGTTGAGCTTGACTAATCTTCGCAACCACACAAGTTTTTTGGCCGATGATAAACTGGAAGGAAGAAGAACCGGAACAAAAGGCGAAGAACTTGCATACAAATACATTGTTCAGCAATTTGAGCAAAACGGAATTGAAGCAAAAGGCGAGAACGGGTTCCTTCAGCCATTTGAAATAAATGAAGGAAAGCAAATATTGCCATCAAGCTTTTTTATTATTAACGACGAACATCTAAAGGTTGATAAAGACTTCTTTCCATTCAGTTGGAGTGCCAATGGAAAAACAGAAGCAATGGCTTCCCCAAGTTTGCATGAAAATGGTGGCGCCTGGTTTTGGGACATCAAAGAGTTGCTTGCCGAGAATGAAAACAATCCGCATTTCGATTTAGTGAACGCAATCCGTACAAAAGAAAAAGATGCGGTGCAAAAAGGAGCCACAGCCTTGATCCTTTTCAACAGCGGCAGTAAAGAAACGGGTTTGAAATATGATGTAAAGGACCGATCTGCTTTATCAACCATTCCTGTTATTTGGCTGAACAAGCGTATTGCAGATAAATTATCTGCTGATCCATCGGCTATGCAGGATATTAAACTTAAGGTGGAGCAAGGCGATAAGATCAGGAAAGGGCATAATGTTGTTGGTTACATCAATAACAATGCTGCAAACACCATCATCATTGGTGCACACTACGATCACTTAGGTTATGGAGAAGATAATAATTCAAGAAACACCGGTGCCGCAGCTATACATAATGGCGCTGATGATAATGCAAGCGGCACAGCTGCCTTGCTTGAGCTAAGCCGATTATTAAAAACAGAAGGTATTAAAACCAACAACTATCTTTTTATTGCATTCAGCGGCGAGGAGTTGGGTTTATATGGATCAAAGTATTTTACTGATCATCCTACTATTTCTTTAAACACGGTAAACTACATGATCAACATGGATATGGTTGGCCGTTTTAACGATACAGCAAAAACAATTACTGTTGGAGGCATTGGCACGTCACCTACATGGAGTACGCTCATCAATGAAAAGAAACCTGTCTTCTCGATTAAGATTGACAGCAGCGGCACAGGTCCCAGCGATCACACTTCTTTTTACAGGAAGGATATTCCTGTTTTATTTTTCTTTACAGGCTTGCATACTGACTATCATAAGCCGAGTGATGACTTTGATAAGATCAATTACAATGGCCAGTTATTGGTTGTAAAATATATCACACGTTTAGTAGCCCGAAGCAGCAAGGAACCAAAGTTGGCGTTTACAAAAACAAGGGAGCAGCAAACAACCACATCTGCCCGTTTTACAGTTAGTATGGGAATTATGCCCGATTATACATTTAGCGGAAATGGTGTAAAAGTGGATGGTGTGAGTGAAGGCCGTGCCGCACAGAAGGCAGGATTAAAAGCAGGTGATGTTGTAACGAAGCTTGGAGAATTTAATGTGAGCTCTGTTGAAGCTTATATGCAGGTATTAAGTAAATTTAAAAAGGGCGACGCAACGAAGGTGAAAGTGAAGCGTGGAATTGATGAACTTGAATTTGATATCGTATTTTAATAGAAGATTATAGCGCTTCGGTTACATGAAACTCAAAATCGATAACGAACTGCTGGCAGAAGAATTTTTTGAAGACACGCTTCTGCTTGGTGTAATGGCTCCTATGGAGAGCCAGAAGTTTGTATGGCAGGTAAACCAATCAATGCGTTTCGATTTCAGGTTGAATGATGATATTGAAATTCAATTAGCAAAGAAGAACAGGCAATATTATTTTTCTGTATTCGAATACAAAGAACCGAATATGGTACTGGAGTATTATCTCTATAAAAATCAATTTGATGGAGAATACTTACTCCCGGAGTTTAAGCATCTTGATTATTTGTGGTTAACAAAAGGCGATTTACCGGGAGCAGAAGATGAGAAAAAGTTGATTAGTGATATAAGAAGTATTCCCGGTGTGCAACTGGTGGTTGAGTTAACCAACGAAAAAATAAAGAACAAGCAACACCTTATTTTATAACCTCGTTCAATTGAAAGCATATGTGGACAGAAACAGACAATAAGCTCTATCGCAAATTTGAATTTGCAGATTTCTCAGAAGCCTTTGCGTTTATGACACGTGTAGCAATGGAAGCAGAGAAGATGAATCATCATCCGCTCTGGACCAATGTGTGGAATAAAGTTGAAGTTTGGCTCAGTACACACGATGCCGGCGACGTGGTGACCGCAAAAGATAAAAAGCTCGCCGAACGCATCGACAAGCTTTTATAGATCGTTTTACGAATTACAAATTCTTATTTAATAAACTGGAACCATTGCTGAAACAAAGGGCCTAACACCGGCACTGGTTTTTCTTCTCCATTAATAGCCCCCAGCAAACCCAGCACCCAAAGTACAACAAGAAGTATCCACACAATCGGCGATAAAAAGCCAATAAATGCAAAGCCCCAAAATAGCATTCTGAAAAGAATTGAACATGCTACACCCAATAAAATGATTCCAAGGCTTTGTCGTAAATGAAATGTAGCAAGTGATGTTTTAGGATTTAAGTTGCCGTAAGAAACAAAGGCGATGATCCAGCCAATAATGGTAAGATAGCTTACCCAGGCTATCGTTTTTGCGTCCATAATAAAGTTGGTTTAAGTTGTTTACAGGCAACTAATATAATCATCGGGTGCTGTTATTGCAATACGCTAGGCTAAAACCTGCACAACCTTGTCTGCTTTCGGTATAATTCGACCAATGGGCTGTGTAAACACAGCCAGGTTATTTGAAGCAAGAACTTTCTGCACTTCATTTAGCTGTTTTTCTTTTACAGCAATTAATAATCCTCCGTTGGTTTGCGGATCGGGTAAAAGATTAAACGCTTCCATCACATTTACACCCGAACCAAAGCCAACTTTGTTGCTATAACTATTCCAGTTACGGTAAGTAGCATCAGGCACTATACGTTGGGCAGCATATTCCTTTGCTGCTGCAATGAATGGTATGTGTTGATAAGATAACTCTGCAGAAACGCCAGAGCCTTCGCACATTTCAATTAAATGACCGAGCAAACCAAAACCTGTTACATCGGTCATGGCAGTAACAGCATCAAGTTTACCAAGTAGTTCACCAACATTATTCAGTTGTTTCATTTGTGTTGAAGCAATTCCTTTGTGTTCTTCCTTCAACGCATCTCTTTTTTCAGCGGTACTAAGCACGCCCACGCCAATTGGTTTTGTTAGCAGCAATACGTTTCCTTCCTGGGCAGTGTTGTTTTGCTTGAGATGTGATACCTGAATCATTCCACTTACTGCCAGACCAAAAAATGGCTCCGGTGAATCAATGCTGTGCCCACCAGCTAAAGTAATGCCTGCTTCACTACAAATTGTGCGTGCACCATCTAATACCTGTTGGGCAATAGCAGCATGTAATTTTTCAACGGGCCAGCCGAGTATGGCAATGGCGAGTAATGGTTTTCCACCCATGGCATATACATCACTGATAGCATTTGCTGATGCTATTTGGCCAAAGCTGAATGCATCATCAACAATGGGCATAAAGAAATCGGTTGTTGAGATCATGGCCATTCCGTTGCCAAGATCATATACTGCTGCATCATCTTTACTGCTGTTGCCAACCAGCAAATTTTTATCGGTTAGGGTTGATAATGAAGATTGAAGTATTTGTTCAAGTACTGCAGGTGCAATCTTGCATCCGCAACCGGCACCACGTGAAAATTTAGTGAGTCTTATCGTTTCTGAATGCATGCGCAAATGTAAACCAGATCCTGTTACTTTTTTGTAATGCGAACCGCAGCACTTTTCTTGTTATCTGATTTAAACCTGATCTCGTAAACCATGCCTCCTGTTTTTACAACCAACACACCCGTGTTTGGCGGAATAGTTCCCTGGTTTTCTGCAAACAATGTTAGCAGTAAACCTTCCTGCGTTCCCGGAACTGCAAGGGTTTGTTTAATGCCCTTTGTGGTGAGACCAATGCTATTCAGTAAAACATGATTGTTATTAAAAACGGAAACACTGTCGCCATCAATTAAGCCATCATCATACAATTCAATTAAAACAGAATCAGCATCTGTCTCGATTGCTTTTACAATTTCAACTGTTCTTGATGCAAGTTTAACGGAGTCGTTATTGAGTAAATGTTCTTGTTTAGGAGCTGAAGAATTTTCCATTTGCACGGCACCTTTTTCATTCAACACTTTTAATAAACCCGACTTCGATGGATCTTCTTCTCTTTTCAAAAAAGTTTTTCCGCTTTCTTCAAACAATTGCGTCTGTCGTTTATTTGCCTGCTTCCACTCCCCGCTTGTTTCTTTCAATTCTGAATTCAAAAAGAGAATATGTGTTTGCATCACACCGCCTGGCCCCGGCGGATTTTGGTAAATAGTTTTTCTTTCGGTAATAACCATGTAGCCATCAAATAGATTGCCGGTTACTTCACAAACTGCATAGTATTCACCATTTACAAGTGTGGAATAAGAATAACCTGTGATTGAATTCCCTTCCTGGAAGAGGAGTAATTCATATTTGTAGTCAGTACCCTGTTGTAACGGATGATCACTTGTGAATCGCCCACGCCATAGGCCAGCAATATTTTGCGCCGATGAAAAAAGAGTGCAGCAGAGCAGGCCGATTGCAAGAGCGAATTTCATACTACAAAGAAAAAGATTCAATTGCTATTATGCTGTTATTCTTTTCGTTTCAACACAATGGAAGAACTCTTATTAAGCGTTGAAGTAAAATTCACCAGGTAACGTTCATTGCCGGTAGTAACAATCAGCAAACCGGTATTTGGTGGAATGCTTCCGAGGTTTTCTGCGAAAAGTGTTAGCTGAATCACCTCTCCTTTTTTGACAGCAATCGTTTTTTTGTATGCGCTTGCTTTAATGCCAACCTTCGGTACAATAAGTTCATTATTCAGGAACACACTCACGGTATCGCCATCTATTTCACCATTGTCATACAGTGATAACACTACACTGTCTTCAGATACTTCAAGTGCCTCAATAATTTCAACCTGGCGTTTTACAATTACAGGGTTGTTGATAACGGGTGGTTTGCCATCTCCAACTTGTGGTTTGTCGGTAACGTTGCCCGTTGCAACATTGCCTATTGTTGAAATTCCAGATTGACTTGGATTGGTTGTAACGGGATTTGTTACAACAGGTGTGGTTGGTTTTTGTTCTGCGGGTTTAGTTGTGGCCGCTGTTGAATTCTGTGGCGGATTATTTGTTGTACCAGTGTTGGAGGTTGGTTTATTATTAGAAGCAACTGAGCCGGTTGGTTGTGGAGTCGTTGTTGCAGGTTTGTTATTGCTAGCAGCAGCTGACTGGTTTTGTGTTGGTGGCGTTACAGTTTGCTTGTTTGTTGTAACTGGTTGCTGTTGTGGTTTTGTTGTTGGTTGCTGGGGGTTATTAGTTGCGACCGATGTTTTAGTGATACTGTCTTTTGTTGGTACAGGTTTATTCTGCTGCTGTGTTACAACGCTGTTGTTAGCAGTGTTGTTTGGTTTGTTTGTATTGTTTGCGATAGCCTGGTTTTGGGTTGGTGTAACCACTGGTGGTTTATTGTTAATTGGCTGATTGGCTGCTGCAGTAGTTGGTTTTGTGGTTTGTTGTTGTGGGTTGTTCACAGCAACAGAGGTTTTATTCACCGTATCTTTTGCTGTATTTCCAGTTGCTGAGTTTTGAACCGGTTTAGTGGTTGACGACTGCGGATTATTTACGGCAACAGAAGTTTTGTTTACTGTATCCTTCGGTGTTGTAACTACAGGTTTGTTCTGAGGAGAAATCGTTGTTGTGTTTTGATTTACTGCAACATCATTGGGCTTGGGTTTTGTTTCCTGCGGCTTAGTAACAACGACAGCATTCGCAGAGGAATCTTTTGTTGCTACTACTTCTGGTTTATTTTGCGTTGTTGTATTAACTGTTGGCTTGTTGTTCGGCTGATTTGTAACCACATCTGTCGGTTGCGGTTTTGTCGGTGTTGATACATACACAGGTTTAGCTTCATCAAACAACATTTCTTTTGAGAGCTGCTTTTCTTCCAGTCGTTTGTATAATTGTGTTGCTAAGTAATTACGTTCCCTGTTTACAATCAATGAACCCGGCAATGCATAATTATTTCGCCACGCCGATGTACTCCATTCTCCATGTAAGACGGATGCTGTATCAACAATGTCTTGAACATTGAACATATAAACAGTTTTAATGCCCTTTGTTTTTTCTTTGAAATTGTTGGAAACGGATTTTTCATCTTCAACGATCAACACGTTGTCTTTTATCCTGGCTTTTACTTTTACGAGATTATAGTACAATACATCGTCGATCAAAAACAGGCGCTGACAGTAACCATACAGTTCGCCGTTTTTTTCTTTAAGTGTAAGTTCAAAATCAACCGTGTATTTTAAACTATCGGAAACCATCTTTCCTTTGTACACGCCCGTTACAACTTGCGATTTGCCAAAGAATGAAAAGAAGCAAAAAAGGAAAAGAAGTAAAAAGTTTTTCATGACCTGGTTTTTGAGCTAAGCCTGCAGCTGTAAAAGTTGTTTAATATTGGATTCCTGTACGGTTTCGCAGGGTATCTTTATTAATAACGCCTCAAGGCCCTCTCTATTATGCAAACCCTTTGAATACCACTTGTCGTAATAGGTGAGTAAGATACGAAAACAATCTTCCACACGGTCTTCAACAAGTGCATTGATCGCTTCCTTGGTTTCTAACCCTCCCAGCCTCTTTTTAATGCGAATGATGGCATTTACAAGTCGCTCACGCTCATGTTTTCCGTATTCAGCTACAATATGTTGCAGGCGCTCTTCAAAAGGGATATCAATAAAATATACCTGTGATGTGCGCATTTGTTTCCAGATGTTGATGGGAGTATTTACATCGCCAATACGCTGACTTTCGTCCTCAAGCCAAATTGGATCAGCCTTTTTTCGTGCAGCTGATAGGGCAAGTGCCAGCTTGTTTTCAAACTGCTCCTGCGATGGTTGTTGCGGCATACCCAAATTGCCGAAAGCCGAACCTTTGTGATGTGCCAACCCTTCAAGGTCAATTATATTCTCACCGCTTTTTCCGAGTTTCTCCAGCAATGGCGTTTTTCCCGAGCCCGTAAAACCTGCCAGTATGCGAAAGGAATAAGTTTGTTCAAACTGTTCAAGCGCCCATCTGCGGAACGATTTATATCCACCAGCAAGTGTATACACTTTAAATCCGTAAAGATCCAGAAGCCAGGCAACGCCTCCGCTGCGCATGCCTCCACGCCAGCAGTGAACCAATATGCAATTATCAACAGGCAAATCCTTGCCTCTTGCTTTTTGCCAATTGGCAATTATTGTTTCTGCTTCTTCCACCATGCCCCGCATCTTCATGCCAAAATAGGCAAGACCGATCTTGATTGCCTCCTCTCTGCTTTGTTGTTTGTAAGCAGTGCCTACCACTTTACGTTCTTCATCAGAGAACAAGGGAAATGAATGTGCTCCAGGAATATGTGCATGCTTATACTCTCCCGGGCTGCGTACGTCCAACACCGGGTAAGTAGTAGCAAGAGATAAAAACTCGTCGATATTTATTTTTTGGAGAGCCATAACTACAACACGCTAATTTATTTATTTCGCCTGGCCACAACAATGGAGATAAGCCAAAGCAAAAGAGAAATACAGAAGAAGACTATTGTAAGTTGTTTGGCAGTTTGAAAGAGTTGCAGGTTGCTGGTAAAAAACCAGGCGTAGCACATCACAAGAAATGCAAGCATGCCGAATGCCCTGCTGATATTACCGAAGTTTTGAAGCATAGTACAAAGTAAAAAGTCCTGCAGTTTTCTACAGGACTTTGGTATGTTTAGTTTTCTTTGATCTGGATATTTACTTCTTTTCCCTTCTTCTCCACTTTTATCTTTCCACCATCTCCGGCTTTAAGCTCAACTTTTCCATCCTTCCCTTCAATCTTAATACCATCGGTAGAATTGATCTTTATACTTCCGGAATCATCTCCTTTAATAGAGATACCTTCTTCGCTGATCTTTATTTCACCAGAATCGCCTTTGATCTCAATCTTCGATTCACTGCTTTGTTTTTCATTATCTGATCGCTGCGAATCGCCGCAACCGATCATTGCAAATAATAATGCTGAAAGAAAAAAGTATTTCATAATAAGTGTTTTAAAGTTATCAACCATTCATGCTGATGAGGAACTCGTTGTTATCCTTTGTACCACGCATGTGTTGTAATAACGTATTGATGGCTTCTTCCGTATTCATATCGGCCAAATGTTTGCGCAACACCCACATACGTTTTGATGTGTCTTTATCGAGCAATAGATCATCACGACGAGTACTTGAAGCAACGATATCAATTGCAGGGAACACACGTCTGTTGGCAAGTTTACGATCAAGAGCCAATTCCATGTTACCTGTTCCTTTAAATTCTTCAAAGATCACCTCATCCATTTTACTACCTGTATCAACAAGTGCTGTTGCAATGATGGTCAACGATCCGCCATTTTCAATTTTACGTGCAGCACCAAAGAATTGTTTTGGCTTTTGCATTGCATTTGCTTCAACACCACCACTCAATACTTTACCACTTGATGGCGCAACTGTATTGTGTGCACGTGCCAAACGTGTAATAGAATCCAGGAGAATAATTACATCATGACCGCACTCAACCAAACGTTTTGCTTTTTGTAAAGCGATGGTACTAACCTTCACGTGTTTTTCTGCAGGTTCATCAAATGTGCTGGCAATAACTTCTGCTTTTACACTACGCTCCATATCGGTTACCTCTTCAGGACGTTCATCAACCAATACGATCATCAAGTAACATTCGGGATGATTTTCCGCAATCGCATTTGCAAGTTCTTTCAACAACATTGTTTTACCAGTTTTTGGCTGGGCAACAATCAATCCACGCTGGCCTTTACCAATTGGGGTAAACAGATCCATGATACGTGTGCTGTAGTTGTTAGAAGTAGTAGAAAGATTTAATTTCTCGTATGGAAACAACGGTGTGAGATAATCAAATGGAACACGGTCACGCACTTCATCAGGACGCTTTCCGTTGATCGTATCAACTTTTAATAAAGCAAAATATTTTTCACCTTCTTTTGGAGGACGAACGGAACCATAAACCGTATCGCCGGTTTTTAATCCAAATAATTTTATTTGAGACGGAGAAACATAAACATCATCGGGGCTCGACAGGTAGTTGTAATCACTGCTGCGGAGGAAGCCATATCCATCGGGCATCATTTCCAATACACCTTCACCTTGTATTACACCATCAAACTCAATGTTGAAAGCCTGTTCACGTTTATTCGGAAATTGTCGTTGTTGTTGATGCGTTTGGGGGCGCTCATTCGGTTGAGGATTTTCAGCTTCTTGGTTTGATTCTGCTAACTGCTCGCCTAATTCCATCTCTGGCGGACCGGCTACAAAATCATCTTCACCTGGCAAGGTAAAACCTGGTGGTATAATAGGTTGAGGGATTTCAGCTTTTTTAAGCACTTTTTTTGGCGCAGCTGCCGGAGCTTCTTCTTTCTTTTTACGGGTTTTTGGTGCAACATCTTTATCGCCACTTTCAACAACTGCTTCTTCTGTGCCTGAGGCGGTAGTTGTCTTTACAATACGTTTGCGCTTTTTTTCGTCTGTGCCTTTGTTTTCACTTGCCATAACAGCTTGATTATCGAGTATTTTATAAATGAGTTGTTGCTTATCGAGTTTTTTAGCACCAGCAATTTTTAATTGTTCGGCCACGTCCAGCAACTCAGGAACGAGCATATCGTTCAATTGGAGAATGTCGTACATAAAAGATTAATTCATTAACACGGAATGGTAAAGTCTTGGACTTTTTTTTAGATCTGAAAGTATGTATTGAAATAAGTTAAGGGAACCTGGAGCGACCGAATTTGATGAGCTTTTGGAAGATCGGATTTGTAAATATCAGTCGGAATCCAATGCAATGTTACGGGAAAATCAGAAAAAAGGAAAAAAAATTACAGGCGCAGTTTCTTTTAACAAAAATCAGAATGTGAGTCATACGACAGAAAATGAAAGCTTAGTGATGGTCAATAATTATCTTTGCCGCTCAAAATTTCAGCGTTTATGTTTAACAAAAGGGTTAAAATCAAAGAATTGCTTAGCCAGGAACCACAGCAACAGGAAGTAACGGTTATGGGTTGGGTGCGTACGTTTCGCAATAACCAGTTTATTGCGTTGAATGATGGCAGCACTAATAACAACCTGCAGGTGGTGCTTGAGTTGGGCAAGTTTGATGATGAATTGCTGAAAAGAATTACCACATCTGCATCATTGAAAGTAACAGGAATAGTCATTCCTTCATTGGGCAAAGGTCAGATCCTGGAAGTGAAGGCAAGCATTTTGGAAATACTGGGAGACAGTGATGCTGAAAAATATCCGCTTCAACCCAAGAAGCATAGTCTTGAATTTTTGCGTGAGATAGCACACCTACGTTTTCGCACCAATACATTTGGTTCGGTATTTCGTCTTCGTCATGCATTAGCATTTGCAGTGCATAAATTCTATAATGAAAAGGGGTTTGTTTACCTGCATACACCGATCGTTACTGCAAGTGATGCAGAAGGTGCAGGTGAAATGTTTCGTGTAACAACATTGCCTTTTGATAATCCTCCACGTAATGAAGATGGTACCGTAAATTTCAAAGAAGATTTCTTTGGACGCTCTTCAAACTTAACTGTAAGTGGGCAGCTTGAAGGTGAATTGGGCGCAACAGCGTTTGGTGAGATCTATACATTTGGTCCAACCTTCCGTGCAGAGAATTCAAATACAGCCCGCCATCTTGCTGAGTTCTGGATGATAGAACCAGAAATGGCTTTCTGTGATCTGGAAGACAACATGAATCTTGCAGAAGAGTTTATCAAATACATCATTCGTTATGCAATGGAAAATAACAGGGAAGACCTTGAGTTTCTTGCACAACGTTTGGCCGATGAAGAAAAGCAATTGCCACAAGACAAGCGCAGTGAATTTGGTTTGATCGAAAAACTTGAGTTTGTACTTAACAACGATTTCGAGCGTATTACTTACACCCAGGCGATCGATATATTATTACAATCACCTGCATATAAAAAGAAGAAGTTTCAATACGAAGTGAAGTGGGGTATTGATATGCAGAGTGAACACGAGCGCTACCTCGTTGAAAAGCATTTTAAAAAACCTGTTATCGTTACAAATTACCCTGCCGCTATTAAGGCATTTTATATGCGACATGATGATGGTTGCGAACCAGGAAAAGAAACGGTTGCCGCCATGGATATTCTTGCACCGGGCATTGGTGAAATTGTTGGTGGTTCACAACGTGAAGAGCGCATGGATAAGCTCATGAAGCGTATGGAAGAAATGCATGTGCCTGCTGAAGAATTATGGTGGTATCTCGATACACGTAGGTTTGGTACAGTGCCACATGCAGGTTTTGGGTTAGGTTTCGAGCGCATGGTGCAATTTGTAACAGGTATGGGTAACATCCGTGATGTGATCGCTTTCCCTCGTACGCCGAAGAACTGTGAGTTTTAAGCAACAAGCAGCGCTCAAAGGCGTTTTATTATCTTTATACAAAACCTGAACCATGCAAAAAACGCTTTTTATCTGTACGATACTGTTTATTGTTCTTACTGCCGGTAATTGTAAGAAGCCATCAACTCCTGATCCCACACCTGCTTCTACTTATCAGCCAACTACTACTGGCAGTGAATGGAATTATACTACAACTGGGACAACTGCTTCCGGTTCTGCAAATGGGACTTATACACTTAAAGCTACCTCAAAAGACAGTATTTCAAATGGCAAAACATTCAGAGTGTTTACAAATTCTGCTGGCGCAAATGAATATTATGTAAAGGTTGGGAATGATTATTCAAGGATATCGTCGTTGGCGTCCTTAACGAATCAAGTTGAACTTTTATATTTAAAGGATAACCTGAGTGCAGGTGCGAGCTGGAGTGAAACAAAGAATGTTACGGTTAGCGGAAACCCAGCTACTGTAAATGTAACTTATACGATAGTTAGTAATAAGTTTGATACTTCATTTAATGGAAATACTTTTAAAGATTGTATTCGAATCAAAGTGAATCCAGACATAGGCTTTCCTTTTCAGCAAAATGATATTTGGTATTTGTTTGCAAAAAATGTAGGAATGATTGCAAATAAGGTTCGAGTGAAATTTGATTTGCTTGCAGTGAATGTTGATACACAGACCAAGCTTGAAACGTTTGTGATTAAGTAAATTATTTCTTCAATAGATTTTCAGTTTCATCTATGGCCTGTTTTCTGATCAGTTCAGTGATCTGCTGTTCCAGCTTGCGCATACGTGCATATAATTTCAATATTACAAAGTAGAACAGCACAATACCGATGTATAGCACCAAATCGGTACCACGGCCAACTCCGAGCTTTTTAGCCAACACACTTGTCCAATCGGGGAATAGAATGAATAATACGGCTGCAGTTACCAGAATAAAGAGCAGCAATACATCTGCAATTCGGTTACGTAGACGAACAAAGTAAAATAATCCCGTAAAGAGGAATCCGATGATGAGTATGAATTGTATGGGTGTCATCGCAATAGTTTATGTAAAAGTAAATCGAAAAGGATACGAACGCTGTTCCAGGCCGATTGACCTTTTGCTTTTGAGTAATTTGTATACTGCACGTCAACAGGCGCTTCTGTAAATTTTAGCTTGTGTTTTTTAACCAACAATAATATTTCAGATGCATGCGCCATTCCGTTTTCTGTAATGCGAATTACTTCTGCTGCTTTTCTATTAAAGGCCCTCAAGCCGTTATGTGCATCTGTAAGTAAAAGTCCTGTAAAAATAAAATTTACGTAACGGGCACAGGTAAGGAGAATAGAACGGGCGAAAGGTAATGATGACTGTTTTGAGAGAAAGCGGGAACCAAAGACAATATCAGCTTTGTTATTTAAAATTGGCTGGAGTAAATGTTCAATGTCGTGCGAATTATGCTGACCATCTGCATCAAAATGCACAATGTAGTCGGCACCTTTTCCTAAAGCATATTGCGTTCCCGTTTCAAGTGCTGCGCCTTGTCCAAGATTTTGTTGATGACGAATAAAAGTAATGGGAAGCTCGGCAATAAATTTTGACTGGTTATTTTGTGAGCCATCATCTACAACGATTAGATTATAGCCTTTATATAAAAGCTGTTCTATAGTGGAGCGAAGTACAGCTTCTTCATTAAAGGATGGAATAATGATAAATATTGCGGAGCTGCTCATATTAGATGATAAAGATAAATAAGACGGTGCTGTTTATAGACTATTCAGGATTGATGATAGTGGAATAGATAATACAGTTTGGTCTGTAAAGAATAGGTGTGGCATTATAGCTTTGCAAAAAGGCTGCTTCTTGTTCTGACTTTTCTTTTTGACAGATGATAAGTAAACGTGTTTTTTTCCTAGTTTTTAACTTAACATCAGTGATCTGGTCAATTTTGTTTGTAATTGCTACGTTTTTGAGATAAGGAAAAAACGAAAAATAGGGTTCGCTATAAGTTACCACGGTAGGCATTTCATCTTTGGATAAGGTACAGAGATAGTTATATACTGCAGCCCTGTCAAGTCTGTTACTTAATTCTTTGTCTGGAATATTGTTAGTTATTACGTTGTAACCAAATTTCAACGTAAGACCGAGGTTATAAATCATTATAATGATAAACAATGTTTTAAATGTTGTCTTAAAAGTAATGGACACGGTTGGCCATATTTTCTGCACCGTCCAGAACATAAGCAATAATAATAATAGGCTCGGTAAAATATAATATCTCCCTTCATTAACATAAGTCCACCCATTTGGTGCTCCTGAGCGACTATTGTGGGTTAATGATAATGCTACTAAAATCAAAACAGGTAGTAGTAATAATGGTATGAATGAAAGGACAGAGAGGGTTTTTCTTTGCTGCTGTTGATTTTCCTGTTTTTTTTGATTTCGTAGAGTAGAAAGCAATATTCGCAAAGCGAAAGTCACAAAGACAATGAGACAGGTTGCAGAAAAGGTGAAATAATAAAACCGGGACGGATAAATAATATCTTTCCAGGTGTTTTCTATATATGAAATATTGATAAATGCTTTAAAAAAGAAAGGATAGGTATTTTGAAGGTTAAAAGGGAAAAAGCCTGTTTTGTCCATAGCAACGGCTTGATTAATTGGTTGAGCTGTGTAAACAGAAAGGAACGCCTCTTGGATAAATATGAATAGAAGAACCAGGAATACCGATAGTGTCGAGCGCTTTAATAGATTTTTGTCTTTAAGATACAATGCTGATGCAACTAAATATAAGGGGTAAAAGAGGCTAATAGGATAATATTGATAACGAAAGGCAGAAGGTAAAAAAAATATGAATGAGCCCAATAAGACTCGAGAGGCTCCGACAAAGTTGTGATTGTTTAGCTGTTTTACCATGAAGAATGTTGCCCATATGGAAAAAAAAGCAGCTGTTAGGTCGCTAAAGCCGGGCCGTTTGATTAATTCCGGATTAAGGGCGAGTACGATAAAAATATATATGATGTAAACGGGTTTTAAGCCAATTTCTTTACAGAGCAAGTAGAGTATCGATACAAGCGCAACAAGAACGAGCGTCATCATTAAAAATTCTGTTGCGGGGTGCCCGCCAGTAAGTTTTAAAAAGAGTGCTGTAAGGGAGGTCACCAAGGGGGGCCACAAACGTAATCCCTCAAAATAGAAGTTTGACAAATCCTCGGATGTTGATTTGATAAAACCCATTCCATGCCCATCTATGAGATTTTGCGCTGCTGAATTTATCAGCATATAATCGGTCATATGAAGTGGAAAGAAATAGAATAGAAGAAGACGAATTATAAAGGCAACCAGTATTACAATTTGCAGCTGTCGGGTTATAGTCATTGGAATAACTGCTTTAAAGGCTGTTGGAATTTCGATACGCATCAATTCTTTCTCTCACATTTTTCCGTATTGAATAATAGAAGAGATTTATGTCACCTGCATGATAATTTTTCGTTCGCATAAAAATGCCGTAGAAAAATCTAGGTCTGTTTGTCCATACAACTCCCTCATGAATTCTTGCGCCATTTGTATGTTTGTATTGTTTATTAAACTTAAATAAGACAGCTCCTTTGTTTTCTTTTCTTGAAACAGCTGAATCAGACTGCGACCAGGTCAATGGATTTGTTGATTTGATTTGTCCCTTTTCTATTTGCACATAGTCAGGAATATATCCTTCCCGAAATGTGCGCCATGTAGCAAAACAATTCGTGTGTGTAGGTGTTTGGCAGGGCTGCAAAACTGAAAAATAATTTTCAGGCACTCCCAAACCAATTATGTATGCACAAACAAGCCTGTTATTTAGGGGCTTGTTTTCAAAAAATTCTTCTAACAGCTTTCCTGCATGATAGGTTCCCTGGCTGTGCGACGCAATAATGATGGGCCTGTTGTTATTGTGGTTTGCGAGATAATAAGAAAACGCTTTTTTCACATCAGCATACGCAAGTTCCAAAGCGGCTTTTGACTGAGGAGAATCAATTGAGAAAAAGGAATAGATATGTGCTTGTCGGTATCTAGGTGCAAACACACGACAACTTCCATTAAAGACGGTTGCCTGGTAAAGTATAGACCCATAATCCGTTTTTGTATTTAGATAAGCATCGTTTAACTGTGCATTCCAAACAGTGCCAGCTAATTCTTTTGATGTTAATGTCGTGGGATGAATAAAGAACACATCTGCTGAACTATCTCTGCGTTCTGTCAGTAATGGTTTTGGTATACTATCGGAAGGATCTTTTTTGAATGGGTGAGCAGCCCAGAATCGCAGTTGTGAATAATCAGGAATGCTGTCGGCATTGGTAAATTCTTTTTCGTATTCCTGAATATGTGAGAGGAAGGATGGCTTGCACGCAGTGAATAAAAACTGGGTGAAAATTAATACAAGGAAAAAACCTTTCGTTGATTCAATCAATTTTGTAATTTTTGCAAACCAAACCTAATTGAAATACACCAATACTTTATAATTAAAAACTTTAATTATGACAATTCCAGTAGTTGATCTTGCCGAATTTACAAGTGGTGACCCGGTTTTGAAACAGAAGTTCGTTAACGAGCTAGGGAAGGCGTATGAAGAAGTTGGTTTTGTTGCTGTAAAGAACCATGGCGTTCCCGATCATCTGATTGCTGATCTATATAAATATGTGCAGCAATTTTTTTCTCTTCCCCTTGAAAAGAAAAGAGAATATGAAATCCCGGAATTGGCGGGTCAACGTGGATACACATCTTTTGGAAAGGAACATGCAAAAGGTAGTGATGCTCCCGATTTGAAGGAGTTTTTTCAATATGGACAAAAAGCAGAAGGAGAGGAATATGTGCCTGAGGAATACCCGGAGAATGTGAAGGTTTCAGAAATTCCTGCATTCAATCCTACTTTTCACAGTGCATATCGTTCCTTTGAGGAGTCGGGAAAAAAATTATTGCAAGCCATCGCTTTGTACCTTGGACTTGATGAATTTTATTTTGATAGTTGGGTGCGAAACGGAAACTCGATATTAAGGGCAATACATTATCCACCGATTACGAACGAACCGAAGAGTGCAATAAGGGCCGAGCAACATGAAGACATAAATCTGATTACATTGTTGGTTGGCGCATCTGCCGATGGCCTGCAAATACTAACCAAACAAAATGATTGGGTGGGCGTAACATCGTTACCGGAGCAGATTGTTGTCAATGTAGGTGACATGTTGCAACGTCTCACAAATAATAAATTACGGTCAACAACTCATCGTGTTGTTAATCCTCCAAGAGAATTGTGGCATACATCAAGGTTTTCTATTCCTTTTTTTCTTCACCCTAAAGGCAACATGTCTTTGGCCTGTTTGGATAGTTGCATTGATAACGAGAACCCGAAACATTATCCTGATGCCACGGCGGGTGAATATCTTGATGAACGTTTACGGGAAATTGGTTTAAAGAAATAACACATTAAATCCTTCGACCTGAAATTTATCCGACACATCCCTTTTTTAAAAGCGGTACTAATTTATACGCTTACCGCTTTCGGCGGCCCGCAAGGTCATATCGGGATGTTGATGAAAATTTTTGTAAAGAAGCGCCGTGATGTAACTGAGCACGAACTCACTGAAATTATTTCTTTTTGTCAACTCTTGCCCGGCGCCAGCTCTACACAAACCATTACTTTAATTGGATACAAAAGAGGAGGTCTGCCCTTAGCTGTGATGACCTTGTTTATCTGGATTTTTCCTGCGTGCTTTATTATGGGATCTTTGTCTTTTTTTGTGCATTACCTCGACAAGCGGGCGCTACATACCGATATATTCAAATTTCTTCAACCCATGGCGGTGGGCTTCCTTATTTATGCTACATGGAATGCTTATAAAACAGCGGTCACAAGTACAATTACCCGGGTTATCATGATCGTGGCCGCAATAGCGGTATACCTGTTTATTAAAACACCGTGGGTGTTTCCGATAATTCTTGCTTTTGCTGGTGTTGTTACCAATTTTCATAAGCAACGGATTCCACAACATGAGGTGGTTCGTAAAAAAATAAAATGGCGAAATATCTGGATGTTTGCTCTCGTTTTTGTGCTTGCCGGGTTTCTGAGTGAAACAGCACGAAAACAACAATGGGAAAACAGGAGGGCATTCAATCTCTTTGAAAATTTTTACCGTTTTGGAAGTTTGGTTTTTGGTGGAGGACAGGTGCTTGTTCCAATGATGTACGAGCAATATGTGATAAGGGAAAAAACACAATACATGACGGGTGAAGAACTGTTGACTGGTGCAGGTTTTGTACAAGGGATTCCTGGTCCCGTTTTTTCAATGGCATCGTACACCGGGGGAATGGCCATGCGTGATCTTGGAAAAGAAAGTCAGGTGGTTGGTACAATCATCGGCGCAGTGGCGATATTTCTTCCGAGTTTATTATTGGTCTTGTTTTTTTTCCCGATCTGGAACAATTTGAAAAAATATGCAGTTGTCTATAGATCACTTGAGGGAATTAATGCTGCTACTGTGGGGTTAATGGCAGCTTCTGCCTTTTACGTGGCAAGAGATATTTCTATCCTTGAAATGAATGCGATCAGTTATTTAAACCTGATTGTTATCTTTTCTACAACAATCCTTCTGTCAATTTCGAAAATTCCACCTCCAATTATTGCAGTAGTGTGTTTGCTGCTAGGATGGATTTTTTAGCTTGTAATAACCTGCGGATTCTATTTCGTCTGCCACAACATCGGGAACAAGAAAACGAATAGATTTTCCACGGACAATCAACTCACGGATATGTGTAGCCGAAATTTCCAGGAGAGGAGCATTTAATGTGTGCAATTCTTTAACCTGATGATTGGCAACGGTGAAGCCGGGCCTTGTATAAACGTAGATGGGAAAGTTTTGCATGATGTGTTCAGCGTTTTTCCATTTCTCCAGGTTTTGCAAGCTATCACTTCCCATGATGATGGAAAACGAGTGCTGGGGATATTTTTCTTTTAAATACGTGAGAGTAGTAATGGTGTAAGATGGTTTCGGTAATCGAAATTCTATGTCTACAGCTTTAAGCAACGGACTTTTTTGAATAGCAAGGTTTACAAGATGTAATCGGTCATACTCATTTAAGAGTTGTTTTTGTTGCTTAAAGGGGTTTTGGGGAGATACTATAAACCAAACTTGGGAAAGATCAGATTCGTTAAGAATATGTTGAGCGATAATAAGATGCCCTGTATGAACAGGATTAAAAGAACCAAAGTACAATCCTATTTGCATTAAACAATTGATTTATAATTAGTTAAGTGGATTAACCACGATGCTTTCGGCTTCTTCAATTCGTAAACTTAATCTATAACCCGCCACTTTTATGCTAATCGGATCGCCGAGAGGGGCCTGCATCTCCATAGACACTTCCTCACCAGGTACACATCCCATTTCCATCAACTTGAGAAAAATTTCGTCATTTTCAAAAGATATTATGACGGCCTTTTGCCCCGGTTGCAATTCAGATAATCTTTTCATATTCAGATGCAAAAGTATTGGTTCCTGAAGTCAAACTTTTCCGAATTTTGATGTTATGCAGAAAGCCGCTGTTAATTTTTTTTACCAGGACGTAAAGTTTTCATTTGCCGATCGGCGCAGATTAAAGGATTTCCTGGTTCAGCTGTTTTTGAAAGAAGGGTGTCGGCTTGAATATGTAAATGTTATTTTCTGCACGGATGAAGCTCTCTTGCAAATCAATAGAGATTTTCTTCAACACGACTATTATACCGATATCATCACGTTTCCAATTAATGAAAGGGACGATGCAATTCAAGCAGAGTTATATATTAGTATTGATCGGATAAGAGACAATTCCCGGCTGACTAAAACTTCATTTAAGGAGGAACTACATCGGGTTATTTTTCACGGATGCCTCCATCTAACAGGCTATGGAGATAAGTCTTCACAACAAATTAAGAAGATGAGGGAACGGGAAGAGCATTATTTGCGTTTATACTTCCTGAAATAACAAATGTTCCACGTGAAAAGATTACTTTTTAGTTTATTTATGCTCCAGATTTTAGCGGGGTTCGGTCAAGGTGTTTTAACATTGAAAGACAAAGCTTTTCAACTAAAACATGAATACGATTCAGTTCTGCTACGCCAATTGGCGACGAATAGTTTATATACCGGATTGTCTACCTCGGAAAAGGAGTTGTTTTACTGGACTAATTACTTTCGGCAAAACCCTAGAAGGTTTTGGGAGACAATTGTAGCGGATTTTTTGGTTCAGTTTCCGGAGGCTAAGTCGGCTTACAGCAAAAGTCTGGAAACGGATATAAAGAAAGCTCCATTAACTCTGCCAATTGTTTTGCCAGATAACGGTCTTTTAAATTCTTCCCGGTTTCATGCTAATGATCTGGTTAAAAGGGGTGGCATTATTTCTCACACTTCCTCAAACGGTAAAACGTTTGTTCAGCGATTACAGGAAGCTGGAAAATACAGCTGCGGAGCGGAAAACGTATATGTCGGTTCTTTTAACGGGCTGGAAGCTCTAATTACCTTGTTAATTGATAATGGAGTTCCTGACAAAGGTCACCGGATGAATCTTCTCGATCCAAAATTTGGACGTATGGGAGTGTCGTTCCTGGCAGCAGGAGGCAAAGGATTATTAGTTCAGGACTTTGCATGTCCCTGATGTTCCACGTGAAACAGCTTCTCTTCTCACCTAATTAGAGGTTATCTTTGCAGGCTCAAAAGCTTATTATGTTTCCCGAATACGATGTGATAGTTGTGGGTGCCGGCCATGCCGGTTGTGAAGCTGCCGCCTCGGCAGCAAATATGGGCAGTAAGGTTCTGCTTATTACCATGAATATGCAGACCATTGCTCAAATGAGCTGCAACCCAGCCATGGGCGGAATTGCCAAAGGACAAATCGTAAGGGAAATTGATGCCCTTGGTGGATATAGCGGAATAGTTAGCGACAAAAGTATGATCCAGTTCAGGATGCTGAATCGTTCAAAAGGCCCGGCCATGTGGAGCCCTCGCACTCAAAATGATCGGATGCTCTTCGCTACGACCTGGCGGGAAATGCTGGAACAAACGCCTAATGTGGGTTTCTATCAGGACATGGTTAGAGAATTACTGGTGAAGGATGGTCGCTGTTACGGTGTTATAACTGGGTTAGGTCATGAGATCAAAGCCCGGAGCGTAGTGGTTACCAGTGGTACTTTTCTGAATGGCGTTATTCATATTGGTGAAAAGCAATTGGGAGGTGGACGTATTTCCGAAAAAGCGGCAACAGGGATAACGGAGCAGTTAGTTGAACTCGGCTTTGAAAGCGATCGATTGAAAACAGGTACCCCGCCAAGAATCGACGGCCGCAGTCTTGACTATTCCAAAATGGAAGAACAGAAAGGCGACGAAGAAATCACTGGTTTTTCTTACATGGATGTACCGGTGATAAAACCGGAACAACAACGCAGCTGCTTTATTACATATACGAGCCAGAATGTACATGATATTTTGAAGACTGGGTTTGATCGTAGTCCTATGTACCAGGGAAGAATTCAAGGTACAGGCCCACGCTATTGCCCGAGCATTGAGGATAAGATCAACCGCTTTGCAGAAAGGGATCGTCATCAGCTCTTTGTAGAACCTGAAGGATGGAACACAGTGGAAATTTATGTAAATGGCTTTTCCACATCATTGCCAGAACAAGTGCAATACGAAGCACTTCGTAATGTGGTGGGGTTTGAAAACGTACGCATGTTCCGCCCAGGTTATGCAATAGAATATGATTTTTTCCCTCCAACGCAATTGACCTATTCACTCGAAACAAAGCAAATACAGAATTTATTCTTTGCCGGCCAGATCAATGGAACCACTGGATACGAGGAAGCGGCTTGCCAGGGTTTGATGGCAGGCATCAATGCGCATTTAAAAGCAACGGAACAAGATCCGTTTATTTTGAAACGCAGTGACGCCTACATCGGTGTATTGATCGATGATCTTATCAGCAAAGGAACCGATGAACCTTACCGCATGTTTACCAGTCGTGCAGAATACAGAACACTGTTGCGACAGGATAATGCTGATCTGCGTTTAACTGAACTCAGTTATAAAATGGGTCTTGCCTCGCAGGAACGTATGGACAAAACCCGCAGCAAACTAGAAGCGGTGGAACAAATAAAATCAAGACTTGCTGATGTTTCATTAGCTCCTGAAGAGATCAATGAGTTTCTTGTGGCTAACAATAGTGCTCCGCTCACACAAAAGCAAAAAGCTTTACAGCTTTTACTTCGCCCGGGCATACAATTAAATAAACTGATCGAAGCTTCTCCAACCCTGCAGGAACTAACGGGAACGCCTACCGCCGAAGTAATGGAGCAGGCAGAAATCCAGGTGAAGTATGATGTGTACATTGAAAAAGAAAAAGAACTGGTACAACGCATGAGCCAATTGGAAGATCTTGAAATACCAAACAGTTTCGATTATAATAAAATCTCTTCTTTAAGTACAGAAGCATTGCAGAAGTTTAAAAAAATTAAACCACGTACATTAGGACAAGCATCACGTATATCAGGTGTAAACCCTAGTGATGTACAAATACTTATGGTTTACATGGGTCGTTAATAGCCGACGTTTTTTTCTTATATATTCACTTTGGTAAAATACTGACAGAGCTTAACAATCGTTAACTCCATTTAATCATTTATTTAACACTCTGTCACTAATCACTACGATGTAATTCGTTTTTAAGCAACATTTGTGTAAACCGAATCATCATAGTGCTTTGCAGATTGCTGCACACTAAACAAGTTACCATTGATTCGGGTGTATAACACTTGAACAAATGAAGAGAATTACATTAAGCCTTATCATCCTTTTTTTTGCAGCATTCTCCTTTGCGCAAACATCTGTACGTGGAAAAATAACAGCAATTATTTTTAGCCAGGATAAAAAACCTGTTGAAAACGCAACAGCAGAATTACTGAGAATCAAAGATTCTTCATTGGTTAAAACAGCCTTATCTGATAAAGCAGGTTTAGTAGAGTTTGATCGCATTCCACTTGGTTCTTACATCATCCGCACAAGTTTTATCAACCACGAGAAACAATTTTCATCTGTAGTTACTATTTCAGAAAATCAAACAATAGCATCTGTTGCTGATGTTGTACTGCAACCTTCCGCTACACAATTAAAAACAATTGAAGTAAGTGGTAAGAAGCCATTTATTCAAAGGCTCGGTGATCGTATTGTAGTAAATGTTGACAACAGCGTGGTAAATGCAGGTAGTTCGGCTTTTGATGTGCTGGAACGCTCGCCCGGAATTTTAATTGATGCAAATGATAATCTCAGCATGCGTGGCCGTAGCGGCGTCATCATTATGATCGATGGAAAACCATCACCCATGAGTGGAGCTGATCTTGTTAACTATCTGCGTAGCCTTCCCTCAAATGCTATTGAACGGATTGATCTCATCACTAACCCATCATCGAAATATGATGCGGCGGGTAATGCAGGCATCATTGATATCCGCATGAAAAAAGATCAGCGTTATGGAACTAATGGAACAATTACTGCAGGTTACGGGCAAGGTGTTTATCCCAAAGCAAACGGTGGTATCAATTTCAATCACCGCAATAAAAAGATGAATTTGTTTGGTGGGTATAACTATGCTTACCGGATGAATCTGAATCATCTCTTACTCGATCGTAATTTCTTTACCAGTGCGGGAGTGTTTACGGGAAAAGATGAAAAAAATAACTACACAAAAATCCCATTAGATCTGCACACGTTACGAATTGGTGCCGATTTCTTTCCTTCTAAAAAAACAGTGATCGGTTTTGTTGTAAACAGCAACATGAATTTTATACGCCCATATAATAATAATAGCTCTGTTGTAAGCGATGCTTCCAAGCAACCGATGTTCACCTTCCGCACACAAAACAGTAGTCAAAACCAAAACAAGAATGCTGTTGCCAATGTAAACATCAAACACACATTCGACAGCACCGGAAAAGAATTAACAGCTGATATTGATATGGGGTATTTCGGATCAGATAATAATTCCCGAATAGCAACTCAATACTACAAGCTTGACGGAACAAAACTGCAACCTGATTATACGCTCGATGGTTTCCAGAAAGGCAACCTTCGTCTTGCAACTGCAAAGGCTGATTATACACAACCCCTGAAAAACAAAAGTCGTTTTGAAGCTGGCTTTAAAACCAGTTTGGTACATGCCGATAATGATGCACGTTTCTTTGATGTGAGCAGTGGTTCACCTGTTGATGATGAAAATAAAACCAATCATTTTTATTACGATGAAAACATCAATGCGGCTTACAGCAACTTTAAAAAAGAATATAAGAAGTTTGATTTCCAAGTCGGCCTGCGTGCAGAAAATACCAATGTAAAAACAAAACAGGTTAAAGGAAACATTACCTGGGATTCATCATACACCCAACTCTTCCCAAGCGCCTTCTTTAATTATAAACTTAAAGAAGATCAAACTGTGGGTGTATCAGTTAGTCGTCGTATCGACAGACCAAATTACTCTCAACTCAACCCGTTCTTATTTTTGATTGATGTAACCACTTACTCAACCGGTAATCCAAACCTATTGCCACAGTTTACCTGGAGTTATGAATTAAACTACACCGTAAAGAACATCAACTTCACACTTGGTTACAGCCGCACAAAGAATAACCAGAATGTTGTGATCACAAGATTTAAAGATGCGTTCCCGAATATCCCCAGCGATGATAACATTACTGTGCAGATACCAGTGAATCTTTCTTCATCGGATTACTATGGTTTAACCGTTGCTGCCCCTGTGCGTGTGAATAAGTGGTGGAACATGATGAACAACGCCAACGTATTTTATAATCACTTCAACGGAAGCCTTGCCGGCACAACACTAGACAATGGTAAAGTAGTTGTTAACCTCAGCAGCAATCATACGTTCACATTTGGAAAAGGATGGACAAGTGAATTGTTTGGTAACTATAATTCCGGTGGTCAATACGGTTTTATGGCTATGCGTCCGCAATGGGGTGTGGGTGCCGGTGTGCAAAAAATGTTGTGGAAAGGAAAAGGCCAGGTGCGTTTCAACATCACTGATATTTTCTGGACCAATTTGCCAAGAGCAACCATCACCTATAATAACTATGTTGAAATATGGAGAGCATACCGTGAATCAAGAGTAGCCAATCTCAGTTTCACATATCGCTTTGGTAGTAATAAAGTGGCACAGGCAAGAAAAAGAACAACTGCATCTGAAGAAGAGCGCCAACGTGCGCAATAACATAATTTTTCAAAGACAGTTACAACACTGACTTTGAGAGAAAGTCTACATTTTTTCTCATGTTGATAACGGGCTGGTATTCTTATCGGCCCTCTTTTTTTGGTTGCCACGAAGACACGGAAGCACAAAGATCGCAAAGAAAAAAGCAGGCAATACACAATATGCAATAAGCAAATTGGTCTTGCCTATTAACAATTGCCCATTGCCAATTCAACTTGTTTTCTTCGTGATACTTTCTGTCTTAGCGACTTTGTGGCGAAACTAACGTAACTCTTTCTTTCTTGCGATCTGCAATAACTGTAAGTGAGGTTGTAAATGCACCAGGCTGTCTTTCTGTAAAAACTGCCGGAGATGTTTGTGGAAGTGACTATAATCGTAATAGCCATACACGCCGTAATGAAATGTTTGCGGGCGACTGATGATATGACTTACTGCTTTTCTAATACGTAGTACCTGTAAAGCCTGTTTACTGCTTACACCTGTGCCTGTTTCAAAATAGCGTTGTAATGTGCGGGTGGAAATACTGAAGTGTGCAGCAAGATCTTCAATAGTTGTATTGAAATTATTATTGATCACTGCTTTCTGCAGAATATCTGTAACAATATTGATCGGTTGTAACGAACCACGGTATTGTTCAATAATATCTTCGTAATGCGTAGTAAGTATTTGTACACGCTTTTCAAAACTGCCACAATGTTTAATGCCGTTGATGAGCTGTTGATCCATGAGATAACTCAATGGAAACATAGTGCCGCTGTATTCGGAAAAGTTTACTTTCTTTTCAAAGATCACCGGGCTTACTTTAAACTTGATACCGAACACAGAATTTCCCGGACGATGAAAAGCTTCAATATTATTGAGTCTTGGCAAAAAACCATCGCCACGCATCTGCTGACGGTTATCACCTATCTGCATATCGTAAGGCGTACCTAAATTAATGAGATAGGAATAGCCAAGGTTGGGAAACAACACATCGCTGAAACCTTCAGGGTACTTTTGCCAAAGATGTTCAAACTTTGTTTGCCAGAAAAATTCTATAAATAAAGATAACGGTCCCGACACGTGATGCCGGTGGTAGTTAGTTTCGAAATGATCGCTATGAACAAACTCAATGTGTTGCACGAAGGCAAATTAGAAAACAGATGTACAAAACTGTAATGAATAGATGATGAGCGGCTTCCGCTTATCACGGAAACACATTAACGGTTTATTAGCAAATGCTGATGCAACAAATAACGCAATGTGCACACTTCTTTTTTTTTAACACCGATGAACACAGAAAAGCACAGACGTCATCCCACACAAACAAAAAAGCCACCGGATGTTCCGATGGCTTTTCAAAATGAAATTATAAAGATCAGTTCTTTTGTTTCTGCTGTGGCAGGTGTACAGGTTTTAAACGAATGATACGCAACGCATGCATGATACGCATGATCACAAAGGTTAGATCAAACTCATACCACTTACGTGCAAAGTTGGCATTGTCTTTATCCTTGTGGTGATTGTTTTGAAACAGTTCGCCCATCATCAATACACCCCATGGTGTTGTGTTCTTACTGTGGTCTTCAATTTTATAATTGCGGTAACCGAGCTTGTGACCAAACCAGTTTACAATAGCACCTTGTATGGGCCCGATAAAAAAGTGAACAGGCAATAATAAGAACCACCACCAGCCTGGTGCAAAGAAATAATAGAAAGCGATGTAGCCCAGTACGAAGAAGCCACGAGTGATATTGTTATGACCAAACTTATCGAGCTTATCCCAAACAGGCAGGTACTCACGTGTAAATTCAGGATCGGGAATATTTTTACCGGTAACAAAGCCACTGAAGATGCGTGCTGTGTGCATCATCATTTGCCAGATATCTTTAAAGAAGTGTGGTGAATGCGGATCTTTCTCTGTATCACTATACGCATGGTGCATGCGGTGCATCACAGCATAAGCACGTGGCACCAGGAAAGAAGAACCCTGCACAAACCATGTTAAGAAGTAAAATGTTTTTTCCCAACCTGGTTTAGCCGTGTACATCTGGTGGGATGCATAACGATGAAGAAAGAAGGAATGAAAAAACAAACTAAGGAACCAATGGATAGTGAAGAAAAGAATAATCGCTGTCATAATTAATAACCTCCGAATGAGGGCGCAAAGAAACGCCATTAATAAATGTAAACAAGAGTTAAACAGATGTTCTTACAGAAAGTTTACAGTAAGAACTATAACTACTGTTAGTATATATTTTATACATGCAAACAACATGCTGGATAAAATACAAGTAAAGTAGCCCTGCCTACAGGAGGTAAAAACAGCTGCTTCGTTAATTGAAAAAGGATCATTCAATACGTTTTAAAGAGCATTTACGAAAACGATTGCGTAAATAAAAAACAGAAGCTTCGTTTCAATTCTTCCGAAATCTGATTACACTTGTTCTGTTAATCAAACGAATTGCTTGCACAAACAGACTTTTCTGCCATAGCTACATCTTGTAGTAAACCGCATTGAAAGCGACCATACACGCAGGCAACGAGTTACCCGATTCAACAAAACGATCTGCCAATACAAATGCGTTATTCATTGCCATACAGCGATCATGAAATGAACCGGGATGTTGCCCAGGGAAATGAGAAGGCATTCCAGCTTTTGTTTTCCCGGTACCGGGATGCTGTTTATGGTTATGCCCTTCATATTACTCACACGGTTACACAAGCAGAGGATATAACGCAGGATGTATTTTTAAAACTCTGGCTCAAAAGAGAAGAATTGTTGAAAATCGAAAACACGGAAGCATGGATTATTACCATCACAAGGAATTGTTGCTTTAATGCCTTGAAAAAAACGGCCCGTGAAAAATGTGTGGAATTAAAACCCGGGCTTCAGGAAGCATTGCTCGTTTCAATGGATAAACAAATTGACGAAAGAGACCTGTTGGCAAAACTCCACGAAGCTTCATCACAACTTACACCCAAAGAACAAATAGTTTATCGTTTGAACAAAGAGCAGGGCCTGCGTAAAGAAGAAATTGCCGAAGCATTAAACATTTCAAATAACACAGTGAAGGTTCACCTGGCAAATGCTCTCCGGAAGATAAGACTCTACGTGGAGGGATATTCGGCAGCCGGCATGCTCCTGCTCTGCCTGATCAAAAAATTTTTCTAAATCATCTAATCCTTTTTTTCCTGGCGGTTGTCTGCATAATAAGGGACTGTGTTTTCCGGTCCGAACTATTTTGCCATGATAACAGAACGATTGCATTATTTGCTTGCGCAATACTTATCGCATAAACTTACCTCAGCTGAGGAAAAAGAATTTTATCAATTGATCAATTCGGGAACTCATGATGAGGAACTGAAATCCTTTTTAGGTGAACAGTGGAATAAGGTTCAACCCGGGACTAAGCTGAATGAAGAAAAAGCTGAGCAAATCTTTCAATCCATATTAGAGCAACGACCAGCAGTGAAACTATCGTTATGGAAACGAAGCACAACTCTTCAACGCTTTGCTATAGCTGCTTCTGTAGTCTCACTTCTTATTTTATCCGTCTTCTTTTTTACAAGCAATAACAAATCTGCAGAGAATACAAATTCAGTTGTAAAAACGGCGATCGATAAGGCAGGTGATATTGCTCCTGCTCTTCACGGAGCAATTTTAAAACTTGCTGATAATTCATCGATCGTACTTGATACTATGCAGGATGGTATGCTTACCGATCTGGGCGATGCTGTTGCAATGAAACAAGGCGGTCAGCTCAATTATACACAAGCGGGGGCAACTGCTGCCAACAGTTTCAACAGCGTTGAAACACCCCGTGGCCGCCAGTTCAAATTAACCTTGCAGGATGGAACACAGGTTTGGTTGAACGCATCTTCTTCTATTCGTTTCCCCGTTGCATTTACCGGTAACGAACGTAAAGTGGAAATAACAGGCGAAGTATATTTTGAAGTAGCAAAGAATAAAGCCAAACCGTTTATTGTACAAACAGGCAGCACAACCGTAGAAGTGCTGGGAACACACTTTAATGTAAATGCGTACGACGACGAAGCAGCAGTTAAAACAACTTTAGTGGAAGGTAGCGTGCGTATCAGCAAAGGAACCAACAAAGGAATATTGAAACCGGGGCAGCAGGCACAAACATCAGGTACCAACACATTACAGGTAAACAACGATGCAGATATGGAAGAAATTCTTTCATGGAAGAACGGCCGTTTTTCATTTAATGATACCGACCTCGAAACTATTATGCGACAGGTGAGCAAGTGGTACGATGTGGATGTACATTATGCAGGTGCAGTACCCAAACGCACATTCACTGCCGATCTTTCACGCAACACCAACCTCTCAGAATTTTTAAAAATACTTGAACTCAACAAAATTCATTTTCTGCTGCAAGGCAGAAAGCTCACTGTTATGCCATGAAAACATTCCGTTGCAACTGAAGAAAAACATCTGAGACAAGGCTACCAAAAATAAAAACCGCCCCGGGTTGCAGCCGGAGCGGAAGAAATTCAGGTTAAGCCAGTAATTCAATCGTGTAAGACTTTTTATTGTTTAACCCAAACCGAACAAAAGTATGAAATTGTTTGCTCCCATGCTCCGGCAGTGCAGTGCCCGGGGCTTCACCAAAACATTGCGGATTATGAAACTGATTGCCTTTCTGATGTTTGCATTTTGCTTACATGTAAGTGCAAAAACTGATGCCCAGAACATCAGTCTGTCTGAGAAAAACGTATCACTGCAAAAAGTTTTCAAGGTCATTAAAAAACAAACCGGTTATGACTTCTGGTACGAAAACCAGTTGCTTGCCAAAGGCGAAAAGGTGACGGTGGTTGCTAACAATCAACCCCTGGACGAAGTGCTTGAGCTTTGTTTTAAAAACCAACCCTTTACCTGGAGTATTGTAGGCAAAGTGATTGTAGTGAAAGCAAAAGAAGCTGAACCGCAAATCAATCTGAAACCTTTGCCTCCGGCACCACCACCTCCTGTTGAAATAAAAGGACGGGTTGTAAATGAAAAAGGCGAACCGGTGAGCTCTGCTTCCGTTACCGTTAAAGGAAGCAACATTGGTACAACAACAGGTGCCAATGGAGAGTTTAGTTTATCCATTGCCGATGGGAAGAAGACACTTGTCATCAGTTCTGTGGGTTACGAAAATGAGGAAGTAAATATTGGCAATGGCGGTAACCTCACCATCACCTTAAAATTAAAACCGGTAACAACCGAAGAAATTGTTGTGGTTGGTTATGGTACGCAACGCCAGAAAGATTTAACTGGTGCCGTGTCATCCATCAGCAATAAAGATTTTAATGAAGGAATGGTGTTGAGCCCGCAACAAAGTATACAGGGTAAAGTTTCCGGTGTAAATATTTCAACCAATAGTGGTAAGCCCGGTGGTTCAAATACAGTAAGAGTGCGTGGTGGTACATCACTCACTTCATCGAACGATCCGTTGTATGTAATTGATGGAGTTCCTATTTCAAACAGTGCTGGTGTAGGCCAGGCCAATATCAATAACTATGGTATTGATGTGTTCGACCAGGAACCTACAAATCCATTAATGACATTGAACCCAGATGATATTGAATCGGTAACAGTGTTGAAAGATGCATCAGCGACAGCTATTTATGGTGCAAGGGCAGCAAACGGCGTTATCGTGATCACGACCAAAAAAGGATCTGCAGGTAAAGCAAAAATTTCTGTTGGTTCATCAGTAGCTATATCAAAAATTGCAGGAACACTTGAAGTGCTTTCAGCTGCCGATTACCGCAAAGGTGTTGCATCACTTGGTTTAGCCATTGATGATAAAGGAGCCAATACCGATTGGCAGGATCTCATTTACAGAACAGGTTTTTCGCAGGATCATTATCTCTCCATGTCGGGTGGTGCAAATAAAACAACCTATCGTGCTTCTATTGGTTTCGGTAAACAGCAAGGTGTAATGCTTGCATCAGAACTCAGCCGGACAAATGCACGGGTAAACATTAACCACTCTGCGTTGAACGACCGGCTTACGTTTGATATGCGTATTAACTACGGACAAACATTTTCAAAACAGGCACCGGTATCAAATACCGTAGGTAGTGAGTTTGGAACAAGCATGAATTATGAAGCATTGGTGTTTAACCCAACATATCCTGTTCGTGATGCAAACGGAAATTATTATTTCGTTCCGCCTTACAGGGTAAACCCGGTTTCTTATTCAGACCAGATACTTGATCAGTTAACCAATAACCGATTCCTTGGCAATCTTTCCACAACGTTAAAGATCATGGATCCGTTAAGTGTGAATGTAAATCTTGGTTACACCAATCAAAACATCAACCGTAATTCATACATCAGCAAAGCAAATCTTATTGGGCAGGGCACTAACGGTTACGCAAACGTGCAACGACTGGAAGACAATAGTAAGTTGCTTGAAACCTTGCTTCGCTTTAATAAGCAATTCAGCAAACATGGCGTGGAAGCAATTGCCGGTTATTCTTACCAATATTTTGTAAGCGAAGGCAACCGCACAAGTGCTACAGGATTTTTATCGGATGAATTTAAATGGTACAGCTTACAGGCTGCAAGCAATATCACCAGTGTAAATACATTTAAAGGAACCAATACGCTGATCTCTTTTTACACAAGAGCAAATTACAATTACGATGATCGTTTCCTGTTGACAGGTACATTACGCCGTGATGGTTCAAGCCGTTTTGGCTCCGGTAATAAATGGGGTTCCTTTCCTTCCGGTTCTGCTGCATGGAGAATTTCAAGAGAGAAATTCTTTAATGTAAAAGCAGTGAATGATCTGAAACTTCGTGTGAGCTATGGCGTTACCGGTAACCAGGAAATTGGCAACCTTGCATCGCAACAAACATTGGGTGCAACATCAGCAGGTTATATTGTGGGCGGACAACGCATTACAACAGTACTTCCCCAGCAATATGCAAACCCCGGTTTAAGATGGGAACAAACAGCACAGTTTGATGCCGGTGTTGATTTCACGTTGTTTGATAACAGGTTGCGTGGTACAGTTGATTATTATGTAAAGAAAACAACCGACCTGTTGTTGCGCATACCTGTGCCATCACCAACTGCAGTAAGTACACAACTTGCAAATGTGGGTAGTGTAGAAAACAAAGGTGTTGAAATTGAATTAACAGGAAAGATCATTGATAAAAACACGTTCAAATGGGAGTCAAACTTCAACATCAGTTTTAACAGGAACAAAGTATTGAGCCTTTCCAATGAACAGTTCAGTGGCACCAATATTTTGATGGCACCATTGCAGGGAACTGTATCGCTTGGCAAGTATGCGCAACTGATTGTACCCGGACAGCCTTTGGGCACATTCTGGGGTCCACGTTTTCTTGGCATTAAAGACGGAAAAGAAGTGTTGTCTACAGGTGCCGATACCATCATTGGTTGTGCACAACCAAAATTCATCTTTGGGTTGGTAAATACATTCCGTTACAAACAATGGACATTAAATTTTCTCTTCAGGGGGTCGGTGGGCAACGATGTATTTAATCTTACAGCAGCAAACATGAGTTACCTCAGTAACCTGCCTGGTAAAAATGTGTTGGCTTCGGCACTGAAGAGTGGGTTGAACCGTGATGCACCAAAAACATATTCATCACGCTGGATTGAAGATGGAAGTTTTGTACGACTGGAAAATTTAAACCTTAGCTACAACATTCAAGTAAAGAATACTTTCATCTCATCAGCTAATGTATTTGTATCGGGACAAAACCTGTTGCTCTTCACCAAATACAGCGGTGTTGATCCCGAAGTAAATGCAGAAGTATCAAGAACAGGAACTGCACCATTAGGTATTGATTACCTCGGCTATCCAAGAGCACGCAGTTTCAGCATTGGATTTAACATGAACTTTTAATGAACAACTAAACTTTTAACGATGATCAAAAGTTTCAAAATAATTACTGCAGGCCTGCTGATAAGTACACTGCTTGCAGGTTGCACAAAACTCGAAGAAGAAAAATTCGGCAGCCTGTCGCCCGACAATTATTACCAGAATGAACAAGCCGCATTATCATCTGTAGTGGGCGTTTATCAACTGCTTTCATTGAATGTTGATATAGGTGATCCATGGCGCATGAAAGAATTCAGCACCGATGAATTTATTGTGCCCGGCCGTGCAAGCGGTGGTTGGTACGACCAGGCGAATGTTGATCTCACCAATCATAAACAGGATGCCGATAACAAAACCATTGCACGTGCATGGGTAAATATTTTCCAGGAAATTGGAACGGCCAATGCTGTAATGGAAAGTTTGCAGGCATCGCCTAACAAAGACAAACTGAAAGCACTGATTGCTGAAACAAGAGCATTGCGTGCTTATGGTTATTTCTTTGCCATGGATAACTGGGGCAATGTACCATTGGTAACTGTTGCACGTATCGATCCGAAAGATCTCCCTAAAACAACAGCAAGAGCAGAAGTATATAAATTCATTGAAACAGAAATGCTGGCAGCTGTTGCTGATCTTCCTTCGGTGAAAGATGTAAACCGTGCTTCTTATTATCCACGCTTTACCAAAGAATCAATTTACACGGCGTTGGCGTATATGTATCTCAATGCACAGGTGTACACCGGCACAGCACAATGGCAGAAAGTAATTGACATGTGTAATAATGTGATCAACACAGGTGCTTACAGCCTTACGCCAAAAGTGATCGACAACTTTGCATCACCAACACAGGCGGGTTCACTGGAAATTATTTCAGCGTTTACAAAAGACCCCACGCAAAATGCAGGTAACAACCAGTTTATTCTTTACACACAAAATGGTTTAGATCGTTTGAAATACAACCTGCCTTTTGGTCCGGCAAATGGTTACAGCACCACGCAGGCTGCATTGGACAGGTACGAAGACCAGGATGTACGCAAAACTATGATCCAGTATGGTCCGCAGTTTTATCTCGATGGTACGCCACTTAAATATCCGAACGGAACACAACTGGTGTTGATACCCGTACAGGATATTGTGGCCGCACAGGATAATGAAGGATACAAAGTATTAAAGTACACACCCATTGGTGCAAAATGGTCGGGCTTTAATGCAGATAATGATCTCATACTGGAACGCTATTCAAATGTATTACTTATGAAAGCAGAAGCCATCTTCCGCTTATCGGGTTCTACAACAGAAGCAGTGGGTTTAGTAAACCAGGTAAGAGCACGCAGCAATGCAAGCACGCTTTCAGCTATCACATTAAAAATACTGGAAGACGAACGTGTACGGGAATTCTTATGGGAAGGTTGCAGAAGAACAGATATGATCCGCTTTGGTTCATTCTTCACCGGCACATGGGCATTTAAAACAACGGTTACTGCCGACTTCCGCAAGCTGTATCCCATACCAAACGAACAACGTAAAGCAAACCCTAACCTTGCACAAAATGAAGGTTATCAATAAAGATGTTTAGGCAAGCATTCGAGTAATCAATAGTTGAGTTTCGGGACTGTTTCCACAGTCCCGTTCTTTCTTATTCCTCTTTCAACACAAAACAATGAAACTAAAAATGTATAAGCTAACGTTACTTTTTGTTGTTGCATGTACATGTGCAAAGGCACAACAAAAACCTATACCTGTCGACAGCAGTTACAGTGTGGCCAATGTGTACAAACAAATTCATAAAGACTTTCCGTATGCTGTTCCTGCAAAAGATAGTTTGCCTGCAAATGTTATTGCACATCGTAATCTTGTTTATACAACCTTGCCACAAACCGCATTTGGTAAAAGAGACTTACATCTAGATGTGTTTACTCCGGCTGCAAAAGGAACTTATCCTGCACTCATTATGATACATGGCGGTGGCTGGCGATCGGGCACAAGAAGTATGCAGGTGCCCATGGCGCAAATGCTGGCAGCAAAAGGTTTTGTAACCATACCGGTTGAATACCAGTTATCGCTTGAAGCAAAATATCCGGCAGCAGTGTTCAATATAAAATCAGCTATACGCTGGGTAAAAGCAAATGCAGCAAAATATAATATCGATACAAACCGCATTGCTATCTCCGGTTGTTCGGCTGGCGGACAACTGGCATCACTGGTTGGTATGACGAACAATCTTCCGCAGTTTGAAGGTGACCATGGAAACAAAGGAACAAGCAGTACAGTAAAAGCAATTGTTGATATTGATGGTGTGCTTGATTTTCTTGCACCATCATCACTTAACCTTGTACGCAAACCAAATTCACCCGATATTGAATGGCTGGGCGGTTCGTTTGAAACACATCCGTTGACCTGGAAAGAAGCATCGGCTATTTACTGGGCCAAACAGGCAACAGCATTGCCCATACTTTTTTTAAACAGTGGTTATTCACGGTTTCATGCAGGACAGGATGAATTAATTGGTATGATGAACGAGTGGAAGATCTATACACAGGTGCATAAATTTGATGTAATGGTGCATCCGTTCTGGTTATTTCACCCATGGGTTGATGAAACTGTTGATGTAACAGCGGCTTTCCTGCAGAAGGTTTTAAATTAAGCCTGCCGTTAACTAAACCAATAAACAGACAGATGATGATGCGTTTTGTTTTTTTCCTTTCGTTGTTGTTTGCTACTGCACAAGTATATGCGCAACAGAAAAAAATTATTGTGGCTAAAGATGGCAGCGGCGATTATACAACTGTACAGGAAGCAATCAATGCCGTTCCTGATTCAGGCAATACCGTAACAGTTATTTTTATAAAGAAAGGAATTTATAAAGAGAAGCTCCGTTTGCCCGAAGCAAAAATGAATGTGCACATGATTGGTGAAGAACTGAACAACACCATTCTTACGTTTGATGATTATGCACAACGCAAAGACAGTACAGGAAAAGAGATCGGCACATCAGGTTCATCGAGCTTTTTTATTTTCGGTAACAACTTTACTGCAGAATACATCACGTTCGAAAATGAAGCAGGTCCTGTGGGGCAGGCTGTGGCTGTACGCATCACTGCCGATAAAGCACGTTTTTTTCATTGCCGCTTTTTAGGATTCCAGGATACACTCTATACACATGGTAACGAAAGCCGCCAATATTATTTCGATTGTTATATTGAAGGAACCGTTGATTTTATTTTCGGATCATCAACAGCCTTATTTGATAGTTGTGTGATCTATGGTAAACGAGGCGGCTATTTCACAGCAGCATCAACACCCCAACAAAAAACCTTTGGTTACGTATTCCGCAATTGCAGGTTTACCGGAAATGCTGCAACTGGTTCATTTTATCTTGGCAGGCCATGGCGACCATATGCAAAAGTGCTGATCATAAATAGTGAGCTTAGTGCAATCGTTAATAAATCCGGATGGGATAACTGGGGTAATGCTGCCAACGAAAGCACCACAACATTTGCTGAATATGGTAACAAGGGTGAAGGTGCCGCTACAACCAATCGTGTAAGCTGGGCAAAAACGATAACTGCTGAAGAAGTAAATAAGCTGAATACAATTACAATACTTAGTGGCTGGGATCCGTGGAAATAATTTGATCATGCCTGATTTCTGATCCAGGATGTAGGATGCGGGGAATTGGGAACCAGGATTCAGGAATTAGGTGCCTTCCTTCATCTAAACAAGTCTTTATTGGTTTTGCCTTTTGTTAATTGCTCATTAATTTCTAGTATGAAACAAAGCCGTCTTTACATTTTAATCTTCTGTGTTATTTGCTTTCTCTTTGCAACGCCGCCAAAGAAAATACGCATCTGGCTTATTGGCGATTCAACCGTATGCACAATAAAGAACCTGTTACAAGCGATGAAAGCCGAAGGGCGTATTAAGTTAAATGAGGGCCGATTTTGGGTTACGGATAGCCCAGATAAACTAGACGAAGTTTAGACGAATACTAGACGAACTATTAGACCAAGAACAAATATAAGTTATTGATAATTAGTGTTTTGAAAGATAATTAGGTAGACAAAACTCACTCTGTTATTAGACGAAAATTAGATCAACCTTCGAATTAATAAGTACTTTTTTTACTATTCCTACTATGTAAAATCCATTATCTTTCGAATTACTATTAACCCTAATTCGCATGATACACTTATCGAACCTGAATGAAAAACAAAAGAGCTCTGTTGTTTCGGAGAGTAAGCGCCTGCTGGTGCTGGCCGGAGCAGGCTCAGGCAAAACCAAAACACTGATACAAAAACTGCTTTACCTTATTGGCGAAAAGCAGGTAAAACCTTCTTCTCTACTAGCCATTACATTTACTAAGAATGCCGCCAATGAAATGATTGACCGGTTGATCATTTCAGGTGATGCAACAGGCAGTTACGAAGCATTCATTAATGACAAACATGTAACAAAAGAGACGATTGAAAAGGAACGGCGTAACCGCAAACAAGGGTGGATTGCCAATTTAACCGTACGGACCTTTCACTCACTTTGTTACCAGATTTTAAAAAACAGTGGTGGTGCCGGTTTTGACAATAAGTTCAGGCTGCTGATTGAGGAACAAACGGATGAACTAAAAGAAGGCGAAGAACACAAAACCATTGCGCCTGAAAATAGTTATAATATTTTTCATAAGATGCTGCTGGAGCAGTGTAAACATGTACAATACCTGCTTAAGCTGAAGCGGTATATCTTGGATTTTTATGTTGACAAATCTTATGTTGACAAAACAATTAAGAGTAAACTTTTTACCAATCATATTACTTATACCACACTGAAAGGGGAAAAGGTGAAATCGAAATCGGAAAGGGATATTGCCGACTGGCTGTTTCGGCATAACGTGAAGTACCACTATGAGCCGGTTGTAAATATGAAGGATTTCCCGTTTCAACCGGATTTCTATATTCCACAAGCCAATCTTTACTTAGAGCACATCAGCGATAAAAGCTATAAAACAATCAACAAAGAAGAGCAGTTTGAAATTGCAGGACGCAATTGTGTGAAAACGTTTGAAGCAATGACACATGATTCGACTTTGTTTAACCTTGCACTCGAACGTATTGTGATGGGCAAGATTACTGACAAGCTTTCGCAGATTGCTGCCCTGAACTATGAAGAAGAGTTTAAGAGCTACCAGGATAAGATAAAAGAGTTTTTGAAAATGGTGATGCGGGTACAATCGATGCTGAAAGCAGATGCGATCAGCGAAGATGATGTATTGTTACGGGCAGCCAAACATCAGCATGAGCGTGTTCGTGTATTTTATGAACTAGCGATACCACTGTTGAAGGCACATAAACAGTATTGTGTTAACCGTTCTTATTTAGACTTTGATGATCTGATACTTGAGACGATAGCTCTATTGCAAAATAACCCTGAACTAAGAACCGCTTATCATGAGCAGTATCAATTTGTAATGGTGGATGAGTTCCAAGATGTGAACAGCTTGCAGGTGAAACTGCTTGAGTTGTTACTTACTCCAGAGACGCAACTTTTTTGCGTAGGTGATGACTGGCAAAGTATATATGGCTTCAGAGGATCGGAGGTAGATTATATCGTGAATTTTCAAAAGCATTTCCCGGGATCGGAATTGATACAGCTTGAGGTGAATTACCGAAGCACTCAAACGATTGTTGGTGCGAGTACTCAAGTAATCAGGAACAATAAGTTTCAGATTGATAAAGACATCCGGGCTTTTAAACAAACGCCGAGTAAAATACAAATTTACCGAAGTAAAAAAATGGATGATGATGGTGTTGAATACCTGGTGAACAAAGTAAGACAGCTGCAGGAGGAAGGTATGAGTGCTGAAGATATATTGGTGTTATACCGCCGCAGCAAAATGTACCAGCCTTACCGTGATGCGTTATACCATGCAAGGCTGAAAGTAACTGCCAAGACTATTCATGCATCGAAAGGACTGGAAGCAAAGGTTGTTTTTATCATCGGTCTTACTGATGGCAGCGGCGGCTTCCCGGATATATGGCTGGATGATGCTGTGTTTCGGGTTGTGAAAGATGTGAAGCATGATATGTTGATGGAAGAAGAACGACGATTGTTTTATGTAGCGCTTACTCGAGCAAAAGATGAGCTGTATCTTATTACAGAATTAGGTAGCGAGTCAAGATTTATTGCTGAAATACCGAATGAGTTTTATGCGGTTAATGCGATCGAGTTTAAAAATATTATACAACCCATTACAGTTTGCGGTAAGTGTCAATCCGAAGTGGGACAAAGAGATAAGTACTGTCGTAATTGTGGTGAGTTTCTTAAGAGGGACTAGTGTCGGTTACTTCACTCAACTCCGGAAATAACAGGAATGCCACTTGTGTAATATCGGGGTCTTGTGCAGGTATTGTTTGATAATAATCTTCCATACGCTGTTTAAACGTTTTCTTATGATCCCGTTTTTCGATGTCGTAGAATACATCGTAAGTATCCATAGCATGAATGAGGAGTTCTATATGGGAACGGTAATGTTGCAGTGCATTATTTGCAATACCCAACAGATTGTGATAGTTAATACCAAAAGGGCGACCCATTTTAAATGATGCAATAGTAAGCAAGGGCATATGATAAAGGAATGCTTTTTCGATTAATGATGCGTCGTTCAATTTATACGCAAAGCGTGCAAGACTCCAGGCCAAACATTGGTATTCGTTTTTTAATTGATCGTAGCTTGTTTTTAAATATTGTAAATCGGCGGGTTGACTTTGGTAACCTCTTTTGTAAAGAAGCTGCAAAGAGCGCATGAAGTCTTTTTTGTCGTTAAGAGTTATGCCATGCTTAACGGTTAATGTAAATGCTGTGTTACTATTCACAGAAATTTTTAAATCGGGAGCAAATGTATCCGAGCCAATTAGGAACAGTGCTAGATGATCAAGGGATTTGTCTTCTAAACAATTTTTGAGCCACTCCGTTGGTGCTACTTGTTTCTGTAATAGTGTTTCAACTATCTGCTTAAAATATAAGCTTTCTTCTTCTGATAAGTTCTCGAGATCTGTTGAGCCTTTAAAACCCGGTTTTGCCGGGTCATGAAAGAATTTGCAAAATGCTTCAGCTGTGCTTGCGAGTCGCTGCCTACGATAGGGGTTCATGGGTAAAAGAAGTGTTGTTTCGATTTAAAATTAAGGGGTAAGATTTATTTATCATAATGAAGGCAGAAACTTCGGTAATCTGTCTTTTAGCTATATTGTATGATTATAGGCCACATTGAAGACAACCCCCTTTATATTAAACCAGATTTATAAACGCACTGCTATTCATGACGAATATGGAGGGTCGAGACAAAGTGGTATATCTCCTTCTGCAAGTGTGCCTTATATTTTTATTTTCTCTGGAGACGCCGGTCATCAACATGGATATAAAGATCAATGGGAGAATGATGATATCTTTTCTTATACAGGTGAAGGGCAAGTGAATGATATGTCGTTTATAAGAGGAAACTTAGCTCTTAAAGATCATCTAAAGAATGGCCGAAGGATTTTCTTGTTTATTTATGTTGCGAAAGGATTGGTGCGTTTTGATGCAGAATTAGAGCTTGTAGATTTTGACTTTTTTCAGGGACCTGACAGAGAGGGTAAAGAACGAACTGCCATTAAGTTTTTCTTTAAACGAGTTGGTAAGCACTTACTGATTCCTTCGGATCAACTTAAGCTTAATGTTGTGCAAGATGAGCAAGCCGCATACGGGATTAATATTCCCGATGTAACCGAAAGGAGAGGACTTGTGAAATCAAGAGTGGGACAAGGAGCGTATAGAAAAAGTATTTTGTTTCGCTGGGAATTTAAATGTGCTGTTACAGAATACACAAAAAAAGAAATTCTTATTGCTTCGCATATTTTACCGTGGAAAGATGCTACAAATGAAGAGAGATTAGATGTAGATAATGGCATACTTCTATCTCCCACATATGATGCATTGTTTGATCAAAAGCTTATCTCTTTTGACAGCAAAGGAAAAATTATTCTTTCTGACACGTTGAGAAAAACAGACTTACATTTAATTGGCGTGAGTGGTACTGAGCACATAAGAAAATTAACTCAGGGTAACGACTTCTATTTAGAAAAGCATCGAAGCACAATGTTATAAGGCTAAAAATAGCTCCTTACTAATTCGATTCTTCAATCATTATTTTCTTCTTCAAAGACTGTAAAAGTGCAATCGCTTTTTAGGCAAGCCTGTATAAACGTTTTCGCATTTGTGTGATAAAAATCTGCAAGCGTTTCACATCGTGCTCCGCAATGAGGGCAGGTGAAAGGTTGATCATTCATTAAGAAGATTTCGAGGGGTTGTGTTGATTTCATAGATGCAATGCTAGGTTGAATAAGGGAGGTTGTATTTGTGTTTGAGTCACGTTATAGGACTACTGATGAGACTATTAGTGAGGGCCATGACGAATAGTTTAACCACGAATTACACGAATTGACACGAATAAAACCACGGATGGAGATGAATGAACACAGATAATTGAATCCCGAAGTCTCCTAAGGAAGACTCCGGGCAGACGACAGTTGGTTTGTTATGAAGTTCTGGAGTTTTGAAGTAGAAGGGATCATATTTCGGTGCGAAGGAAAATGACCTAACGTTTCAACCCGATCCAAACCGGCGCATGGTCGCTGGTTTTTTCCCAACCCCTCACCTGACGGTCGACATTTCCCGAGACCAGGTTTTTTTTCAATGCAGGGCTTAAGAGAATATGATCGATACGTATGCCTGCATCCCTTGCAAAAGCGTTGCGGAAATAATCCCAGAAGGTAAACAACTTTTCCCCGGGATATAATACTCTTAAGCTGTCGACCCATCCCTGTTTCAGCAGGGCCGCATAAGCTTTTTTTGATTCCGGGAAGAACAACGCATCCTTGACCCAGCTTTCGGGTTTGCGGGCATCAAGATCGGTAGGAATGACATTAAAATCGCCCAACAAAATCACCGGCATTCCTGATTTCAACAAACTCTTTGCTCTTTTTTGAAGGCGCTTAAACCAGGCCAATTTATAATCAAACTTTGGCCCCGGAGCAGGATTGCCATTTGGCAGATAGAGGTTACAGATCAGAAGACCGTTCACTATGGCTTCTATATACCTGCTCTGTAAATCGAGTGGATCACCGGGCAAACCTTTACCCACTTCCTGCAGGTCGTAAGTCTTCCTGGCAAGAATGGCTACGCCGTTCCATGCTTTTTGTCCGTGCCAGATGGCTTTATACCCTGCATCTGCAATGGCCTTTTGCGGAAACTTTTCATCGGGAGCTTTTAACTCCTGTAAGCAAACAATATCGGGCGATGATTCTTTTAACCAGCGAAGAAGCACGGGCAAGCGGCCGTTGACGCCGTTAACATTATAGCTGGCAATTTTCATTAACTTCTTAGGCATTGCAATTTTTTTATTTCTGCAATCGATATGCTTAAAAAATGATGCCATGCTATTGTAATATGTTTTTTTCTTACCTCCCTGATCATTGTTGTGTAGTTCCTTAGTTCTTTAATTCTATAATTCCGTGGTTCCGGAGTTCAAGGGTTCTGAATTTCTGTAGTTGCTGGACTCTGCGCTACACTTATGCTGTGGTTGCAGGCGAGGGCGCAGATGAGCGGCGGAAATGAACTGCTGCAAGACCAGCAATCCCCTAAACTTCATGAGCATTGAAATGATTCCATTTTGTACCTGGCTAAAATGTTGTATGTTTAATATTTTTAATATTTATGGTGAGATTGGTCAAACGTTTTTTTATTGTTGACGATGATGCAGATGACCAGGAATTGTTTGTAAATGCATTGCTGGAAATTGATGAACATTTTACTTTTCAAATGGCCTGCAACGGGGAAGACGCACTTCATCAACTCAGGGATGGCCTGTTGTTACCCGACTTGCTATTTCTTGATCTGAATATGCCCAAGATGAGCGGGAAGGAATGCTTAATTGAACTAAAGAACGATGATACGCTTAAAGAGATCCCCGTGATTGTCTATTCAACTTCGTATGAAAAAGAAGATATGATGAATGCATTGCAACTGGGTGCAGCTTACTTTCTGCAAAAACCCAACAGCTTTAACGAACTTTCGAGAGCATTGATGAAGATCATTTTCAAAGACTGGCAAAAAAAGTAAGCATTACGCTTTTATCTTTTATATGGCTTGACGTTAAAGGCCGGTTTTTGGTTGTGGCGATTTAAGTAGTTGTCGATGGCATCCTGCATATCTCTTAAAGCCATGGCAGCTTCCTGGTAGTTGCCGGTGCTGATATCAACCTTGGTTACTTTCCAAGGCTGGCGTTTTAGTTCCAGGCGTTTTTCCATTAAGATGTGACGATCGTTTTTTCCCTTGATCTTAAAGCGTTGGACCTGCGGGCTGCCGTAATAATGCTCTACTTCCATGCGGAATTTTCCTTTGGGTGTGGTGACTTCGATATGGAAAGTATCGCTGATGTTCATAGGGGTGGAAGATGATCATATTGAAACTCCTTTCCAGGTGTTTCGCTATGTAAAAAGTTTTTTGCGACGGGCCATGCTTTCATTTTTGCAGTGGGTAGTTGATACTTTGCCAGCTCTGCGACACGCTCCAATGGTGTGTCTTTTTGTATCCATTCCCAGGCGAGTTCGGCCGGAAGGATGAGTGGCATTCTTCGTTTTGTGTTATGAACTTTTTGCATGAGCTCATTTGCTTCTGTTGTGACGATGCTGAAGGTGGGTGCGTTTTGGTTCATTTCGACATTGTGCCATACACGGGAAACACCTGCCATGAAAAAGTATTCATCATTACCCTCAACAGTAATGTAATAGGGAATCTTTTCTGTTTCTTTTAAGGGCTGGCCACGTTTGCCGATCTTAGGGATGTGCCGCCATTCATAGAAGCCGGTAGATAATGCCAGAATACGTCCTGATTCGGCACCTTCTTTATACATGGACTCACGGCCTTTTTCATTGACAAAGATATTTTCTCCTTTTGCATTGAGCCAGGTGAAGTTTTTGCGTGCTGCTATTAATTCATCGGCATCGTGAATGGATGGAGGTATGTATTCCCAATGCATGAGTTGGATGTCGATATCCGTTCCGTTATGTATGGGGACAATGACGGGCCAATCGCTGTAATCGAAACCGCTTTGCACAGGACGATTTAAAAAGAGAAGATTTTTGATCTCTTTTTCGATGGCCATGAGGCGTATGTATTCGGCACGTGTGACTTTGCATTGGTTGTAGTAACACATGTGATAAAGATACGAAGGCGGAAAGCTTAATGCGGAGTGCTTAATGCGGAGTGCTTAATGCTTAATGCGGCGTGCTTAATGCAGATGAAGGTTGCAAGTTTTAAGTTCTAAGTTTTAAGTTGGAAGAGCATTCGCTGCACTCATGTTTGTTTGACGTATAGAAGAGGCCACGAATTGTATCAGAGAGGGGACGGGGAAAATACTCCTTTGGCGGTATTGCCGGGGAACAGATTATGAAATAAATTGCTGTACCCAAAACTCTGCGTTATGAAGCGTTGCATTTATTTGTTATTGGCTCTTTTTGTGATGATCGTTTACTCCTGCAAGAAAAAAGAAAAATTAGTTGAAGAAGTTACAGAACCCACCACCCTTACGATAGATTCATCATTTGCATTACCTGGTGATGCTCTGAAGATCAAACTAAACAAGAAGCTGACACAGCAGGAAGTAACGATAAACCTGGGTTCTATACAAGCTAAAGCTTATGCAGATGGTGATTCGGGGTATGTTTTCTTTTTGCCTGCAATTGCTCCCGGAAAAACAACTGTAACGATTCCATCTATCAAGAATTCAAACAGTTTGTCAATTACTGTACGAGACTATACGCCCATTGCTGATGCCCAAGTAGTGATCACTGAGTTTATTACCAAGCGGAACAGCTGCATAGATTCTATTACCAAAACAATTACCGGAAGTAATTATCAAATTTCGCCACAAACCTTGTTGATCATTAACCAGCTAAAACAGGAGTGGGATGAACAGTTTGCGAAATTGCAGGCAAATGATAAAGGACAGCTCGCCTATATTCTCAAGAGAATTATGCCGAAACCTTCGGATTTTTCGCCAAGCCTGAGAAAATCAACAAACATGTTGACGAAGGGTTTGGGCTTAAGTGATGCAGCTGAAAGACTAATGGCCAGTGCGAGAAAGTTTGTGACACTTGAAATAGCCTGCCTGGTGCAAATACCAATTATCGCTGGCAGTTTGTATTCCCTGCTCGTGGCGCCAAATCCAGTGTCGGCATTAATCCTTGCGGGCTCGCTTATCAGTTTTATACTTTTGAGAGAGGCAGTGATCAGGCAAGTGCAAATTATTGGTTCACTACCGGGAATCGTTGAGTATATAACAGATGTTAACACGTACCGTGTAATGGCCAATGAATTTTACAACAACACGGAAAAGGCGATTTTCATGAACGTTCAATATCGAAATATAAAAACAACGGACAGGAATCTTCACGCTGATTTAAACAATGCCTTTGAAGCGGAAAATGAATTAGCAATGGAGGATCAGGAAGTGGGGAAGATTTATGCAAAGGCTACACAGTATACTTCTAAATTGAAAGAACCTTATCAACCTTATGTATCGTCCCTGGGAAAACATCCTTTGATTACAGATATTGTTCCTGCAGAGGGTGATGACATTATTATAAAATCTGTGAGCGATGGGCGAATCAATTATACTACTTCCTTAGCAGGGGGCAACAGGATGATCAAAGTAACGTCGACTTCAATGCAGGAATTTACATTTGATATTAACCTTGGATTTAAGAGAGATCTTGACGGAACTGAATTTACAAAAAACCTTTCTTGCGTGTTTAAGCCGGAGATTGATTCAACTGAGATATACAAAGCAAATATCGTTGGCGATTGGCGAGTAGTAACGTTGGATGGGGCCGGCAACCCCTCGGTAACACAATATAAAACTTATGATGCCAGTGGAAGAGTGCTTGTTACACGAGAAGAGTTTGCGAACGGTAACCCTCCAAATGTTTACAACCCCGCCTGGCACCAGGAAAATTGGTATGTTGTACGCAGCAGCCAAGGCTACCGTTATTCCAACCAGCCTTCCGGAGGTTGCCCAATACCATTAAAATATCCTGTTGTTGCGATTCCCTGTGGCAGCGTGCAGATGTATAGATAGCATTATCCAAAAATATTTTCCTGTAAATGATGTTTGTATGAATGGGCCTGTTGCCATGAAAACGGAACTTTGAAAGGATTGCGACGCAACAGGTGATGCCTTGCCTGCACAAAAGCTGGTATCAAAAAAGATACTTCACAAAAAAGCCCTCCGCAACCGGAGGGCTTTTTATAACATCAAGTTTCATTTACTTCTTCTGAAACCTACTTACTTTTTCATCGAGCTCCACCATCTTTCCATTCTCGAGCCTGATGTCGTTAATGATATTTGAGGAGTCGGTGACACCTTTGTTGTCGACCCATTTTTGTTTGTACCAGAGTGTTACCCATTCCATTTTTTTATCGGCAGAAACTACCGATACATAATCATGCATGGTAATGGTAATTTCTTTGTACATGTTGCGGGCATCCGTAAAAAACTTCATCGCACTATCACGGCTGAGTTTTGCCTGGTAATTATCAAAATCGAGTTCAATAGAGTCGCCAACCATTGCGGCGAGTGCGGTAAAATCTTTATCAACAAACGCTTTTAACCCGTTCATAGCAGCAGCTACATTTTCGTTGCTGCCGATGCTCCAGTTTCTGTAGGGTGATGACAATGTGTAAGGCAATGTTACTTCGGCAGCAGCGGGTGCTTCTGTTGTAGTTGTTGTTTCGGCAGTTTTGGTACCGCCATTGTTGCAGGAGGCGAATACAAAGAGGAGACAAAAAAATGCAAAGATCTGTTTCATGTACAATTGGTTTTGGGTTTAAAAAAATGATGTGAAGAAGGGAGGGAAGAATTGTAACCGGCATCTGCCATATGGTTACAACAGGAGAAGGTAGGGCTTTCCCCAGCAAATTGCAAGCAAAGGATGTTTTTTGTTGCTTATTATTATTGCCGGTTTGTTGTAATGCTTAGCCGCCTGCGGCAACGGATTCTTGCGCCACAGCCATTAATGCGGTTGCAACAGCGGCAATTACAAACTGCATTTGGTTGCTTTCGTTCTTTGGCAACCACACAAACATCTGCTTATGCGCCATGAGTGGTAAGCCACGCAATTGCAGGGCAGCAATGGGCACCTTGTTTTCCATGAACAGATAACCGAGTACATACATGGCTTTCTTACCATCGGCATAATGATCGACCGGTACCAGTTCAATTTCACGCACACCGTTGGTGAGTATGCCCATTGCTTCTTTTGACACATTGATGATGCCTGCCGTTTGCTGTTGCGAGGTACTGAAGATCCAGTCGCTGGTATCGGCCCCGAGGATGGTTGTGAAAAGATCTGTGTTGCCCCGGTTGTAGGTTGCATCGCCTTCGTTGCGGCCAAAGATGTTGTTCTTGGGCTGACTGTAATAAAGCGTGCTGGCGGTAGCCATGTTTACAATGGCTGTATCAGTATCATTCCGTAAAAGTTTAAACGAGCGTTGTTCTTTTATGCTTTGCTCTACCTCTTTCACATTCGATAAAAGCCGGGAGATTATATCCTGTCGTTCAACTGTTGTGTTGGTTTTGCCGGTCCATCCTTTCCTGCTGTTGAGCAAACGATAGGCGCCAAATTCAAAACGCATAAAACCGATGCCGGCTTTTTGTTTCACCTGCAGCGGTTCGGCCAGCTGATCAATAGTGGCCGGCAGCTGCATGAGTTTTTGTGCATGTGATTGCTGCAGTATGATGAGTAAAAAGGATGTGATGAATAAGCGAAGCATCTGAATAAAATTAATTATTCCTTTCAAGCAACACAAGAGCGTTGGGCAAATGTTAATGCCTGCTTTTTTTTCTGACATCAGTCACATTACAGTTTGACCTTGTTCATTGACCTGTGCCGCATTGCTCTCTATTTTACCGGCTCTTACTATCCCCCTTTTTTATACAGCAGCAATTGCTGATACTAAACTTACAATTATGAAACGTAGAGATTTTGTTTCCGTTTTCTCTGCTTCACTGGGTGCCACCGTGTTGTGGTCATGTCGCAAAGACATTGTTGAACCTATGGCAGAACGTGCTGATTTTTTATTGGCAAAACCCGGCGTGGTTGTAACCCGTTACCCACTGAAAGTGCCGGCTGTTGTTGCCGCTAACGGACAAGTGCTCGATTGCAAAACGGCCACTACTGATATTGGGGGCGGTAAACTGAGTAATGTGTGGACATATAACGGCGATTACCCGGCAAGAACGTTGGTTGCGTCCAGCGGCAGCAATGTGGACATAACGATGATCAATCATCTCCCGGAGGAAACCATTACGCATTGGCATGGTATGATCGTTGATCACATGAATGATGGCGGACCGATGTTGCATGTACCCACAGGAGGTTCGCATCATTACAACTTCACGGTGCAACAAAGAGCTGCGTTAAACTGGTATCATCCTCATCCGCATATGCTCACAGGTAAACAGGTGAACCTTGGTATGGCGGGTGCGTTTATTATTCGTGATACAGAAGAAGTAAATCTTCATTTACCGGCTGGTGAATTTGAAATTCCATTGGTGCTGCGTGATGCAACACTTGATAAAAACGGCAACCTTACTTACAAGCCAACAACTGGGGGTTTTAACGGGCAGATACCAATGGTAAATGGAACACGCAGTCCATACCTTGAAGTGAAGAGGGCTGTGTATCGTTTCCGCATTCTCAATGGAGCGAATAGCCGCATTTTCGGCGTGGCGCTTGGTAATGGAACTGCCATGAAATTGATAGGTAATGATGGTGGATTATTAGCTACGATGACAGAGCAAACGAGAATGGATATTGCACCGGCAGAAAGGCTCGATGTATTGGTTGATTTCCGGACATTGAGCGATGGAAGCAAACTCATGTTGCGTGATTTAAGAGCCGGCTGGGATCTGCTGGAGTTTCGTGTAACAGGCAATGATGTGCTGGATTATACTTTTCCATCACCCAACTTATCGACTATTACTCCATTAAGCAACCCTGTGCGTGAACGGGAGTTTAGTTTTGACGGTATGACAAAGATCAACGGAAAAGAATTTGATATGAACCGTGTTGATTGGGAAGTGCCCTTTGGCGAAACAGAACTCTGGCGTTTTAAAACAAATGGCAATGCTCCCCATCCGGTGCATATACATGGTAATTCGTTCCAGGTGATCAGCAGAACGGGAGGTCGTGGTCGTTTATATCCATGGGAAGCCGGTTGGAAAGACACGGTGTTACTGGAAGATGCAGAAACAGTGGAAGTGCTGATTCGTTTTGACAGTGAAGCGAACTATATGACGGGCATGGATAATTTATACCTCCTGCATTGTCATAAGTTAGAACACGAGGATATGGGTATGATGGCAAACTTCCGGATTATTAAAAACAGTTAAGGATGATCGAGAAGGTATAGTATAACGCAACGGCTCTTTTTTAAGGGCCGTTTGTTTTTATTGAATGATGTGCAGAAAAGAAAGGCGGTAAAAGAAAGTCAACACTGTTTTTCTGTTTGAAACAGAGCTTTTATTTTCATACTATGAAAGCACTGTTGGTAGTATGTGTGATTGTGGTTTCGGCCTGTTTGTTTGTACAATGCAACCATGCAGTGGCGAATAATAAAGACCTGGATGAAAACATGATCGATCTTGCCATGTACAGCGACAACCTTGGATTGTACCTGCGAAAACAAGACTCAAGCTATGCCCTCTGGTTGCTTGAAGGGATGGACAGTACCCTGCAGGTACTCACCGGAAAGTTTGATGAACACCGCAAACTGGTAAGACCTTTTAAACAATCATACAACAAAGAACTAGCGCCCGCCATTAATGATATTCGTAAGGCATTAAAGAAAAATAATTTTCCGGTTGCGGTTGAATCGTACCGCCTGCTCATCAACAACTGCAACGATTGCCATATTGATCTTGAGATCGATAAAACTGTTTTGGACTGGAGTAAGGAAGGGGTGCATTAATTTCAACCTGAATAGAAGTAAGCGATGCTTTAAAATTCATTCAATATATAACTGGTACTTCTGCCTCCACCAACTTCTTTTACTAATATCTTTTTTTGAAGAAGATCCTGGATGTCTCTCAATGCTGTGTCGGATGAGGTTTTGCTGATCTTCGCCCATTTGGAACTATTCAGTTTTCCTTCAAAACCGTCGAGTAATTTATTCAGCAACATACGCTGCCGTTGATTTAATTCTGTACTGCTGAATTTATCCCAGAAGCGTGCTTTCAGAAGTACGGCCGCAAGCGTTTCGTCAGTTGCCAGCAGGGATCGGTTAAAACATTCGATAAACCAGCGTAGCCATGTTGTAATATCCAGCGATCCTTTTTGTGTTGTTTCCAGCACATGATAATATTCTTTGCGCTCTTTTCTTATTTGAGCACTCATGCTGTAAAAACGTTTGGAGGAATCGTCGGCCCGGGCCAATTGCAGGTCAGCAATGGCACGGGCAATGCGACCGTTCCCGTCATCAAAGGGATGGACAGTTACAAACCACATGTGTGCCAGCCCGGCTTTGAGTACAGGATCCATAGTTGTGTGCTCATTAAACCATCGAATAAATTGTTTCATTTCATGTGGCAACCGCTCTGCATCAGGAGGCTGGAAGTGTATTGTTTCTTTTCCTGCAGCACCTGATACAACTTGCATGGGATCATCCTTTGTATTATCCCGCCAGGACGCAACCTTGACTTTGTACATGCCACTATAACCGGTGGGAAACAGAGCAGCGTGCCATCGGAATAGTCTTTCTTCTGATAGCGGCTGAAAAAATTGTTGGGTGGCATCCAGCATCATCTCCACAATGCCTTCAACATGGCGATCTGTTGGCACAAGACCGGCAACGTCAATGCCAAGCCGCCTGGCTATTGATGACCGAACCTGTTCTGCATCGAGTTGTTCGCCTTCTATTTCACTGGTTTTGAGAACATCGAGGGTAAGAGTTTGAAGGTTTGCTTCGGTTTGAAAGTTGAACCCCAATCCTTGCATGCGACCAAGAAGGCGATCCTGACGTCTCCGTGCTTCAACCAGTAACGGACTGATTTGCTCCTCGGCCCAGGTAAATTGTGGCCAATTGGTCAACTGGTGAATATAAACCGCCATTTCGTGTTTTGCGGTGAATATACGATTTATTCGCCGCATCAGCTATTATTCGCCGCAATCTATGCGGCGAATGCGGATTGTAATCACCGCATAATCGAGCTGTAGTCAGACCGTCGAAGCCCGGCCGACCTTATTCTTCCTCTTCCATTTCTTCTTCCTGCACGGGGGGCGATTGTGTAACAATGCCAAACTCAAACTGCATATCGTTGAGTTTGCGGTAAAGACCATTATGTGCCATCAGTTGACCATGCGTGCCGCTTTCGGACACAATACCTTTATCGATCAGTACAATTTTATCGGCATTGCGTATGGTGGAAAGACGATGTGCAATCACAAATGAAGTGCGGCCCTTCATCAGATTATCCAATGCTTCCTGTACCAGTTGCTCACTTTCACTATCGAGTGATGATGTGGCTTCATCTAAAATTAAAATAGCCGGGTCTTTTAAAATGGCACGTGCAATGGCAATACGTTGGCGTTGCCCTCCGCTCAGTTTAATTCCTCTTTCACCCACGATGGTTTCATATTTTTCGGGAAACTGCTGAATAAATAAATGCGCATTGGCTTTTTTAGCAGCGGCCATAATTTCTTCCTCACTTGCATGCGGGTTACCATAGGCAATGTTTTCTTTAATGCTGCCGCCAAACAACAATACTTCCTGCGGAACAAAAGCCATTTGCCTGCGTAGTTGCGAAAGAGGAAAGGATGATGCCGGTCGCTCATCGAAAAACAATGTGCCTTGATCGGGTTCGTAAAAATGTAAGAGCAAGGAAGCAATAGTTGATTTGCCTGCGCCGCTTGGTCCCACAATAGCGATCTGCTCACCATTGGTTGCACTCAGTGAAAGATCTTTTAACACGGGCACATCTTTACGACCGGGATAACTGAAGGCCACATTTTCAAACCGAACATTTCCCTGCAGGCGATGTTGCGGTTCCACTTCAATATCGGTTAATGCAACAGGTTCACCTTCTGATCTTAGAATTTCCCGTACACTTTGCGTGGCGCCTAATGTTTTTTGCAATTGCGAAAACATATCGGCAAAGCCTGCAAATGTGCCTCCCACAAACATGGAGAAAATAACAAACATAGTGAGTGATCCCAACGTGAGCTCTCCTGAATGGATCATGCCCACACCTACCCACATCACAAATGCAATGCTGCCAAACACACTAAAGATCATGAATGAAATAAACGCACCACGATAACGTGAGTTGCTGATAGACGTAGCCACTACCGATTGAATACTTTTTACATACCGGCCAATTTCATAAAACTCGCTGGTGAATGCTTTTACAATGGAAATGCCTTGAAATGTTTCCTGCACAATGGTGCCGCTATCTGCCAGTTGATCCTGTGCTTTGCGTGCCATCTTACGTATGCGCATACCAAACACAACTGCTAACACTGCAATAACAGGTACAACTGCTAACATGATGAGTGCAAGTTTTGCACTGATCCAGAAAATAAAAAACAAACCAATGACGAGTGTAAAAACGCCCCGAAGAAATTCAGCCAACGTAAACGATATGGCATCCTGTATCTGCGAAAGATCACTTGAAATGCGGTTGCTTAATTCGCCCACTCTTTTTTCGGTGAAAAAACTCATGGGCATGGTGAGGAGTTTGCTGTACACATCTTTGCGCATATCCGCCAGTGAATTTTCTCCTGCTGCCGTTAAGAGGTACACACGCATGAATGAAAAAACTGTTTGCAAACTAAGCTGTGCAAAAATGAGTAGCAATGTTTGATTTAACGTGAGCGTAATATCTTTTAAATTAAAACCAAATTGCGAAGTAGTGTTGATGCCGGGAACATCAGCGCCGGGTGAAGCGGTGTCGATCATTTTTCCCAATAGAAATGGAAACAGGCTGGTGGTAAATGCTGATACTGCAATAAACACCAGTGCAAGCGTGAACTTGCCACGGTAAGGTTTTAAATAAGTAAACAGGATAAGTGCTTCACGAAGACTTTCTTTGGAGATCTTTGCTTTTGAATCTCCTGTTTGTTTCCTTGTGCTGTAACGATGTGTTGGTCTGGCCATGCTTAAGTATAACGAAGAGTGTGCCTGAAATACTTCATTGGTATGTAAGTTAGCCATTATGGTTTCGATGTGAGAAGAAGACGGAGGCTTACATGCTTAATCATTTCAATACCTGCGCTACCATGGGGGCAAGTTTGTCGGCCCAGCGTTTATATTCCGTGCCTGAAGGGTGCAACCCATCAGATGCAAGGAGACTACTGTTATAACGGGCTTCACGTGATGATGGAGTAATATCAAGATATGGGCAACCATACTGCTGTGTTACCTGCAGGTTGATGTTGTTGAACCAATCAATTTCTTTGCTGATCTGTGCAGTATCATATGAAGCTGCAAAAGGCGTAACACTATAATCGGGGATGGATAATACAAACACGTTTTGTTTTTTTCCGTTAGCCAGTTCAATGGCTTTTATCAAAAGCCCGGTAAAGCGCTGGCGGTAACCTGCTGTATCCCGTTGCTGGTATTGATCGTTTACACCAATCAATAAACTCACTAGGCTGTGTTTGCCAGGGTTGATTGAGTTGACGGATGCCTGAAGGTTTGTGGTCGTCCAGCCCGTTGTGGCAATATATGTGGGCGTTTGAACCTGTATACCTTGTTGCAACAGCAGTGCTGTTGTTTGGTTTGCAAATCGTTCATTTGCTGACACGCTTTGTCCGATAGTATACGAATCGCCAAGCGCCAGCCATGTGTTTATTGTTGTTGACGAAGGAGGTGTTGTTACTGTAGTATTGGTCGCTTTCTTACTGCAGGCAAAAAAGGAAAGGATCAGTATGCAGTATTGCAACAATTTCATATCACTAATTACGTATAAAGAAACCGGAAAGTTCAGTTCCATCAATAATAATCACGTTCCCAAACTTTCAATCCCCGGCCAGCCTTATGCACAAGCTTTTGGTATCAATCTTTTCACTTTGAAATACCCTTCAGAAACTACAACTTTGTAAACAGCATAAACGATAACTACATGACGAAACAGGAATTGATTGCCTATCTGCAGCAGCACAATCACGAACAGGTGAAATTTGCATTTGCTGATATTGATGGCGTATTGCGTGGCAAAGTGATCAGTAAGCAAAAATTGCTCGATACATTGGAAAGCGGCATTGGTTTTTGTGATGTGGTGTTTGGCTGGGATAGTAAAGATGCTGCTTATGATAACGTGCAACTAACGGGCTGGCACACTGGCTACCCCGACAGGCAGGCGCATATTGATCTGTCCACACTTCGTACCATTCCCTGGCAAAATAATCTTCCTTTCTTTTTAGCCGATTTCAGTCAAGCGAATGTTGCAGCCTGTAGTCGCAGCTTGTTGAAGAAAATAATAAAACAATGCGATGATCTTGGCTATCATGCTGAATTTGCGCAGGAGTTTGAATGGTTCAATTTTAACGAGAGTCCGCACAGCCTGCAACAAAAACAGTTTGTACAACCGGAGCCTTTTACAACAGGTATGTTCGGTTACTCTGTGTTGCGTACATCGTTGCAAAGTGATTTTTATTTTGATCTTGTTGATCAGCTCAACAAATTTCATATTCCTATTGAAGGTATTCATACGGAAACCGGTCCGGGTGTGTATGAAGCAGCAATAGTACATGACAACACATTGGCTGCAGCTGATAAAGCGGTGTTGTTTAAAACGGCGGTAAAAGAAATTGCTTACAAACATGGTATCATGGCTTCGTTCATGGCAAAATGGAATGAACAGTTGCCGGGTTGCAGCGGGCATATTCATCAAAGTCTTTGGAACCCCGCCACAAAAGAAAATATTTTTTATAGCGAATCAGATGCAGATAACATGAGTGAGCTCATGAAACATTACGTTGCAGGGTTGCTTTATTGCCTGCCACATGTGTTACCAATGTATGCTCCAACCATCAACAGTTATAAACGTTTGGTAGAAGGCGCATGGGCACCAACAACTCTTACCTGGGGAGTTGATAACAGAACAACTGCAGTTCGTGTATTGCATCCAACTATAAAAAATACAAGAGTTGAAATGCGTGTGCCCGGCAGCGATACCAATCCTTATTTAGCCATTGCTGCTTCACTCGCCTCAGGCTTGTACGGTATTAAACATCAGTTGCCGTTGAATATTTCTGCAACAAAAGGAAATGGTTATGCCGATAAAGAAAATGGTGTATTGCCTTCTTCGTTACAAGAAGCAGCAACCCATATGCAACATTCTTCTGTTGCAAAAGATTTATTTGGCGATGAGTTTGTGGAGCATTTTACAAAAACCCGTTTGTGGGAATGCAGGCAGTTCAATAAACAGGTAACTGATTGGGAGTTGAAGAGATATTTTGAAATTATCTAAGAGGTTGAAAGAGAGAAAGAGAAAAGGAGGATGTCTGATTTCGGATGCAGGATTTATGATGTTGGTTCTTGTGCCTTGTTGCCTGACTTATATCTTTGCGGCTTAGCGCCTTAGTGGCAAAATTTGCAGAACAACTATGACTGAAACATTAAAAATTATTCATAAAGCCTGGGAAGGATATGATGTAACTAAAAAGATTGCACATATCGAAGAGATCAGTGCAATGGTAAGTACCAATCATGTTTACCGTATCACATTCGAAGATGAAGATATTGTGATCGCCAAGCTTTCTTTCTTTGGTAAATACGAACATTTTAAGGAAGATCATCGCATTATTCATACGCTTTCAAACAACCTGTTATATCCTTTTGAAAACCTGCTGGCAAAATCGTTATTAAAAAACAACCGGGTTTACACTTATCATTACCGAACGAAGAAAACAGATGCATGGGTGGTGTTTTATAATCCTGTTCGTGTAATGCAACGATTGCCCAAACGATTAGATGAAAAGCTGATCCGAAGGTTTGGACAACAGATCGGACGATTTCATAAAGCCTGTTCGAAGCTTCGGAATAATTTACCTAAATCATCCAAAACACTTCGCACCGATATTTATACGTTGATGGAGCAGGTGGAAGCAGATGAAAAACAGTTTGGCACAAGGGCACAGGCCGACATGATCAAATACCATTGCGAGTTGTTTTTAAAGAATCGGTTGAAAACAAATGCTGCCTCCTTTGAAACGATTCCTGTTTTTATCGATTGGAACATCGGCAACTTTTCCGTTACCGACAAACTCGAGTTGTATTCACGTTGGGATTATGATTGGTTCCGCATGAGCAGCCGTATGATGGATTTTTATTTCTTCAGTCGGGTAGTTAGTGATGCAGGCGACAGAACAGTGTTCAGCTATTATATCAACACCATGATGGAAGATCGTTTTATCATCTTCCTTGAAGAATATCATAAGGTAAATCCATTAACGGCTGATGAACTTCGTTTCCTGAAGGAAGGCTATCGCTTTTTTGTATTGAATTATGTGATCAAAGACGGTAATTATTTTTTCAGCGAACAGTATGCAAAAAAACTAAGAGCAGAAGCTTTTGATATTTATCTCCCATCAGTTGATCGTGATTTTGATGCTGATAAACTGATCAAGGCATTGAAAATAAAAGAAACACCGACTAAGAAACTCAGCAAGCAATACACTTAAAATCAACAACGGCATGTTTTCGGTTCAGGACTTTAAATCGGTGGTGGATAAATACAAAATAATTTTTTTCGACGCCTTTGGCGTAATTAAAAGTTATAATGGCTTGATTCCCGGCATGGATAAAACGTTCGAATATCTCGAGCAACAAGGCAAAGAATATTTTATTGTTACAAACGATGCGTCGAGAAGCCCCATGCAGCTGGCCGAAAGTTATCACCGTATAGGATTAGATATTATTCAACACGATCGTATCATTTCATCGGGCATGCTGGCGAAAGAATATCTTGATCTGAAAGTGAATGATGGTATTGTTGCTTACCTCGGTACTGAAAGCTCTGCACATTATATTGACAGTTCAGGGTTGCATACATTGCCCGTAAGTGCTATCACGCAATACAACATCAATGAAGTAAATGCATTAGTGTTATTGGATGATGAAGGCTTTAACTGGTTTGATGATCTGAACCGCACGGTGAATCTTTTACGTAAGCGAACTATTCCTGCCATTGTTGCCAATACCGATCATATTTATCCTGTTACTGGAAGTAACGATGTATCAATTGCAATTGGCGGTGTAGCTACCATGATTGAAAGTATTGTCGGCAAAAAATTCATTCGCTTTGGAAAACCCGATTCGCAGATGTTTATGTTCGCTTACGACATGTTGCGTGAACGAAACAAAACACCCATCAGCAAAAAAGATATTTTAATGGTGGGCGATACTTTGCATACCGATATACTGGGCGGAAATAAATTCGGATTGGATACAGTACTTGTACTATCGGGTAACACTTTGCCCGATGATGCGGAAACAAGGATTCGTGCAACGGGTATTGTGCCTACTTATGTGTGTGAATCGGCAGCGGTGTAAGACTGTTGCTAAATTTTTTTTTAAAATTTTCAATATTTTTTTCGGGCATTTAGATTAGTTGAGTTGAGACTGACGCTTTCTTAGTGTGCAGATTTTAATTATAAATGAGTGCCCGTTTCAACAACTGTGTTACTGTACAGTTTTTTAAAATCTGCAGAAAAAAAAATGCAGGTTGCAGGTTGAGCTTTTGAATCTCATGATCCATTTTTTTCTTTGTGAATGGTTTACTTTTAGTATTCCATAAGCCGATTCCATGAAGAAGTTGACCCTTTTTATTGCCACTTTTTTTATTTCTGTTTCAGTTTTCAGCCAAACATTATCGAATCAACTATTGGGCTACCAGGAGCCATTCTCGCAAATGCAGGCGCAGGCTACAGATAGTGCCGGGAATATTTATTATGCCGGCACATTTAAAGGTGCACTTGTAATCAACAATCAAACAATTTTCACAAGTAATGGAGGTGAGGATGTATTTGTCGTAAAGACGAATGCCGATGGCCAAGTAGTATGGAGCAAAAAAATTGGAGACGTAGGGTCCGAGCTTTTTTCAAGCTTTGTGTTTCATAAAGGATCACTCTATTTGAGCATGATGATCTATCAAACAACAGAAATTGATGATGTCACCTATAATATTTATTCTTCAACAACCCCTACATCACTTATTTTAAAGATCGATACCATCGCAGGCGGAATTAATTGGGTGCGAAAAAACTCTCTCCCGTTTCCAAAGCTTATGCCCTCGTCAGATATTCTTTATGTTAGCGGTATACAAAGTTCCAACATTTCCAATGCACTTTACTTCGAAGAATCATTGGTAGATGATGCTGCCGCATTAAATAGAACATTATTTCTTTTTATCGATGCCGCTGGAAATTTTAAAGGGCATAAAACGTTGAGTTCTTTACCGCCGGGCTCAACTACATTTACCTTAATTAGTTCTGCACCTGCTGCAAACAACAAATTGATCTTTTTATTGAACACAGTTACCACCGAAAGCATACAGGTTGCTTCGCAAGTAATTAATTTTCCTGTGCGCTCGAATTATCAAATACTAATAAAAACAGACACTTCACTCTCAAACTTTCAGTATAAACTCCTTAATCCAAATGGGGAAGGCTATGGTTATAACTTATGGATTGAAAACAATGGGTTTGCCATATCTGAAAAAGGCGACTCCCTGTATATGATTCTGGCGGGTTCAGGTAATACCGGAAGTTATAATGTTGATGGTTTTAATGTCCCCGTTGGCGATCAGAGTGTGCTGGTAGTGATGGACACAAATTTCGTAACGGCCAAGGTGAAGCCTTTGAATATTCAGCGAATAGGCGGGTTCGTTCATAGAGTGGGTTTAAGTCATGCAACAGCAGATAGTAATTATTATTATTTCCGTGGCCGCATTACCGGAGCTAATAATGCTTTGCCTGTAAAGGGCATTACTCCTCAAACTCTGGAGGTTGATTTAGTATATGGGTTGAAAGAAAAAATTGATATCGCCGAGCCGAGCAAAAGCTTTGTGATTAAAACAAGAAAAGATTTAAGTGAAAGCAAAGTTGTGTGGCTGGGTGAACATACGCCTTATGAAAGCCCCACTGTAACGCCTGCTTTTTTTACGAATAAAAAAGGCAAGCTTTATTTTCTACACCTGGCAGATAATATCTGGAATCCATGGATAATCGACACCTCACTCAATATACTAAGCGGGGCAATGAAAACGAATGCAGACAGGGGCGAAACCACCAACTATGTAAAATATTTTTCTGACGGCAGTAAAGCTATTGTTGGTCTTGCAAAAGGAAGAACAGCTCTGGATATCGATTCGCTAAACATTGTAAGCAACCTGGCAAAAAGTGATCTGTTTTTTGTTGGCATGAACAACAAAGAACAGGTGAGTTGGTATAAGCGATTAAATCACAGCTTTGCGAATTTTGTGATTCAAAAAATTACATCAAGAAACGAACAGATTTATGTTTCGTTTGCATTAGTAGGTCCACGAAACAGCGGTGCAAACAATTACATGCGTATTGACACAAGTGTTTATTTTATTAATGCTGTTCCGCCACAAAGCACTGGATTTTTGATCTTTGATAAAAACGGGAAGTTTAAGGTATTGCTACTCCCTCCACCTTTCAGTGCAGCACCTATGTTCGATGTTTTTTCTGATGGAAGCATGGCTGTAGTAAGTGCAGCAACTTCGATCAGCCTTGTTGTTCCCGGCAAATCATTTACCAACGCTGGAGGAATTTATGTGGCCCGAATTGACACCTCGGGCACTATTATGGATGCCGTTAAGTTTTCAGCGTCGACAAATACCTCTTTCTCGTCACTCACCGATGTTATTGCTGATACGTTAAGCAAAAGCTTCAGAGTTCTATGGATAAGCAACATCAGCCAGGGCTCGTCAGGAAATTCGTTTCTTTTTAATAATGGAATAAATGCTGCCTTCAATTATTCCATCATCAACCCACAACAAACGAATATAAACAGTAAGCTATACTTATTAGCCACAAACACAAACTTTACCAGTGTGCTTGGTTCTGCAACCATTGGTCCATTAAACAGCATTAACCGAACAAGTGCACAAGTAGGTAATAAGCTGTTTTTATTACTTGGAAAAGTTAATTCGAAAGACTCCATTTATTTCAACAACAGCCTGATCATTCCTGACAGTAATAGCCAGGTTCGTTTTATGCTGGGGGTTGACACGGCTTTAAACTATTATAAACACCGGATTCTATATTCTAAAAATGAGAACAAACCCGACTTTGCATTTACTACTATTAAGTCGTATAACAAAATGCTTTATGCTTCAGGAAGTAGTTTTATCCCCGTTTTAATTGACACGGTAAATGTTGCACACGCTGGTTTGTCGGATGCTATTACTGTCCAGTTCGACACAAATTTTGTCGCCAAAAAAGTATTCAGGGTGGCTTCTCCTTTCAACGAAACAATGCTTGGTTCTGACATTTACAAGGACTCGATTATCAGTTTCGCCTATACGTCGCAAGGCTCGCCTGTATTTATTAATGGAAGACTAGCTGCAAGAAATTCAGGTGTAGAATTAAACGATCTTGATGAAAACGCATACATACAAACCGTGCTTCTTAAAACCGGCGTTGTTACTTCAGTTGATGAACCAGTAAGGATTGAAGGGTTTAAATTATTCCCTAATCCTGTCCTTTCTAATATGGTGACAATTGATCTCGGTAACACTGATGCAGGTCGCTATCATTGGCTCTTGTATAATACAGAAGGAAGATTGATAGAAAGTAATTTGCTAATGTGGAATCCCGGACAAACAAAGCAAATACGATTCAGCAACAGGTTACAGGCTGGGAACTATGTACTGGTGATCAAAACCGGGCAACAGAAAACATTGAAGGCAGTTAAATTGACAATTCTATAAACTATTCTTCAACCTTTTTAATACCCGTCTGCGTCAACTCAATTTTCTTCTCTTTGTAGAGCTTGCCAATCGTCATCTTAAAGGCCTTCTTGCTCATGCCAAAGAAATTGTAGATTTCTTCAGGATCGCTTTTATCGTGGTAGGGAAGATAGCCGTTACTGTTTTCTAACAGGCGCAGAATTTTTTCTGCCTCATCTTCCACCCGCTGGTAACCTTGCTTACCAATGGTAACATCGATCTTTCCATCTTCACGAATGGTTTTGATGGTGCCGTTTACTTTGTCGCCGATGTTGAGCGGTTGAAACACATCACTAAAGAATAAAAGACCAATGTGTTTTTTGTTAATGATCACCGACCAGCCTAACTCAGTTTGACGATAGATGATGAGTTCCACTTCATCTTTTTCTTTTACTGTCAGTTCTTCATTGCTGAGTAAATGTTCAATGTATTGCGAGGCTGCAGCACGGCCCGTTTGTTCATCAATATACACATGCACTAAATATTCACCACCTAAACGCATAGCGGAAATTTGTTTGCTCTTGGGAACAAACAAATCTTTCATCAAACCCCAATCTAAAAAAGCACCATGCGAACTTGTGCCTACCACTTTCATCAATGCAAAATCACCCACTACTGCTGTAGGATGTTGTGTAGTTGCAATCAACCTGTCTTCCCCATCATGATAAACAAACACAGTCAGCTCGTCACCGGCTCTTGTACCACGGGGCACAAAACGCTTAGGTAACAGTATTCCTTCAGCGCCATCATCAAGATAGGCACCTGCATCTTTCAAACGTTTTACGATAAGACGATTGTATTGACCAACTTCTACCATTCCTACGAAGATAAGCTAAGAGATTGAAGGAGAGGAAAGAGTAAAAGAGATTGCTGATTACGGATGATGGATTTATGATTTGCGTTTCGATTCCGATAAACAAGGATATTAGCTTTTCATTGTACTTCTCTTATTTTTGACTAACCAAAGAATTGGTATATTCACATTCCTGTTGCCAGCAACAGGATCATCACTCACTAAAATTTTTTGTTATGTCGTTGTTTAATACGGGAAAGAATAAAAAAGATAAAAAGAAGAACGCACCTGCAGGTAATAAATCATCGATGTTTATTGCGCCAAAGGGTGGCGGTAAGGCGAACACAAAAAGTTCAAATAATGCCGGCAAGCATGTTGGCGGTGCACAAAGAGGAGCATAAACATTGCACTCAAAGTAAATAGGGCGGCCATGGCCGCCCTATTTACTTTTATTCAAGCTTCAACAGTTCCTTATCTATTTTTTTCTTTACCTCGTTTCTTGCCAAATTCAGTGTATCTGTTTTAGCAGGTTGTTCCGACATTTTTATAGTAAGCTCCATTTCCTTTTTGCGTAGATCAACATAACGCTTTACTGTGGCTGCCTGTTCTTTCATTTCATCACCTACATTCAGTTTCAGCATTCTGTCCGCAAGACTGTTTACCTGCTCCAGTTTCAGCATAAACTGATCCTGTGTTTGTTTTGATAAACCTGAAAGATTATCGCCATATTCATGATAGATCTGTAAGGCATCGTGCTGCACCGCCACAAACTGTTCATACAAATTATGAAATTGCTCTACATCAGGATAACTATCATTTTTTATTTCACGAAGAAGCTGAGAACGATCTTCTGCTGATACTTTATTTTGTTGCAGGTACAATCCGACAATAAAAGCTGTTACAAGCATAGCCGCTGGCACCATCCATAATGTTGCTTTCTTTATTTGCTTTTTTATACCAAATGCAAACAGGTATCCAACTACCAAACCGCTAAGTAAACCACCGGCGTGCGCTGCTAAATCAATTCCACCCCTTATTCCGGAAATGAGGTTATACAAGAGAAAAAGCAAAATGCTGAGCAGGAAAGAGCGGTTTGTTTTTACAGGAATCAATTTCAAACTAAGCAATGCCAGGAACGCACCATACATTCCAAACACTGCACCCGAAGCACCGGCACTGTTTACCGGTTCGTTATGCCAATACAAACTTGCAATACTGGCAAGCACGGCAGAACAAACATAAATACTGAGATATTCTAATTTGCCCAGCAACGGTTCAAGATATACAGCAACCGAAAAAAAGGCATACATATTAAACAGCAGATGAAAAACACCGAAGTGCAGGAAACTTGCAGTTAACAAACGCCACCAGTCGCCACTGGTTGTAAGCGGGCCATAGTTGCTTCCCCAGCGAAGATGAACTAAGCCATTGGGTTCAAAAACACCTGCTCCCTGTAAGCCCATGATCATAAACACAACAATATTGATAGCGATGATAGTGTACGTAATTGTGAGATTACCGTTTTCGTAACGGGGCATAGTGGATGGTTGAAGTGATGATAAAAATAACCTTCTTTCTCAAACAATGCTAATAAAAAAGGGCGCATCAGCGCCCTTCTTCAAGAATATGATCTGCAATTATTGCAAAGCGGTGGCTTGTATCTTTTGCATCGCTTTTTCTGCACGCCTCATAGCCAGTTGCTTTTTATAGTTGAACCATTTTTGCCCACGGATCTTAAACATGATATCATCGAACTTACGCTGGAGGGTTACATTCCATAATCCAGTCAAGATAGTACCCATACTTGCACCAATAGTGCGAACAGATAACCCAAAACCGCCTTCTGCATATTCAATATGATGCCAGTAACCGCTTGGCATATACAACGTATCGCCATACTCAAGATAACCGGTATAACCTTTTGCATATTGCATGGCAGGATAAGTTTCAAAATCGGGTTTATCAATATCAACCAAACCATGCACATTGAATGGCAGACGATATAAAAAGTCGCTTTGATCGGGAGGGAACAATACCACACGACGTTTGCCTGTAAACTGTGTGAGAAACACATTGCTCATGTCAATATCCATGTGCATACGGGTAACGGAATCTTTCGGTCCGAAGAACATGAACGGTATCTTGATATAGCGGCCGGTGATCTTAGGATATCCAAAATCTTTCAGCAGCTCAGGTTTGTGTTTAAATACGGGGAATAAAAACAAACGCAGATCGGTGGGTTCTTTTTCGATGAGATCAAGATATTCGTTGAATTTCATTTCAGCATGTGCCACGCTCAGCGTTTCGCTAGGATTGGCTTTCTTGGTGCTGAATAATTTCACTTTTATATCGCCCATGGACTGTTTGAAGTAATCCATCGTCCACTTTTCATAAGCAGGATATTGTTTCCACAAACCACGGAGAATAACAGGTTTCTGTGGCCTCAGATATTTTTCCGTAAACTCTTTACGTGTAATTGTTGTTCCGTCAATGATAGGAATTGGCGTATCGATATTCATCTTCATGTTTGCCTCTTTTTACAAATTTTGTAAGCGGCACAAATTTAGGCCAATTCGGGGAACGGCAAGCCAGTAAAGGCTGATGGTTGTCAGATGCAACAGAATTTTAGGAGAATGCTGAGGGCGAAGGGCATAAGGCTTAAGGCAGAAGAAAAAAAGGCATGATCAAAAAACCAATTCCCCAATCACACATCCGTCACAACTTCTCCCAAACCGATTTTGCAAAATGCTCCAGCGAAGGATCACGGGCACCCATGAGCAACAGCACACAGTTTTCCGTAAAATGAGGACGCATGTTTTCAACCAGGTTGTTGCGGTCTTCAACAAAAAAAGCATTTACACCTTTTGCTTTCAGATCGTTGATGAGATCGTTGGACGAAATATCTTTTACAGCTGTACCACCGGCATAGAAAATTTCACTCATCCATATTTCATCCTGCGGACGAAGTGCTCTGCTGATCTCTTCCACAAAATCATGACGTAGGAACTTTGTTGGTCCGTAGCCATGCGGCTGAAACCAGGCGATTACTTTTTCTGCAATAGGCTGACAGGCTTCAATACTCGCCGCACATTTGGCTGGGTTATGTGCATAATCATCAATGAGCCATACATTGTTCTTTTGTCCAATGATCTGGTGACGGCGATAAATACCTTCGTACGTTTTCAACGCTTCGGCTGCAGTGCTTAACGGAACACCAATAAGGTTGGCAACGGTTGCAGCAGCGAGGGCGTTTTCCATGTTGTGGCGGCCCAAAGAGTGAATGGTGAATGGTGAGTGGTGAGTAGAGTTTCCGCTATTTGTAATTTCAAATGAAATGCTGAAGCCATCTTGTAGGAAGTCGGTTGCATGATACGCTGCATCATCAGTTACATCAACAGAAAAATTATGTGCAGGATTAGCAGATAATTTTTTTGCAAGTGCATGCGATTGATTGACCACAAAAAACTGCGAAGTGTTCTTTCTGAACTGCTCAAAAATTTCGATAAGTGTATCGATCTCTTTATGGTCTTTATCAATGTTGATGAGCAATCCAACTTCAGGTGTATAGTTAACAATGCTGCCATCGCTTTCATCGGCTTCAATTACCAGCCACTCACCTGCACCTACTTTAGCATTACCAATCTTTCCCTCTTTAATAATACTGGTTAAACCTGCACCACTGATAATGCTTGGTTGTATACCTGCATGCTGCAATATATCGAACAACATAGCACTGGTAGTTGATTTGCCACTGGTGCCACCAACGGCAATTGTTTTTTTGCTTCTTGCAATGATGGCCAGTAACTCTGCACGTTTTATGATCGGGATATTGAGTTGCTTGGCCTTGATTACTTCTTCAACCGTATCTTCTACTGCAGTGGATACAACTACTAAATCTGTTTCATTAGTTATGCCTTTCCCGTTTTGTAAGAAGCAACTTATGCCTTCTGCTTCCAGTTTTTCTTTTGTTTCATTTGGTTCGCCAGGATGAAAATAGCGATCGCTGCCACTCACTTCTTTACCAATGCCTTTTAAATATTGTGCAATGGCGCTCATGCCTGTTCCTGCTACGCCAATAAAGAAAACGTTCTTGAAATCGTTGATAGAAGTAATCATAGAACGCAAATGTAAGCGGAATTTTTAAGCGCATTTATCCCGATAGCTACCGGGAGAGAAACGAGAGCGCAGAGGATTTCGCAGAGATCAATTCAATAGTTCATTTATTTTTTTGAATTGATAACCTCTGGTTTTCAATAATTGGATTAATTCAGGTAAACGATGATAGAATTTATCGGTGCGTTTTGGATCAGTACCAATATGCAGCAAAAGAATAAAACCATTCAAGCCAGCCGGTTTTGTTTGCTCATAGTTGAGAATGGATTGAATGATAACTTCACTGCTTTGGTAATTCTTCAACTCCGGCCAGGTATAATCAGCAGCTGATCTAGTTCCCGGCGAATAATTGATAAGTTGCAAACCCATTTCTTTCGTCCATGCAGCAATGGAATCGTTATACCATTCGTAAGGCGGTAGAAAGAAAGCCGCATCTGTTTTGCTGACGCCGAACTTTTTCATCTCTGCATAATTCTGCAACAGATCTTCTTTGAATTCTTGCTTGCTAACAAGCAGGCTGTCACGCTTGGTCCAATCGTTGTACAATAAATGTTTATCAGAATGTGCGCCGAGATAATTTCCTTCTTTCTTTAACTGTTGAATAATGGGTTGAAATTTTTTGTTGCGATAAAAATCTCCCGTAAAGAAAAACGATGCTTTTACATTTTGTTGTTTCAATGTTTGCGGGATACTTGTTCCTCCATCTGCAAACTCATGACCCGTAAAAACTATGGCGAGTTCTTTTTTTGTAGTATCACCACGAATAATTGCAGCACGATCGTACCGGAAGCCTCCTGCGGAGGCATTTACTTTTTTGGCCTGGCCTGCCCCTCCATCGCTGCCAATAAGTAAATGAGTGATGCAGTGCCATCCATTGTTGGTTCGTTGGTGCTGTAGTCGCCATAGTCATCGTGATAAACAGCTAACTCACTTTGGAACTGTTCGTATTCATCGGGCTGGTACAGTGTTAGCCCAATGAGGCTTTTGAAAATGCTGGTATAAACCGGGCCATCAATTAAACCGCCATCAATAGGATAATTTTTGAGATGCGTAAATGCGCTGTGCGGATCAACAGGAGTATCGCCCCAATTGGGTAAACCATACACCATGCTTGTGCCCCATGGATTGCAACCAAAGAGCCAATCGATATTCGCCTGTTCCAGTTCTGCAAATTGCTGATCGTTGGTTAACTGCCTGTACCAGTAACATTGCATGGCAAAACTTACCGTCAAATTATTGCTGCACCAGATAAAAGGAACGCCACGGTAAAATGCATTTTGTCTGGCTTTGTTCCATACACGGTTGATACCTTCCTTGTAAAAGCCGGTGAGACTATCACTGTTGTTCCAAAAACTTTCTACAAATTCTTTATAGTAACCAGCACCCGGTCCGTGTGTTTTTGTTTTCAGTTGTTTGATGGTTTCATAGTGACCAAGATTGATAAACGGATACCATTGGTAATGACTTGCTGTATCAGCACCCAGCCAAGGTGTGATCTTTTCGTTTTTTGCATGACCAACAGCAAGCACGAGATAATAACCATTGTCAACGGCTTTTGATTGAATGACCATATTGTGTATGGATGCAGTTGCAAGTTCAAGATCATCCACCCAATTATCTTCTGCATAGATATAAGGCGCCTTAACAGATGCAGTTTGTGTAACACCGGGTTTTTGCAAAGCGAATTTATACGCATCAAACGCTTTATCGTAATAACTTTTCCTGTCGCTGCCCTTTCTGAACAAACTATCTGTCTGCAGTAAGCTATGTGCTAATGCAAATGCACTTGCAAACTTTGCAGCAGTTGAACTTGTTCCTGTTGTATTGTTCAAAAATTTTCCACGCTGTTGTTTTTCGCCATTGATAAAATAAACGGGACGTTGAAAACCTCTTCCGTATTGTGAGTCCATTTTTGGAATGCGCATGCTGATATGATCCCTGTCATCGCCCAGCTGGTTAAACATCCAGTCATGTTGAGGATGCATTTTCATCAGCCAGTTTAATCCCCATTTCGCTTCATCCAAAACATCAGGCAAATTATTTTTTCCATCTAATCCATTCGCCAGTTTTTCATCAGTAAATACATTTGAAAAATCACGGTAAGCCATCAGCAAATGATGCGTGGCATTGGCGCTTGTTGTTGAGTATTGCAAATAGTCACTGGCATCGTGCCAGCCACCGCTCACATCAATAAATGTACTGTCGGGTAAGCCAGCAGCCGCTCCGTACAACGTATAACCATCCTGAGTATGGCAACTGTCTTTCAAAAAAGGATTGAAGCCGCTGCGTTGCTGGCGCATGTATCGTAAACAAAAATCAGCAGAGCCTTTGTACACATCATCGGCTATTTTAAAGGTTGGTGATTTTGTTGCACCGCTTTTTAAATAATAGGTCCCGGGTTTTTTATAAGCAGAAAAGTTGAGTCGATGTGTTTCTTTAAATGGTCCGTAAGCGCCGAAGTTCTTCCCGGCTGTTCCTTTAAACACAACTTTATTAGTAGCTGCATCAACTAATTCCCAATTACTAATTTCCTTCTCACCCTTACTGCACCAAACTGCTACTTTGGTTCCATTGGGTAAATAGCCAAGTTGATTGATACGTATCCATGCTGTTTCAGGCTCGGGTTTGTTTTGCAAGGCAACGATTGCAATGATGATGCAGGCAATGGAAACAAACTTCTTCATGCAATCAAGTTAATGAATTTTCTGTGCTGTTGATTTATCTACCTTTGCCCTCTTCACATCAGAACAAAACGATTGACAATATGAAACTGATCTCCTACTTAAAAGATGAACACGAACAGTTAGCGGCTCTTCATAACGGAATGGTATATGATATGGACACACTGCATCCCGATCTGCCAACAAGCATGAATATGTTTTTACAGTACTGGGATGAATATCTTGAGCTGGCCAATGCAAGTTTAAAAGCTGTGCAGGAAGGACGTTTAATGCCGGGCAATGTTTTTCCGGTGGCTGATGCGCAATTGTTGGCGCCTGTGCCTATGCCTTCGAGTTGCAGGGATGGTTATGCATTTCGTCAGCACGTTGAAGCAGCGAGAAGAAACCGAAAGGTTGATATGATCGCTGAGTTTGATCAATACCCCATTTTTTATTTTACGAATCATCATAGCATTCAAGGTCCCGGTGATGTGCGTTGCATGCCCGATCATTTTGAAAAACTCGATTTTGAATTAGAAGTTGCCATCGTTATCTGTAAACACGGCCGTAACATTCGTGCAGAAGAAGCCGATGAATACATTGGTGGATTGATGATCATGAACGACATCAGTGCACGCCGTTTACAGATGGAAGAAATGCTGCTGAATCTTGGTCCGGCAAAAGGTAAAGATTTTTCAACTGCCATTGGTCCGTGGTTGGTAACATTGGATGAACTGAAAGAATATGTAGTACCTGCAAAAGAAAATCATGTTGGGTTGAACTGGAACCTGAACATGAAATGCTGGGTGAATGGTAAACAGGTGAGTGCAGGTAATGTAGCTGATATGGATTGGACCTTCGCAGAGATCATTGAACGTGCAAGCTATGGTGTTGATCTTTTTCCCGGTGATGTAATTGGCAGTGGTACTGTTGGTACAGGTTGTTTCTTAGAACTCAACGGCACGGGCAAACTCAACGATCCGAATTATACTGAACAATGGTTACAGGAGGGTGATATTGTAGAAATGGAAATTGATGGCTTAGGGCGATTGAGTAATACAATTGTGAGAGAGGAAGATGATTTTTCGATACTCGCTAAGAAGAAGTTATGAGTTAAAGGTTATGGGTTAAGGGTTGTATAATTCAATCGTGCTGATTAATTTGTATGACCTGTTATCCAAACCATAACTTATGACTGCAAAAATTACCTTTTTCGAAGATTTGATTGTGTGGCAAAAAGCACAAGACCTTGCTGAAAAGATTTACAACCTGGCAGAGTCAAACAAGTTTATTCAAAAAGACTTTAGTTTAAAAGATCAGCTACGTAGCGCTGCTTTGTCTGTTTCGGATAATATTGCTGAAGGATTTGAATATAACAACAATCCTGACTTTTATCGTTTTCTTCGAATGGCTAAAGGTTCTTGCGATGAGATAGGAAATAATGGTTGTTTCATAGTTCGAATGAAATTTATTGACGAAAAGGAAGGTGTAGCTTTTTGTGATGACGCCAGGTTGTTAGGCGGCCAGATAGGCGAGCTAATGAAAAAAGTAAAAACAAGGTTAACCGAAGAAAAAGTACAGATCAAAAAACAGCCGGGTGTTCATACCCGTAACTCATAACCTTTAACCCATAACTGTGTTAATCAACTTTCAACAACTGCCTCCCATGCAAAAACAACAATGGCTGCAACATGCTGTTGCACCACGGCCTGTTTGTTTTGCATCAACAATAGATAAAGAAGGAAATGTAAACCTCAGCCCGTTTAGTTTCTTCAACTTATTTTCTTCCAATCCGCCGATTGTTGTGTTTTCGCCGGCAAGAAGAGTGAGAGATAATACAACGAAGCATACATTACAAAATGTGCTTGAAGTTCCGGAAGTAGTCATCAACATTGTTGATTATGATATGGTGCAACAGGTAAGTCTCAGCAGTTGCGAATTTCCAAAAGAGGTTAATGAATTTGTGAAAGCAGGTTTTACACAGGAAGCTGCAACTCTTGTGCAACCGCCCATGGTGAAAGAAAGCAAAGTAAAGATGGAATGCAAAGTGGTGGAAGTAAAACCGCTGGGTAGCGAAGGTGGTGCCGGCAACTTAGTCATTTGTGAAGTGGTGCGCATGCATGTGGATGACAGCATTCTCAACGCAGAGGCTAGCATGATCGATCAACGCAAGCTGCATCATATTGCACGCCTCGGCGGCGATTGGTATTGCAAGGTTGATGAGCAGAGTTTGTTTCACGTTGCCAAACCCAACACCCAACTCGGCATTGGTATTGATGCGTTGCCTGAAACCGTTCGAAATAGTTCCGTTCTTACTGGAAACAATCTTGGTCAACTGGCTAACGTACACGAATATCCAACAGTTGATGCCACATTTGACGATGAACGATTGACAAATATCATCCAGTATTTTTCCATCAACCCCGATGAGATGGATAAGGAATTGCATAAATATGCAAAGGAGTTATTAGATGCCGGAAAAGTAAATGAAGCCTGGCAGGTATTACTGGCCGATAGTTGATTGCATATTTTCATAAAAGATCTTTCGTTTGGCCTCTATTCTGCAAAAACTGCAAACCTTCTTTCCGCTTCAGGCAGACATCGATTAGGAATTGCTTCATACCCGAAATAGCTTAGCTGTTGAAAATGATGCGGTATAAAACCCGTGTTATATCATCAACTACTATCAACTCTCAGTGTATGAAAAAGCTACTTCTCATGTTGTTTGTTGCAACAGCAATAAACACTGTTTCTGCCGCTTCCATCCAGGCAGATACTATTCCTGATCTTACAAAACAACAATTTCAGCTAAAAGGAAAACGACAGTTAACAGGAGCAATCGTTTTTTTAACAGGAGGCACCATCTTATCTGTTGCAGGAGCGGCAATGGTTGTAACTGGTGCTACCGTAGGAACGGCTGAAATAATTGTATCACGTATAACCGGGGAAGGCGTCAGCAATCAAACAAATAAGAACATTAATACCGGCACTGTATTGTTGTTGGTAGGAGCTGCCGCAGCAATAACAAGTATTCCCTTATTTATTTCTTCTGCAAAAAATAAAAAGAAAGCGCTTACCCTCTCTGCATATAATCAGGTGATTCAGCAAATGCAAAAGAATAGCATCAGCCGTGTTAGCGTTCCATCAATCAAGTTATCGATCGACTTATGAAACCGAAGTTGCTCCTTTTGTTTTTTTTACTTGCAGTAATAAAAAGTAATGCCGCTGCAACATTCCTGAATGAAAGGGATGAGTTCCCCATGGTGAAAGTGATCACAAAAGGAGGAAAAATAATACTGGGTCAATTGCAATATATAACTGACAGCTCCATTCATGTAATGCCAGGAACAAATAAGGAATCAAGAAAAGGCCGTTATTATGAACCCCTGGAAATACCTTACTCCGATATTATTTCCATCCGTTACCGGGAATTTAACTGGATAGGGTTGATACTGGGACTTGCAGGAATGGCCGTCATTTATTTAATGGTTACGGGTGTAATACCCATATTCAATAATGGCTTGGGCGACGCAAATTTTTTGATCTGGCTTTCACCATTGTTTTTTGGGTATAGTCTTTTTCAGATTTTCAAACGAAAGCGATACGTTATTAATGGCGACAAGGAACGTTTTGCAAAATATAAACAGTGGCATGAAAAAAAGCGCCGATCAAAATAAAAGGATCAACTATCTAAACGGAACTATTCTGATTCCGAATAAAGCAAGCATTAACTTTATACTATGCTTCAGCCAGATGGTACATGGATCAGTTATTTTCTTGTAATTGCGGTGCGCTATATTCTTGTTGCCGGGTTCGCCTTTTTAGTGTGGTATGTTTTACTTCGCAAGCATATTTCGTTTAAAAAAATTCAGCTGCGTTTTCCTTCAGGAAAGGATTATCAACGTGAAATTTCTTTTTCGCTTTTTACCATGTTTCTTTTTGCTTTTATCCCATGGTTTTTTCTTGGTCATGCAGAAATAAGAAAGACAACTACGTTTTATAAAGACATCAATCAACACAGGCAATTGTATTTCTGGCTGGCTTTTCCATTGATGTTGCTTATTCATGATACTTATTTTTACTGGATACACCGGCTCATGCATCATCCCAGGCTCTTCCGCATTTTTCATCTTATACATCACAAGAGTACAAATCCTTCGCCATGGGCAGCATTCTCTTTTCATCCGTTAGAGGCTGTACTTGAAGTAAGCATCCTGATCGTACTTATTTATACAATTCCTGTTACAAAAGCACATTTGTTTTTTTTCTTTTTGTTTCAGATGTTTTACAATGTGTACGGCCATTTAGGGTGGGAGTTATTTCCTAAGAATTTTCAACGCACCTGGATCGGCAGATGGATCAACACTTCTGTAACACATAATCAACATCACCAATACTTCACTGGAAACTATGGCTTATACTTTTTATTCTGGGATCGGCTGATGGGAACAATGAGAGAAGATTATGAGGAGAAGTTTGACGAGGTAAAAAACAGAGCTAAGAGATGAATGAGAGGAAGGAGTAAAAAAGAAATTGGTAATTTGGAATTAGGATTGCCCGTTTTTCTTTAAGCCAGGTTTTGCCAATAGAAAATACATAATAAAAGAGGGCTGCAAAAACTGCAACCCCTCTCTTTATCTCTTTTAATTGCTAAACTATCATCCTACTTCCATACAGCACCAAACACCTTCTTCATAATTTCTGTTGTACGCTTCACAGGGTTTTCACGTATCTCTAATTCTTCTTTAGCTATCTGGTCGAACAATGCATCAACTGCTTTGCCTACTACATAAGCTGTAAGATCGGGGTTGAGTTTGTTGCGTGTTGTGGGCAAGCGGTTGTAACCATTCACCAGGTCACCATAATATTTTGTTGCTTCTACTTTATCTAATGAATTTTTAACTGCAGGTGAAAACGCAGTGATCAGTTGCTCTGTTGTTTTTTGACGAAAATAATTCGTTGCGCCATCTTTTGGTCCCCTGATGATATTGATTGCATCAGTAATGGTCATTTGCTTAATGGCATTTACAAAAATGGGTGTAGCATAACCTACCGCATCTTCTGCACCACGATTGATCTGCAAAATGGCTTTATCTACTGTTTTGCCCAGACCGATATTACGGAGCGTACGTTCTACCTTCTGTACTTCAGGTGGCAGTAAAATCTTGTAAAAGTCGTTTCCAAAAAAAGCATCGGTTTTATTAAGATTGGTCACCGCACGACCAAGCCCCTGGCCTAACGCATCTTTAATACCCTGGCCGGCTTCGGCTTCAGTAACACCGCTTGCGCCGGGTATGCCGCTTGGTAACTGACTTAAAACTTCGCATGAACTTAACAGGAATACCGCAAGGGTAAGGGAGAGGACAATTCGCTTCATCTGTTGGATTGTTTTCATTATTAAACGGTTTTTCAATGCAAAACGTTGCATATTCTGTGCCGAAGATACTTGCTTTGCTCATCTGCTGTACTTACGGTAATTTTGCGGGCTGTTAAAACGAAGCCAAACAACAGGACTTCACAGCAACCAAATCGTTATGAGTACACATTTGAGCGAACAGGAACTTATCCGCAGAGAAAAATTAGCTGAATTAAACAAACTGGGCATCGATGCATATCCGGCACCGTTATATCCGGTTACGCATTATTCAACCGCTATTAAAGCTGGATTTAACGAAGAATCCAAAGAAGAGTACAAAGATGTTTGCATTGCAGGTCGTATTATGAGTGTGCGTGATATGGGTAAAGCTTGCTTTGCTGTATTACAGGATAGTCATGGTCGTTTGCAGGTGTATGTTCGTCGTGATGATATTTGCCCCGGTGAAGACAAGACATTGTACGATGTGGTGTTTAAAAAATTATTAGACATTGGCGATATCATTGGCGTGAAGGGATATGTGTTCACTACTAAAACCGGCGAAACCAGTTTACATGTAAAAGAACTCACTGTTCTTACAAAATCATTGAAACCTTTACCGGTGGTGAAAGAGGCAGAAGGTCAAACTTTTGATGCTGTAACTGATCCTGAATTCAAATACCGTCAGCGGTATGCGGATCTTATTATTAATCCACAGGTGAAGGACACGTTTGTAAAACGTACTGTTCTTATCAACACCATTCGTGAATATTTAAATGAACACGGTGCATTGGAAGTTGATACACCGGTTTTACAAACTATTCCTGGTGGTGCGGCTGCCCGTCCGTTTGCTACACATCATAATGCATTGGATGTACCCATGTACATGCGAATTGCAAATGAGTTGTATTTAAAACGTTTGATTGTTGGTGGGTTCGATTGGGTGTATGAGTTCAGCCGCAACTTCCGTAACGAAGGAATGGATCGCACACATAATCCAGAGTTTACAGTACTCGAATGGTACACGGCTTATAAAGATTATTTCTGGATGATGAATATAACGGAGACATTGATAGAGCGTATTGCCATTGCATTGCACGGTACAACCGATGTGCAGGTGGGCGATAAAACCATCAGCTTTAAAGCACCGTTCAAACGCATTTCTATTTTTGATGCAATTAAAGAAAACACAGGCATTGATGTAAGCGAAATGGATGAAGAAGGTTTGCGTGGAGTTTGCAAGCAACTCAATATTCATGTTGATGCTACCATGGGTAAAGGAAAGCTTATTGACGAATTGTTCAGTGAAACAAGTGAAGCAAAATGTATTCAGCCAACATTCATTATTGATTACCCGATCGAGATGAGTCCACTTACAAAAAAGCACCGCAGCAAACCCGGACTGGTAGAACGTTTTGAATTAATGATCAACGGTAAAGAAGTAGCGAATGCTTATAGCGAGTTGAATGATCCTATTGATCAGCGTGAGCGTTTTGAAGACCAGGTGAAGTTGAAAGAACGTGGCGATGATGAAGCAATGTTCATTGATTATGATTTCTTACGTTCACTGGAATATGGTATGCCGCCAACAAGTGGTATTGGTATTGGCATCGATCGTTTGGTGATGCTGATGACGAATCAACCTTCTATACAGGATGTATTGTTATTCCCCATGATGAGACCGGAGAAGACAGCTGAATAGTATTCAATTTATGGTTTGTAGTTTATTCTTGGGAACTACAATATTCAAATAAGTGTGCCGCAGTTGGGAACAACTGCGGTTTTTTATTTTACATATGTTAAAAGAAATCATCATTCATCATGTTTGGTTTTTTATAACAGTGTCTGCAGGTTTCTTTGCTCAAAAATTATAACACATGAAAATATTCTACTTAACAACACTGCTACTATCATTGTGGACTGCAGCTAATGCACAAACAGAAAAAGGAACGATTAACATTAATGGATTATTTGGAAGTAATAGTGGCGGGCAGCACAGCAATATTTCAAACGGTTTAATCAAGAGCTTCTCTATAGAAGTCAATCCTAATGTTGGATTTTTTGTAATAGACAATTGGGAAGTTGGAGCAGGTGTTTTATTTGGAATGACAAGAAGTCGAATGTCCGGTTATATTACAAAGGGCATGTCCAACCGCTATGGAATACAAGCATATTCGAAGTACTATATTGGCAAAAAATCTGTTAGACCATACCTGACGTTAGAGGCTTCACATACTTGGATATCTGAAAAAACAAAATTTGTTAATGGTAATACACAAGGTTACAATTCTGAAATCTGGAATGCTGGTGGAGGAGCAGGCATTATCTGGTTTGTATCGCCGAGAATCGGCCTGTTTTCACAACTAACTTATAACAGAGATTTGAAACAAATCAAGCATTCAGAGGGAAGCCTTAATCTCAACTTTGGTGTACAGGTGAATCTCGGGAAGAAAAAATAGTCGATAACTCATTTCAAAGCCGCAGTTGATTTCAGCTGCGGCTTTTTTATTCCATTCATCCAAATGAGTAATAAACTCTCAACAAAAAAATTATCTTCATTCCCTTAAAAAAATCACGCATGCGAAAAAATGGATTTCTTGCGCTGTTTATAGCAGCAGCATTTGCTGCATCGGCACAAACAGCTTTAACTACTGAACAAATGCTCAAAGGAGCAGCACAAAAAGTCACGAAACCCTTGCCACAATTTGTAGAATGGGCAGGCGAAAACAGTTTCGTCATCCGGAGAGAAGGAAAACAATATGTGCACGACATTAAAACAGGAAAAGAAACTGATTACAAAGCGCCCGATATGCATATCATGGTGGTGGTGCCTGAGATCATTTACAAAGAAAAGGACCTGTTTTTAAAAATGGCAAACGAAGAAACACGTTTGACCAATAATAATGATGAAGAGAAAAATCCTGTTCTCTCGCCCGATAAACAATACGTGGCCTTTACACGCAACAATAATCTTTACAGCATCAACCTCAATACAAAAAAAGAAACACAGCTCACCAATGACGGTAGTGATGTGATCTTAAATGGTTATGCAAGCTGGGTCTATTTCGAAGAAATTCTTGGTCGTGCAAGCCGTTATAAAAGTTTTTGGTGGAGTCCTGATAGCAAGAAGATCGCTTACATGCGGATGGATGAACATGAAGTGCCAATGTTCCCGATTTACAGCGAAGAAGGACAGCATGGTTTTATTGAACGCACACGCTACCCCAAAGCAGGCGATAAAAATCCGGAAGTAAAAGTTGGTGTGGTAAATCCTGATGGTGGTGCAACGGTGTGGGCCGACTTTAACCAAAAGGATGATCAGTATTTTGGTATGCCTTTGTGGAAACCCGACGGCAGTGCATTGTGGATCCAATGGATGCCACGCACACAGGATAACCTGAAAGTGTATGAAATGAATTTGGCTGATGGCAGTAAGAAAGTAATCTATGATGAAACACAAAAAACATGGGTTGATCTTGACGACCAGAATCGAATCACGTTTTTGCAAAATGGCAAGCAATTCATTTTGCAAAGCGACGCCACAGGGTGGAATCATTTGTATTTGCATGAGATGAGCGGTAAGCGCATCAACGCTATCACAACCGGTGCTTACACTGTAACTGCTGTAAATCTTGTGGATGAAAAAAACAAAATTGTTTATTTCACTTGCCGTAAAGACAACAGCGCCCGTTTTGATCTGTACAAAGTAAAATTTGATGGCAGTGGTTTAATGCGCCTGACATTTGGTGAATTCACACATCGTAATATTCGTGTATCGCCAATGGGTACACATTTTGTTACCAGCTATTCAAATGTGTCAACACCTGATGTGATGGCTGTGGTGAACAACAAAGGCAAAGTAGTTCGTGAATTAGGAACTGCAGCCGGTGAGGCATTTGCTACAACTACAATCGCAAAAACCGAATTGCTGCGTGTTAAAAGTGAAGATGGCAAATACGATCTGCCATTACGTATTGTATGGCCTGCGAACTACGACAAGAATAAAAAGTATCCTGTAATGATCAGCATTTATGGTGGTCCTAATGCAGGGACTGTAACTGATGGCTGGGCATTGAATATGCAACAACAATGGTGGGCAAAAGAAGGGATGATACAGGTGGCGATGGATCACCGTGCAAGCGGCCACTTTGGTAAAGAAGGTGTGAACTATATGCACCGCAACCTTGGCTACTGGGAAATGAAAGACTGGATCACCATTGTAAAATGGCTAATTGAAAATGCAGGCGTTGATAAAAACAAAGTTGCCATCAGCGGTTTCAGCTACGGTGGGTATATGAGTGCTTATGCACTTACTTATGGCGCCGATTATTTTACACATGGTTTAGCAGGTGGAAGCGTTACGGACTGGAGTTTGTATGACAGTCATTACACCGAACGTTTTATGGATACGCCGAAAGAAAATCCTGAAGGTTACAAATCTTCTTCAGTGTATACTTATCTTGATCAGTACAAGGGTCTGTTGCGCATTTATCATGGTACAATGGATGATAATGTGCACATGCAAAACAGTATGCAACTGATAAAGAAATTACAAGAGAAGAAAAAGCATTTTGAGTTTATGCTTTACCCCGGTGGCCGACATGGCTGGGGAGGAAATCAAAATCTTCATTCGCAAAATGAAATAGCACTGTTTATTTATAAAAACTTATTGGAAAGAGAAGTTCCGAAGGATGTGATGAAGTAAATGAATGAGATGTATAATAAAAAACCGGAGTGATAATCTCCGGTTTTTTTTATTCTGTTTTCTTCCACAATAGCAATCCTATCGCTGAAGAAAGCAACGTATAAACAATTCCGAATATCAAAATATCTTCTTTCGGATTTCCATCAAAAGAACCCAGCCACAATACTACTACAGTAATAAGAAAGGTAATGATAGCATTAATGACAGGAAGAAGCAGGGCTAGTGCCCAGTTGTTTTTATTAACGGAAACTTGCAACACCACGAAATAGAAAAATGTAATCAATACAAACACGACCAATGCAGTGAACAACTCTTCACCTTTTGAGTGTCCACTGTATGCATCGTAATAATTTGCCCAGTAAACTGTAAACAGCAATAATGCTGCAGTGTAAAAAAGACTGATGAATTGCAAACGGCTGAGCATGTTTACTGTTTCGGTTTTACCTGTAACTCTTCCCATGGCGTGCTGCCGTCTTTCTCTCTTGTAAAGATGAATTGTTTTCCTTCGCCGATAACAATTTCAGCAGTAGTGTAAACAAGATTGCTGTCGAGTAAATGCCCGCCGATTGTTTTACCTGTACTGTCGCTCACACTCATATGCAGGTGCGAGCCATTGATGCTTACAGTTCCGACAAGGCTTACAATTTCAAAATGACCGGTTGCATTATTACCATCCTGCTGATTGGCAAAGCGAAGATTGTATTGGGTAACACTCCCTACACAAGTAGCGATCCAACCAGCTTCGATCTTATGTGTTTGCACATAAGAAATAATCTCCTGTTTCAGATCCTGTCCAGGCTTTAATCGGAAGGCATGTATTTTAACTGCATCGTTTTGCATAGCAGGCTTTGTTTTGCAGGCTGCGAATAACAGAAGTATTAATAGGTATTTCATTTTTTTGCCACGAAGACGCTAAGCCTCAAAACAGCACAAAGGAGAAAAGCAAAAATCAGTTTTCTTTGTGTTTCTTTCTGTCTTCGTGTCTTTGTGGCATCAATCAACAAATAAATCCGTAAACAACTTACCACCCGGCACAACACTGTACTTGCTTAAATCGGTAATACCTTCCGCAGCAAAGACATCTTCATCAATAAATAAATTGCCGGTGCATGTGTTTGATGGTTTGCTGAGAATAAGATGTGCAGCATCAGCCAATACATCAACCGTACGGCTCATCTTCGCTAATGCTTCACCACCTAATAAATTACGAACAGCGGCAGTATCAATTGTTGTACGAGGCCACAAAGCATTTGCAGCAATACCATCTTTCTTCAACTCTTCGGCCCAGCCAAGCGTCATCATACTCATATTGAACTTGGTAAGTGTATATGCAATATGACCCGCCAACCATTTTGGTTTTAAATGAACAGGAGGAGAAAGCGTAAGTATATGCGGATTTTTTCCTTTGCGTAAATGCGGAATGCAAGCCTTTGTCATTAAAAAAGTACCACGAACATTAATGCTGTGCATCAGATCAAAACGTTTTGCTTCTGTTTGTTCTGTTGGTGTTAGAGAAATTGCAGATGCGTTATTGATGAGTATATCAATACCACCAAATGTTGACAGAGTTTGTTCAACGGCTGCCTGTATCTGTTCTTCAAAACGGATATCAAGTTGAATGGCTAGTCCTTTGCCACCTGCTGCAGTCATTTCATCAGCAGCTGAAAAAATAGTGCCGCCGAGTTTTGGATTTTCTTCCACGCTTTTTGCAGCAACTACAACATTGGCACCTTCTTTCGCCAGTTTTAAACCCATGGCTTTACCAATGCCTCTTGATGCACCGGTAATAAAAACTGTTTTTCCGTTGAATGACATAGCAAATTATTTAGGAAATGAAAGTTAGCGAAAGCCATTCATGCAGTGAAAAGAATTTGTAATTTGTCTTTAACCTATCTACTTGTTATGCTTCGCCAATTACGCTTTTTATCTACTGCCTGTTTATTGGTTTCAACTGCAACTGCTTTCTCCCAGGACACAGAAGAAAAGAAAATGCAACGACAGTTTGTAACCGCAGCCGACAACTCTGTTATAGAATTGCCGGAAGGAACTTTTCAACTTAACATGAGTTTGTGGCTCGATGGAAAAAAGAATGTAACCATTAAAGGAAGGGGGATGGATAAAACCATTCTCAACTTTACCAACCAGGTAAGTGGTGCCGAAGGAATAAAAGTGACCAATGGAAAAAATATTACGATACAGGATGTAACTGTGCAGGATACCAAAGGTGATGCAGTAAAAACGCAATATGTTGATGGAATAACTTTTAAACATGTAAAAGCAGAATGGACCAGAGGTGCCAACAGTAAGAATGGTGCTTATGGTTTATATCCAGTGCAATGCACTAATGTATTGATCGACGGTTGCGAAGCACGTGGAGCAAGTGATGCCGGTATTTATGTGGGACAAAGCAGCCATATCATTGTGCGTAATTCAAAAGCAACAGAAAATGTTGCCGGTATTGAAATTGAAAATTCGTTGTATGCTGATGTGTATGACAATGAAGCAACCAATAACACAGGAGGTATTTTAATTTTTGACCTGCCTGATCTTGTACAAAAGAAAGGCGGTTATGTGCGTGTGTTCAGAAACAATGTACATCACAACAATCATATCAACTTTGCACCAAAGGGAAATATTGTGGGCAAAGTGCCACAGGGAACTGGTGTAATGATCCTTGCTACAAATCATGTTGATGTGTTTGAGAATAAGATCATCAACAACATCACTGCAAGTACAGCTGTTGTGAGTTATTACATCACTGAAAATCCAATTAAGGACAGCAGTTATTATCCATATCCAACGCAGATCAATATTTTTAATAACAGTTATGAACGTGAAGCTGTGAGGGCAACGGGCAAAGGCAGGATGGGAAAGATGTACCGTTTCAAATTAAGATTCGGAAAGAACGTACCTCATATTCAATACGATGGCATTGTTGATATAAAAAACCCCGCTGAGATTTGTATACGAAACAATAACAATCAAAGCTTTGCTAACCTTGATGCAGAGAATGGCTTTAAGAATATCAGTCGTGATGCATCAAAGCATGATTGCACATTGAGTGCTGTGCCAAAGGTTGAGTTGAAGAATTGATGATTGTTTTTGTCATTCCGGGGAACGAGGAATCTGTTGAATAGTGTTATAAAGCCGGGCACATCCCTCCTTCGTCGGGGTGACAGGATAAATATTTTACTTTCGAACCATGAAGAAACTGATCGTTACTGTAGTTGTGTTAACCTGCATGTTTGTTGTTTTGGCATTCAACAACAAACAGAGCGATCCTTATTTTCAGTTTCATGAAAATCTCAGCGAATACAATTTCTTCAAAGGTGAACTCAAACAACTGCAACCTGTAGACGGTATTATTCTATACGATCTTATTACTCCTTTGTTTAGCGACTATGCTGAGAAAGTACGATTCATAAAATTACCTGCAGGTAAAAAGATCAGCTATAATGCAAACAATGTATTTGAAATGCCCTTGGGTACAGTATTGATCAAGAATTTTTATTTCTATCATGACGTTCGTAAACCGGAACTTGGAAGACGAATCATTGAAACACGTTTGCTGGTGCATGTGCAGGATGGTTGGCATACTTATCAATACCTCTGGAACGAACAACAAACGGAGGCTCTGTTTGAACCCATCGGCGATGTTACAACGATTGAATACATTGATGCAGCTGGAAAGAAAATAAAATCGAAATACGTAGTTCCCAACCAACCGCAATGCAAAGGTTGCCATAGCCGCAGAGATACGATTGTACCGATTGGCATTGCTGCACGGCACCTCAATGGTGATTACGTTTATGAAAGCGGTAAACAAAATCAATTACAATACTGGCAACAGCATAACATGATCGATTTGCCTTCTACAAGAATTCCTGCTAATGCAAAATGGGATGATGAAAAAAGCGGCACAGTTAACGATCGTGCAAGAGCATATCTTGATATCAACTGCGGACATTGTCATAACGCCAACGGTCCGGCAAGCACTTCTGGAATGTTCCTCGATATTCACACAACAAATCAAACAGCACTTGGCATTTTTAAAACACCTGTTGCTGCAGGAAGAGGAAGTGGCAGTTTGAAATATGCTATTGAACCGGGTAAACCCAATCAATCATTTTTATTGTATCGCATGAATAGTACTGATGTAGGTATTGCTATGCCTGAACTTGGCCGCAACCGTATTCATAAAGAAGGAATGGCATTGATCTCAAAATGGATCAGAGAAATGCAGAACTAGGAGGTTAAAAGAGAGAAAAAAGTAAAAGAGAAGAAAAAAGGTTTATATGGCTTCACGCCCTTTGTTATTAAAAATCCTGTGTATACCATCTTTCATGAGCGGCACCTTAAAATTTAACAGTAATCCATGTTTTAAGTTGGTGAGAACAAGATGCGTCTGGAGTTGATTGAAATAAACAGGTGGAAGCGGATGTACAGATTTTAGTTCAATGATGAGCATGTCGTTAACTAATAGATCGAGCTTATATGCTCTTTTGATGTTTAGTTCTTCATATATGATAGGTAACAACAGTTGTCGTTCAACTTTTATATTCGCTTGAAATAATTCGTAGTAGAGAATCTCTTCATAAACTTTTTCAAAGCAACCCGGCCCAATGCGTGAATGAATTTTAATACAGAGATTAATTACTAGGTTAGTTAATTCATCGATATGCACAAAAATAAATTGGTGTTTTCTCTTTCATCTCTTTTCCCTTCTTTCAAACTCTTAGCCAGTACTTTCAATATCTTTTGGATTTGCTTCCGGATTAATTGATCCAAATTCATTGGTATAAATTTTAAACAACAGCATAAAATAACTGATGAGTAGCGGACCGAAGATAAAACCCCAGAATCCGAATAAACTTAAACCAACAATTACACCTAGCACTGTAACCAAAGGATGTACATCACCCAATCGTTTCATTAACGTAATACGGGCGAAATAATCAACATTACCAGTGATGAGTAAACTGTAAATCAGCAAACCTATACCTTGCCCTGTATGTCCTTGCGAAAACAGGAACACTACCAGCGGCGCCCAAATCAACGTTGTACCAACTATGGGAAAGAAGGCGAACACGCCTGTAATAAAACCCCATAACACAAATTCATTTATGCCAAATATCCAGTAACCGAGCATAGCAAATATGCCTTGTATAAAAGAGATCAACGGAATACCAATAGCATTTGCTCTAACAACACTGATTGTTTCTTTGGCGAGTATATCAATGTTCTTTTCATGCAGCGGCAAAAAATAATCAAACGATGCTTCCATTGTTTTGCCATTCGTGAGCATAAAGAAATAAACAAACAACATCATGGCCAGGTTTGAAAGTATCATAGCAGTACTGTTCAAAAACGCAGGGAAAAAATTCGCCACACGTTTCTGCATTTCAGCAACATTCTGATCAGTAAATAATTCCTGGCCGGTCCATTCTTTTATTTGTGCTGAAACAGATTTCAGGCCTTGCACTACTTCATCGGAATGACCAAATATCTCGGTAATTTTTGGCGAAAGTAAATTGATGATATAGTACACCGGCAATCCAAACAGCACCAGAAAGCCGAGCATAAAAGTTGTGGCCGCTAAACTTTTGTTCCATTTTTTTACATTAACAAGATAACGATACCAACCCCGGCTGAGAATATACAGAGTAATAGCGCCAAGGAAACCCGGCAGAAAAATATAAAGCTCTCTTACAAGTAATAAACCGAGAGCAATTAGAACAACTAAGAGAATGATCTGTCGTAAACGGTTACTGAATGATGCCATGAAATGAAATTACAAATAAAAACAGCAATCAATTCCAGGCATAAAAAAACCGGGCCTAGCCCGGTTTAAATTTGAAATGAAATTTGTTACCTGATCTGGCCTCTTACAATGCCGCCGGTATAAATACTAGAATGAGCATTTACATATAAAGCGCCTGTGCCATCGATGCCGGCTTTTTCCACGTCAGTTAGTTGCCGCTGTTTATCTACACCAAAGTCTGCAGCACTAGTTGCTAATCCAATTAACACAGATCCGTTCGCACCCACAGCACCGTTATGAATATGTGCGGCTGTAAGTGTGCCGTCGCCTGCTCCTAAACCGGTCACATTCACAACATAAAACAATTTACCGTCAGTAGTTAAACGAAAACGTGCAATACCTGTTGCAGTTGTTGTTACAGCAGGCATTTCATTCGCTCCGGAAAGAACAATATCTTGTGCCCATTGAATGGTGCTGTTTATCTGCGATCTCACTAAGCCACTGCCAACTTGTGTTGAGTGAACATTTACATACAATTCAGCAGTGCCACCGGTTAAACTGTCGAGTAAAGTCTGGCGCACATTTGCCACCGAGCCCGAAGCAGTGCTACCACTAAATGTTGGAGCAAAATTTAAAATAACCCCGCCGTTCACTCCCGGATTGCCTGTATGGATATGTGACAACGTTAACGCATCGCCTGCGGCAAGACCATTAACCGTTATATTATATTGAACAGAATTATCACTCATGACACGTAATATAAACGTGCCTGTTTCAGTTCGGCCAGCTGGTGCAGGGTTTTCATTTTTTGCACTTAACGGAAGGGTCCACTCTTTTACTGTTGTAACTTTTGGTCCATCATTTTTATCTTTTTTGCAGGAAAAAAGAAATGCTGCGCAAATCAATAGCGTTGCTGATTGTGATACTAGCGTTCTCATTTGAATAGTTTTATACTTATTAGTGAATAGCTGTACTCTGAACAAGTATACACGGCAAAAACTCTCAGCAGGTTGCCTGGAGCAAGAGAATGAGATGAGTGAGAAAAGAAATGAGGTGAAATAGTTGCCGCAAGATCGTGAAGGTTATTCTTCCCACACTTTTAAACCTTCGCTGCAGTTGGCGCAGATGTCGATGTTCTTGCGGCTGGTCATTAGTTCCCTGCGAAACTGTTTGTAATTATCATTATGCCACACTTGTTTGAACGATTGCATTTTTAAATTACCCAGCTGGTGCATTGCATCTTTATCAAAGCAACATGGAACCACTAAACCATCCCATGTGATCACATTTGCATGCCAGAGTTTCCAGCAGTGGTTTTGTAATTTGTTTTTTGGAGAATAAGACCCATCAGCATTCTTTTTATACCTGCTGTATTTGTTGAGCGTTGGAATAAGTTGATTCGGATCATTTTCATAATCGTACACCTGTGCAGTTTTAAACCACACATCATCAACGCCTACCTCTTTCGCCAGTTGTTTAACTTCTTCCAGTTGATGTTCGTTTGGCTTCACCACCAAAAACTGGAAAACAACAAATGGCTTTTTACTGTTGAGTTCTTTTTTCCACTTTACAATATTCTTTGCACCTTCCAAAACTTTATCAAGTTTGCCACCGACACGGTATTGCTGATACACATCTTGCGTTGTGCCGTCAATCGAAATGATCAAACGATCCAAACCGCTTTCAACAGTTTGTTTTGCTTTTTCGTCGGTTAAATAATGTGCATTGGTAGACGTAGCCGTATAAATTTTTTTCTGCGCCGCATATTTCACCATTGGCAAAAACTCAGGATTCAGAAAAGGCTCGCCCTGGAAATAAAAGATGAGATAGAGTAAGTCCTTATGAATATCATCAATGGTCTGTTCAAAAAAACTTTTCTGCAACATACCTGTAGGTCTTGTAAACTCACGTAAGCCGCTGGGGCATTCAGGACAACGCAGATTACAGCTTGTAGTTGGCTCAAACGAAATGGAAATAGGATAACCCCATTGCACGGGCTTTTGCAGAAAGCGGCTCAATTGGTAGCTGCTCCATACTTTCGTCATGTTCCATGCACGACGGGGAGTGATCTTCGAAAAAAGGTTAAGTATATCGTTGCGGTGTAATTGCGGCATTGAAGGAGCAAAGATAGTTGCAAATGCAGTATCTGAATAAATGCACAATAAACAGCAAAGCCTGCTGAATTAACAACAGGCTTTTATCAATTACTTCAGAAACGGCTGCCTCTTCCAATACGTTAAACTGCGCCAGCACCATTCAAGCGGACCAAAGCGGAAAAACCGTAACCAGATATGGCTCCATACAATTTGCAACAACCATGTTGCAGCAACAACATAATACATTTCGAAGCGACTTAGTTTGCCATACATACCAAAGCCAACACCATAAAAAAATAAGCCAACAAGAAAAGATTGCATCAGGTAATTCGTAAATGCCATTTGCCCTACCGGTCGGAGTAAAGCAAAGAACCATTTGAACCAGCCCGATTTGTATAACAACATGATCAATCCAAAAATTCCAATAGAACGAAACACCCGTGAAATTTCATAGAATTCAAACAGCACATTTTTACGGTAATCAAATTCGTTGAAGGTATGATCTATATAGGGTTGTAATCGGAAGTAAGAAAGCACCAAACCAATACCAAGTCCTCCTATAAAAAGGCCCCAATAAATTTTTGTGGAAGCTTGCCCGGTTAAAATGCCTGACTTAAAAAATGCCATCCCTAAAAACATGAAGATCAAAATATCCCATATACCAAAGTAGGTGTAATGCAACTCACCTCTTAAACTTCTTGCACTTTGATAATCATAAAAACCCGCATAATCACCTCTCACAATAGCCAGGTTCTTGTTCATTTCTTTGATGCGGGCTTTTTCGGTTGTTTTTTCTTTGAAAGCAGTCATTTCACCCAGTTCATCTTTTTGCTTATCACTCAGTTTGTGTATGGTTGTGTCCATCTTAGCGATCATTTCTCCTTTTGCTATCATTTTCCGATCACGGTATGCATCCACATTATCTCTTACTGTTTGTAAGCCAAGAGAAATAATTGCAGCAATGATAAGCGCCTTTGGAGTCATCCTTCTGAATGCAAAGGCAATCATACCAATACAGGCATAATGAAAAAGGATATCCCAAAACCATAACAGCACAAATGCATTGAAGAGGCCAAACACAAGCAACCACAGCTGGCGGCGAAAAAAATAATCTGCCGGCCAGAGACCCTCATTCTTTTTTTCCTGCCTGCTGATAAACAAAATTATACCTGCGCCAAATAGCATGGAAAATAATGCCCGCTGACTTCCTTCCATAAACCATTCAATAAAATACCATGTTTTGAAGTTGATGTTGCCCCACTCGTTAAGGACTGATGGGTCGTGGTAAACAGGGTCTGGCAGGGCAAATCCGGGAATATTCATTAATAAAATGCCGAGAATAGCAATTCCCCGCAGAGAATCGAGAATTACAATACGCTCTTCCTGCGAAACAGGAGCGGCCTGATCGATGGTCATGTTGGGTTGGTTTTGGTGGTAAAAAATGGGAACAGCTTTGCGCAGGGAGGGGAAGTAAACATTAAGATACTCTTTAAATAAAAAAGTTGCCAGCTTTCGGGAAGTATTATTATATTTGAGTAGTTGCATAAACAACTATATGCCAAACAACCAATTTAAAAAAGGCGAATTATACAGCTTCATGACCGGCAAAGCCAGCACGGCAATAGCTCGCCGTTTGCAGAAAAACATGAAGCAGGGCGGAATTGAAATTACCGTTGAGCAATGGAGCGTTCTTTATCATTTATGGAAGAACGACGGATTAAGTCAGCAGGATCTGTGCAACGCAACGTTTCGTGATAAACCCAGCATTACCCGTTTAGTTGATAATCTTGAAAAGCTTAAACTGGTAAAACGTGTAGCCAGTAAAAATGATCGTCGCATTAACCAGGTGTTTTTAACTGAACAAGGAAGAAAGCTTGAAGAGGAAACAATGAACGTGGCCAACAACACATTGAACGAAGCATTAATTGGTGTGCCTGCCGACAGAGTTGATATCTGTAAAGAAGTGTTACAGATCGTGTATGATAATTTGAAGTAGTTATTCAATCACTAAATCTTAAATACTATTGATATGAGTACCGCAACGATTGCAACAACATTAAAAGGAGGCGAATGGTTAATCAAAGCCAGTTCTCCGCAGGATGTATTTACGCCTGAAAATTTTAACGAAGAACAAGTGATGGTAAAAGAAATGTGTGCAACGTTTCTTGATACCGAAGTATTACCACTTGTTGCCCGCCTTGATAAAATGGAACAAGGACTCATGCCTTCGCTAATGGACAAAGCTGGTGAGCAGGGATTACTCGGAACATCAGCACCGGAAGAGTATGGTGGCTTAGGTAAAGATTTTATCACAGCAACATTGGTAAACGAAGGACTTGGTGGTGGTTATTCTTTTTCAGTAGCCGTTGCCGCACACACAGGCATTGGCACATTACCTATTCTATATTTCGGCACACCCGAACAAAAAGCAAAGTACATTCCCAAGTTAGCAACCGGTGAATGGAAAGGAGCTTATGGTTTAACGGAGCCAAACAGCGGTAGTGATGCACTTGGTGCAAAAACAACAGCTGTATTAAGTGAAGATGGTAAGCATTACATTCTGAATGGACAAAAATGCTGGATCACCAATGGTGGCTTTGCTGATGTTTATACTGTGTTCGCTAAAATCGATGGCAAAGATTTCACCTGCTTTATTGTTGAGCGAGGCATGGAAGGTTTTACACAGGGATCGGAAGAACATAAAATGGGTATCAAAGGTTCATCAACTGTGCAATTGTATTTCCAGGATTGCAAAGTGCCGGTTGAAAATTTATTAGGTGAAAGAGGCAAAGGTCATGTGATCGCTTTCAACATTCTCAACATTGGTCGTTTGAAATTAGCGGCAGCTGCTTTAGGTGGATCTAAGCGTTCGTTGAACATTGCACTAACTTATGCAGCAACACGTGAGCAATTCAAAACACCTATCATCAACTTCGGTGCAATTCAATACAAATTGGCAGAAATGGCAACCCGTATCTGGGTTTGTGAAAGTGCGTTGTACCGCACCAGTAAGTGGATCGACGACATGGAGCATGAACTTTTAGCTTCGGGCAAACCTTTCAACGAAGCGTTGCTTGGTGCTGCTGAAGAATATGCAATTGAATGTGCCATGTTGAAAGTAGATGGAAGTGAAGTGCTGGATTACGTGGTGGATGAAGGGGTGCAGATTCACGGTGGTAATGGCTTTAGTGATGAATATGATATTTCAAGAGCATACCGTGATAGTCGTATCAACCGCATCTACGAGGGAACAAACGAGATCAACCGACTCCTCACCGTTGATATGGTGTTGAAGCGTGCAATGAAAGGTCGTTTGGCAATTATGGATGCAGCTATGAATGTGCAGAAAGAATTAATGAGCATTCCAGATTTCGGTAGTGAAGATGAAACACCGTTCGCCAAAGAATTTAAAGCCATCGCTAATTTCAAAAAAGCCATCATGTTAACAGCAGGAGCTGCTGTGCAGAAATTCATGATGAAAATTGAACATGAGCAGGAAGTATTGATGAATATTGCTGATATGGCCATTCAAACATTTAATGCGGAGAGTGCCTTATTGCGTGCAGCAAAAATGGTTGCAGAAAAAGGTGAAACAGCCTGCCAGTTCGAGTTGGATATGATGCATACCTATCTATATGATGCTGCCGATCGTATCAACAAGTTTGGAAAAGATGCCATCAACTCATTTGCTGAAGGCGATGAACATCGCATGATGTTACTGGGTCTGAAACGTTTTACAAAAGTTGATCCTTATAATACTAAAGAAGCTAGAAGGCGAATCGTAGCCAAGCTGAGAAACGACGGAAAATATCCGTTGTAACACTGTACACACCGGTAAGTCATTCGATAAAATGACTTACCACATCCTTTTAAAAATCCTTTGCTAATTTGCAAGGGATTTTTTATTTCAACTTACATTATGCGTCTTCTTTTATTTACTATATCATTTTTGCTTTTTTATACAACAAGTGCGCAGCAGGTTTTTTTGCGTACCGTTACGCCATCAAAAACGCAGAACGCTGTTACGGGTTCAAAACAATTTATAACCGGACTTACCTGCAAAGGCTGTACACTTACAGTAAACGGTACCGAAACCAAAGTGTGGCCGACCGGTGCATTTGCTGTTGAGCTCAATCTTAAACAAGGTGATACCAGTTTTTTATTGGAAGCATCAAATGTTCAGGGAGCAAAAGAATCGAAGCGCATCTTTTTTAATTATCAATTACCGGAAAAAGAAAAAACACTCACAACAAATACCGTTGCTTATTGGCGGATAGAGCCCCAGGCTGATCATTTATTAGTTAAGCCCGGAGATAAATTAAAGATGACGGTTAAAGCCCTGCCTGGTTCTGTAGTGCAACTTGAAAACGGAACTGCATTCAAAGAAATCTATGTGAAAGATTCAAATGCTGTGAAAGGCATTTACCAAATGGAATATGTGGTGAAAGAAAAAGATGATCTGTTTGCTGATAAACCAGCGAAATTGAAATTGATGGTTTGGGCAAAAGCTGTAAACGATCCGATTGAAGCAACGAGTAAGAGCAATTTTGCAATGATGCCCTCAAATGGCTTGTTGTTGGAGACAAAAGGAAAGATACCCTACATTCTTCTCGGGCTTGGTGAAGACAGGTTGGGCGGAACAAAGATGGGTTATGTTGATTCGCTTGTGAAGCTGAAAGCAGTAAGTAAGGTGGGGAATAAATATTGTGTGCAGTTGAGTAAAAACAGGCAGGCGTATATTGAAGACGAACATGTGAATGTGCTTGAGCATAATTACACGCCTTCATCACTTACAGCTAATATGCGTGTTTGGGGCGATAGTAGTTTTGATTATGTATCTCTTGCATTAACTGAACGATTGCCTTATCAAACATTTCAGCAAGTAAATCCATCAAAGATCGTAGTGGATGTATTTGGCGCAACATCAAATACCAACTGGATCACACAAATGGGCAACACTAAAGAGATCGATGATGTTTCTTACCAGCAAATCGACGGCGATATTTTTCGCATCAGTATCGATCTGAAACATACACAACATTGGGGTCATCGCATTTATTACAATGGCAACAATCTTGTTATTAGGATTAAACGTCAACCTCCGATCCTTTCACTCAATAATCTCATCATAGCAATTGACGCAGGTCATGGTGGTAGTAATAAAGGTGCTTTTGGGTTAACGGGTGTGATGGAAAAAGATATGACGCTTGCTATTGCCAAAGAATTGCAAACTGCATTGGAAGCAGAAGGAGCAAAAGTGGTTACAACAAGAACGAGAGACACTACCTACGATAACCATGACCGCTATACGGTGTTTCAGCATGCAAATCCTCATTTGCTTATCAGCATTCATCTCAACAGCAGCGCCGATCCTGTACGCATAAAAGGCGTGAGCACTTACTATAAACACATCGGTTATCGTCTGCTCACCAAAACAATTTTGCAACGCATGCTTGATATAGGTTTAGGTGAGTATGGTAATGTCGGGAATTTCAATTTTATTCTTAATGGTTTTACTGAATTCCCTAATGTACTGGTAGAAACCTTGTTTATCAGTCATCCGGAAGATGAAGCCAATGTACTTGATCCCACTTACCGAAAACAAATGGCAGCAGCTATTGTACAGGGTGTAAAAGATTGGCTGGAGTTATGTAAAAAACAGTAAAGTCGTTTCCATTCATCCTTTGCGCTTTTACCATTTAACCGTGCACTCGGCATTTACCATTTCTTTAAGAGTGGTTGAAACCCTTTGCTGTAAAGGATTTTACTATTTGGGCATGTCCGTGTTACACTTGTTGCATCCGTTCATCACTATGAAGGATGTGTTAACAGCCTTTTGTCAAGATTAGGTTGCACTACTATATGGCGCCAACTACATTTGACTCTTCAATGATTTCTGTAAAGAGTCATTAATCATTAAACCTTAAAATATAAATTATGAAAAAAGTATTTGCAATGCTGTGTGCAGTAGTCATCGCTGCATCAGCCTGGGCCTCACCTTCTCCTGTTGAAAATGAAAAAGTAATGGCAGCGTTCGAAAAGCAATTCGCTGATGCCACACAGGTTAGCTGGACAGAAAAAGACGGTTATTATCTTGCCACTTTCAAATTAAATGAAGATCGTATGCTGGCATGGTACACAGCTGATGGGGCAGTGGAAGCGGTGCATCGTTCTATCCAGTTAAAACAAATGACTTTCCTGGCAGCAGAAGCTGTAACAGCACTAACAAAAGACAAACAAATTTTAAATATTGCTGAAATAAGCAAGCAAGGTGAATTGTTCTATCTCGTAAAAACGGATGAAACAAAATGCTTTGCTATTTACAAAGTGTCAACCTACGGTGATTATTCAAAAATCAGTAAAACAAAAAAGAAAAATTAATACACTACAGGTGTTGTTTTGGAATAGCCTCCCGTACTGATCGGGGGGCTTTTTTTATGGATAAATTAATCAGGGTAAAACTTTAGAATCTTTATTTTTACGCTCCCGATAAAAATCGGGATTCGCAAAGTCTCCCGGCACTTGGGTCGGGATCTGAAGGCGGTCACTTTTAAAATTTAAAAAATGAACAAAGGACCCGTTTCACAATTCATTCAACATCATTACCGTCATTTCAACGCTGCTGCATTAATAGATGCTGCCAAAGGATACGAAACACACCTGAACGAAGGTGGTAAAATGATGATCACACTGGCAGGAGCCATGAGCACTGCTGAGCTTGGTTTAAGTTTAGCAGAAATGATTCGCCAGGATAAAGTACAGATCATTAGTTGTACCGGTGCCAACCTGGAAGAAGATGTCATGAACCTTGTTGCACATAGTCATTACAAGCGTGTGCCTAACTATCGAGATCTTACACCACAGGATGAGTGGGATCTGTTAGAGAACCATTACAATCGTGTAACCGATACCTGTATTCCTGAAGAAGAAGCTTTTCGTCGTTTGCAAAAACATTTGCATCGCCAATGGGTGGAAGCAGAAGAAAAAGGCGAACGTTATTTCCCGCACGAATTTTTATACAAAACTGTATTGAGTGGTGATCTAAAACAGTATTATGAAATTGATCCCAAGAACAGCTGGATTGTAGCTGCTGCGGAAAAAAATATTCCGATTGTTGTGCCAGGTTGGGAAGACAGCACAACAGGAAACATTTTCGCCAGCTATGTGATCAAGAATGAACTGAAAGCAAGCACAGTGAAGAATGGTATTGAATACATGGTATGGCTGGCCGATTGGTATCGCCAGAACAGCGGGGGAAAAGGTGTTGGCTTCTTCCAGATCGGTGGGGGTATTGCCGGTGATTTCCCAATTTGTGTTGTGCCGATGATGTACCAGGATCTTGAATGGCATGATGTTCCGTTCTGGAGTTATTTCTGCCAGATCAGCGATTCAACCACATCATTTGGTTCTTACAGTGGTGCGGTGCCCAATGAAAAAATTACATGGGGCAAACTAGATATCAATACACCAAAGTTTATTGTAGAGAGCGATGCAACAATTGTGGCGCCATTGATCTTTGCATGGATACTTGGTCAATAAGAATAAAAAGAAACTTCATAAAGCCGCTCCGTAGAATTTTACAGAGCGGCTTTTTTGTTTTAAGCAAAAAGAAAGGATTAATTTGAATGCATCATCGCAAACAAAACTTATGGAACAAGCAAACCTGCTTTCAGATTTTACGGAACCAAAGGTCAAATTTGCGACGATTGGGCAACGATTACTAAATTTTACAATTGACCTTGTTGCGTTTTATTTAGTAAATCTTTTCCTTGGATTAGTGGCAGGGTCATTCGCTTACCTGTTGAAATTTAATGAGCAAAGTTTACCGGGTGGTGCTGTACAGTTGATCTTTTTGTTGGCCTTTGTTGCATCATACATTTTATATTATACCCTGTTGGAAGGAGCAAAAGGAAAAACATTGGGCAAATTCCTCACTAAAACAAAAGTTGTACAGGTAGATGGTTCAGCTCTTGGATATAGAAAAGCTTTTGTACGATCGCTTTTGCGTTTAGTTCCTTTTGAATTTATCAGTGTGTTTTTTGGCGGATTAATGTGGCACGACAGCTGGACTTACAGCATGACAGTACAGGATAATTAAGCTGCATTTTCAGCAGAATATGTTTAAAAAAAGTTTCAACTGTGATTGTGATTAGTATTTGTTTTTTTTACCAACCTTAGTTTTACGCATCTTATTTCATTTCTATGAACTGGTTTATCAAACTTCTTACCGAAGAAAGCATTCCCCAAACAGTCATCATCTACGGTATCGTCATCGCACTCGGCATCTGGCTCGGTCGTTTAAAAATTTTCGGCATTTCATTAGGTGTTACCTGGATATTATTTATGGGCTTAGCAGTTTCTTATTTCGGTATACACATCAATAAAGAGACTGAACATTTCCTGAAAGAATTTGGATTGATCCTTTTTGTCTACTCCATTGGTTTGCAGGTAGGGCCAGGTTTCTTTTCATCATTGAAGAAAAATGCAGCTGTAACGAATGGGTTAGCCGCATTAGTAGTTGCGCTTGGTGTACTCATTGTTGTTGTGTTTTATTACTTGCTACAACAACCTATTGCCACGCTTACCGGGGTAATGAGTGGTGCGGTAACCAATACTCCAGGACTTGGTGCAGCACAAGCGGCTGCAAAAGATCTGCATCTCGCTGCAGAAGATACTTCGTTTATCACTTTAGCATATGCAGTGGTGTACCCGTTTGGTGTGTTTGGAATTATTGGCGCTATCCTTATTCTAAAACTGATTTTTCGTGTTAACCTTGAAAAGGAACGGGAACTCCATCGCAAACTTGATGTTTTGAAATCGAACAAACCGGTTTCTGTTCATTTAGTCATGCAGAATAAACAACTCATCGGTAAACCACTACGTACCATATTTGAATTGCTGAAAGAACCCATCGTTGTTTCAAGGTTATTTCATAACGGAACAGTTGTTACGCCAACACCACAAACACATCTAGGCGAAAATGATGTGCTGTTAGTTGTAGCGCATAAAGATCAGTTGGAAGTGTTGAAGATGATCATTGGCGAAGAAAGTAAAATGAATTTGAAAGAAGTGCCGCAAAGCGAATTGATATCCCGCATTGTTGTGGTAACGCAGGCCGATGTTACACATAGAAGACTAGGCGATATTGCTGCCTTGCATCAACACGATTTCACATTAACACGTTTAAGTCGTGCAGGAGTGGAAATGGTAGCACATGGTGATATCGTATTGCAATTGGGTGACCAGTTAAAAGTAGTTGGTACTAAAGAAGGTGTTGATATGGTGACCAAAACAATCGGCAACCAATTGAAACGTTTAGATGTGCCTGATCTAGCGCCCATCTTTATCGGCATTGTAGCTGGTGTGTTGCTTGGTAGTATCCCCATGTTCTTTTTTAACATGCCTGTACCGGTGAAAATTGGGTTGGCTGGTGGTCCGCTCATCATCGCCTTGTTGTTGAGCCGCTATGGTGGCAAGCTTTATTTGAATCAATACACAACTTACAGTGCCAATTTAATGCTGCGTGAATTAGGCATCAGTTTATTCCTTGCAAGTGTTGGATTAAGCAGTGGTGCAAATCTGCAAACAGCATTAAGCGGCAACAATGCCTGGCTGTGGATAGTAATGGGACTTACAATTACCATTGTTCCATTGTTGATCGTTGGTATGATCGCACACTATGTATTTCGTAAAACTTTTTTTGAAGTGTGTGGTTTGCTTTCAGGCGCCAGTACCGACCCACCCGCATTAGCGTTCTCTGCACAATTAGCAAAGAATGAAGTTGCATCTGTTACTTATGCAACGGTTTATCCATTAACGATGATCTTGCGGATTATTGCAGCACAACTGTTGATTCTCTTCCTTTCCTGACAAGTAGGAAAATAAAAAGTCTACTATTGATGATGTATAGGTTGAAAAACCAAAAACCCCGGCAGTAATGCCGGGGTTTGTTTTTATTTCAAGTCAATGTTATTATCTCGGAGGAACGTTCAATGGAATATCTCTTACAAACATATTGTTACGGTTAGCAGCATCCCATGCAAGGAAGAACACGAGTCTGGTACGTTTTTCATGCAGATCATAATTGATCTTGTCAGGTGTATCGCTTGGCTTGTGATAGTCTTTATGAATACCATCAAAGAAGAAAACAATAGGAACTCCTTTCGCAGCAAAGTTGTAATGGTCGCTTCGGTAGTATAAACGGTTCGGATCTTTTGGATCGTTGTACTTTCTGTCGGTAATAATTTTGATGTACATGTTGTTGATGCTGTCAACAAAACGTGGTAACTCACTGCTGAGTTTATCATCACCAATTAAGTAAACATGATTGTTTGTATCGAGTGATTTGATATTATCATCTTTACGACCGATCATATCGATATTGATATCAATACTTGTTTTCTCTAACGGGAAAACAGGATGATCAGCATAATAAGCACTTCCCCACAAACCTTTTTCTTCGCCACTCACAGCTAAGAATAAAATATTGCGACGTGGACCTTTGCCAGCTGCTTTTGCTTTTGCAAATGCTTCCGCTACTTCAAGCACACCAACTGTACCACTGCCATCATCATCAGCACCGGGGTGAAGTTTACCATTGATAATGCCCACATGATCGTAATGCGCAGAAATAATGATCCACTCATCTTTTTTATCCGTTCCTTCGATCATACCCAACACGTTCGATGCTTGTGTAACATCAAAGTCTTTCTTAAAGTTGAGCATTAACTCGGTAGCAACGGTTTTTGTTTCAAGCTTTTCTGCTTTTGCAGTGGCAAAATCAGTTTTCAATAATGCCTCACCCATTGCTTCTGAAATACGAACCACCAACGGATTTTGACGGTTCCGATAAAGGTTCATACTTAAACGACCAACACGGGGTGAAGGTTGTTTATCAATATTGTTTACCACAAATAAAATGGCAGCTGGCTGGCGGCTATACAACTTATTGATGTCGTTGAAAGCAGGAAGCTGTGTCCCGTTCTTTGCGACGATCACTACTGCTTTTCCACGAATATCGGTTGTAGTATCAACCTTGCTCATATACAGCACTTCGCTGAAAAACTGTTGCGTAGTAATGATGCTGTTGAGTGCCGCAGAAAAATCTTTACCAAACTCGTAGCTTTTGTTACTCACAGTTACAGTTGCTTCTTTCAGCGTGTCTTTGTACAATGGATAAAACTGTTCGTAGTTGCCATTGTTAGCAGGAGCAATGCCAATGCGTTGAAACTGTTGTTTTAAATACTCAGCTGCTTTACGCTGACCTGCTGTACCTGTTTCTCTACCTTCCATTTCTGGCCCGGCAAGAATGTACAAATGCGTTTTCAGATCCTGTTGTGTGATTGTTTTTGAAAATTGCTCGGCCGTTTTATTTTTCTTTTGGGCCGATGCAGAAAAAGCAAGCAAACTAAGTGCTGCCAAGAAGAATGTCCTCATGCATTTTTTTTTAGAAGGCCGAATATAAAAGAAAATCCCGCCATTGGCGGGATAGATATATGAGCGGTTGTGAACCGGAATTTATTAAGCGCAGGCAATTTTATTCACCCTGAAACCATGGCGGCCACCTTCAAATTCGGTGGTCATAAATGTGTTCACCATTTTCTCTGCATCGCCTTCACGCACAAAACGGGCAGGAATGCAGATGATGTTGGCATTGTTATGTGCACGCACTAATTGTGCAATTTCTTCGCCCCAGCAAAGACCGGCACGCACACCCTGGTGTTTGTTGGCCGTAATGGCAACGCCATTGGCACTGCCGCATAATAAAATGCCGAATGCAGCTTCACCATTTTCAACTGCCGATGCAACGGGATGAGCAAAATCGGGATAATCAACACTCTCTTTTGAGTAAGTACCAAAATCTTTGAACATAATTCCTTTTCCTTCCAAAAAAGAGATCAGGTCTTCTTTGTAGTCGAACCCTGCATGATCGCAACCAATTGCCACGGGTTTACTCATATCAAAAATTTGCATAACGAACAGTTTAAAAATGATAACGGCTAATTACTTTTACAAAGGTAGCATCTCTCTGCAACTATTCACTCAACACTACCGGCTTTCGGCTTCCACTCAACTCCATTCTTCAATATCTTCTTTCTTAATTTGTCGTCTGTAAATACGCATACTCAGCATAATACTGAATTCATACAAACCATATAAAGGAATTGTAACCAATGCAAGACTGAACGGATCAGTTGATGGTGTGATAATGGCCGCCATAATAATAATTACCACAAATGCATATTTGCGGATACGGCGAAGTGTAATAGGCGTAAGCATTCCAACTTTTGTAAGCAGCATTACAACTACCGGTAATTGGAATAGTAATCCCACACCAACAGTTAAATAAATAAGGTTTTCAAAATAATCACTGATCGTTGGGCGAAACTCGATCAACGGACTGAGTGAATAAGTTGAATAAAAATTAACCATGAATGGCGTGAGTACAAAGTAACCAAACGCAACACCAAGGAAGAATAAAGAAGAAATCCAGAAGATAGCGCCTGTGGTACCACTGCGTTCTTTATCACTCAAAGCAGGACGAATAAATTTCCATATCTCCCAGAACACATAAGGAAAGGCTAAAATAAAACCAGAAGTAAAACCAACGGTGAAAGTTGTAAGAAACTGTTCGGTCATGGCATTACTCTGGAACTTGATGCTGAAATCAGCAAGGCAAAGTGCATCAACGTGCAGCCAGTTTCCAATTTTGCAAAGCCATTTGTAGGTAGCAAAATCTGCATGAGCCGGTCCCATATAAATATTGTTCACCACATAATCAATATTGAACAACACGATCAGCGATGCAACGATGATAGCGATCACTGCTCTTACAACATGCCAACGTAGTTCCTCGAGGTGATCAATAAAACTCATTTCAGCTTTTTCTTCACCTCTTGCACCACGAATGCGTTGAATAATTGATCGACGTTCTGATTTTGTTTCCGACACGGTTAATGATTTCAGTTGCAAATGTAACCCGAAATGAATGAGCAAAAAAAGGTTGTCCTCCGTTTTACAGGCATAAAAAAAGCGGCCCATCCGGGCCGCCTTTAATCAACAGTTCGAAACTGATTATTTTGTAGCTAATGCTTTATCGATCATAAACATGAGCATACCACGGTGAGCTCTCGTTTGCTCGTTAGGCGAAACGGCTGTACCAAGCATGGTTCTCACTTTGCGTAGAGTGTTGTAAGCTGCACTTTTTGAAGGATTATCAAAGCCAGCAGGTGCTGCTACAATTGCTGTTGCACCTTTCACGAATTCTGTCTGCAGGTTTTGACGGTACACATTTACTGCACCAGCAGCATCTGCTTTAAAAAGCGCATTGGCAATATCATTCATTACATCAGCCACGCTGTAGGTATTACCATACAATGCACTGTTGTTGATACGACGCAATGTAGTTGGGTGCAACAGTTGCGCAAGAATATTTGTTTGGAAATTCTGCACAAGTGAAGTGTGCTTTGGATCTTCAGGTGCACCAAAGAAATTATAACCACGACGTTGAACCTGCAGGTAAGGCAATAACTGTTGATCTGCCTCAAATGCATTTGGCGCAAACACATAAGTTGCCAGGAAATTCATGGCTCTTTTTTGATAAGCAACGGGTGTGATCACAAATGGTTTTCCGCCATTGTTCTGACCCGGGAAACTTCTGTCGACCTGTACACCACCAATATAACGGCTGATAGCATTTGCCATCTGGAAGCGTTGGTTGTTGAGGACATTATAACGGATCAGTACTTCCTGGTAACTCTTATCACCTTTCGCATATTTATTTAACAGTTTGCTCATGGCGCCATTCACAAATTTGATACGGTCTTCCCCATAGGTAACCATATCGTTACTCATGTCGTTGATCATTACACGAGGATCAATTCCGTTGCCGGGGCTGCGCATATCATCAGCATCGTTACCAAATGTAAGGTTGGCTTCATGGCTGCGACGGAGAATTTTATTCAACTCAGCTTGCTCTTGTGCTGGAGCAAACTCACGGTATCCAAATTCAATAGCCCACAGATCGTATGGTCCGGGTTTCATGGTGTAGTAATCACCTTGCTTGCTTTTATCGCTACTGATGTTGATTGAAGGATAATCCATTACAGAACCTTGCAATCCTAATTTTTGGGTGATGGCCGTGTTATGCACTTCAGCAGGGCTCAGCATCTGGCTGGCTTTCATGTTATGGTTCAAACCAAGAGTGTGACCCATTTCATGTAAGATGAGATAATATAAAAACTGCTCATGCGCTTTTCTCACTTCGGCAGGAGGAGCATCGGCTGTTGTAAGAAGTGTTGAACCTGCAACGTACTGTTGTGCAAGTTCAGAACCGATAGCACAAGATGCCCAATGCTTACGCATGTGCGATGGCATATTTTCCATCATCTTTTGTTGAAGGCTAACAGGTGCTGCAGTATTCTCTTCAGTTACATCGAGAAAACCGGTTTCAGCACCGCTTCTCCATTCAATGGTGATATCACTACCAAGTATCTGTCCTGTTTTTGGATTTACAAAGCTGGGCCCGATCGCTCCGTAAGGAGGATAGGGAGAAGATACCCAACGGATCACATTGTAACGGATATCTGAAGGATCCCATGTTGCATCTTCAGGCATGATTTTCATCACCACTGCATTTTTGAAACCTGCTTTTTCAAACGCTTCGTTCCAACGCTCGCCGGCAGCTTTTACAATTTCACGGTATTCAACCGGTGTGGTGTTTTCAACCCAGAAAGTGATTGGCTCAACCGGTTCGCTCAATGCTGCTGAAGGATCTTTTTTCTTCAGGTGCCAGCGGTTGATCATATCACGGTAATTAATAATCTCGTTCTTCGTAAGATCATCCACTTCCTGTGTAAAAAAACCTACACGTGGGTCATCATAACGGGGTTGGTAATCATTCACCGGCACTTCAATAAATGAGTGCTGGAGTTTGATGCGCACAAAACGTGCATCAGTAATATCTTTTCCGCCCTGGTTAAAAGGCATCGGGTTATCATACGCCAAATCAACCACCACATCACTGTTGTTAGGGTATGAACGGATATTGCTGTACTTGCTTTTTGTTGGATTGTAACCGCCTAGATTAAAGACAGCTCCCGGAGGAATAGTTGGTGGGAAAATTGGCTTTACCGGATCAAGCTTATCGCTCAGGAATAACTGGTCAACGCTTACGAGGTAACCGTCTGCATCTTCAGCTCCAACTTTATCGGCATAGAAAACTGCATCAGCCACATCTGCATTGTTGGCTTTGCTTACGGCATTTTTTGGATCGTAATAGAAATTCGTGTTGACAGTTGAGAACTCGATCTTGTCAAAAGCTTTCTTCATTTTAAATACCAATGTTGCACGGTGCATACCCTGATTCAGAAATAAACTGGTAGGGCCACTCACGGAAAAACTCTGGTAAATGAAATCTTTGTTTAACTGGTCTTTCCTTACGTACATCTGTACACTGCCTGTTACGGTATCCTGGTAGAGTGTAAACAGACCGGAATGCTTCTTACTTGATTTTACTTTGTCGGTAATACCGGCGGGTTTTGGGGGAGCCTTTTTCGTTGTGTCAGCGGGAGCGGGGGTTCCCGATTTTGCCTGGGCCGAAATTTCTGTGCCCATTAACAAACAAACAGCTGATAAGGCTACTGCGAAACGCTTGTTCATAATTCTTGTTTTGTTGTTAACTATTAAGAAAAGATAAAATAAAGATTTCGTAGATGTCGGGGATTTACATAAACGGAATAAGCGAATTGTAACTGGTTACAGAAATATACCTAGCGTAGAACCTTCATTTTTACCGTCTCAATTCTTGTTTCACTTACGGAGAGAATATCGAACTCGTAGTCGTCGATAATGATGCGTTCCTTTGCAACAGGAATGGTTTCATGGTGTTCAACAATATAGCCCGAGAGGGTTTCAGCATCGCTTTCTTCCTTAAAGTCGAGGTTATATTTTTCGGCGAGATAATCTGTTTCAAGTCGGCCGCTGAAAATAAATTCATTGTCGGACAGCTGTTTTTCAACAAACTCTTCGGTATCGTACTCATCCTGGATCTCGCCAAAAATTTCTTCCAGCAGGTCTTCCATGGTTACAATTCCACTGGTGCCGCCAAACTCATCAACTACCCAGGCAATACTTTTACGCTCACGGGTGAACTGACTGATAAGATCGGTAAGCCCCATGCTTTCAGGTACTGCAGGAATGGGTAGTAAAATTGATTTAATTTCGGCAGGCTTGCGAAAAAGATCAAGTTGATGAACATAGCCAAGAATATTGTCGATGTTGCCTTCGTACACGATCAATTTGCTGAGCTTTGTTTCAACAAATTTTTGCTTCACCTCTTCAATACTGGCAGACGTTTCCACACCAATTATTTCTTTACGTGGAATTAAACATTCACGCACTTTAACACCAGGCAACGACAATGCATTTTCAAACAACTCCGTATTGATATCCTGTGATTCTTCATTATCATCTTTACCCTGCTGAATAAAATGCTCCAGGTCAACACGGGTAAATGCTTCCTTCTTATCGCTTATGCGAACGTCAAATAAATATTTAAGAATCCACTCTGCTAAACCCACAAACAAAGAAGCAACTGGAGAAAAGAAACTGTAAAGCAAACTCACCAACTGTGCAAAGAACGACAGTACAGCATTGCTTTTTTTACGAAAGATGGCTTTAAATACAACTTGCACCAGTAATGCAAGAATTCCGGCGGTTAATAATTCGATGATAATACGTAAAGCCGAGTTACGGATTTGTGTGGGCATTTGTTTCCACAGCGGATCAAAAAAACGATTCACCAGCAACACAAACACTACAAGCGATAATGTAACAGCTACCAGCAGTGCACCAATAAAACGACTTTGATTTTCGATGAAGAAACTAAGAATGCGGCCACTTGCCACACCTTGCTTTTTTTTAAGTTCTACAGAAAAACGATTAAGTGAACCAAATGCAGTTTGCAACCCGGCAAAAAAGCCGACAAATAACATGCTTACCCCTATCCATATCAATAGCACCCAATTCATAGTAATTAAAAATAGTGTTTTTAGCAGGAATTACAAGTGTGGATTAGTCAGCCTTCATGAAGTCGCCAACAATGGTAATGGCTTCTGCAATTGCTTTTTCAAGATTCTCATTCACGATCACGTGTTGAAAAGAATGCTTGAAGGATATTTCGTACGATGCTTTGCTCACCCTCGCCTGTAATGAGTCGGCAGTTTCTGTACCCCGGCTTTCTAACCGCCTTTTTAATTCGTCAATGGAAGGGGGCTCAATAAAAATGGTAAGTATTTGTTTAGGGTAAAGGTCTTTAATATGAATGGCTCCTTTTACATCAATATCAAGCACCGGAATTTGATTGTTGTTCCAGATGCGTTTCATTTCTGATTTTAGTGTACCATAATAATTTCCTTCGTACACCATTTCCCATTCCATAAATGCATCTTCATGAATTTTTTCCTGGAAAGCTTCTGTGGTCATGAAGTGATAATCAACACCATCTTTTTCATGAGCTCTTGGTTTGCGTGTAGCTGCAGAAATAGAAAACGCAAGCTGCGGAAAATGTTTCATCAACCGTTTGGTGATTGAGGTTTTTCCTGCGCCCGAGGGAGCTGTAATGATAATGATCTTATGATATTCCTGTTCCATAAAGCCCCAAAAATAATGAATAGCCTAAACATTCGTTTACTGACAAACATAACCGCCATCAACTGCAATTAAACTTCAGGTGGTGAAACTGCTTTCATCACTCAATAAAAAAGCAACTGTTTTTGCAATTTCTTCTGGCTTCCCAATACGCCCCATCTTCTAATCAAACAGAATGGGAGAAAATGATATCAGGAGATGCCTAAAGACCGACGAATATTGCTGTGAAATTCACGAATGGCCTTTGTGTGAAAGAAAGGATATATGAGTTTATCACGCAGCCACGAACCGCTTTTGTAAATGGTATGGTGCGAAATTTCGGTAAAACCATCTTTACAAGTGCGTAATTGAATGCGCTGGCTGCCCAATGATTTTCCTTTTACGAGGTAACTTGTTTCGAGGCAATATTCCTCTTCGTGCACAGCAGTAATTTCATGACCAACGGCCACTTTTGCTAAACCACCCAACGCCTTTACACGAATAAGAACAATCTGTCCTGCTTTTGCACCCGCATATTCATCATCGATATAAGAAATGGCATTGTTGTTACGGCAGTACTGCATACCAAATTGCAGCATATTACCACACCATGCTTGTTTCGGGTGAATGTTTTTATACGCATCCCACACTTTATCAATACGCTCACGGATGTGAAATGTTTTATGATGCTTGTAAAAGGCTTTTGTACAATTCGATTTAGGACAGAAAGATTCCAGGCTGGCAAAATCATGTAAGTTATACAACTGGTTATCGTGTATAAACGACACCACCTGTTTACTGGAAACTCGATTTAGATTTACGTCCTTTGTTTGTAGCAAGCTCAAGATTAGGATTTTGGCTTTTAAGTTATAAACGAATATAAATAGTTTACCTCTTCTATTTACTCAATGTGTGTACCATAACGCCGATTTTCATAAAAAGTACTACAAAAGACCTGTTAAAGATGACCAATTGGCCCGTAATTGGTATGATTTGGATTTAATTTGGGCTCATTCAAGGAAGAAAAAGGGGCTTCATTGTTTGGGCGAAATTAAAATGAGGTTAAACGAAAACCTTTAACTTGCACCCCTTGAATTGAAAATTATGGAATACGGAAAATTAATTGCAGTTACCGGAATGCCCGGCTTGTTCGAACTCGTTAGCAGCAAAAGCGATGGCGCTATTGTGCGTTCACTCGATGATAATTCTACAAAATTTGCTTCTACACGTCAGCACCAGTTCTCACACCTAGAAAGTATTGAAGTATACACTGTTCGTGACAATGTAAACCTTACCGATATTTTTAAAGCAATGGAAACTGCGGGGGGCAAGTTGCCCGATGAAAAAGATGCAAAAGCCATTAAAGCCTATTTCGAAAAAGTGTACCCCGATCTTGATTTTGAGCGTGTGTACACAAGCGATATGAAGAAGATGGTAAAGTGGTTTGGCATCATCAGCGCAAAAGGAATTGAAATTAAATTAAGTGAGGTAGCTGAAGAAGAAGAGGAAGAAGCGGTTGTGGAAGAAGCTTCGGCAGAAGAAGCTAAACCTGCAAAAAAAGCTGCTAAAAAGAAAGCAGAACCAAAAGCTGAAGAAGCACCTGCTGAAGAAGCGCCAAAGAAAAAAGCCGCTCCAAAAAAAGCAGCGAAGAAGAAAGAAGATTAATTCTTACGAAATACATTTTTGCCGGTGAGGCGGAAGGCGGGAAGTAAATCTTCTTACATGCTTACCGACTTACCGGCATCATTTTTTAAAACACTTGTCTATGTTACTCACAGCAGATATTAAACCTATTGAGCGAAAGTTTTTGCCGAAAGATTTTACCATCACAACATGGGAAACACTTGAACCATATTTCAAACAATTACTTGAGCGGCCAATTGAAAGTAAAGCAGAACTCGAGCAGTGGTTACAAGACAGCAGTGAAGTGGAAGCAGTAATTAGCGAAGATGCCTGCTGGCGACAAGTGCGTATGACCTGCGACACCGAGAATAAACAACTGGAAGAAGCCTTCAACTATTTCTATATTGAGATTGCACCCAAGATGCAACCTTATGCAGATAAACTCAACCGTAAATTGGTTGAATGTGAATTCACCAAAGAACTTGATGCTGAGAAATATTTTACTTACCTGCGTTCCATCAAAAAAAGCATTGATCTTTTTCGTGAAGCGAACATTCCTATCATGAGCGAATTGAATGTGATGCAGCAACAGTTTGGACAAATTGCTGGTAAAATGACGGTTGAAGTGAACGGAAAAGAATACACGTTGCAACAGGCAGGCAAGTTTTTGGAAAGCCCTGATAGAAAGTTGCGTGAAGAAGTGTACATGAAAATTCAAAACCGTCGCTACCAGGATCGTGAAGCATTAAATACATTATTTGATAAGCTTGTTGAGAAACGTCACCAATTAGCATTGAATGCAGATTTCAACAATTACCGTGATTATAAGTTTAAAGAACTTGGTCGTTTTGATTACACGCCACAGGATTGTTTCAATTTTCACGAAGCAGTAAAACAACATGTGATTCCGTTGGTGAAAATTATTTACGAAGAACAACGGAAAGCGATTGGTGTGGATCAGTTACGTCCATGGGATATGGATGCGGAGCCGGAGGGCATCGAGCCGTTGCAGCCGTTTAGCAATGGAAAAGAATTGACCGAAAAAACAATCGAATGTTTTGAAAAGCTGAATCCATTCTTTGCTGATTGTTTGCGTAAGATGAATGAACTGAAACGTTTCGATCTCGACAGCCGCAAAGGAAAAGCTCCTGGCGGTTACAATATGCCGTTAGCTGAAACCGGTGCACCGTTTATTTTCATGAATGCAGCCGGCACATTGGATGATGTGACTACTATGGTGCATGAAGGTGGCCATGCAGTTCATTCGTTCCTTACACATGATCTTGAATTAACCGGCTTTAAAGAATATGGAGCAGAGATAGCAGAGGTAGCCAGTATGGCAATGGAATTATTCAGCATGGAGCATTGGGATATTTTCTTTAAGGATAAGGACGAGTTGCGCCGTGCAAAGTTCAAACAGCTTGAACGTGTGCTGACCATTTTGCCGTGGATTGCCCGTATTGATGCATTTCAACATTGGTTATATGAAAATCCAGCGCATACCGCCGAAGAACGTGGTGCTAAATGGATGGCATTGGCAAATGAATACAGTACTGGTTTGATTGATTATTCAGGACTTGAACAATTCAGACCGTATGAATGGCAACGTCAATTGCATTTGTTTGAAGTGCCGTTTTATTATATAGAATATGGTATTGCCCAGCTCGGTGCAATTGGTTTATGGATGCAGTTTAAACAAAATCAGCAAGAAGCATTAACGCATTATATGGAAGCGTTAGCTCTTGGCGGAACTAAAACATTACCCCAGTTATATGAAGCTGCAGGGCTGAAATTTGACTTTTCGCCAAACCATATTAAAACGCTCATGGATTTTACCAAAACAGAAATGGACAATCTTAATTAATTAATACCGATATTTGCAGTGCTAAATCAGAACATTAATCATGTCCTGCCGTTTCTACGGGAGGGCATTTTTTTTGGCCAAGAATTGAATAGAGAGAAAAGAGTAAAAGAGAATGGGACGATTTACGCTAATTAGCAAGCACACAAAATAAAAGAGAAGCACTACATGCTTCTCTTAAAACTTTTCTTCTTTTTAGAACTCTTAGCTCTAGCTACGGCAATCGTTACAAAAGCCATTCACTACCATATTACTTTTTTGCGGCTGAAATCCTTTCGGCAATTTTACTTCAGGCACTAACACATCATCGAGGCAAATGGTTTTACCGCAGTTGTCGCAAACAAAATGCACATGGTTATCGTGGTGATGACCTTCTTCGCAATCGTGTTTGCATAAAGCATATTTCACCGAATTGTCTGCAGTAGGGATTGTATGAATGATTCCTTTTTCTTCGAATGTTTGTAATGTGCGGTAAATAGTAACACGATCAATTTTATCACTTGCTTTCTTTTCAATATCAGCATGCTCCAAAGCACCCGGTGCATTAAAGAACATGTCGAGTATCTGCAACCGGCTATCCGTCACACTCATGTGATTTTTTTTCAACAAGTCTTTGATCGCTTCGCTCATACTGAAAATTACTTAATTAGGATTATTCTGAAAAATTCCGTTCACAAAGCGTGGTCCATTATAGCTCTCTTTTAATACAAGACTGATGTCTTCATTCAGCTTGGTCAATTCCTGTTTTTTAAGTCCGTCATAAATACCACGCAGTTTGCCGCTTTTATCAACCAAAGCAAAAAGTTGCGTGTGAATGAACTGGTCGGCAATAGGATCAAGACCGTTCTTTTGATCGTCGAGCAAATAACTTTTGCGGGCAGCTTCGTATAATTTTTCTTTAGTGCCCGTTAGTAGCATCCATTTTTTTGGATCAATCTTCATTGAATCAGCATACTGTTTTAAACGGGCAACCGAATCTTTATCAGGATCAACCGTATGGCTTAGTATGATAAAATCTTCTTCATCAGCAAAATCTTTGGCGATCACCGCCATGTTGGTATTCATTTTTGGACAAATGCCTGTGCACGTTGTAAAGAAAAATTCGACTACCTGTACTTTGCCTGCTACATTATTGTTGCTGATGGTATCACCTAACTGGTTTACAAAAGCAAAGTCTTTTACCTCGTTCATGGTGGGCAATTTTTTACGCCAGAGATCTGTACCCCAGAAAATAGCAAGGAAGAATACAGCCGTTAACAGAACAAAGAAACCCAGGTAAAACCACAACTTTTTTGACATATCTGTAAAATGAAGCGCAAAGGTACGAAGTGAACAAAGGCGAATTTCTTAACAAAATAAAATTTGCAACATAATTGCAAATATGTATTTTTGCTGTCCTTTATGAACTTTCGTATTAACTGGGAAGCCTTGGGAATCGCCGCATCTGTAGCCTGTGCCATACACTGTGCTGTTGTGCCATTGTTTATTACCAGCCTTCCTCTTTTCGGGATCAACATTATCCATAACGTGTTTGTGGAAATCGTTCTAATAGGAGCGGCCTTTGTAATCGGTTTCTCTACGTTATGGCATGGTTATAAAAAACACCATCATCATTGGGGAACACTGGTCCCTTTCTCAGCAGGTATGTTGTTGTTTACACTCAACCAGTTTATAAAATTTCCTTATTCTTCATTTGTATTTGTGATACCGGCAGTTGCTTTGATCATCACCGCACATATGCTCAACCATCGTTTTTGCAAAAAAGCGAATCATTGCCACACTACAGATTGTAATCACTGATCTTCTTTATAACATGAATCTGAAACCGCTCCAACTTTTACGCAAAACAGGAATTGCAGAAGGTATTTCTTTTTTAATACTGTTATTAATTGCCATGCCTTTGAAGTATATGTTTGACCTGCCACTAGCTGTAAAATATGTAGGCTGGGCACATGGTTTATTGTTTGTGGTTTATGTTGGCTTAGCTTTTTATGTGAAAGAATATTACAACTGGCCTTTCAAAAAATTTCTCTTTGCTTTTATTGCTGCATGGTTGCCACTCGGCACCTTTGTTTATGACAGGCAGCTGAAGAAAGAAGAACTGGTGTTATCTTCAGCCAAATAATGCTCCCAATTTTTTACTGCTTAAACATAGGTGGATGCACATCATCCCAACCTGTTGCAAGTTGAAAAGCTTTTCCTACCTGTAATAATGTTGCCTCATCGTATAACTTACCAAGAAACGTAATACTTGTTGGAAGATTTCGTTGATTAAAACCTGTTGGCAATACCAATGCAGGATGACCGGTAAGATTTGTGATTTGCAATTGCCTTCCACCATAGGTTGGTGTAATAACAATATCCACGGTTTCAAAAAATGTTTTCATTTGTTGCATCAGCAAATAGCGATGACGGTTTGCATTGATGTATTCAACTGCAGGAATTAATCTTGCTGTACGAAAAGAGTTGGGCCAATCGTTCCTGTTTTGACGTGTCAACTTATCGTCCATATCTGTTCTTGTTAATTCATCAAATGCAGCGGCACTTTCGGCGTTGATAATGATACCAACAATATCAAATGGGTAAGATGTGCTATCAGGAAAATTGACTGGTATTGGTTTGATGCCCATTTGTTCAAACGCCTTCAACACTTTCCATTCGTTCGCACTTGTGTCTTTAATGCGATCAAAGAAATTTTTTGCATAACCAATGCGTAATTTTTTGATGTCTTTTTTCATGCCATAATTAAATGGCATATTCACTGCACCGGGATCTTTTCCATCTGTTCCGTGAATATAATTAAACACAACAGCTGCATCTTCCGCACTTCTGCAAATAGGTCCGGGTTTATCAAGACTCCAGGAAAGCGTCATGCCACCGCTACGACTGATACTTCCAAATGTTGGTCGCAACCCAGTTGCGCCACATACAGTTGATGGCGAAACAATAGAACCCAATGTTTCTGTACCAATAGCAAAGGGAACAAGCCCGGCTACTGTTGCCGAAGCAGAACCAGCAGATGAACCGGATGAACCAAAGTTTAAGTTCCATGGATTTTTTGTACGGCCGCCATACCACCAATCGCCCATAGCTAATGCACCGAGTGTAAACTTTGCAATTAACACGGCACCTGCATCTTTCAGTTTTGTATAAACATAACTATCTTCTTCAATTATTTGTTCCTGGTAAGGAGCAGCACCCCATGTAGTTTTTGTTCCTTTTACTGCAAACAGATCTTTTAAACCATAAGGAATGCCATGCAAGGGTCCACGGTATTTTCCTTTCGCTATTTCTGCATCAGCGTTTCTTGCCTGCTGCATTGCGATCTCTTCTGTTAGAGAAATAACACATTGTAATGTGTCACCAAATTTTCTGATTCGGTCAATAAAAAATTTCGTGAGATCAACCGAAGTGATCTTTTTGTTTTTGATAAGCGATGCGAGCTGGAGAATATTATAGAAAGCAAGATCAGCTTTGTTCATTGGCATAAAAACATTGGACGGAATATTCCACAAAACAGGGAGTTGTTTGGTTTCAAACTGCATACCTGGTAATACGGGGCTTTGCCAAAGACTCATGGGCACGCTGTTATTAAGCGAAAAGGCTCGCATCCTGCTATAGTTAATGCGATTGTCCCGCACATTACGTAACATGCTATCACGCTCGGGTTCAGTAAACTCAAGACCCATTACCTTGGCTGCAATGATCAGGTCTTCTTTGCTAATGGTATCTTTTTGTTGTGCAGTAACAGAGAGTAATGAAAGAGTAGTTGAAAAAAGAAACAATAACTTTCTCATGCGTTTTGGTTTAGGAAATGAAAACTACTAAAACTACAAATGCAACCAACAGATTGTTGATTGCATTTGATGAATGGAAAATCTTATGTTAAAATCTTGTTTCCAGGTAATGCGGCAATAAAGCACGCCATGTATTCCAGTCGTGTGGCCATTCTTCGCCCCAGATGTCTAACTCATAATTAATGCCTTTATCATATAAAATTTTTGCGAAGCGGCCACTGCTGGAGGGATCTTCGTACGCACCACTTCCACTGAAAATATGAATATGACTACTCTGGCGAATTTGTTCAAGCACCGCATGATCAGTTAAGTTGGGCATATAATGCATTGGTGAATTATAATACACCTGTTCATCATAATGCCCCTTCGTGTATTCCATAAGATCATACACGCCACTCATAGCAATAACGCCATTGATAAGGTCCGGTCGTTTTAAAAACAAATTCATACTATGCAATGCACCAAACGATGCACCGCAGGTAATAATGGGTGTATCGAACGATGTATTGGTTTTAATGAAAGGAACAACTTCATTAAAAATATATTCGTTAAACTGGTTTTGCCGAATGGCTTTGTGTGCGCCTTCCATTTCATTATTCATCCAGCTTTCGGTGTTGATGCTGTTTACGGAATAAATTTTCAGCTTACCAGCATCAACCCAAGGACGTAATGTATCCATCAACTGGAAGCGTTCATATTCCAAATAGTCAGCTGCCGCCGTGGGCACCATTAACAACGCAAATCCATAATGACCGTAAATAGCAATGGGCATTTCTTTATTTAATGCGGGGCTGTGCCATCCGTATAATTCTCTTTGCATGAAGCAGGTTTTTAAAGTGAAGAAACAAACTGATCGCTTTCTCTCAAAGTAAAAGAAAAGGATGGCCACTGCAAGAAAACAGCACCATCCTTCAACAAAAAATAAAATTAATGATGTCCAGCCCCTGGTCGTCCGCTGGCTGCTTCGGCACCCATCGTTGAAACATCCCGGTCAAAAAGATACATACCGCTTTTATCGTTACCGATGAGCTTTAATTTATCCATGATGCGGCGGGCCAATGCTTCTTCCTCTATTTGTTCGCTCACATACCATTGTAAAAAGTTGTGAGTTGTATAATCTTTATCCTGCAAACAACTATCTACGAGTTTGTTGATTTCTGTGCTCACCAGTATTTCATGATCAAGCACCTGCTGAAACAATTCTTTTATGCCTTGGTATTTTATGGAAGGAGCTTTTAATTCCGGAATTGTTCCATGTCCGCCACGTTCGTTAATATATTTTACAAGTTTAAGCATGTGCATACGCTCTTCGTCGCTATGCTTGTACAGGAAAGCGGCAACCCCGCTGTAACCCTCTACTTCGGCCCAGCTGGCCATGGCAAGGTATATTTGAGACGATTCGGCTTCAAGTTTGACCTGTTGATTCAGTTCCGTTTCAATTTTCTGTGCTAACATGACCTATTGTTTTAATACCTCTAATTTACGATTACCGAAGGGTTTCGGCAATCAATCGTCATAAAACTGCTAAAATGATAAAAGACCCTCAAAAACCCACTGTTTGTTGCTAAATTTGCAGCTTAAAGTTTCAACGATATGATACAAACAGGCAACCCCGTTATAAGTATTTATACAGAAATGACCCCTAACCCGGAAACAATGAAGTTTGTTGCCAACAAGCTGTTGTATCCTGGTAAAAGCATAGATTTTCCTGAAGTGGCAACGGCCGATGCATCGCCGCTGGCGCAGGAACTTTTTGGCTTTCCTTTCGTGAAAGCTGTGTTTATTGCCAGCAATTTTGTAACGCTTACACGTTCTACTCCCGATACGGATTGGCAGGAATTGATTCCCACCATTCGCCAGTTTTTGAAAGATTACCTCGAAGAAGGTAAGCCAGTGATTGATGAATCAAAGATTGTTGAGCCTGTGAAGGAAGAAGTAGTGTTGAGCGGCGATGAAAGCGATGTGGTAAAACGCATCCAGGAAATTTTGGAAAACTATGTGAAGCCTGCTGTTGAAATGGACGGCGGTGCTATCCAGTTCAAAAGTTTTAAAGATGGAAAAGTAAATCTTGCATTGCAGGGAAGCTGCAGCGGATGCCCTTCTTCAATGATCACGTTGAAAGCAGGTATTGAAGGAATGATGAAGCGTATGATTCCTGAGGTGGAAGAAGTGGTAGCAGAAGCAGAATAAGATCGCTGATGAATTGATTAAAAGATTCTAATGACACAAAGCGTTGCATGAAAGTGCAGCGCTTTTTTGTTTTAGCTTATTGTTTTGAAAAGTAATTCTATTTTACAACCACGATAATCAAAACAAAAGTCGAAAATGAAACAATTGTTCTTTCTGTCCATTCTAATATTTAGTTTTTTAAATCCTGGGTATGCTTGTTTAAATGAGGAAATCAAGGAGCTTAAAGATGGAACTGGTATATATGAAGACCGGGAAGGAAATGTTCCGTACGGGCATCGGTTTTACAGCGATGAAGTGTTTGAAACAGCTTTAATACGTCTTGATAGCTTATACAAAGCGACGAGGCAGTTAGATTACCTTTCGGACAAGGGATTGTTACTCATTTTACTTAAGCGCTATCAGGAAGCGATTAATTTATACCTGGAAATAGAAAGGATAAAGCCCAACAGATACTCAACAGCTTCTAATATAGGAACTGCCTATGAGCTTATGGGGCAAAATGAAAATGCATTAAGATGGATTCAAAAAGCTGTTGCGATTAATCCTAAATCGCATAATCATTCGGAATGGATTCATGTTAAAATTTTAGAAGCGAAAATAAAAGGCGAACAATTTTACAACACATCATTTTTATTAAATACTGATTTTGGACCTGATCTTTTACCTAAATCAAACTTAGATAGAGGCCAGCTTTATAAGCTTTCGAATGCACTTTACTATCAATTAAATGAAAGAGTATCATTTGTTAAGCCTAAAGAGAAGATCGTGGCACAACTCCTATTCGATTTGGGTAATGTTGCCTTTATTTTGGGAAATGTTGATGATGCTCTTGCCGACTATGAGCAAGCAAAAAGATATGGCTTTTCAGGATCATTGATACAAGGCCGGATTAATGAAATAAACCAGTTGTATAAACAGCCGCAAAAAGAATCAAAGAAAATAGTTGCAAAAAAAGTCAAACCAAATTACTTTCTATATACCAGCTCTGGTTTAACTATACTCGCAATTGCAATAGTAATATTGATAGTGACCCAGAGAAAAGAAAACTCCTCACAAAACAAAAACTGAACAATTACTTTTTTCACAATCTGCCTAACTCTTTCTTCGTAAACTCATTATCTACATTACCTGTATTTAATGTAGTTGCTGGTTCAAACAACAGCACCTGCACTTCTTCTTTTGCATTAGGACGGTGTTCAACACCTCGTGGTATAATAATGAATTCGCCTTCGTTAATGCGGATGGTCTTATCTCTTAACTCCATATCAAAACTTCCTTTCACTACATAAAATAATTCATCTTCATGTTCATGATGGTGCCAGGTGAATGGCCCTTTAAACTTCACCAGTTTTACATGCTGCCCATTTAACTCGCCAGCAATTTGCGGACTCCAATGATCAGAAAACAAGCTGAACTTTTCGGCAAGGTTTATCTTTTCCATACTGTAAAATAAAAAAGCCGGTCTTCAATTGAAAACCGGCTGTATAAAAAAAGCGTATTAACTATGCGTTCAAAGTTGCAGTGCTGCTGATCTCTAAACCTTTTCCTAACAATTTTGAAATAGGACAGTTTTGTTCAGCATCCTTTACACATTCCTGGAACTTTGCATCATCAATACCAGGCACAGAAGCAGAAACGATAAGATGAGATTTGCTAACTGTTCCATCAACAAATGTGATCTCACATTTTGTATCAATTTTTTCTGGTGTAAAACCTGCAGCACCTAATACAAAACTCAACTTCATACTAAAACAACCGGCATGTGCAGCTGCAACCAGTTCTTCAGGATTAGTACCAACACCGCTTTCAAAACGGGAGAGGTAAGAATATTGCGTATCAGTTAAAACGGTGCTTTGTGTTGTTAGGTGTCCGTTACCTTCTTTACCTGAGCCATTCCAAACGGCTGTTGCGTGACGTATCATAATGTTTGTTTTTTATTTGCGCTGGTAAATCTAGCGCAAAAATGTATTCGTCACAAACCGGGCCAATGAAAGTTTTTATGCCTTCTTTATCCAATTCACATTTCTTTCCTTTAGGTAGTTTAGTACAAAATTGAAACAGGTTTTATCATTGCCCAATAACTCCGGCGGAAATACGCCTTTCCTACTTATCATATTATTTGCCAACAGATGAACTGCGGCTGTGCAGGCATAGCCGGTAGTTCGGGCCATAGACGAAATTTTTGTAACAGAATCGTACTTGTCAAGCAAATTGTATTCTATTGTTTTTCCTTCGCCATGAATGATGACTTTCATCACCGTAAGTTCCTCTTCTGTTTCGCCTAATTTCCATTCATTAATCAACAGTTTTGACGTTAATTGAAGCGGTGTTATTTCTTTTCCCTGTCCGACCTTGTCATCCGGGCGGGCATCAACCATTATTTTTTCTTCACTAAAAAAACCACTTTGCTTTAGTGCGACAATTAAATCAATATGACCGGGATAACGAAGTGTTTGTTCAATTTGTGTTGGTATATGCGGCATGGTAAACAAAAGTGAACGCAATCCATCAGTGTTGAACGCTTCTAAAGTTCCAACGCCATCAAACAGCATCATCTTCCGATCAGTTAATGCAGGCTTCGTAACAACAACTCCATTCTCTTTCAAACGTGCCGGACGTGTATATTCTTCAATAACATCAATGGGTGAGAAAGGTGCTTTATAGAAGAATGGCGGCTTTGGATGCAGAGGCAATCCGCCCACATAAATTTCAAATGCTTCAATTTTCATTTCTGCGTTGTAACGCCCAATGATCCAGTTGCTCATTCCCGGTGCTACACCACAATCAACAATGGCCGTTACATTTTTTTCCTTAGCCAGTGCATCAAGCAGCAAAACATCTTCCGGAAAAAAAGAAATATCTGCAACGTTCTTTCCTGTATTGATTACAGCTTTTAATGTTTCATATCCCATAAAACCGGGCACAGCCGTAACAACAAGATCAAAAGGTTCAAGCAAAGAAGAATAAGCTGATGTGTTTTGCAAATCGGCAACAATAGTTTGTATGTTATCCGCCCTTTCCTCTAATAGTTGCAGGTTTTTTTCATTCACATCAAATGAAGTCACATTAAATGCAGTGGCAAGATCAAGGGCAATGGCACGGCCTACCATTCCGGCACCAAGTACAGCAATCGTCATACAGCAAAGGTTTGAGCAAAGATCATCGAAAAATTTTTAGCACTCAATCTGAAAATTTCAATGCATTTTTGAAATATGAGTGAAACGATCTGGCAACAGTTTGTTGATGGAATGAGGGCAACTACGCTGCCTGAATACATTGCTGTTTTTTTTGGTATCGCCAGTGTATGGTATAGCCGAAAAGAAAATATCCTGTTATACCCCGTAGGTCTTGTAAGTACAACAATTTATATATGGTTAAGCTATAAGCAGCATTTACTCGGCGAAGCAGCCGTGAATGTTTATTATACAGCAATGAGTATTTACGGATGGTGGCTGTGGGCAAAAAAGGACAGGGAACATCACCATGTATTGCATATCAGTTTTTCCAATAAAAGGTGGGTCCTGTATCAACTGTTGTTCTTTGCGGGGTTTTATGTTGCATTATACATTTCCTTATCGTACCTTAAAAAGGAGTTTGCTCCAGGTGCTATTCCATGGGCCGATTCGTTTGCAGCTGCTACAGCATTTACGGGCATGTGGTTGATGGCAAAAAAGAAAGTAGAAAGTTGGTATTGGTGGATAGCTACGAACATTGCATCTGTGCCGCTGTACTTTGTGAAACAATATGTGTTTACCAGTATTTTTTATGTTGTGCTGTTGGTCATGGCTGTGTTTGGTTTAGTTGAATGGAAGCGAAGAGTAAAATTACGATAGCGATTTTACCCTTGTTTTGTATTGCATCACCCGTTACATTGCAACCTTTATGAATTTCCCGAAGAAAGTTGTTCTCTTGGGCCCGGAATCTACAGGTAAATCTTTTTTGAGCGAACGGTTAGCGAATCACTATCAGTCTGTGTGGTGTCCTGAATATGCTCGTGAATATTTGCTTATGCTTGGACGGCCATACACTGCGGATGATTTGTTGGTGATCGCCAAAAATCAAACCGAGCTGGCAGAGCAATACACAGCCGATGCCCTTGCCAAAAAAGTAAACACAATTTTTTTCGATACGGACATGCATGTAATGAAAGTGTGGAGCGAGGTGGTATTTGGCACATGCGATCCGTGGATCATTCAACAACTCCAACAACAACAATACGATCTTTATCTTCTTTGCAAACCGGACATTCCGTGGGTGGAAGATGAACTAAGAGAATATCCTGAACAGGAAGTGCGTAACGATTTATTCAATGTGTACAAAGAACAATTGAAACAACAAGGCACACCCTGGAGTATTGTTAGCGGAAGTTTTGAAGAACGATTCAACAAGGCGGTAAAAGCAGTGGATGCTTTACTTGGCTGATACTTTCTTTTTCTTTTCTTTTTTCGGCTGCACCTTATCACGAATCAATGGTTGAATATCTTCATCGCCTTCAAGATTATTCATTTGACGCAAAGCCCATCCTGTGCGGGCAGCAACTTGTTTTGATAATGGTTTAACGGTATACTTTTTTGGATTGCGTAATGATGAGGCAATTTGTGCCGCTTCCGCACGTGAAAGTTGAAGGGCAGGTTTTGTATAATATTTTCTGGCTGCTGCTTCAATGCCATAAACACCTTTACCCATTTCAACAACGTTCAAATACACTTCAAGAATTCTTTTCTTCCCCCAGATCCATTCTATCATTTTGGTGAAATACATTTCTAATCCTTTACGAAACCAGCTGCGACCCTGCCATAAAAAAACGTTCTTGGCCGTTTGTTGCGAAAGGGTGGATGCACCACGAATACGTGTTGGCTTTTTTTCGTTGTGATCCATCGCTTTTTCGATCAGCTTCCAATCGAAACCGGCATGATCGGGGAAAAGCTGATCTTCTACAGCAATAACAGCAAGCCTTGCATTGCTGCCCATTTGTTCAATGGAAATATATTCCCGTTTTAAGCCTTCGCCCTTAATCACACTTACGAGTTGCGTAATAGTAATAGGTGGATCGACCCACTTTAATAAAACGATATAAACTAATTGTGCAATAAACAGGATAATGAATAAGCGTTTCAGAAAACGAAACGTTTTTTGGAAGAATGTGCTGTTGGAGGAATTGGATTTTTTTGCCGCCATGCTTGCAATATACGTTACTGCTTTTTCTCAGGAAGTTTTTCTGACGGATAAAGATCCAGTATCTGCAGATCATACTTATTTCCGAGTCGGTATTTTTTATTTCCCTTGAAAATAATTTGTTGGGCATTGTATAGCACCACCGGCACATACACCAGTGCCACGCCTGATACAATGGCTTTGCCCAACGGCTCACCGCTAATAGCCAAACCCGCAGTAAATAAAGGAATGCCAAGGTTACTATATAAAAATGCCTGTTTGTTAAACGGAATAAATTGATGTTTCCTTTTTTGTTTTTTAAATACAATAGCAACATCCCGTTTATGAATACCCCCGCCAAGAAAATAAATACTATCGTTCTGAATTAAATAGATTGTTCCTGTATATCGTAAGCCAAGTTTTGTTTGCAGAGTGATGGTTGAACCTTCGGCGTAACGTTTTTTAGCAATGCCGTTTTTACGTAATACCAATTCATTGAATTGTGCATTAGCAACAGATGTAAAAAATAAAAGCAGTAAAAGAATGGCTGGTTTCATAACAAGGCTCAAAAGAACATTAGAAAATTGAAATTCTTTGTTAAGAAGATACGGCTTATTTATTTACGGTAAAATAAAATCCCGATCATGAGTACAACACCAAATACAATCAGGATAGTGCCCGATACTTTGTTGATCAATGAAATTGTTCTTTGCGTGAGGCGACTCCTTAGTTTGTTGGCAAGAAATACTTTCAGCAAATCAAAGATCAACACGACGAAAAGACATACGGCGAACGTGGCAATGCGCTCGTTTACCGGGATGGTAATAAAAGCGGTGGCCCAGGTAAACCAAAAAGCAATTACACTCGGGTTGAGCGTGTTCATAAAATAGCCGGCAAAAAATATCTTTACATAGTCGCTTGCACTGCGTTTCATTTCAATGCCATCGCCCAACTCATTAAGTTTTATTTTTTTGAAAAAGAGAAAATAGACTCCAATACCAATGAGCAAAGCACTGCCGCCAACACCTATTACTTTTTCAAATTTCAAAAGACGGTTAAAGAGTTCAGTAAAAATATTGCTCACAAGTACCAGCGTAAGATCACTGGCGGATACACCAAACACAAATGCTAACCCACCTTTGTGCCCGTTACTGATGCTTTGTTTAATGATGGAAAAAATAACCGGGCCCATACTAATGGCCAGCAATAAACCTAGCGCCAAACCTTTGATGATTGCTTCGGTCATGTAAACAACAATTACAACAAGAAATGTTCGTGAATGTACTTTATTTTTTGGGAGAAGAAAACGAACCGCAAAGAAATGAGCACGCAAAGTTTACGCAGAGAAGTCTCTGCGTTTGACTCTTTTTCTCCATTCTTGGCGGTGAAAATTACAACTTACCAGTTGCTAAAAACTTTTGCCAATCGGCCAGCATTTTACCTTTTAATACACGTGGAAATTTATGCTGTGCTCCAATCTTACCTTTCTGTTTCATAAATTCCATGAAAGTTGATTCAGGCAAAATATCAAGGAAAACATCTTTTAACGCACTGCCACGCTCAACTGCATAATCGTCATTAATTTCTTTCAAAGCATTGTCAATGGCAACACGTAGTTCTTCTGTATTTACATTATCATCACACGCAACATACCAATGATGTGCAAAGAAGTTACCGTGAGGTTCGCCAATAACGGTGTATTCGGGAATTGAAATATTCATATTCTCACTTACCACCTGTATGGCTTTGTTCATATTGTCTACACTCAAATGCTCGCCAACAAGACTTAAGAAATGCTTAGTGCGGCCAGTGATAACAATTTCACACTTCTCTTTATCTGTAAAACGAATGGTATCACCAATTAAATAACGCCAGGTACCAGCACTTGTGCTGATCAATAAAGCATAATCCTTTCCTTCTTCAACCTGGTGAATCATCAACGCTTCAGGTTTTGCAATGATGTTTCCATCAGCATCAAAATTTTTATCTTCAAAAGGAACAAATTCATGAAAAATGTGTTCATTCAAAACAAGACGCATGCCTTCGGCATCCTGCCTGTTTTGATAAGCGATAAATCCTTCACTTGCCAGGTAGGTTTCAATATTGATCAGCGGTTTACCAAGCAATTTTTCAAAACCATGCTTGTATGGTTCAAATGAAACTCCACCATGCACAAAAAATGCAAGGTTGGGCCATATCTCATGAATGTTCTTGAGTTGGTAACGCTCAATAATCATTTCCATGCACATCTGTATCCACGCAGGTACGCCCACAACAAAACCAATATCCCAGTTGGGCGCTTCATTAACAATATAATCAAGCTTAATGTTCCAGTCTTTTGTCTTTGCAATTTTCTTTCCCGGTTTATAAAAGGGACTAAACCAGAAAGGCATTTTCTTAGCGGTAATACCACTAAGATCACCCGCATAATATCCCGGGCCTTTTTGCAAATCGGTACTGCCGCCTAACATCAACCAGCCTTTTCCTAAACTACGCACGGGTAAATTTTCATAAGTGCGTAATGAGATCAACTGTTTGATCATGGCAATGCGATTGCCCTTCATAAGATCGTTGGTAATAGGAATGTATTTGCTTGCTGCTTCACTTGTACCTGAGCTGAGTGCAAAATATTTGATCTTGCCGGGCCAGCACACATCAGTATTTCCTTCCAGTGTTTTATGCCACCAATCTTTATAGATCTTATTGTAATCATGAACGGGCACCAATTCCTGGAAACGTTTTCCGGGATGGCGGTTATTCAACACTTCATCAAAATGATATTGCTGACCAAATTCGGTATGCTTCGCCTTCTTCATCAGCTTTTTCAGCACTTTTATTTGCTGACGCTTCGGTGAATTAACGGGGAGGTTGAGCGCCTTGCGCAACGTCTTAGGTAAATTGATTTCGATTAATGACATGCTTACCGTTCAGTGTTGACAAATGTAACGACTCAAGGCCTTACTTACTGCCTAATTTTTGATAATTCGCAAAGATGGTTTTGAGATCATAAACAGGCTCATATTCCCGGGCATACCATTCGTCGGCCAATAAAAGACCTTCTTCTTTTAAGTGCGACAAATGATGCGGTTGACCTGCCGGCCCCAAGATGGATGATGGAATTGAAGGAAGATGTTTACGGTTTGTTGAGAATCCGATCCATGTTTTACGGCCTGTAATAACCGAAATGCTATGTTTCAATAATCCAACTCCGTGCCTGTTCATAATAAAATGCAAAGGAAAGCTGAGCAAAAAGAAGACAGAAGTGCTGACATCGATCAATCGTTTTAATCGCAGATTCACTTCTTCGCCTAGTTGTAATTTATCACGGTGCAATACTTCGCCTGCTTCGTTCTTTGAATCGCTGCCAATAATGCTTTCACTATATTCTGCATGCAAGCGCAACTTCACCCGTTTGCCCGTTTGTTCGTACAAACTGATAATTTGAGCGAAAGAAAGATGTTTGCTTTGAGATAATATCAACTCATTAGCAGGTGTGTTTTGTAAAAGTTGCTGCAATTCAGTTAAAGGCCCGAGAGATCTTGCTTCGTTTAGCGGACTTACAAATCCCTGAATGGTTTGCTTACGACCATGTTGAAGCAGCAGATTATTAACTTTCACAAGATCCGCTTCGGTACCAGCCACCAGCGAAAAATGATCATCTTCATCAATTGCCTTTTCCAAAATATCAGCATATAACAAAATCCTTGTCCATAAATAAAGCGATAGGTAACTGAACATTGCACCTAACAATACCAAGCCTCTTGAGTAACGATATGCTTCAGGCAATAACGAATAAACCGCCAATATGATAAGAATAGAAACAAACGACGACTGCCATAGATTTTTGTAACGAAATTTTTGCTCGTACAAACCCGTGTAATAACTCACCAGCAAAAACAAAAATGAAAAGACAATAAAAGAGATCCACAGCAATTTATTCTGGTAAACAATTTCGGGGCGTATATAACTTGTCCATACAAATTTTGCCAGCATGTAGCTGAGAAAAATCAACGCTGCATCAAGCAACGGTAAACCCACCTGCAGAATAAAACGTTTCATCAAACTCACGAATGCCCTCATCCAGATGGCTGCATTAATAAGCGAACTGAAAACACCCGCACGGGAACCAGAATAATGTTTCCGCACAAAAAGACTCATGGCATCGTAAAACATGCGCACATAATTCACCGATGATTTTTTTGTGCTTTCGCCTTTGAAATGAAGTATTGATCTGTCGCTGAAATAATAGTTCTTGTACTTCACGCCCGTTTCAGAACAAGCCGTTTTTTGTATGCGGTAACTGAGGTCAACATCTTCGCCATACATAAAAAAACTTTCATCGAAGCCGCCTGTCTGATCAATTACATCTCTTCTAATCATCATAAAAGCACCAGCCAATACATCCACTTCGTGATTTTTATGTTGATCGAGGTAACCCAAATGATAACGGCCAAATGTTTTTGATCTTGGGAAAATGGACGACAAACCACTTAACTTATAAAAAGAAGTAATGGGCGATGGAAAAGAACGTTTGCTTTCAGGCAAAAATTTACCGCTACCATCAAGCATACGTATACCAATGGCGCCTGCATCTGGTGTTTGCTGAAAAAAATTGAAACAGGCGGTAAAGCAATCTTCGGGCACAACCGTATCAGGATTCAGGAACAATACAAAATCGCCTTTTGACTGTTTCAATGCCTGGTTGCAGGCCTTTCCAAAACCAATATTCTCTTTATTCCAGCTAAAATGAATGTTTGTAAACTTGGGTTCCAGGTATTCACGGCTTCCATCGCTTGAGGCATTATCAACCACGAACACTTCGGCTTCCATACCCTCAATGGCTTTCTGCACCGAAAGCAGGCATTGCTCCAGGAAAAATTTTACGTTGTAATTGACAATGATGACCGAAAGCTGCATAGGTTGAGAAAGCCCAAATCTAAAATCCCCGCCTGACCAATGCAAATATATTATTATAAAAAGGCGGGCAGGTAAAATCTGCAATCTCAAATCTGTATTGTCGGGGTTATCTTTGCGCATGCTTAAACAAACCCTGATTGCTGCAACCAAGGCTGGTGCAGAACAACTGACACACTTTTTTCATGGCGATTTTGCGATTCACAACAAAGAAGGCGTGAATAATCTTGTAACCGAAGCTGATCATGCAGCAGAGAAAGCCATTTTTAAAGCGATTAAAAAAGAATTTCCTGATCATTATATTTTGAGTGAAGAAGCTGGTGAAATTGCGCAGGATTCAAATTACAAGTGGATCATTGATCCTATTGACGGAACGGTGAATTTTGCGAATGGTATTCCAATTTGTTGCGTGAGTATTGGTATTGAAAAAGATGGCCAAATGATCATGGGCGCTGTGTACAACCCATTGATGAACGAATTCTTTTTCGCCGAACGTGGGCAAGGTGCTTATTTAAATGACAAGCAAATTCATGTGAGCGAACAAAGCGAACTCATTAAAGCATGTATGGTTACCGGTTTCCCTTATACTTATCTTGATATGCCAAATGGTCCTTTGCAGGTGTTTGAACGTTTTATCCGCAAGGGGATTCCTGTTCGCCGGTTAGGAAGTGCGGCTATTGATCTCTGCTGGGTTGCTGCCGGACGTTTTGATGGGTTTTATGAACACAAACTAAATGCATGGGATAGTGCAGCAGGTTTCCTGTTGGTTGAGGAAGCAGGCGGAAAGGTTACAGATTTCAAAGGCGATCATTATTCACCCTATCAACCACATATCGTTGCAACCAACGGAAAAATACATGATGACCTGGTTGAGGTGATTAATGACAGGAAGAAGTTGTAAGAAAATTGAAAGTGAAAAGTGGAAATTTAGAATTCAACCCGAAATCGTAAATCTAAAATTGAAATTGCAGTATGAGCGAAGAACGTACAGAACTATCAACCCTTGGTGAATTTGGTCTTATCGATCACCTCACAAAAAATATTGAGCATCAGAATGCATCAACAATACTTGGCGTGGGCGATGATGCAGCTGTGATCGATCATTTCGGTAAACAAACTGTTATCACCACTGATTTGTTGATAGAAGGTGTGCATTTTGATTTGATGTACACGCCATTGAAACATCTCGGCTATAAAAGTGTGGTGGTCAATGTCAGCGACATTTATGCGATGAATGCCACGCCCACTCAAATTACCTTGAGCCTGGCAGTGAGCAACCGTTTCAGTCTTGAAGCATTAGAAGAATTTTATGATGGTGTGTATGTGGCATGTGAAGAATATGGCGTTGATCTTATTGGTGGTGATACTACTTCATCAAACAAAGGTTTTGTGATCAGTGTAACTGCTTTGGGCGAAGTAGCGCCGGATAAATTTGTAAAACGCAGCACTGCAAAGCAAAATGATTTGATTTGTGTGAGTGGCTATCTCGGTGGTGCTTATCTCGGTTTGTTATTGCTAGAAAGAGAAAAGAAAATTTTTCTTGAAACTAAAGGAGTGCAACCGGATCTGGAGAACAGAGATTATATCGTGGGTCGCTTGTTGAAACCGGAAGCACGCAAAGATATCATCGAGTTTTTTGAAAAAGGGAAGATTGTTCCTACAGCAATGATGGACATCAGCGATGGGTTGAGCAGCGAAATTTTGCACATCTGCAAACAAAGCGAAGTAGGTGCAGTGATTTACGAAGACAAAATACCGGTACATCCGGATGCAAAAGAGTTTGCGTATAAGTTAGAGATCGATCCAACGGCGTGCGCATTGAGCGGTGGTGAAGATTATGAACTGGTGTTTACTATTGCGCAGGCAGACTATGATAAGATAAAGGATGTGAATGGCATCCGCATCGTGGGCCATGTAACAGCGGCGGCTGAAGGAGCACACATCATCACAAGAGGCGGTAATAAGCATGAACTTACGGCCCAGGGTTGGAATGCCTTTGGCAAATAATGGTATGAAGAAAAACATCTTTTTTATAATTGCAGTGGTACTGCTGTATGCGCTGAGTTCCTGCAGAGCAACAGGAAGTGTAGCCTATACACCTGAGCGAAAGTACAGTGCCGGGCAGTTGAAAGAAGATGTGCAGGTGATGGAAGAAACATTTAAAAAAAATCATCCTTCGCTTTATTGGTATAGCACACCGGAAGAAATTGAAGCTTCGTTCAGGCAGGCTTATGAACAACTGACCGATTCGCTGAATGAAATTCAATTCCGGAATATTGTAGCCCAAACAATTTTCCCGATCCGTTGCGGACATACCAGTGTACGGTTTTCAAAAAAATACAATCAATTTATTGCTGGTAAGCGGCTACCTACTTTTCCGTTTGTTGCAAAAGTGATTGATGATTCCACGTTGGTTGTAACAGCCAACCTTAATCGTCGTGATTCATTGATCAGAACGGGTACTCCCATTTTATCTATCAACGGATTATCGGCACGTGAAGTGATAGATTCGCTGTTGCCATTGGTATCGATCGATGGCAAAGCAAAGAATTTCAGCTACCAGAACATCAGCAACAACTTCACCAGCTATTATAACATCCGGTTTGGATTGCAAAAGAGTTACGGCATCAGCTACATCAACACAAGAGGTGAAGTAAAACATACAATGCTTCCATTGTTTGATCCCGCAAGAGATACGAGCCGTCGCCGGCCAATTTCTATAACTCCGCAAAATCCACCGCCACAACAGCAACCGGAAATTTCGGAACGGCAACAACGGCTATTGCGTACCCGTTCGTTCAACATCGATTCATCAAACAGGTTTGCAACTTTACGCATCAGCAGTTTTGGTCCCGCCTTGCAAAAACATTTTTTAAAAAGATCGTTCCGTCAGTTAGAAAAGAAAAATATTCAACATCTGGTAATTGATGTTCGAAACAATGGTGGTGGTCTCATTAAAAAAGCATTATACCTTACACGTTTTATCAGCAATGAACCTTTTTTGTTTACCGATTCTATTTATTCTGTAAAACGCAAGCTCAGCAGTAACGCTAAAGTGAGCAGGAAGTTTATTTATAATCTCGGACTGTTCTTTTTAAATCATAAGCAACACGACGGAATGTACCGGTTCAGGTTTTTCAATAACCGCACTTACAAACCACTGTCGTCGTATTACAATGGACATGTGTATTTACTCACGGGTGGTTATTCATTTTCTGCTACAACTTTATTTGCTTCGGTAGTGAAAGGGCAGGAGAATGTTACAGTTGTTGGCGAAGAAACGGGCGGCGGTTATTATGGAAATAATGGCGTGTTCATCCCGGAAATGATCTTACCTAACAGTAAACTGCGTGTGCGGTTACCGCTTTACCGTATTGTAAATAATAAAAGCTATCCTAAAGATGGGCATGGTGTATTGCCTGATGTGGAAGTGAAGGCAAGCGCTGAAAGTATTCGTCAAAACCGTGACCCTAAAATGGAAAAAGCAGTGGAACTGATCATGCAACGGAAAAAAAGCTAATGCTGTCAGTAGTATATGAAGTACTTTTTATTAATCTCAACAATAGCCACTCTTCTTTTCGCATCTTGCAATAAAGAACAAACTTGTACCGATGGATTGATCCGTTGGGGTGGTGAGCCTGCCGTTGATGGATTAGGCTGGTATTTTACTTCTGCTGAGTTAGGTGAACGACCCGTGAAATTGAAAACAATCCCGGAGAAGTATTTAAAAGACAGCCTGCAGGTAAATGTCTGTCTCCGCAAAACAGACGAAAAGTATCAATGCTTTTGTGCTGTACCACTTGAGGTGTACGAGATAAAGAGTATTCGAAATCGTTAGAAAGCAAAAGGAACTCCGCTTCTAAAAGTTTGAATTATCGTGCGTTGTTTTGAAAGCATCACGAGATCGGCCTTGAAGCCTTCTTCGATCTTACCTAGGCCCTGAAGCTTTGCTGCACGTGCGGGGTACAGTGATGCCATGCGCAATGCTTCATCAAATTCGATACCTGCATGCTTTGTACAATTGTTTACTGCTTTTATCATCGTTAATGCAGAACCCGACAATGTTCCATCGGGCAATACATAGCGATCATCTTTCAGTATGTGTTGGTATGCACCTTCTCTTGTTTCAGCAACTGCATCGGTAATGAGGAATAAACGTTCCTGCATCATCTTCTTGCTGATACGTACTGCTTCAAATGATGTATGAAAGCCATCGGCCACGATACTGCTGTATGCAGTTGCATGATCATAAATTGCACCTACCATTCCCAACTCTCTTCCCTGCAATGGCGACATAGCATTGAACAAATGTGTAGCTGTTGTTATTCCATTATTGAAACCCGCAGTTGCCTGTTGGTATGTTGCATTGCTATGACCTGCTGAAATAATAACGTTGTGATCCAGTAAAAGATTTATCACTTCATCGCTGCATTGCTCAGGTGCAAGCGTCATCATTTTTACAACGCCTTCACTTTTATCGAGCAATAATTTTACTTCATCAGTTGTTGGTTCTTTAATATGCTCCAACAAATGTGCTCCACGTTTTACAGGATTTATATAAGGCCCTTCAAGGTGCAAACCGAGCAACCCACTTTCAGGATGTTGCTGCAAAAATGATTTTGCAACTTCAATCCCTTTAAAAAAAACATCAATACTGTTGGTAGCTAAGGTTAAAAGGAAACGTGTGCAGCCGCCACTTATACAATAGGCGTCGGTTGCAAGTATTGCTTCGTTATTTAATGTCTGTGAAAACAAAAGACTATTACCGCCGTACAATTGCAGATCAATAAATGCAGGTACTAATAAATTTCCCTGCAGATCGTAGCGGTCAACATCATTTGCGATATCAGCTACTTGCACTATTGCTTCAATTGTTCCGTTATTCACCAACACTGCATGATCGTTTATAAAACGATCACCTGTAAAAACTGTTCCGTTGTAAAATGCCAGCATGGTATGTTATGGAAGAATGCTGAACGCATCTCCGTCTTTTAAGAAAGGAAGTTTATGACGTATCTCTTCAAGCTTTTCTTTTGAGAGAGTGATAGTAAACACATCTTCATCATGCTCTTTTTCATACAATACTTCACCCATAGCATCAATGACCATGCTGCTGCCACTATGATAAATATTATTGCCATCGTTACCGGTCCTGTTAACACCTATTACATAACTCTGGTTTTCGATAGCCCTTGCAGTAAGTAATGTTTTCCATGCATGCACTCTGCGCTCGGGCCAGTTGGCAACATAGATCAATACATCAAACTCAGTTTCATCGTTTGTAGTTTGCTGCCTCGCCCATACGGGGAAACGCAGATCATAACAAACCATCAGATTAATCTTCCATCCATTCACAGAAGCGATCAAGCGTTTTGTTCCTGCAGTGTAATGTTTGTCTTCATCAGCATAGGCAAACAAATGACGCTTATCATAAACACCATGTTGTCCGTTTGGCAACATCCAAATAAGTCGATTTAAATATTGAGTAGAGCCATCTTCTGCAACCTGGCTTACCATTAAACTTCCTGTAATGATCACACGCTTTTCTCCGGCAATCTTTTTCATCCATTCAATAGTAGGGCCATTCATGGGCTCTGCTAATTCTTCCGGTTTCATACTAAAACCTGTGTTAAACATTTCAGGAAGCACAATGATCTGTGTAGGATGCTGAATAGAATTGATCTTCTCTTCCAGCATTTGCATATTGGCTGCTTTATCTTCCCAATGAAGGTTTGTTTGAATGAGTGTGAATGTGAGATGACTCATGCAACGAAGTTATATCAATTGCTATTAACGAAAGCGAACGGCGAATGCAAACGCACCATATATCTCGTATGGATCGATCATGGTTTTTGCTTCCCGTTGCTTGATATGATAATACATCGAAAACGAGGTTTGCCGTGTTGAAAAACTGAGCCCTGTTTTGATGATATAAATAAAGGGATTCAATTCTGAAGTATAGCTGCCTTTATCCTTGCGAAACAAACCTCCCTGCACAGTTGCATTATAGGCTTGTGCCATCAATGTCGGTTCAAGAAAAAAGATGAACTCGGTATGATGACGTTGCTGTTGCTTGTTTTGCCCGAGGCGACTGGTCCAGAAACTTGAAAACTGCTCATCTTCTAACGCACCAAGTTTTAATAATACTCCTGCCGATGCATTTGTGAATGTATTGCCCAACGTAGCTTTGCCAGCGGCATGAAGACTTATATTTTTTGTTGATGGAATGAGTGGCTGATAATATCGAACCGATGCATTTACACCCATTTCATTCTGCACCTGGTTTTCCCACCCGTAAATTTTATAAAGACCGATGATCTTGTGATAATTCACCTGCACTTGCTCGCCTTTAGCACCGGGGCCCAGAATACCAACCATTCCATCGAATTGCAAAACACCGTTACTCTTGCGCACAATTGTTTGTCCATAGCTGCCATATAACCAACCGGCATAAGGACGATCCTGTTGTTCCAGCACCTGGTCCAAAGAGCGGCGGTTGAGATGCGGATTAAAAATCATATGCCCCGCTTCAATGCGCTGAATCTTATTTGCAAGTTTTGACGGCAAAGGTTTTTTCGATCGCCATTGATAGCGTAAAAAAATTCCGTTGGAATAATAGCGATCCTGTTTGGTAAAATTGTAATTATCGTTCTCCGTAGTAAACGAGAGTTCTTTTGTATAAACAACTTCACTGTCCTGCGCCTGTACAAAGGCAGAAAACAACATAAGGATAAGAATTACAACGGCTGGTTTACACATGCGGTTACAAGATTACGAATTATCTACACATTGAAATCAACGTAACAATTCGCTAATAATATTTTGTTCGAAACCTTTTTGCAAAAGATAGTCGTTCAGTTTTCTTTTACGGATGAACATGTTTGTTTCGCCTTTCAATTGTTTTAGTTTTTGATCGTGCAACTTTTGTGCTGTTAACCAGTAATCTTCTTCAACAATTGTTTTCAATGCTTTTTTGATCACGTATTCACTTACTTGTTTTTGTTTCAGTTCATATTTGATCTTTACCCGGCCCCATTGTTTCATCCGGAACCGACCGCCGGTAAACTGCACGGCGAAACGTTCTTCGTTGAGATAATCTTCTTCGATCAATTTCGATAACAACTCTTCCACATCCAACTTACGTAATCCAAAACCATAAAGTTTTTCCTTTACCTCGCTGTGGCAACGCTCCTGGTAGGCACAATAGTGTTTTGCTTTTTGATGTGCCTGCTCCTTTGTGAGTTGCTGTTTGTACATAAAGACAAATGTAAGAAGCTTAGCCGCAAGGAATATAAGCTATGGTATAACAAAGGGCGAAGAAACTTCACCCTTTGCTTTACGTTGTTTGTAAATGTTCTCAGGCATATGCATGCTCGGTTTCACCGATATACACATAATGTGCGGGGTAAACGACAGGCTTTCCTCCGCCAAAACCATTCTTTTCAACGATTGGCATCAGCACTTTGCTGAACTTTTCAAATGCTTCCTGTGATTCCCAAACGTCAACCACGCACCAACCGTTGGACTTTTCAAAACCTACATGAGAAATAATTCCTTTCGGATGCTCATGTCCTGCAGCTTTGAGGTCATCCCATACTTGTTCGTACTGCAGAAATTTTGACTTTAATAAGTATTCAGCAGTATCAGATAGATTTTTTACACAGTTATTTCATTACTTATTTTGCAGCATGGCATCAGCATTATCCGTTCAACATCAACTTCCGTTAAAAGATGCACTCTTTGTTTTTGCACTTGAATCGGAAGCAGCAGAAGAGTTCGCCGACTGCAATACACTCATTACAGGTATTGGTAAAGTGTGTGCAGCTTATGCACTCACAAAATACCTGGCTCATCATAAACCTGCCATGATCATTAATCTTGGTTCGGCAGGGAGTAATACATTTAGCAAGGGAAAAGTGGTTTGCTGCACAAAATTTATTCAACGTGATATGGATGTACGTGGACTTGGTTTTCAACTTTACGAAACCCCATTAAGCGGAATTGATCCTCTTTTGCAATACGGGTTGCAGATTGAAGGTTTGCCTCAGGGAATCTGCGGCTCAGGCGATAGTTTTGAAATGAACCATGCGGTTACAGAATATTCGGTTGTAGATATGGAAGCTTATCCGCTTGCATTGATCGCTCAAAAAGAAAACATTCCTTTTCTGTGTTTAAAATATATTTCTGATGGTGCCGATGGTTCGGCGGCGGATGACTGGAACGAACTTGTGCATAAAGCAGCTGTGGCGTTTCGGGAGTTACTATTTGTAAATAAATCTACTTCATTAGTAGACTAATGAAAGAAATGTCGTTTTTTTGCCCCAAGGATTATTGGCGGTATGACACAAAAACCCACCTTCAAGGAAGCACTTATTTTTTGGATAAAGCTGGGCTTTATCAGTTTTGGCGGACCTGCAGGTCAGGTTGCCATCATGCATGAGTTTCTTGTTGAGAAAAAGAAATGGATAAGCGATAGCAAGTTTTTACATGCGTTGAATTATTGTATGCTATTGCCCGGGCCCGAAGCACAGCAACTGGCAACTTATATCGGTTGGATGTTGCATGGCACAATAGGCGGACTTGCAGCAGGTATTCTTTTCGTGCTTCCATCAATGTTTATTTTGCTTGGCTTAAGTGCCGTATATGTTTCTTTTGGTCAATTGCCATTGGTGTATGCATTATTCGATGGTTTAAAGCCTGCGGTTATCGCCATTGTATTGCTTGCTTTAATCAAGATCGGGAAGAAATCATTGCTCAGTCCTTTCCATTATGTAGTGGCAGCTGCGGCTTTTATCTGCATTTTCTTTTTCAACATTCCGTTTCCACTCATCATTGTTGCAGCTATTGTAATGGCAGCAATAGCCCAAAAGATTTTTCCAGTGCTGCTGGTGGGTAGTAGTAATAAAAGAAGCACAAAGGAAATAGACGAAACGGAATATTATATAAACAAACATACCAAAGTAGAAGGCATAGGATTTAATCCGCACCGCTTTTGGAAACAGGTGTTAACGGCCGTTTTACTTTGGGGAGGCTCACTCGCTTTATTTTATTTCTTTACCAGCGATTTCGCTTTCTGGAAACAACTGGCGTTATTTTTTACGCAGGCTGCATTGGTAACCTTTGGAGGAGCATACGCAGTGTTGCCTTATGTGGCGCAGGTGAGTGTTGAAAAATTTCACTGGCTTTCAAACCTGCAAATGATCGATGGACTTGCACTCGGCGAAACAACTCCGGGGCCCTTAATTATGATCCTGGTATTTGTTGGATTTATGGCAGGTTATAACGGGTTCAATCATTCTCTTGCTATGGGTTCGTTAGGTCTCGTTGCTACAACGTTTTATACATTTCTTCCTTGCTTCCTGTTTATTTTTGTTGGCGCTCCAATCATTGAACGTACACAGGAAAACAAAACCATCAAACAAATACTTTCACTGGTAACTGCTGCTGTAGTGGGTGTTGTATTGAACCTTAGTATTTACCTTGGTAAAGCGGTATTGTTTCCAAAAGGGTTTTCATTTGCAGGTTTCGAACCGGTCTCTTTTGTATGGGTGCTTCTTTCATTTCTGGCCATGTACCGTTTTAAAATTGGCATGATCACCTGGATTGCAATAAGTGCAGTGTTTGGTATGCTTCGCTATCTTTTGCAACAGGGTTTGTAACAACGCACCCGCCCACCAGCTGTACTATTCCAGATTCTTGCTGCTTTTGTTTGCCGGTCATCCCTTTATTAAATCTCTCTTTGTTTTGATGACTATTAAAAATTAATTTTAGTAGCCCAAGCTTTTGCTGCGTCTTTTAGATCAAAAAATAATTAATTCACTTTTATGCCGAACTATTCACTTTCTGTAAATGGCAAAACCCTGCAGGTTGAAGCTGCCGCCGATACACCTTTATTATGGGTGTTAAGGGATCATTTAAATTTAGTTGGAACAAAATTCGGTTGTGGCATGGCACAGTGTGGCGCATGTACCGTTCATTTAAACGGTAACGCCGTTCGCTCCTGCACACTGCCGGTTTCGTCAGTAAAAACAAACGCCATTGTTACTATTGAAGGGTTAAGTGAAACAGGTAATCATCCCCTTCAACAGGCATGGGAAGAATTGGATGTTTCCCAATGTGGCTATTGTCAGGCGGGGCAAATCATGAGTGCTGCTGCGCTATTGAAACGAAAAGCAAAACCTACAGATAAAGATATCGATGATGCCATGTCGGGAAACATTTGCAGGTGTGGCACACATATGCGTATCAGGAAAGCAATTCATTTGGCGGCTGAAAAACAAAGCAAAAACTAATTTATGTCAACAACATATTCAAGAAGAAATTTTCTGAAAGTATCCGCTGCATCGGGCGGAGGTATGCTTATCAGTTTTAGTTTATTCAATCTTCCTGCCGAAGCAAAAGGATTGGAAGATGTGGTCTTTGCTCCAAATGCTTATATCAAAATTGGAGCCGATGGTTCAATTGTGTTGTTAGCACCTAATCCAGAGATTGGCCAGGGTGTAAAAACATCGCTTCCAATGATTGTTGCAGAGGAACTGGGTGTTGACTGGAAAAAGATACAGGTTAATTTAGCTCCGCTAAACAGCCAGTTCGGAAGACAAACTGCAGGGGGCAGTGGTTCAGTAAGAGGACGATTTACAGAATTACGAACCGTTGGAGCAACAGCACGTGAAATGCTGGTAGCTGCTGCGGCACAAACATGGGGTGTTCCTGTAACAGAATGCGTAGTTGAAAATGGTGAAGTGATTCACAAACCTTCTGGTAAAAAACTGGGTTATGGACAGTTGGCTGCAACTGCAGCCAAGCTTGAAGTTCCTGCCAAGCCAACATTAAAAGATCCTAAAGATTTTAAACTCATAGGCACACGTGTTAAAGACATTGATGCGCATAAAATTGTAACGGGCCAACCGCTTTTTGGTATTGATACAAGGAGAGAAGGAATGCTGTATGCAATGGTGAGCCGACCCCCTGCGTATGGAAAAACATTAGGTGAAGTAAATGATGCCGCGGCATTTAAAATTGAAGGCGTAAAAAAAGTAGTAAAGCTGAAAAATTCAGTTGCGGTGCTGGCTACATCAACCTGGGCAGCAAAAAAAGGAAGAGATGCATTAATTGTTCAATGGAATGCAACAGAAAAACTGGAGAATAGCACCGATCATTTCGCTGCGTTTAAAACGCTGTTAGAAAAACCAGCTCCAACGGCACCTGCAAGAAATGATGGAGATGTTGATGCCGTATTGAAAGAAGCAGGCAAAGTACTTGATGTTACTTACGAAATACCAACACTGTCGCACGGACAAATGGAGCCTCTTAACTTTTATGCAAATGTGCAGAACGGAAAAGCAGAGTTATTTGGCCCAACGCAGGTTCCGGGTGCAGTAAGAACTGAAGTGGCGAAACAATTAGGAATTACTGAAGAGAATATTACTATTTCATCACCCCGACAAGGCGGTGGCTTTGGAAGAAAATTAATGACTGATAATGGCGTTGAGGCTGCATTAATTTCTGCAGCGGCTCAAGCGCCTGTACAAGTGCAATGGGCTCGTGAAGATGATATGCAAAATGATTTTTATCGTCCGGCAGAAATGTGGAGATACCGTGCTGCACTATCAGCAAATGATTTATTAGCATGGCATCAATCGGGAGTTGGTATTGGTCGTGGAGTGAGAGGTGATAGTTATGTTGCAGGAGCACTGGCAAATTATCGTGCCGAAGGACAAGGCTTCACCAGTAACACACCAACGGGGTGGTGGCGTGCACCGGGCGCTAATACACTTGCATTTGCTGCTGAAAGTTTTATGGATGAAATATGCACAGCACTGACGAAAGATCCTGTAGCATTTCGTTTAGAGCTGTTGCAAAAAGCAAAGCAGTCAACAGTAGGAAAAATTAATTACGATCCGGATAAATATAAAACTGTGATTGACCTTGTGGCGAAGATGAGCAACTGGGGTACAAAAACTGCCGGTGTGTTCAAAGGTTTTTCTACCTGGTTCTCGTTTGGTTCATATGTGGCACAAGTTGTAGAAGTGCAACTGGTGGATGGCCAACCAAAGATCAGGAAAGTGTATTGCGCTGTTAACTGCGGACGTGTAATTAATTTAAGCGGAGCTGAAAATCAAATACAAGGTTCTATTGTTGATGGTATTTCACATGCGATGTTTCCAAAAGTTACTTTTGTGAATGGCGCTGTGGCTGAAACAAATTTTCATATATATCGGATGCTTCGGATGAGAGAGGCTCCGCAGGATATTGAAGTAAAATTTGTGGAGAGCGATGAAGCGCCTACTGGATTGGGAGAGCCTGGCTTACCACCGGTAGCTCCTGCATTGGCAAACGCCATTTTTGCTGCTACAGGAAAACGAATTCGTAAGTTGCCTTTTATAGAACAACTTAGTTAATCACTTTTTAATTTAATAAATGAAGACGCCTCCATTTGGAGGCGTTTATTTTTAAAAACACTGAAAATTTTTAAAACACTCCGGAAATAGTAACACCAATAGCATTGGCATTATACGAGTTACTGTTATCATCTTTGTATTTCATAAACGTGTAGGATAATGCAAACAAGCCATATCCTGCTTCCAGTTGCAAACCCGGAGATGATTTAAACTTTGCATCTTCACCAATTCCATCAAACTTTAAATTAACAGCCTGATGCGAAACAACAGCAGCAGCAAATCTTAATTTTTTCACTGGCATATAGTTAAGTGATAGTTGTAAAGGAACACGTGTTAAACGAACATGCACATTATCGGCCTTGGTGGTAAGATATTTAATGCCCACACTTACACGTAAGAATAATTTTTCTGATTTGTCTAAACGTACTTGTCCGCCAGCGAACAAAGTGCCTCCTTGACCGGCATTCATTTTTTGTGTGCTGCCATCGGTAAAATAAACTTCAGCAACATTATCGCCACCAAATTCCAGTGCAGCGCCCAATAAAAAACGAACCGGTTTTTGATTTTTTGATGTTGTTTGAGCATGAAGCATCATTGCGGGACTAAGCAAAATGATAAGGATTAATTGTTTCATTATAATGGAAGGGTTTTGGTTTGGGAGCGAAATTAATGGATTGAAGAATGTTGCATAAACTCACTCTTCCTTTTTTGATGTGCGGTTAGAATGTCGTTTCCATAGCTAAAACAAATAGATATAATTATTGATTTAAAGTCTTCTCTACCTGATCTTTTAATATCGGCAGCAATTCTTCTTCAAACCATTTATTTTTCTTTAGCCAGATATTATTTCTTGGCGAGGGATGTGGCAGAACTATGTACTCCGGCATGTATAATTGAAATGCCATTACAGTTTCTGTGAGGGTAGGTTGTTGTTTTTCTTTTAAATAATAAGACTGGGCATAACTGCCGATGAGGATTTTTAGTTGCACTTGTTTTGCCTTACCCAGCAAAGCAGCATGCCATTGTTGCGAGCATTCAGGTCTTGGAGCCAGGTCGCCACTTTTTCCTTTGCCGGGATAACAGAAGCCCATTGGTACCAACGCAAACTTTTCTGCATTATAAAAGCTATCTGCATCAACACCTAACCAACTACGTAAACGTTCACCACTGGCATCGTTCCATGGTTTATTGCTCTCATGTGCTCTAACACCCGGCGCCTGACCAATAATAATGATTCTCGCTTTGGGAGAAAACTGTAAAATAGGATTGGGCGCAAAGGGTAAATATTGTTTGCAAAGACGGCACTGCTGTATATTGGTAAGTAGTTGCATAGAGAATACCGGATCAAAGTTACGCCCACTGCCACTCTATAAATACAATAAGGTGCGGAAGATCAACTTGCCAATTTCTTAAACGAATGAAAGGGCTTTATAAACTGGTTAAAATAAGTGCCCTTGGAAAAAGCGTTTTTAAATGCTTCGAAGGTTTCAGTTGATACATGCGTATACATGTAGCGGCTGCCTGAAATAAACGTAACAATCAAACTGTTTTTTTCCGGCAAGTATTCATACGAACGTATCACTGTTGAAGGCATGATCAGTTGATTAAACACAACAAGCGGAACGAAAAAGTTCCGCCTGTTGTGTTTTTCTTTTATCTACCAGCGTCTCTTAATGCTCTTATTTCATCATGACTTCTCTGGATCGTATTCTTTTGCATGCTGATCATTTGCCTTGCAGCAGGATCAACATTCTCATCAACTTCAAGAGCTTTGTCGTAAGCTTTTAATGCCTGATCTTCCCCGTACTCACATGATTCAATCATGCTTTGGCGATCATTGCCTGAAAAACTCGCTTTCACATCCATCCATGCACGATAAATTTTTCCCATGGTGGTTGAACCTCTTTCGGCCTCGCCGCCCATTGCTCTCACACTTTCAACCAAGGCTGATACATGTTTCCTGCTTTCATCAGCTTTGCTTTGAAATAACGGATGCAGCGATACATCAAATTCTTTGCTTTCTTCAGCGGCTTTACGATAGCCTTCGATGCGGTCGTAATTGATCTCGATGAGATCGTTTAACACTTCAATTGTTCTTGTTGCCATAAGTTAAATGTTTTTGTAAGAATTAGCGGCAGTTGTTGTTTGCATAAGCTGTTAACAGCTGCCTTTAACATCCATGAAATTTACGTGCCAACTAATTGTTGAAGGGGAGTGTGGATTTTTAGGGGCAAAAGCACAATAATCATCTCGTGCTCCAAATTGTTCTTTGCGCTAAACCACTGGCATACAAATTGAATTTGTGATAGTTGTAAAAATTGCTAGTCAAAAGATTGTATTGAAACGAGGAGAAGAAAACAGCGCATGAAACAATTTGATCAGAAAAAGCTGGCCCTTATTGGTCTTAAATTATTAGAGCGAAAAGAAACCATTGCCGTAGCCGAAAGTGTGAGTAGTGGCCTGCTGCAATTTGCACTTAGTTCTATAGAAAATGCAGCACAATTATTTCAGGGAGGAATTACGGTATACAACACTGCGCAAAAATTTAAACATTTACAAGTAGAGCCTGTTCATGCATTAGCAGTGAACGCTGTGTCGCAACAGGTGGCTAACCAAATGGCTTTGCATGTACAGCAAATGTTTGCCAGTCATTGGGGTGCAGGTATAACTGGCTATGCTTCACCCGTGCCTGAATCGGGCGGTAAAACATACGCCTACTTTTCTATTGCTTATGGCAGAGAAATAGTTTGTTCTGGCGAATTACAAAGTGATACAGAAAAACCTGCTGATGCACAGCATTATTATACGGAAGCCGTAATTACAAATCTTCATGATCTGTTAAGGTCGAAAAAATAAAAAGCAGCGATCGATCAGGTACCACTGCTTTTTATTTGAATCTGTTGTGTAAAATAAATTAGTGTTTCTATTTTTCGATTGCTTTCTCCAGGTAATTTTCCAATTGATCTAATGTACCATTAAAGCCTTGGTTCATACTTGCAAACATTGAATAGTATGTGTTTTCTTCTTCTACATTTGCATTGATGGGATAGCCGGTTAAATGTAATGTGGTTACTCCATTCTCTTCGCTGAGTGTCATGATGTTCATCACTTCTTTCGGAAAGACCAAACCGGGAAAAGGGGCCTGGATAATTTCTCCTGCTTCATCTGCAAACGAGTTGATCCATTCAATACGGTTTGGTTCTTCAATAGCTACATAATGAAATACACCATAGCGCATTGTATCGCCCATCTTCATACCATAATGAAAAATTCCTTGCGGACGAAAATCCAACTTCACTACATCAATGTCCATGTTTGCCGGTCCCCACCATTGGGCTAATGCTTCTGCATTGCTGAATGCATCGAACACCTGCTGCTTTGATGCGTTAAATGTTCTGCTGATTGAAAACTGTTCTTTTACTGTTGACATGATGATATAGTTTATTGTTTGTTGAGATAATTTTCAAGGCTGTTGTTAATGAGTTCGTTCCAACCCGTTACAAAATTACCACGCACCAAGGCAGGTTCATTTGCATCAAATGGTTCTGCAAATTCAAAACGAAAGTTGAGTTTTGTGCTGTTGGCATCAAGTTCAGTTAATTCCCAGTATGCAATGGCTTTGCCACTGTAACCAGGATACGTCCAGCTATGGACTAACTTTTTATTAGGAACAATCTCCAGCATTTCACCACGGTGCAACCATTGTTTTCCTTTCGGATCACCACCCTGCCATTCAAAGTGTGAGCCAACAATCAATTGAAAGCTGTTATGAAAATCAAAATACCAGTGGCGCATGTGTTGTTCTTGGGTAATGGCCGACCATACAAGTGCAATTGGAGCATTGTATGTTTTTTCGAGAACAATACTTTCTGTTGTTTGCATTTGAATAAGGTTTAACGATTATGATTGTTGATGTTGTATTTGTTCATTGAGGTACTGTTGCAGGCGTTCGATGTTTTGTTTCAGTCCTTCATCAGCTTTAAATGTTTTCACTGTTTGTATAAACTGTTCTCTGCTTTCAAATAACATGTGCCAGCTGATATGTGTATGATCGCCTTTGTCTTCGAATTCGATCGTGGTTAAAAACTTCGGACCGCTTACATGAGCATACACGATCTTTTTATGTTTGATGATCTCTTTAAACACCGCTTTGTTTTTATAATCCGTACCATCGGGGCCATGCATCACAAGATCCCATTCGCCTTCTGGTTCCACATCCATCTTTGTAATGGTATTGGTAAAACCGTTTGGTCCCCACCAGTGCTTAATATGTTCGGCGTTGGTAAATACTTCCCATACCAATTCAACCGGTGCTTTCAACAAACGTGTTAAACGGAGTTCTCTGTCGGAAGTGTTAGTTGTTACAGACATGCTTTTCTTTTTTAGAATGATTAATTTGATGTTTCGAGATAGTTTGCCAGGCGATCAATATTCTGCTGCAAACTTTCCCCTGCTTTGTACTCGTGAACAAATAGATGATACTCCTCCCTGGTTGGAAATAGCATCTCCCAATGCATCACCGTTGTTTCAGCGTTTGCTTCAAATTCAATTGTTGCAATAAAATAATGTCCGCTAATATGTTCATAAGCGATCTTCTTGTTTATAGCAACTTCCGTAAACACACTCCTGTTATCATAATCTGTACCATCGGGCCCATGCATAACGAGTAACCATTCACCACCGGTTTGCAGATCCATTTTTGTAATGGTATTAGAAAAGCCGTTCGGTCCCCACCAATATTTAATGTGATCGGGATTGCTCCATACTTCCCAAACTTTTTCAACAGGAGCGTTGAGTAATTTTGTTAAGAGGATGAAACGCCCTTCTTTGTTATTTCCTGCCGACATTCTTTTTTGTTTTTGGTTGCTGTTGAATTTTTTCGAGGTAGCTTTCTAAAGCATCCAGTTTTTGTTCCCAGAATTGTTTGTATTGTTCGATCCATGCCGATACTTCATTCAACTGATCAAGCTTTGCTTCGCAATAGCGTTCCCTGCCTTTTTGTTTGATGATGAGCAAACCACATTCCGTTAATATTTTCACATGCTGCGAAATAGCCGGACGGCTCATATTGAAATTGCCCGCCAGTGCATTCAGGTTTTGGGGCTGCTTTACAACCAGCCCGATTATTTCTCTACGTGTGGGGTCGGCAATTGCCTGAAACACATCCCGTCTTGCTTCGTAAGCCATATATGTAAGCGTTTACTTACACGAAAGTATGCGTAAGTATTTACTTACGCAAATTTTTAAGAAGAATTTTTAAATTGGATATGCCATCTCTCGCAAAATCATCAACCTGCGTAGGTATGGCATACTATAGTATTTTTGCCGGATGCGTTTGTTACTCACCACCCTTAATGCGAAATATATTCATCTCAATCTTGCGATCCGCATTTTGTATGAATTGAATAAGCACCACGAAGGTTTATCGTGGAAGGAGTTTACCATACGCATGAATGTAGACGAGATCGCCAAAGAGTGTGCGGAAAACGATGTGGTGGCGTTCAGTTGTTATATCTGGAATATCACACAAACGCTGAAAGTGGCGGAACGCATCAAGGCCATTAACCCCAACTGCAAAATTTTATTGGGCGGACCCGAAGTGAGTTACGAATGGGAAGAGATCATTGCCAACGATTGTATCGATTACATCATTACAGGTGAAGGTGAAATTCCGTTCCATGAATTCTTAACACATTACCCGAATGTAAATGCAGTTCCCAATCTTGTTTATAAGGTTGATGGTGAAGTACGTTACGAAGAAAAAGGCGTTACTTATGATGTGAGCAATTTCATGGGCGTAAATCCATACATCAATGATCCGTTGGAAGACCTGTATAACAAGGTATGTTATATTGAAACAAGCCGTGGTTGTCCCTACAAGTGTGGTTTTTGTTTGGCGAGTTTAGATAATAATGTTCGTTACCTGCCAATGGGCGATATTAAAAGCAACCTCCTTTATTTAATGACGCATGGCCGTGTGATCAAATTTCTTGATCGTACGTTTAACATGAAGCGTGATTTCACACTCGATGTATTTCAGTTTATTCTCGATCATTACAAGCCAGGGAATGTGTTCCAGTTTGAAATTACCGCTGATATTCTGCATCCTGATATTATTAAGTTCATCAACGAAAAAGTACCGAAAGGTTTGTTCCGTTTCGAGATAGGAATTCAAACCGTCAACCAAAAAGCAAACCTGGAAGTAAGCCGTAAACAGAATTTTGAAAAAACTAAAGGTATCATCAAACAGGTGCAGGATGTAGTTGATCTGCACCTCGATCTCATCGTTGGTTTACCGCTCGATTATTTTGAAGATATTAAATACAGCTTCGAAGAAGTATTCAAACTTTTTGCACCCGAATTACAACTGGGCTTTCTCAAATTCTTAAAAGGAACACCGGTACGCAAAACAGCAGCTGCACATGGCTATATCTACGATCCTGTTGCGCCTTACCAGATCATCGAAAGCAACTACCTGGGCAAAGAAGAATTAAGACAGGTTACACTAACAGAAGAAGCATTGGAAATTTACTGGAACAAGCCTCGTGCAATTCACACACTGAAATATGTTACGGCTTATTACAGTGTGTTCGATTTCTTACAAGGCTTAGGCAATTACTTTACTGAGCATTGCGATTTTCATAAACACGATCTGAAAGATGTGTACAGTATGTTGTTTGCATATGCAAAAGAAGCTTTTCCCGACGATGCCGTATTGCATCAACTCATTACCATTGATTACTACCTTCAGCACAAAATAAAACCAGTTTCTGTTTTTTTACCAGAAGTGGACAATGTTACCAAGCAGCAATTGATCGAACAGCATAAACTCAATCATCATAAACTTCGTTTTGCTATGCTGCCAATAAATTTTAACTGGCAGGAATTTGCACAACACAATCACATTATAAATGATGAAACCATGCTCATAATTGCATTTGATGGTAAAGTAAAACCTCAGATGCTTGAAGGCATTGGTATAGGTCGTTAGCGTTTATAAGTTTCGACCTAAATCTTAATTGTCTTTTATTTATTGAAACCAGCATCCGCTGACAGATGGAAAAATTACTTTTTTGTGATCTTCAGATCCTTAAAATATCCTTCCGTTCCAACATCAACCCATAAAGCAATGGCGCCAGATGCATTTGCACCATGCTTCAGATCATTTACGATTAATGATGGTTGTTGATCGTTGCCAAGAAAAAGTTTTGCCTGCGTACCGTTTACTTCAATCCGTATGGTGATCCATTTATCCAACTCCATATCGGCATAAGATTCATAACGCTCAGGGGCTTCTTTGCGAAGACGATCAAACTTATAATCAGGATAAGAAAAATATTGAATGGAATGATTCCGTCGCACCTGATCGTTTGCTCTGCCATTGGTTGGCCGCAAATAAATATTCTCAAATTTTGTATTACTCTCATTTATACGAAATGCAATACCAATAAACCCTCTTGCAAACTCCGAGGCATTTTTCAACAACCTGCTCAATACCTTAATCTCGATCGTACCATTTCTAAAATCGATTCCTTTGATCTTTACAAAAGTGGGTTCATCAACTGCTTTCACAGCTGAATCTTTAATCACTTTCACTACCTGGCTGCCCATTAATCTTTCAATTGACATTTCTACCTGCACTGCTTCAAGATTTTTTCTGTCAAGCTTTACGCTTTGAGAAAACGAAGTGAAGGAAAGTAAGATCGTCGTCAGTATGCAAATGCAACTCTTCATATTGTTAAGTTATTGAATAAACGGAACTATACATGCCCACACCGCTGGAAAATTATCAAGGAAGGCAGTACTCACAAAAAAATTGTCCATTCTGAATTTTTCTGTTTACTTTTTGAAACGAAGCTCAACCTTCATGTATCATGAAAAGTATTCAATTCTTTTTTTTCCTGCTTGGCAGTTATTGCTCTTTTGCTCAAACGGGTAACTACCAAAGCCTCGATCCAAAACAGCCCATTGCATTTTATGGCGATCATATTGTGTTTGATGGAAAGACGATCAAGCTCGGGCCAAATGCTTTTTTTATTGACGGCAACCTCAACGATGCAATTACTGCACAACATCCTTATGTTTTCAATTCAGTGCAGGAGGCAGTAAAGAAATTAAAAGATGGTACTGAACAGGAGCCGATGAAGTTATACATGGCACCATATGTTTACTGGATCGATAATCCTGATGATACCACAACAAGAGTTCCGGCCGAAGGATCAACGCCGTACGGTATGGTTATTAAATGTGAATGGCTTCAGTTCTATGGATTAACCAATGATCCATACAATGTAGTATTGGCTTGCAACCGTGGACAAACCATTGGTGCAAAAGGAAACTTTACCATGTTTCGTTTTATTGGGCAAGGCACTGCTGCTGAAAATGTAACGTTTGGAAATTATTGCAATGTGGATCTTGTGTATCCGTTGAAGCCGTCACTAAACCGGGCAAAAAGGGCTTCTGCAATTGTGCAGGCGCAGTTGATCCATTGCAATGGCGATAAAATTGTTGCACGCAATACGAACTTCATCAGTCGTTTAAATCTTTGTCCGTTTGTTGGTGGAAAGCGTGTATTATTCGATCGATGTCATTTCGAATCTACTGATGATGCACTTTGCGGTACAGCAGTGTATCTGAATTCAACATTGGATTTTTATTCGTCGAAACCCTTTTACCGTACTACCGGCACCGGGGCAGTTTTTTTGAATTGCGATATCAGATCAATGGCAGGAGGGCAGCAATATTTTACAAAGGCAGGTGGGCAGGTGGCAATCATCGACAGCAGAATTACTTCGCAGCAAGATCAGTATTGGGGATGGCAGGAAGTAGTGCCTGTATCAACAAAAAATTACCAGTACAATGTAAAACTGAATGGAAAAGATCTGTTCATCAGTAAAAAAGATAAATCAACAACGGTTGATTTGCACGGGAAATATGCAATAGAGCTGTATCGCTTCAATTACAAAGGCAAAACATTTTACAATACATACAACTTATTGAGTGGTGATGACGATTGGGATCCCATGTTCCTCAAACAAACATTGTTGGAATGGGAAAAAGAAAACAACAGATCGATCAGAAACCTGCCCATACAATTGACTATCTCTACATCAAGCACTACTATCGAAACAAAAAAGAATGAAGCACTGTTAACCGCAAGCCTGTTTCGGTTTGGAAATTATAGAGCTGCCATGGAAAAAATCACCTGGCAAATAGCAGCAACAGACAAAGCCTTCGTACAATTAAAACCAACTTTTGATGGAAAAAGTTGCATGGTGATTCCTATTAACAATTTAGATACTGCAAGGAATATACTTGTAACTGCTTCAACAAGATCTGGTTTGGAAGCGGCAGTGTTGCTTGTTGTAACACCCCAAATACTTGATGCCCCTGCTTTCGCTATTACACCTTCAGTTGTTTTGCAAAACAACGGTGTGTTAAAAGCAACTTACAAACTCAATAGCATTTATGTCGACCGTTCCGATATAAAATGGTTCCGTTGTACTGATGCAAAAGGAAGTAATCCTGTTGAAATAATGGTTTCACGGTTTAACAGGCCCTTAAAAAACTATACTTTGTCTCCAGCTGATGAAGGGTATTACATTGCCATGTCCATCGCTCCACAACATATTGGATATTAAAGTAGATTCCAAACTGCTTGAAACAGGTTTCAAAAACACTTCGGTTAAAAACCAGTTGAACATAATGGCGGGCTTTTGGTCATGGGATCATATCAATGTACAGGAACAGGATGCAAGAAATAATGTTGATCGTTCAAAAGATGCATGGTACTATGGTGAGGGAATGGAAGGCGCTGCCAATATGCAGGGCCTTTTGCAGGGGAGGCATGCACGCATGAGTTATACACCCGTGGGCGAAATTTTTACTGACATGAAATTAGTGTTGACTGTTGCTCCTTTTAAAACCGCCGGCCAGGGTTTTAGTGTGGCGCATTTGTATATGGATGTATTGATAAAGATGGATGCGAAAACAAGAACGGGTTACGCCTTACGATTAATAAGGACAACAAAATATGGCGATGCTGTTGACTGCCTGTTGATGAAATATGAAAATGGTGTTGCAACGCCGTTGACCGAACCTGTTTCCACATCTGCTTACCGCACTCCTTGCACAATTTCAGTAGCGTTAAAAGGAAATCAACTTATTGCTGAATTAACAACATCATCGAACAACATTGGCCGTGACAGACCGGGCATTGTGAAAGCTGTAAAGCTGGAAACATGGGTAACATCCAATCAATGGGGTGCATTTGGCATTGAATACAATGGAGGGTCGCCAACCATGATCAATCAATTAAAAGCAGAATGGAAATAAAATGACGTGCAGCCGAATTGATTTGATCACATTATGTAAAGTTACTAATCCAACATTGGCATAAATATTTGTTCCCTGTCAGGGCAACGATAGTACAAAGCGAAAATTGCTGAAGTGCCCATATGCACTTTTATTATTTTTATAAAAACATTCGTGACATGCAGAGCCACTTCATTGAATATGTTTATCTCATCCTCATCATCCTGGCATTAGTAATGCTTGCCAACAAATGGAAGCTGGCATACCCCATCGTGTTAGTGGTGGGTGGATTGTTGCTGAGTTTCACGAAACTGTTTTCAAATGTTACTATTGATCCCGAACTGATCTTTCTTATTTTTCTGCCACCCTTACTATACGAGGCTGCATGGCAGGTTTCGTGGAAGGAATTCTGGAAATGGCGGCGCATCATCATGAGTTTTGCTTTTCCGATTGTGATTATCACCTCATCTGTTGTTGCGTTTGCATCTAATGCAATTATTCCCGGCTTTACATTAGCGTTGGGTTTTTTATTAGGTGGAATTGTTTCTCCGCCGGATGCAGTTTCTGCAACAACCATTTTGCGCCAGGTAAAAGCACCAAAGCTGCTGGTGAGTATTGCAGAAGGAGAAAGTTTGTTGAACGATGCTTCTTCGCTTATTGTTTTTCGTTTTGCTTTAGCAGCTGTTATCACGGGGCAATTTCATTGGCAGGAAGCCGCATTAAGTTTTGTTTTAGTGATTGTGATGGGAACATTAATCGGGTTGGCCATTGGACTGATTTTTTATGCTATTCACCGCTGGCTGCCTACAACCTCCGGAATAGAAATAATTTTAACACTGATCACTCCTTACTGCATGTATTATGCAGCGGAATATTTTCATTTTTCAGGTGTGCTTGCTGTGGTTGCGGGCGGGCTCCTGTTATCAAGTAAACGACAAGTTATGCTTAGCTATCGCAGCAGGGTGGAAAGTGTAAATGTGTGGAGCAGCTTTGTTTTTGTATTAAACGGGTTGATCTTTTTTCTTATAGGTCTTCAACTGCCTGCAGTATCAGATCAATTGGGAGATATTAGTTTGGGAACAGCAATTGGATATGGACTTGCTGTATCACTTGTTTTAATTATCGTTCGACTTGCATCAACATTCGGAGCTTCTTTATTTACACGCTTTATGAGTCGCTTCATAACAGTAGCAAATCCAAACCCGGGTTGGAAAGGTCCCATGATCTTCGGATGGTCGGGTATGAGGGGTGTGGTCTCGTTAGCTGCTGCACTTTCAATACCGCTTTATATTAATGGGCAACCTTTCCCGCATCGCAATCTTATTCTGTTCGTCACCTTTATTGTTATTCTTGTAACATTGGTGTTACAAGGATTAACGCTTCCATGGGTTATCCGCAAAGTAAACCTTGAAGATGAAGATGATTCAATTCCCGAACTGCAGCAGGAAAAGATCATTCAAAAGAAAATGGCTCATTACTCACTCCAGTTTTTAGATGAGAAGTATGGCGATCATTTACTGGACAACGATCATTTCAACAATCTTAGGACAAAGCTGAGAGCTGAGTTAGATTACTTTAATCATTCACTGAAAGAAGAGGAAAAGGTTGTTGATCACTCATTGAACGATTATCATAACGTTTACCTCGAACTGCTCGATGAGCAGCGACGAATTTTAAATAAGATGAATCAAAAAGCTGAGTTTGATGAAGAGCTCATCAGGAAATATCATTCACTTATTGATATGGAGGAACTGAGGATACGTGAAAAAAGTATTGAAACCTGATATCGTATTAAGGCGTACCTTATTTTTATTCTATGCTACGCTTTTTGCAGAAATATAAGCAGGCTTTTCTTTATGCTGCATCTCTGGTGGCCATTCTGCTCCTGCTGCAGGTGTTGCAGTATAAGTTCGTGCTCATTAATCATTCATTCGAGATCTATATTTTTAGTATTGCTGCCATTTTTACTTGCCTGGGAATTTGGCTGGCGCTTAAACTGGTGAAGCCGAAAAAAGAAATTCAAACCATCATTGTTGAAAAGAATGTGTACGTAAAACAACTCAGCGAAGAAGAGGCGAAACTGATGGAAGCTGAACGACAAAAACTGGGCTTAAGTGCACGTGAACTTGAAGTATTACAGTTGATGGCCGAAGGGCTAAGCAACCAGGAAATTGCTGAACGTTTATTTCTTTCCTTACCAACAATAAAAACGCATTCTTCCAAACTATTTGAAAAGCTTGATATAAAGAGACGAACGCAGGCGGTAGAGAAGGCGAGACAGTTGGGGTTGATTGCCTGACACCTCATCCTTTAGCATAATATTTCTTCAGTATCAACAGTTTCATACTTTAGTATGAGAACTTTCTTTACCCGAAACTTCATCTTTACTGCCTAAAATCTCTTGTATGAAAAGAAATGTACTTGTCTTTGGTTTGATCGCAGGTCTTATTGTTTCCACCTTAATGGCCACAAGCATGATTACGATGTATAATAATCCGGACATTGGTCACGGAGGTGGCTCCATGGTTGTAGGCTATCTGAGTATGCTGGTTGCCTTCTCCCTCATTTTTGTTGCTGTAAAAAATTACCGGGATAAACAGAGCGGCGGCGTTATCAGCTTTGGTAAGGCATTTAAGATTGGATTGTTGATAGCGCTTATCGGCTCCACCATGTATGTGATCATGTGGGCTTTACTTTACAATTTTTACATGCCCGATTTTATGGACCGATATTGTGCACAGATGATCGAGAATGCCAAAGCAACATCTTCACCTGCCAAACTGCAGGAACTAACAGCGCAAATGAACACACAAAAGGAAATGTACAAGAACCCCGTTTACTTTGTTCTGTTTACTTACTTCGAAATTTTTCCAGTGGGTTTATTGGTGTCGTTTGTTGCTGCATTGATCTTGAAACGTAAAACAGCAAACGTTGCATAAATAAAAGAGGGCTGCTTCAAAATGAAGCAGCCCTCTTTTTCTCTTTCAACTTTTTCAAACTCTTAGTCTAATCTTTAAACAATTTCACCGGCGTACTCTCAGTAAGCTTTCTAAATGCAGCCCACTTACCGGTTATAAACTCGTTGATCCTTGTTACACTTTCATTCACTGCTGTTTCGGCTTCAACAATCAAACGTTCTGATTGTGCGGTTGGGGCGGCAATTTTGCCAACAATTTCCTGGCGGGCTGTTTGCAAAATACTTTGCGTAGTAATATCAGCATAACGGGTGATACCCTGCCTATCGGTTGCGTTACGTCCAAAAATGCTTTCACGTATTTTCTTGATCTCGTCTCTCATCTTTGTTACTTCTTTGCGCAAGCTGTCAATGTCTTTTCCTTCATTACCACGCAACTGACCTTCAATTTTTGTAAGTGTTTCTTCAGCATCAACTATTTTATCAACTGCTGCAGTTAATTTATCAGAGCTCACCTGTAAACGCTCACTCATTTTTTTCTTTGCATCATAAACAGCACGTGGTGTTGGTATGCGTGGATCATCTTTCACTAACAGCATTGTTGAGTCACTTGCTTTGCCCAGCGATACAACCATTTTGTACGTTCCAGGAAAAACCGGCCATCCACCACCTTGCTCATTTGCATTCGGTCTTGGTTTAGGCGCACCGGGGAAACGGCTGCCCTTTGTATCGAAGTTCCAATAGAAACGGTTGAAGCCAGTATCTGCTTTTACTTTTAATGTGCGGAGTTGTTTGCCTGCATCATCATAAATTCTTACAGTAGCGCTATCCATTTTTGCTTTGCTGGTATCGGCTGCATGATTTACAAAGAATGAAACCATGGCGCCTCTGCGACGGTTCTCACCTTCATACAATCCCCATGTGCTCCACTCGTAACCCGGCGCATTACGGAAACTTGCCTGGTAAGCAACCGGTGCTTCAAACACTTTCACTTTTGTCGTTTGCGATGCGCCGTTAGCTTTAGCCGCAGCACGCAATGGACGAATATCATCTAACACCCAAACAGCACGACCAAATGTTGCGATCACCAGATCGGCTTCACGTTCCTGTATAGCAAGATCGTAAGTTGATACACTTGGGTAACCATTTGTCCATTGTTCAAATGTTTTTGCATTGTTATAGGTCACCCATAAACCATGCTCTGTTCCAACAAAAATTAAATTTGGTTCAACAGGATCTTGAATCATACATAAAGCATAACCTTTCATTCCTTTATTGGCTAACATATTATCCCATGTTTTTCCAAAATCGGTTGTGCGGAAAATTGTGATAGCGAAATCGCCACGACGATAATCATTGCTCACCACAAAAGCTTCACCTTCATTATACTTGCTCGCCTGAACTTGTGTGATCCATGCACCAGTGTTCATGCCTTTGATCTTACCACGGAAATTGGTCCATGTTTTACCGCCATCCTGTGTTAACTGCACATTGCCATCATCGGTACCAACCCAAATAACATTTTTGTTTTTTGGTGATGGTGCAATAGCCATGATAGTGTTGAAATTTTCGGCACCGGTAATATCCAATGTTAAACCACCTGTTTCTTCTTTCTGCTGTTCAGCATTGTTGGTTGTAAGATCGGGAGAGATGATGCTCCATGTTGTTCCTTTATCAGTGCTCTTGTGTAAAAACTGGCTACCGAAATACACACTGTTGTTATCAAACGGATCAAGAGCAATACCACTGTTCCAGTTAAAACGCATTTTCTTTCTTGCTTCAGGAGCAGGCGGGCGAACAAATTCTGATTGGCCAGTTGAAACATTGTAACGACCAACAGAACCTCCCTGGCTCATGGCATATACCCATTTGCTATCAGTAGGATCAGGAACTACATCAAAACCATCACCACCCCAAAGACTTTCCCAATAGTAATTGCGGATTCCACCATCAACCCATGTATAAGCAGGACCACGCCAGCTGCCATTATCCTGCAAACCACCCATTACGTTGTAAGGAATGTCGTTGTCAACATTAATATGATAAAATTGTCCGAAAGGTAATTGCTCATCGAAGCGCCATGTTTTACCACGGTCTTTACTGATGCCGATACCACCATCATTGCCTTCAATGATTAAATTTTCATTTGTTGGATGGATCCACCACGCATGATGATCGGGGTGAATACCATTGTAAGGAATTAATGTGCTGAATGATTTACCACCATCTTCACTAATAGTTACTGTTGAGTGAATATCATAAATGCGGTTTTCATTTTTCGGATCAACATAAATTTCCTGGTAGTAGAACGGACGATCTGTGATTTGTGCAGGATCGCTGTTCACCAGCTTCCATGTGAAACCACCATCATCACTTTTATAAAAACCATTTTTTGTTGCTTCAACTTTTGCATACACAAAGTTTGAACGACCTGGCGCAAATGCCAAGCCGCAACGGCCAATAGGATCAGCAGGCAGGCCATCTTCTTTACCTAATTTCTTCCAACTCTTTCCACCATCAACGGTAATGTACACGCCACCACCGGGGCCACCGCTGTTAAAGTTCCACGGCTTACGCTGGTGTTGCCACATGTTGGCAATAAGTTTATTTGGGTTTGATGGATCCATCACTAACTCCGCACAACCACTTGTATCATTGGTGTACAATATGCGTTGCCAGGTTTCACCACCATCAGTTGTTTTATACACACCACGCTCGCTATGGATACCGTATGGATTTCCAATAGCAGCTGCATAAACAGTGTTAGGGTTTGTGGGATCGATGAGGATGCGATGGATGTTTCTTGTTTTTTCAAGACCCATACGCTTCCATGTTTTACCGCCATCCAATGTTTTAAAAATGCCTTCGCCAAGATTGAGCGAGTTGCGGGGATTACCTTCACCGGTACCAACCCAGATAACCGATGGGTTAGTTTGCTGCACTTTAATAGAACCAATGTTTAAAAGGGGTTGCTCGTCGAATAAAGGAGCCCATGTTGCGCCGCCGTTATCCGTTTTCCAAACACCGGCACTTGCACCGCCCACAAAAATTGTTTCGGGGTTGCTATGCAAAGCATCTATAGCCGTTACACGTCCACTCATACCGGCCGGGCCAATATTGCGGGGTTTCAGATTCTTAAACTGTTCATTTTTAATTTGGGCTGTGGCCGAAAAGCACAGCATGGCCGATAGGCCGAGAGCGATCATTCTCATACAAGCTTGTTTTAGGAAAACTGAAATTGAGAAAACATTGCGGCCAATCCAAATGTTTTTTATAAACGGCACAGGTATGGAACAGTTTTAGCGACTAAGCTCATACTCATTTGCTTTTTTGTTAAATACAATGATTAAAACGTTTAATCAGCTTTTAACACTACGCCAAATGTGAAATCTTTATTTTTGATGTTCGAACACTAAAAACCTAAACTCGAAAACAGTATGAAACAGTTCTTCTTATCAGTAGTTGCCGTTGGCTCAGTGGTTGCTTTGGCAGCATTTATTCCTAAAGAAAAACAGGAAACAATCCAACCCCTTTCAGCAAATGTGCAAACACCTACAAAGTGGACATTGGACAAATCTCATTCAAACCTGAAATTCACTGTTACACATATGGTGGTTTCTGAAACAGAAGGATCTTTTAAAATCTTCGACGGTACAGTTGAACATACAAAAGCCGATATGAGTGATGCGAAGATCAATTTCTCAGTTGATATGAATTCCATCAATACAGAGAATGAAAACCGTGATAAACATCTGAAGGGCGATGATTTTTTTAATGCTGAGAAATTTCCAACAGCAACATTTGTTGGTAAATCATTCAAGCCACTTGGTGATAATAAATATGAACTCGTTGGTGATCTTACGATCCGTGATGTAACTAAAAGTGTAAAGTTTGCGGTGCGCTTTGGTGGTATTGCTGCAAGCACACGTGGTGATAAAGCAGGATTTAAAGCGACTACTACAATCAACCGTTTTGATTACAATTTGAAATGGGACCGTGCAACAGAAGCAGGTGGATTGGTTGTAGGTAAAGATGTTGATATTACTGTTTTACTTGAAATGAATAAAGCAAAAGCTCAGTAATTACCTTGTAAAATGATAAACAAAAAGCCTCTGCATTGCGGAGGCTTTTTGCTTATGCAAACTATTTTTTCTGAATAAGAGCGTCTTTCAATTTTATTTCTATGATGTTTCCGTTGTTGCTTACATGATAAGCTTTTACTTCTCCCTTAGATCGGCACTGAAGCAGGTAACTTATTTCACCCTGCCTGTTAATTTCTTCAAACGTTGTTATATCAGAATTGTTGATTATGCCTGTAATTTCTTTTCTTACCTGTGTTGGCAATTCTTGTTCCCGCACGCCTTTTACAACTGCCAGGCAATTTCCATCGGCATCATAATAGGCCATCCTCGCTTCCTCGTTAAAAACAAAACGCACGGCATAAAGATCTTTGTTTTCAATTTTTGACCAGGATGCATGTATTGCTCCGGGAAATTCTGAATGAAAGGAATGTTCAACCCGTTTTTCAACTTTATCTGCAGCATGTGTAAATGCAAGAAGCAAAACTGCTGCAACTGTTACAATTATCTTTTTCATAATAATAAGGTTTGATGTTTTTGTTTAGACCAGTTTAAAAATGGGTAACCAAAATCAGGCTACCCATGTAAGAAAAATCAGTGCCCGTTTTTAAGATATTTTCATTTGTTAGCTGTGAAGGTGTTTTAGGTTAGCGCCTCTTTACTTTAAAAAATCCAATTGGTTTACACGATTACCAATTTTCTTTCCTTGTTCCAAACCAGATAAAGCCGTAAAGTGATAATGTATGCCGCCCAATACTCTTGAGATAGCTGCTTCTTCTGCATATTTCTGAAAAGATGCATAAACTCTTACACCGTATTCAACTGCATAGGTGCTGTCAGTAAACATGTGATTGTTTCCAAATCTTGCAGTAAGTACTTGTGCAGCAGCTGAAGAAATCACCGCATGATTCGATGCATATTCAGGATGCGGTGGTGTTGGAATAACCGGGTTCCAGCTCGTTTCTTCAAATACAGTGCGTATGTAAGAAACTGGACGCAACAAGTTGTACTGATATTTTGCTTTGAAGGAAGAAATCAATCCATCGCTGTAAGCAATACCATGTTTGCAATAAAGAATAGCCGCATCATGCAACGATAAGTTTTTATCCTTCACTAATTGTGTTACAATATTGGCTGCATGTGCAGGTGCATTGAAATTGCCGGTTATATCGCCCCAAAATTTTACAGTTACAGAATCAACTGCTGATAATTGTTTTGAACGATCATACAGGTATTTCACTTCATTGTAAAACGTACTTCCCTGTTGTGTAGAAAAAGGAATGGGCGGGGCGGGTTGCGTTTCTGTAACAATGTTTTTAATGAAGCTTCTGTTGTTACCCCAGTAAGGATGCAAAGGTTTGCCAAATGCAGGAGGCGTGGGCACCCACATACCTGCACCGGTTGGAGGAATGTAAGAAGCTGAAGTTGTGTTGTTGTAAGCTTCATGGCCGCCATCAGTTTTTGACCAATCAAAAATAATAGAGGCTACTTCTTTACCAAATGTGGCTGCATCCTGAATTTCATCTGCACTTGCTTTCGATTGAAAACGGTTGTTCCAATCATTTTCCAATGAATCAATAGTAGCTATTGACGCTGCGGATGCATTACCGAATAATTTTTTGGTGATGCTTGCTAATGCAGCGTTAGCACTTGCCGGCCAGTGATACTTCTTTCCATTTTGTACAGCAGGAATCGAAGGTGCTTCATTCAGTTGCGACATGATCGACTGCAGGTTTTTATTGCCTGGCGCTACTGATTCGTACATTGCTAAACCGGCGTAAGCATAAGCACGAGTTGCTACAACCGAATTAAAGCCAGGTGTTACTTTGGTTAAACGTAAATACAGGTTCATCCACGAGGTCGCTACTTCTGCATTGTATTCATTGTACTGCTTTGGATAATCTGCTTTTTGGCAGGAAGCGATTACTGTTAGGAGAGCAGTGTATAATATGATGCCTTTGAAAATTGTTTTTTTCATTTTTGTTTTTTTTAGGTTAGTGTGAACTTATTTTTCTGCGATGAACAAGAGGAATTTATTTTGAAGGAAAAAGAAATCATCAGTGATATGGAAAGGGCGAAATGCTTGCTCAATGGTTTCTTCCACTTTTACTTTGCTATGGCTATTCAAAGCAATAGCAGCAGGTCCCGTGCCCATGAATGCATCTACACCATGTCGAAGATTGCTGAAAAGGAACGGACAAGGAATACTTGATTTGTATAAGAGTTTCAATTCCGCATGTAAACATGCTTCTTCAATTCTTCCATCTTCTGAAAGTGCAAACGGACCAGGCTTTCCGGGAGGTGGTGGAGGTAATAAACTTCCGATCGCTTTTAATATTTGTGTTGCTTCGCTGTATTGTGGCTGATCCCAGATGCCGATCACAATTTTTCCGCCAGGCTTAACAACACGTGCAACTTCTGACAATGCTTTTTCAAAACTACCTGCATATTGCAACGAGTTAAAAGCAGTCACCACGTCAAAACTGTTGTCTTCAAACGGAAGTGCTTCAAGATCTTCTTCTAAAAAATTATTGTTGGGGTTACGTTGTCTTGCAACTTCCAGCAAACCGCCGGCGGCATCAATGCCTACTACTTCAGCACCTTCGTTCACTGCCATTGCCGAAAACATACCGGAGCCGCAGCCGGCATCAAGCAGTAAAAGATCTTCACTTAATTGCAATTGACGTAACGCCGTTTTGTACATGGGAAGAAACCATGGTTCAAAATGTTGTGACCATTGTTGTGGAGCTACACTCCAGAGTTGTCCTTGAATTGTTTTTGTACTCATTTTGTAAGGTTTAATGATGAATATGTAATGATTAATTTTTCTTGCTGAAGCGATAAATTGCTGTGTAAGGAACATCAACAGTTTGGCTTGCGTTTGTTGGTGCGTCTGAAGGCGCTTTTCCGCCTTTTGTAGCAATACGCTGGATGTAAGCAACATTGCTGAAAATACCTGTGGGCGTTGTGCCAACTTTCGGCATCAGTAGTAACCAGGGAATACTGTTAACATCAGGCGTTGCTGTTTTAGCCGGAGTAAATTGTTGTGCAAAAATGGAATCCGTTACACTGATGGTCCAGTAAGGACCTGCACCGTGAATCCCGATCTTTTTATTGGTTACATCAAACAGATCGGCCAACGGCGCAACAAATACCCATTCATACACACCCGTTTCACTTCCTGCTTTTTGCTGGGCTGTGTATTTCTGCACACCGGTAGCATAATAAGTTGCCACACGTGCATTTCCAAAAGGTGCGTTAATGGGTAATTCTATTTCAGCAGGGATGGATAATTTTTCACTTGCTTTAATTTGATTAGCAGGAAGAGCCGGGTTAACCGATTCGTTTTTTGAACAGGCCACTACAATTACAATGAACAGTAGGGGCAACAGCATTGCTGTTGTGTTTTTTTTCTTTTTCATTTTTAAGGTTTAATGGTTAATGCTGCTTTTGCAACATGTTGTTTTAATCGGGCACAAACATATACCAGCAATGAACCGTTTGAAAGCACCAATGAACAAACGGCGGAGTAAAAAAAATAAAGCAGCAGAAACTGTTGTGTAAATGGTTTTAAGAAGCAGAACTTGTTTTTACAAAAGCTTTACCATGCCTGAATTTTATTTTGCCTGGTAATTTGAATAAACGGAAGTGCTGTTATGACGAAAGACGATGCCTGTTGAACGAACGGCCACTGCATTTTACTGCCAACGGTAAGCGCTTCCAATTTTGAGAATATGGAATTACCTTAGAATATGCAATGGCTATTCCTGACTGTACGATATTTTCTCTGTGTTTTATTTTTGCTGCTGTACTCTTTTACATCGGCACAATATCGTTCGTCCGATTTTACACTTTATTCAATTGAAAACGGGTTAAGCAGCAACCTGCTCACAAGTGTTGTGCAAGATGAGAAAGGTTATTTATGGATCGGTAGTGCAAATGGATTGAATAGGTTTGATGGCAACCAGTTTGTTCAATATCATCCGGCGAAAGACAAACATTCATTGCCTGATGAAAATATCCGTTTACTGAAATGGTTAGAGCCCGGGAAGATGGCTGTAGCAACAAACACTGGTTTACACATCATAGATACCCGAACAAGAAAATCGAGAAATTTATTTATTCCAACCTCGTATAAAGAATATGCATTCAAATACAACGATGTGTTTGATGTTGCTGCGGATAACAGCAAGCATATTTTTATCTTGACCCGTTCAGGCTTTTATCATTTTGATGAGCATGACAAACTTGTATTCCGTTTTGATCAGTACAAGAAAGAACAAGATCAGGCTGAGTATTTCATCTTCGGCCAATTGCTTTTGTATTACTCAAAGAATGAGTTGTTGTTATCAACCAGCGAGGGCATTTTTTTATATAACATCACAACAAAGCAATTGCAAAAAGTGCAGGCTGGGAGTGATAAAGGAATTCCGTTTGTTGGCGATATGCCCCGTGATTTTGCTGCTGTACGGCAGGCCGATAAAGAAGGATACATGATCTTTAAAACAAAATCAGACAGTATTATTTATGTGAGCACTGCTTCAAAAAAAGGAATTGTCTCAAAAGCACCGGATAAGAGAATTAACAGTGAATTTAACTGGCGCACCAATCTTTTTCGATACGATGATACAACGTACTTCGTCACTTCCCGTACGAATGGTTTTTATAAAATCATTTTTCATCCCCAAACAGGAACGCTTCGGTTACTACCTGAGAAAGAGTTAACTGATTATTCATGTGCCAGCTTTTTGAAAGATAGAGAGGGAAGGTTATGGATAACTACTAGCGCTGGATTATTGAAGCAAAACATGATCAATAACTCGGTGACATGGAAAACATTGCCGGAGGAAGTCTTGCAACAAGCTCCTGCCGCAACCATCAGCTATGTATTTGTTGTTGGCGATAAAATTTATGTGGGATGCAGGCGAGATGGCGGATTGCTTGTGTTCGAAAAAAATACATTCAAATTAATCCGTAAGGTCAGCTTTACCAAACACGGAACAATTTCAGATGATATTATTAACATATCACATCCTGGTGGCGATACATTATTCATTGGTACAAATGGTCCCTTGTGTTGGTTTAATATGAAAACCTATGAAACAGGTATTTGCAAATTAGAAAAATGGACAAATACGAATTGGATCTCTTCGCAGTTTAAAGACAGGGATGGTAATGTCTGGATTACGAGTAATGCCAATAAAATTTATTTCTATCATAATAAACTAAATAAATTCTACCTGAAGTCAATTGACCATCCTTATATGGCCAAGCTGTTGATTTCAAATATTATTGCAGAAGATACAGCCGGTGATATTTGGTTGGGCGGGCAAGGGCTTTGCCGCATTAACAGGTTAACCCATAAACCCGATTTTTTTGTTGATACGTTTCCTGAAATTCTGTTTCCACGCAAAGCTGTATTGGGTTTGTATTGCGATGATAAGAATAAACTATGGTTTGGAAATATCAGTAATGGCATTGTCGGTTATTCAATTAATGAAAAGAGATTTGAGCACTACACAACTGAAAACAAACTTCCATCAAACAATATTTATACAACAGGTATTTACAATAATACATTGTGGATGGGTTCCGAAACAGGTATTGCAGGTCTTGATCTACGAACAAAACAGGTTTCTTCTTTTGATAAAGATGATGGCTTTCCTGTTCAGTCGGTTACTTCTGTCAACTTTTATTACGATAAAGAAGCAAACTATCTCTACTCAGGTTTTGGAACTGCTCTTGTACGTTTTTGTGCCGATAGTTTGTTGTACACAACGGCACCGCCGCAATTGTTTGTAGAAAGTATCCGTTTCAGCAATGATTCAAGTGTTTATTTACCTGGCAACTCTTTCACAACAAATTATAATCACAACGACTTTACCCTCAGGATTGGCAGCGTTTATTTTTATAAGAAAATCAGTAATTATTTACTAAGCTACCGGATATTAAACTCACACGACAGTAGTTGGAAAATGATCACCGGTTCCGAAGTCAACTTTAATAATCTCCCCCCCGGTAATTATAAGTTCGAAATAAAAATGTCGGCGAAAAATGAACGTTGGCCGGTGCAGCTAAAACAGTTTGATTTTACAGTGAAACCTCCCTTCTGGAAAACCGGCTGGTTCCTTGCTATCATCAGCGCAATCATTTTATTTTTTGGGTACCTGCTTTATCGCTGGAGAATATTTTTTGTGCGTAAAGCAGAAAGTGAAAAGGCCCGCATGCAGGAACTACGTGCCGAAAAATACAAAACACAATTTGAGCTGGAACAGATCAGCAACTATTTTTCGTTATCTCTGGCTGATAAAAAGACCACAGACGATGTGTTATGGGATGTTGCAAAAAACCTTATTGGAAGAATGGGCTGTGAAGATTGCATGATTTATTTGTGGAACAAAGACAAAACAAAAATGCAGCAACGTGCCGGCTTTGGCAATAAAAATTCACCGGAGAAACTTGCTGAGCAGTTATTTGAAGTAGACCCGGGGCAAGGAGTAGTTGGTTATGTCATGCAAACAAAAGAACCAGTAATCATTGCAGATACAAGAACCGATAAACGTTACCGGGTAGACGATAAGCAACGCCTCAGTGAAATTTGTGTACCTATTATTCATGAAGGTGAATTGCTGGGTATTATTGATTCCGAAAACAGCAATCTCAATCATTTCAAAGAACGTGATCTTCAAATAATGACCACCATTGCTACACTTACAGGTAATAAAATAAAACAGGTGGAGAGTGAACATGTGCTTGATGTAAAGAAAAAAGAACTGGCAACTATTAACGAGCATTTAGCTGAAGCACAATTGTCGGCATTGCAAGCGCAAATGAATCCGCACTTTATATTCAATGCACTCAACAGCATCAAACGGATGATACTGGATGATGAAAAAGAGAAAGCATCACGCTACCTCAGCAAGTTTGCGCAACTCATTCGTTTAACATTAAATCATTCAAGAGAAACCTTTGTAACGCTGCGGGAGAATGTAGAGTATCTCAATGCTTATCTTGAAATGGAACAGTTGCGGTTTAAAGATTCGTTCACTGCTACAGTAGAAGTTGATGCCGCTGTTGATGATGACGAAGTGTATATTCCATCGCTGATGATACAACCCTTGGTAGAGAATGCTGTATGGCATGGCTTGCTGCACAAAGAAGGAAAGAAAAAAATATCTGTCCGGTTTGCAGCGAACGGGGCTTATATCATTTGCACTATTGAAGATAATGGTATCGGTATTCGGCGATCAGAAGCGAATAAAAATCAACAACATGCCACGCATAAATCGGTGGGTCTGGATAATTTGCGTAACCGCATTGCTATCATGAATGAAAAGTTTGATATGGATTGCAGTCTTACCATTACTGATCTAAGCGAAACAGATATAACACTTACCGGAACATTGGTGGTTTTAAAATTTAAAAACAGGGATCTTGTATGAAACAGTTACGTGTCGTATTAGTAGATGACGAAGCAGATGGTATTGCAACATTGAGCAAACTGCTTCGGCTTACCTGTCACGAAGTAGAGATCATTGCTACTTGTGATAACGCAGACACCGCCACCCAACAAATACAGGCATTGCAACCCGATGTTGTTTTCCTCGATATTCAAATGCCGGGTAAAAGTGGTATTGAAATGCTGGCCGGGATGCAGGAGCGAAAGTTTGAGATCATATTTGTAACCGCACATAATGAGTACATGTTGCAGGCTTTGCAATTCAGTGCTGCTGACTATCTATTAAAACCTGTTGATGAAGACCGTTTGATTGAAGCAGTGAATCGTGTAAAAAGCAGGATAGAACAAAAAGAAGATTCAGACAATATTGATGTGTTGTTGCACAACCTGCAGAAGAATAATCGTCAGCAGGAAATGAAACTTGTGGTGCCCACATTCAAAGGTTTCTCAGTATTGAAACTGGAAGAGATCGTGGTATGCGAAGCAGAAAAGAATTATACCATCTTTCATTTACTGAATAAAAAAACCATTACTGTATCACGCACCTTACTGGAATATGAAAAAATTCTGCAGAACACTTCTTTCTTCAGGATACATAAAACATTTATGATAAACCTGGAGCATGTGGTGGAATACCAACGTGGAGAAGGGGGAACGGTGGTGATGGATAATGGGATGGAAGTGGAAGTAAGTAGAAGGAAGAAGGAAGAGTTTATGAATAAAATCAAAGAAGTGTTTAAGTATTAAAAAAGGGTAAGCAACTTGCTTACCCTTTTTGATATTTTAGTTCAGGTTACTTTTCGGCTCTTCTTTCTTTAAATGCTTGTTGAGAAACTTCAATGTTTCTGCAGCTGCTTTTATCTGGTTTTCTTTTTTCACAAAACCATGACCTTCATCGGGAAACAACACATACTCAACTGGGGTACCATTCTTTTTTGCACCTGCAACAATTTCGTCGCTTTCAACCTGTAACACTCGTGGATCATTACTGCCTTGCAAAACAAGCAAAGGAGTTTTTATTTTATCTGTGTTGAACAATGGTGAAATGTTTTTCAGGCGAGCAGAGTCAGCAGAACCAGGGTCACCCATTTCATCATATAAAGCCAGTTTAAAACTTTCCCAGTAAGGAGGAATGCTTCTTAAAGTACGTATCCAGTTTGTTACACCAAAGAGATCCACACCCACTGCAAATTCTTTCGGATATTGGATAATGCCCGCAAGACTCATAAAACCTCCATAGCTGCCGCCATAAATACCGATCTTACTGCTATCGATATACTCTTGCTCCGCTAACCATTTTTTACCCCACACACAATCTTTCAAATCTTTATCGCCGTGGTTTTGGTTATCCATTTTATAAAACGCTTTACCATACCCGCTACTGCCTCTGTTATTAACTGCAAGCACGGCATAACCATGATTTACGAAATATTGTATGCTGGTAGAGTAGCCTGCACGACTTTGACCACCAGGCCCGCCATGAACCCACACCAATGCCGGAACTTTATTACTTGCAGACGCATTGTGCGGTTTGTAATACACAGCTGGAATTTCTTGTCCATCGAAAGATTTAAAACGAACGATCTCTGCATTAACCAGATCTTCGCTGGCAACTTCAGGATTTAATGTTTTTGTTAGCTGCTTTAATTCTTTGGTTCCAATGTTGTAAAGATATTTATTGGCGCTGCTTCTGTCGCTCACAACAGTCAGTAACATTTTTGTTTCACTTGGTGAAATGGTAACACCTGCAATATACCCGCCATCGATCTTTGGCATTTCCAGTTCTTTTCCACTTGCGTGATCAAAGAGCAGAACTTTATCTCTTGCATCTTCATTAATACCGATCACATGATATTTTCCATTTTCACTGATGAACATGTAGCTCACATCCCAGTTGGTGCTGAAGAAATTTTCTTTTGCACCGGTTTCAAGATTATACTTAACGATGTAAGAAAAATCTTTTCCTTCATTTGTTATATAGTAGAGATGTGTATCGGTGGTTTCAAAACCCGCAGGCGAATAACTGGCATCGCCTAAACTGTCAGTAGAAAGTTTTTTGATTTGTTTTGATTGCGCATCGAAGAGATACATTTCATTTTTATCACTGGTAACCGATTTTGTTAGCACCAACCAACGCTCATTAAAGGAAATACTGCCTACATCAAGCCCGCTGTCATTTTTGTAAAGCATTTTTGGCTTCCAGTCTGCGCTGTCCATTTTATACAAATCAAAAAACTGAGGGTTACGGTTATTGCTGCCGTAATAGAAAGACCGCTTATCTTTTGTCCAGCCATAAAACATTGCTTTTTCTTTTTCACCAGGCGTAAGATCAGTTACCGTTCCATTGCGGCGCTGTAAATAGATATGATCATTTTCATCGCCTCCTTTATCTGCACTATATAAAAAATCATTTGTGCCGGGCAGGTAGTCAACAGCAAAAAAAGATTCTTTAGTAGAAGAGGTGAGCGGCTTAACAGAGGTATCGGCAAGGCTTAGTTCATAAACATTAAAAATCTTCGATCGGTTACTATTAATGAGCAAATAATTTTCGTCTTTGCTAAAAGAGCCGCCATTAACTCCTTCGGTTTGAAAGAACTGTTCAATGGTATACTCTTTTACTTCACGTGGAGCTTTTGCTTCCTCTTTACAACCCAATAGAAGCAGGGTAATGATGATAAGGGATGAATAAGTTTTTTGCATATCCGTTTATTTTTTAGAACCATAAAGTAGGTAAACAAACAAGAAAATACAAACCGGTTATAAAAAAAGCAGGCTCGTTTAAGAGCCTGCTTTTTTTATAAAGAGGAAGGATTTCGTTTACAATACCAGCACACCTGCTGCTACAAACTGTACTTCTTTCTTTGCTTCTTTGATTTTGTTTACTTCGTCTTTGCTTTTGCCTGCATCTTCAGCATAGTGCTTCTGTTGCTTTACACTTACTTCTTTTACTTTAGCTTCGCCTTCCAAAACCACTGTTTTACCAACGATATCTTTTGGCATAAAGAAACCGTAGTCTTTAAATTTTACCATTACAGTTTCGCCATTTCCTTTATCCACTTTCATCCAGCAGCCTTTTTCCTGGCACACCTCAGTTACTTTACCTGTAATTTTTCCATTGAACTTACCACTGCTTTGCACCTGTTCTTCCATATTACCAATGGTAACAACATCTTTGTTAACGGTGCCTGCACCATAGGTAACACCTTTATCAGCAGATTTTGGATTATTTTGGGCAACAGCAACTGTTCCAACAAATGCTGCAACTACTACAAAAAACAATTTTTTCATGCTTATCATTTTTTAGAACCGTAAAGTTAACAAGCTTCCTGATGGCACCAAACTTCGGCTGTTAAAAATCCACGACGGGAAGCAAAAATGAAAATAATCCGTTGTTTAAACCGTTTCATCTTAAATTAGTCTACCCTTCTGAAAAACAAAGCCAACCAATTCTATATGAAGCCCAAATTTTTGTTTGTTCTGTTTTTGATTTTTTCAACCTTTTCGTTTTCCTGCCGGAAAAACAAATCTTCCGCAAAAACTTTTCGATTTAGTGAAACAATGATTGTGGATGGCATATCCCGAAGTTATGTGTTGAATCTGCCGCCTGGTTATTACGAAAGTTCGGGGTTATCCCTGGTGATTGCCATGCATGGTGGTGGAGGAAGTGCCAGCCAGTTTGAAACCACTTCAAAACTGACAGAGAAAGCAAATGCATCGGGCTTTGTTGTTGTTTATCCCGAAGGAACAGGTGTTATCAATACATGGAATGCAGGCACTTGTTGTGGATCCGCCGTAACCAATAATATCAATGATGTTAAGTTCATCAGCCAGCTCATTGATAAATTAATTGGTTCATATAAGATCAATCCAAAGAAAGTATATGCAACCGGGCATTCAAACGGCGGCATGATGAGTTACAGACTGGCTTGCGAGTTGTCGAATAAAATTGCCGCCATTGCGCCTAACGGTTCTACTATGGTTGTAACACAAGCCTGCAATCCTTCCAGAGCGGTGCCGGTATTACATATGCATTCAAAACTTGATCAGCATGTTGTGTACACAGGAGGTTATGGAAATGGAATAAGCGGAGTGTATTGCCCGCCGCTCGATTCGGTGATGAATGTTTGGTCGCTAAAGAATAATTGTACAACAAACGGCGAAGTCGTTACAAGCAATTCGAACTATACACAAAAACGATGGCGCAATTGTACAAATAACGAAACATCGATTATTACTTAACGAACGATGGCGGTCACGGTTGGCCGGGTGGTTTACCAGGCGGACCAAATTCTGATATTCCATCCACATCCATTAACGCCAATGATCTGCTGTGGAGTTTTTTCCAACAGCATCAGCTCCTTTAAAATTTAGCAACTTAAAATCTTTTTGCTAAAATATTTGGCTTCTAAAATAATTAGTTTTACGTTTGCTAAACAAATTAGTGTTAACAAACAAAACAAACCCGTTATGGAAGAGGCTTTAATTTTGGAGAAACCAAAAAAGGAAAAAATGAGTAAAGAGAGCGTCAATGTGAATAACGAGAAGCTCAAGGCGTTAAAGCTCACCATCGACAAGATTGATAAAGATTTTGGAAAAGGCAGCGTGATGATGATGAATGAGAAAGGCGTACATGAGATTGAAGCAATATCAACCGGTTCGATAGGACTAGACACCGCATTGGGTATTGGCGGCATTCCTAAAGGAAGGGTGATTGAAATTTATGGTCCGGAAAGCTCTGGTAAAACAACCATTGCTACTCATATTATTGCTGAGGCACAGAAGAAAGGTGGTATTTGCGCCATTATTGATGCTGAACACGCATTCGATAGTGTATATGCTCAGAAACTGGGTGTTGATGTAGATAATCTATTAATTTCTCAACCCGATTATGGCGAGCAGGCATTGGAAATTGCCGATCGTTTAATTCTTTCAGGTGCACTGGATGTTGTGGTGATCGATTCAGTTGCTGCACTTGTACCAAAAGGTGAACTGGAAGGTGAAATGGGCGATAGCAAAATGGGTTTACAGGCCCGTTTAATGAGCCAGGCTTTACGTAAACTCACAGCAACCATTTCTAAAACAAATACCATTTGCATTTTCATTAACCAGTTGCGGGAAAAAATTGGTGTGATGTTCGGCAACCCTGAAACTACCACTGGTGGTAATGCGTTAAAGTTCTATGCATCGGTTCGTTTGGATATTCGTCGTATGAGCCAGATTAAAGATGGCGATGAGGCAATTGGTAACCGTGTAAAAGTGAAAGTGGTAAAAAATAAAGTTGCTCCTCCGTTTAAAGCTGCTGAGTTTGATATCATTTTTGGTGAAGGCGTAAGCAAAACCGGTGAAATCATCGACATGGGTGTTGATCTTGCCATTATTCAGAAAAGCGGTAGCTGGTATAGCTACAATGGAGATAAACTGGGACAGGGAAGAGACGCAGTAAAAAATCTGTTGATCGATAATCCTGAAATGTCAGCAGAGATTGAAGCAAAAATTCGGGCGAAAATAAAAGAAATTCAAAGCGGAGCAGCTGCTTCGTAAACTTCGGGTTTGTTTGTAAGTACCGGCCTTTCGTTAGCAGTAATGCGAAACGGAAGGCCTTTCTCGGTTGGCTGAGTTGATAATGTTGTTGGGCATGAAAATGAATAACTCTACTTTCGTTATCAGTTCACGTTAAAAACAACAGGAATGAAAAAGTTTATCCAGTTTCTTGGCGTTGCAGCATTTAGTTTTATGCTAATGGGATGTCCTTATGAAACAGAAGTGCCCATTAGTGAACCGAGCGTAAAATTTCCTGCTGAACTGCTTGGTAAGTGGGAACCAAAGGGTTCGGCAGATGATGTGATGACAATCAAACGAAAAACAGATTTTATCGTAAGCGTCAGTAAAACAAAAAAGAACCCGGGAGCTGACGATAAGCCGGAAGAATTTGAAGCCTTTTTGTCTGAAGTAGGAGCTCTTACCTTTCTAAATATTTCGGAGGTTGGCGAACAAAGTTCAGACGGGGCTTATTATTTATATAAAATGGTAGTGGCTGCAAACGGTTCAAGTATTACACTTAGTGCTGTTACCGAAAACATAGATGAACAATTCAACAGCTCTGCAGAGTTAAAAGCATTCATTCAAAAAAACATGCAGCATTCCTTCTTTTATGAAAAAGAAGAAGAAGTTTATCAAAAGATTGGTAAGTAAAGCGCCTCCCTTTTAATCCCCACCAATGGTGGGCAAAAGCGATGAATATGTGCGACTAAAATTCAGGGATCAATACTATTTACAGAACTTGACCAATCGATCCGTTCTCAGTTTTTAGTAGTTCAAATACTTTTTGCGCCTGCAGATTTTTTTCTATTTGATGTGAAACATACAATACAGCCGTATTTGTTTCGGCGGCCAATTTGTTAATGAGCTGAATAATTTTTTCAGTATTCGTATCATCTAATCCCATCAGCGGTTCATCAAGGATAAGTAAAGGCGGATGTTTTACCATTGCTCTTGCAACAAGCGCCAAACGCTGTTCACCTTGTGTAAGCTTTGGAAAAGGAAGATGCGCTTTATGTTGCAATTGTAATAATTGCAACCACTCATATGCAGACCGGATTTGCATATCAGTGGGAATTGTGTAAAGACCAATGGAATCAACAAAACCTGAGACGATCATTTGCAATAAACTGTGTCTTGTAGTAAAAAGATCAGTCATTGCAGGAGTGAGATAACCGATCTTGTCTTTAATATCCCAAACACTTTCGCCACTTCCCTTTTTTCTACCGAAAATGTATAACTGCTGACCATAACCTTTTACGTTGTCTCCAGTGATCATGGTAAGCAAAGTTGTTTTGCCTGAACCGTTGGGTCCTTTCAATTGCCAGAATTCACCAGCGCTAATGGTCCAGTTGATTTGTTGCAACACTTGCCGGCCATCATAACTAACATGCACATCAGTAAAACGTACTAACTCATTTGTTGGAAGTTTATAATGATGTAATGCTGAAGGGACAGGTAATACATCAGTATTAGTGTCTTCACCAATATCTTGTTGAAGAGGTATAAACTCACCTGCCGTTGTAATCGTTAATTTGTTTTGAATGAAGGATAACAGATCACGCCGGCGATGAGTAAACTGAATGAGTGTTGTATCAGCTGAAGCCAGCTGCAGATCTTGTTTGAACCATGCTTGGGCTGCTATGTCTAAATTATCAAAGACATTATCAAGGATCAGCACGCCTGGTTTTAAAGATAGAAGGTGTTGCAACAATACTTTCTTTTGTTCACCACTAGACATGGAACGCAGAGTTTGTTGTCGGGTTGACTCTATACCACTATATCCATGTATTTCTTCTTCTAATAAAAACTGCTGAATGGTATAAGCAGAGAAAAGAACAGCATCGTAATTGTTGAATGAAGCAAATAAACCATTCGCCTTTTTGTCGAGCAATTGCTGAATGAATGCCTGCTTATTAAAAGTGTTAGAAAGAAAAATAGCATAGTGATGCATGGCACGAAGATAAGAAGCGCATGTGTTGCGAAAAAAATTACAACTTTACAGGCTTCACAGTATATCCTTGTTTACGCAGCAAAGAAATTACACCAATATCGCCACCCAAATGTGCTGCGCCAACTGCAAAAAAGCAAGCTGCCTGCTGCATATTGTTTTTCATAACAGGAATCCACTTACTGTTTCGCTTAACCAGCAATTCATCTTCAGCATGCATTAATTCGGGTGCCTGGTTGGTGACACGGTACATTGAATCCACGTCCTGAGTTTTATAAACAGCAACAAGTTTATTGAACTCATCTTTACTCTTCTCGAAATTCAACACCATATTTTTCAGGTTGCTAACCTCTGTGCTATCAGGAATAGAATCAAATACTGCCACCTGGTCTTCGATAGTTTCCAGTCCTTTAATATCTTTTTTCTGTTTGGCAGCCATCGCAATAAAGGTTTGCTCGTATGATTCTTTTGCAGAACAACTCAACGATTTTTCGGTAAGCATGCTCATGAGCATAAACGGTTTAAAGGTGTTGAACATCATAGCCGAACTACCTGTGATCGCTTTATACTTTTGATCAAACTCTTTGAATGCACTATCGCCAAATAATTGTTTTATGGTTTGTCCCTTTGGTAATTGTAGCAGTTGCATCATCTTTAAAATCATCATGGGATCATCCATATCCATTTCAAGAAAAACTTTGTCTGCGTTTGTAAACTTTTCGCTTACAGTTGCAGGGAAAAAGAAATCCTCCTTGCAAATAATATGTATGGTGCCAAATAAATAAGAAGGTTGTTTTAAATCCTTACCGGTAATTTCCCATAGTAAACTGCTCTTAATATTTGTTTGACTATAGCTCAACGAAACACAAAAGAAAGTCGCAAGAAGGAAGCCGAGGTTTTTTTTCATAGTTGTAAATTTAATCTTCTTCCTCATTCATTTCGTTTACGATCTGTTTTAGTTTATCTGCATGTTGCCCATACAACTTACGTATATACCACTTGTTGAGAAAATACATAGGTATTGTAGCAAGGAAAGAAAAAGTAATAAGCAAAAGAAAAAATGGCCAGAAAGAAAGATGAGCTGAATTGGTTTGCATTTTAGGATCGAAGAGGAAAATGATAATACCTGCTGTGATCATTACAAAAGGAAACATTAGCGTGCCGGTAACAAGGTAAAGCCTGATGTATTTTTCCAATGTTTTTACCTGGTGCAGAAGATTGGATTTTACTTCACCGGTAACACATTCCATTTGCTGCAATAATTTCCGCTTACTAAAGTAATAGATCATAAAAAGAACTGCAGTAAACAACATGAGCCATGCAACACTCAGCATTGCTCCTTTAAATTGCATGAAATAATAAATAATACTAACGGAGTACAACACAACAATAAAGATCATTTCAATGAAGAGGTTGCGTTTCATTTTTGCAATAGGGCTCTTTGACCTTTTTTGCATAATGCTCTGCAACTCCTGTTTTGAAGTTGAAGGTTTGCTTTCTCCCAAATCGCTCCACATTTCTTTTAACTGATCAAGCTCCATACGCTTCGGCTTTTGTGAGTGTACGTAATTTATCTTTGATACGATTCATTTTTACCCGCAGTGTTCCATTACTGATGCCAAGGATATCTTCCATTTCTTCATAACTCTTGTCTTCGAGGTAAAGCATCACAATCGCTTTTTCCACTTCCGACAATCGGGTGATGGCTGCATACATTTGCATGAGGTTGTCTTCTTTAATCCGTTCTTCGTTTGTATCTGCTTCGTCCTTGGGAATAAACTCCGGGAAACTGAGTATTACTTTACGTGATTGTTTTCGCAGGTTGCTGATGGCTGTGTTTAAAGCGATCCTGTACATCCATGTACTGATCTTGGAATCGCCACGAAAGCTGCCAAACGCTTTCCATAGTTGAATAACAATTTCCTGGTACAGGTCATCCCTGTCCGCATCGTTGCGGCCATAGAGATGGCATACTTTCCGAATGATGCCCTGGTGCTCTTGCACCAGTTGTAGAAAATTCTGTTCAGCGTTGGTGGTCATTCAACCAATTGGTTTGCGTAAATGTATATGTAGCAGGATTTTCATTTAAGTTACATGCAAATTTGAATTTTTATGAAGAAGAAAATGTATCACCTTGCTCATTGCACTACCTGCCAGGCAATTATTAAAGAGACAGGTGCCGATAAAGCCGGTCTTACTTTTCAAAACATACGTGAAGAAAAGATTACCGCAAAACAGTTGGAAGAAATGAAAAAACTGGCTTGTAGCTATGAGGCCTTATTCAGCCGGCGGGCGCTTAAATACAAAGAGCTTGGCCTGAAGGATAAACAACTCACGGAAGAAGATTATAAAAATTATATCCTTGAGGAAGATACATTTCTGAAACGCCCGGTAACAATTCTGAATGATAAGATTTTTATCGGCAACGATAAAAAAACGGTAGAAGCCTTGAAAAAAGCCCTGCAATAAAAACTGTTTGAGTTAGTTGTTTGAATAGATTATGGATGATTTTTGGAGCGAAACAAGGCGAATTTTGCAGCCAGTCTAAACGCCTAAGACGAAAAATTCAACGCAGTTGCAGCCCAAAAATCGCTATAAGGTATATCGAACTATTAACTCAAACAGTTTTTAAGTAATTTGTTTGTTCCTTGTCATTTCTGAAGGAGAGCAAGGTTTCGGAAATGCTAAAAATCAACCGAGTTAGTAGACTAAACAAAAGAAGCTTTACTTTCGCATGATTGCCTTTTGAGAATGTGAGTGATCGTTCGTTTGCTTGCCAGAGAACAAGACGTTTAAATTTTTTATCATGAGTGCTTTTCCCGGCTACCTGCTTAGCAGCAATTTCCCTTCGAGGAATACGGTGGCTTCGTTTACGGAAGATTTAATCAACTGCATTTTCCCAATGGTGGGAGATGAAGAAGCGTACATAGAACAACAATGCAGTGCCAACATAGCGCTCAGAACACAACTGGTTGAAATACTCACTCCGCTTTCAAAACGTTACGAATTAGATGTAACCGGAATTACAAACGCATATCTTGATAAGCTCTCTAACATTAAAGCCGAACTGATAAAGGATGCTGAACTTATACTTGAGTTTGATCCTGCGGCCTATTCGGTTGAAGAAGTAATTTTATCTTACCCCGGCTTTTATGCTATTAAAATCTACCGACTTACTCATCCGTTATACAAACTTAATGTTCCGATTCTTCCACGTATGATGAGTGAACTGGCGCACAGCAAAACAGGTATAGATATTAATGCCGGTGCAGAGATCGGCTGCCCTTTCTTTATTGATCATGGAACCGGTGTTGTTATTGGCGAAACGTCCGTGATTGGAAAGAATGTAAAAATTTACCAGGGTGTAACATTGGGCGCATTGGCAGTGCGTAAAGAAGATGCGCAAACAAAACGTCATCCTACTATTGAAGACAATGTAGTGCTGTATGCAAACAGCACCATACTTGGTGGCAAAACAGTTATTGGGCACGACAGTATTGTTGGAGGCAATACATGGGTTACAGAAAGTGTAATACCGCACAGTGTTGTGTACACAAAGAACCAGATAGTAGTGGCCGATAAAAAAGATTTTACTGAACCTCTCAATTTCATCATATAAAAAATATAAGCGACAATGAAAGCAAACAACATTTTAGAAACGATAGGTAATACACCACACGTACGTATTAATCGTTTGTATTCTCCCGATGTGGAAGTATGGAGCAAACTTGAACGTGCAAATCCCGGAGGAAGCATTAAAGACCGTATTGCATTAAGCATGATTGAAGATGCTGAGGCAAAAGGTATTTTGAAAGAAGGTAGTGTGATCATTGAACCAACAAGTGGAAACACCGGCATTGGCTTAGCGATTGTTGCTGCTGTTAAAGGATATAAAATCATCCTGGTTATGCCGGAGAGTATGAGTATCGAACGCAGAAAACTCATGAGTGTGTATGGTGCTGAATTTGAATTAACGCCTCGTGAAAAAGGCATGAAAGGTGCCATTGCAAGAGCAACTGAATTAATTGAATCAACGCCCAACAGCTGGATGCCGCAGCAGTTCGACAATCCTGCAAACATTGATGTGCATGCAAGAACAACTGCACAGGAAATTATCAAAGATTTTCCTGAAGGGTTAGATTTTTTAATTACCGGCGTTGGTACCGGCGGACATATTACGGGTGTTGGTCGTGAATTGAAAAAGAAATTTCCAAACCTGAAAGTGTTTGCAGTTGAACCTGAACTTTCTCCAGTGATCAGTGGTGGTGAACCTTCACCACATCCTATCCAGGGAATTGGTGCGGGCTTTATTCCAAACAATCTTGATACAAGTGTTTTGGATGGTGTGATACAAGTGAGCAAAGACGAGGCTTTTACTTACACACAACGTGCAGCAAAAGAAGAAGCCATTTTCCAGGGAATTTCAAGTGGTGCAACAATGGCGGCTCTTGCTAAAAAATTGCCTGAAATTCCAAAAGGAAGTCGTGTGTTGATTTTTAACTACGATACAGGTGAACGCTATTTCAGCGTTGATGGATTGTTTTAATTGGTCGGCCTCAATAGTAAATGTAAAGCCTCCGCATGCGGAGGCTTTCTTATTAATATGCTTTAAAGTATTTTAAGCTCTTAGCTCACTATCCGCAGTTTGGCATAGTTGAGCATGATCTTCTTCTCACCATTCAGTTCAAACTTCACTGTAGCAATTGGATTATGTGCACTGCCTTCCATTTTCACTACTTCACCAAAGCCAAATTTCTGATGTTCGACCCGTTGACCTTCCTGCAAATTGCTGGTGTCGCTCGCAACAAAATCATTGGTAGGTTTATGTTCGATTGTTTGAGGTCGTGCCGGCGTTGTTGCATAACTTGGTTTTGATGCCGCTGTTTTTGGTGGAGCACCATAACGTTTCTCAGCATTTGCCAAATCATTATAATCGTTGTTTTTATTTCCAAAGCCACCTTTCAACCGATCGAATGCAGAGCCACCTCCAAAAGATGAGCCTTGATTTCTTAAGCCACCTCCTGCAAAACTTTTGTCAACAAACAGCTCTGGTAATTCATCTAAGAAACGACTGGGTTCATTTTGTACAATTTGACCAAACTTATAACGTGTGTTGGCGTAAGAGATCCACAATTTTTTCTTTGCTCTTGTGATCACCACATAAAACAACCGACGTTCTTCTTCCAGTTCTTCTCTTGTGTTGATGGATAGTGCACTTGGAAAAAGTTGTTCTTCTAAACCTGCAGCAAATACACATTCGAATTCCAAACCTTTCGCAGCATGAATCGTCATCAATTTTACATTATCCGCATCAGGATCTTTATCATCTGCATCAGTTAACAACGTGATCTGTTGCAAATAGGCGCCCAGCTTAACAGCGCCAACTTTTTTTTGTTCCTCTGTTTGCGCAGGTGCAGAATCGAATGATAATTCCTGTTGTGGCTTTTCCACTTCAGCAAATGGATCAGCTTCTTCAATCACAACACCATCGTCATCTATTTGCTGACGGTTAGCTGTGTCATCAACCCATTCTTTTATTGAGTTGAGCAACTCCTGCGTGTTTTCGTAACGCTGTAAACCTTCTGTACTCTTATCGTTAAATAATTCTTTTACAATATTGGTTTGCTTACCCACATGCACGGCTACATCGTAAGCATTATTTTTTTGCAGCATACTGGCAAAGCTGCGGATCATAATCACAAAATTGTCGATGGCTTCCAGTGTGCCTGCTCTAAAGCCAAACTGCTGTGCACGTGTAAGCACTTCCCACATACTGATGTTTTGTTCGTTGGCATACAGTACACATTTATCAACCGTTGTTTTACCAATCCCACGTGCAGGATAATTGATCACACGCTTTAATGCTTCTTCATCTTTCGGATTAACAATCAAGCGCAGGTAAGCAATAAAATCTTTGATTTCTTTACGTTGATAGAAGCTGATACCGCCATAAATAATATAAGGAATATTCATGCGGCGAAGACTTTCTTCAAATGCACGACTTTGCGCATTGGTGCGGTAAAGAATAGCGAAGTCTTTATTACGATAATGATTGCGAAGCTTCTGTTCCTGTATGGTATCGGCTACAAACTTGCCTTCATCGTTATCCGTCATGGTTCTTACCAAACGAATCTTTTCTCCATCACCATTATCAGTAAACAACGTTTTCTCGATCTGTCCTTTATTGTTGGCAATAACTTCATTTGCAACGTTCAGAATGTTTTTTGTGCTTCTGTAGTTCTGTTCAAGCTTTACCACTTTTACATTGTCGTAATCTTTCTGAAACTGTAAAATGTTTTCTATGGTTGCTCCACGAAAACTATAAATGCTTTGTGCATCATCGCCTACCACGCAAACATTTTCATGCATGGCACCGAGTAATTTTATGATCTCGTATTGGGCAGGGTTGGTATCCTGGTACTCATCGATCATGATAAACTTAAACCGGCGCTGATATTTGCTTAAACTTTCAGGAACAGTTTTCAATAGTTCGTAAAATTTGATCAACAGGTCATCAAAGTCCATTGCACCGTTCTTGAAACAACGTTTTGCATAGCTATCATAAATCTGTGCAATAGCCGGACGGTTTGCACGCATATCTTCCTGTTGAATATGCCAGTCGTTTTTATATTCGTCTGCATTTACTAATGCATTCTTTGCCGAAGATATGCGGTTGTAAACAGTTGATGGTTTATAGTGCTTATCATCGAGATTCATTTCATTGATCACTGTTTTGATCACACTCTTAGCATCATCTGTATCGTAGATAGTAAAGTTTGAAGGATAACCAATCTTTGTGGCTTCACTTCTTAATATTCTTGCAAACACACTATGAAAAGTACCGATGTATAAATTTCTTGCTTCGTGGTTGCCAAGAATATGCTCCACACGTTCTTTCATTTCCTTGGCTGCTTTGTTGGTAAAGGTGAGCGCCAGGATATTGAATGCATCCACACCTAAAGCCATTAAGTGAGCAATACGTGTCGTCAACACTTTTGTTTTACCACTACCAGCTCCCGCCACAATCATCAAGGCCCCATCGATGGATGTTACTGCCTCTTTTTGTCGTTCGTTAAGTCCTTTTAAATAATCGATCATACGAAGAAATAAGCCTGCAATTTACATGAAGCAAATGGGAGATAGGGTGCTGTGGAGAAAGAAATTGCAGCTCCATTGGAGAATAACAAATCAAGAACAGAAGTTCAAATCAGGCTTCTGATTCTTCGTTCATAAATACATCAATCATCGGCTTGCCAGCTTGCATCAACAAAAGGTTGCAGGTATACAATAAATCCTGCGGCACACCTGCTGTGTAATAATTGCCGCTGTACCAATATTGCATTAATTGTATATCAGCGTTATTGTTGTTTCGTGTAAGAAGCAACCATTGCATGCGGGCTAAAGCTGAATCGGAAAGATGGTTAAACACTCCGTTACTAAGTAGGTTTCTTGTGAGAGCCAAAACTTGCTTTTGCATAAACTTCGATTTTAGGTGAATTACATTAATTCATGTAAAAAGAATGCCAAGCTTTATTTATCAAATTGTTACAGGGTGCAAATGTGCATAGGCTGTGCAAAAGCTGATGTAGCTTGCGTTTCAGATGAGTTGACTATCGGCCGAAACGTAATCAAACATTAACCGTTTTTTCCCTTGCCACCCCGCTTAAATGCCATACCTTTGCCGCCTTAAAATTGGCAGTAATCACCAATCTCCCTGCCTAACTCATTGAATATGAACATTCGTAACATAGCAATCATTGCACACGTTGACCATGGAAAGACCACCCTTGTGGATAAAATATTGCATGCAACCAAGGTATTTCGTGATAACCAGGATACCGGTGAGCTGATCATGGACAGCAACGATCTTGAAAGAGAGCGTGGTATCACTATTTTCTCCAAGAACGCCGCTGTAACCTACAACGATGTAAAAATTAACGTGATCGATACTCCGGGCCACGCCGATTTTGGCGGTGAAGTGGAGCGTGTATTAAAAATGGCTGATGGTGTAATTCTGTTAGTGGATGCATTCGAAGGTCCTATGCCGCAAACACGTTTCGTATTGCAAAAAGCACTTCAGTTGAACCTGAAACCGATAGTGGTGATCAACAAAGTTGATAAACCAAACTGTCGTCCTGATGAAGTACATGATTCAGTATTCGATCTTTTCTTCAATCTCGATGCTACAGAAGAACAACTTGATTTCCCTACTTATTATGGTAGTGGTAAAAACGGTTGGTTCAACGATAGCTTAACGGAGATCGATAATATCAATCCATTGTTAGATGGCATTATTAAATATGTACCTGCACCGAAAGTTGCTGAAGGTCCATTGCAAATGCAAATCACCTCATTGGATTATTCTTCTTTCCTTGGTCGTATTGCCATAGGTAAAGTAAGTCGTGGTTCAATTAAAGAAAACCAACAGGTTGCTTTAATGCAAGCCGATGGTACAGTTCGTAAACTGAAAGTAAAAGAATTGTATGTGTTCGAAGGAATGGGCAAGAAGAAAGTATCAGAAGTAATTGCCGGTGATCTTTGTGCTGTGGTGGGTGTTGAGGATTTTAATATTGGTGATACTTTAGCTGATGCTGAAAACCCTGAAGCATTACCAGTTATCAGTGTTGATGAACCTACAATGAACATGTTGTTCAGTGTAAACAACTCACCTTTCTTTGGTAAGGATGGTAAGTTTGTTACAAGCCGTCACTTGCGTGACAGGTTAATGAAAGAAACAGAAAAAAATCTTGCACTTCGTGTTTCGGATAGCGAAGATGGTGATAGCCTAGTTGTATATGGTCGTGGTATTCTACATCTCGGTATTTTAATTGAGACCATGCGTCGTGAAGGGTATGAATTAACTGTGGGTCAACCACAAGTAATTGTGAAAGAGATCAACGGTAAAAAATCTGAACCATACGAAACATTGGTTGTGGATGTGCCACAAGAGTTTGCAAGTAAAGTGATCGATCTTGTTACACGTCGCAAGGGAGAAATGCTGGTAATGGAAACAAAAGGTGAAATGCAGCATTTGGAATTTGATATTCCTTCACGTGGTTTAATTGGTTTGCGTACACAAATGCTCACTGCAACAACCGGTGAAGCAGTAATGGCACACCGTTTCAGTGAATACAAACCATGGAAAGGTGCTATCCCTGGCCGTAACAATGGTGTGTTGCTTTCTAAATTCCAGGATAAAACAACCGGTTACTCAATTGATAAATTGCAGGATCGTGGTACTTTCTTTGTTGACCCAGGGGAGGATGTTTATGCAGGGCAGATCATTGCTGAACATATTAAACCAGGTGATCTTGTAGTAAATGCAACCGAAGGGAAGAAATTAACCAACCACCGTGCAAGTGGTAGTGATGATGCAACACGCATTGCTCCAAAAACATTACTTACGCTGGAAGAGTGTATGGAATACATTCAGTTTGATGAGTGTATTGAAGTAACACCAAATTATATTCGTATGCGTAAAGTGATTTTGGATGAAGAAGAAAGAAAGAAACAATCAAAAGCCATGAGTGCGCAGATGGCATAAGACATAAAATAAAATCCCCCGATAATACCGGGGGATTTTTTATTGCAGTGTTGTTTTCGTTTAACCTTCGATACGTTTTATATCTGCACCAAGTTTACGCAAGCGCTCATCAATGTATTGGTAACCTCGGTCGATCTGTTCAATATTTTGAATTACACTTTTTCCTTCGGCACTTAAAGCAGCAATAAGCAATGCTTGCCCTGCACGTATATCAGGGCTGCTCATAGTAATACCTCTTAGCTTTTGTTCACGTTCCAAACCAATCACTACTGCACGATGTGGATCACACAGGATAATTTGTGCACCCATATCAATAAGTTTATCGACAAAGAACAAACGACTTTCAAACATTTTCTGGTGTATCAATACACTTCCTTTTGCCTGGATTGCAGTCACAAGCACAATGCTCAACAAGTCGGGAGTAAAGCCAGGCCATGGATGATCATAAATAGTTAATACACCACCATCGAAGTAACGTTGTATCTCGTATAACTCTTGTTCAGGAATATGAATATCATCGCCCTCAATTTGTAAGTCGATACCCAGTTGTCGGAATTTTTCAGGAATAATGCCGAGTTGTGCAATACCTGCACCTTTAATAATAATATCGCTTTGCGTCATGGCAGCTAGGCCGATGAAAGAACCAACTTCAATCATATCAGGTAAAATGCGATGATCAGTTCCGCCTAAGTAATCAACGCCTTCAATTGTCAGCAAGTTGCTTCCAACGCCGCTGATTTTGGCACCCATACGATTAAGCATAGCACAGAGTTGTTGTATATACGGTTCGCAGGCTGCATTATAAATTGTTGTTGTGCCACTTGCCATACTTGCCGCCATCACAATGTTTGCAGTACCCGTTACCGATGGTTCATCCAGCAACATATTTACGCCCTGCAATTTTTTTGTTGTGAGATGAAAGAACCCATCTTCAGAGTGATAGTTAAATGCAGCACCTAATTTTTCGAATCCAACAACATGCGTATCCAATCTTCTTCTTCCAATTTTATCGCCGCCGGGTTTTGGAATAAATGCTTTTTGAAAACGGGCCAACATTGGTCCGGCAAGCATTACACTTCCCCGAAGTTTACCGCTTTTCTTTTTAAAAGTTTCGCTGTGCAGGTAGTCAATATCAACATCGTCGGCCTGGAAAACGCAGGTGTCACGTTGTGGCCGGTCAACCTTTACATTCATATCAACCAGTAATTCAATGAGAAGATTTACATCTACAATATCGGGGATGTTGTTTATCGTTACTTTTTCGGGGGTAAGCAAAACTGCACTGATGATCTGTAAAGCTTCATTTTTGGCACCTTGGGGAATAATTTCCCCTTTGAGTTTTTTACCACCTCTTACTTCAAAAGAATGCATGACCTGTAGTTAAATGTTTAAGTGTATTGCTGGTAAGGCTTGAATACTACAAAGTACAGGGAAATAAAAAAGGTTAACAAGAACATTTCTTATTAACCTTTAAATAGTTTAGTGAAACAACGATCAATATCTCTTTTTAAACTTTCCGCCTCCGCCATTGCCTCCACGATTGTCACGGCCCCCACCGCCACCTCTGTTATCTCTTCCTCCTCCACCACCGCTGCGTTGCTGGAAATGCTTTTTGAATTTTCCACCTCCGCCTCCGCCACGGTTTTCCCTGAAGTCATCGCTTGGGCGATATTGACGAACAAAAGGTCGGTTATTAAATTCCAATTCACCTTTGGTAATGGCACTCAACTCTGCCTGTATTGCATCGTCATGAATATTTTCTTTGTGCCAGTTGTTGTATGAAAGTTTCATATAATAAGCAACCGCATTAGCAAAACCTTGTTTCTTTTCAGGGTTCTCTTCTTTCAGTGCTTTGTCGATGATCACTTCAATATTCTTACCTAGGTGATTATAGCGGGGGTAACGTTTCGGATAAGGTAAACGCTCCGGCTTTGCTTTCAATGATTCTCTTGTGGGAATTGGATAGGGGCTGTCAACATCCAATTTAAAATCGGAAATGAGGAACAGATGATCCCATAATTTATGACGAAAATCTTCTACGTTCTTAAGGTGAGGATTTAAAAAGCCCATCAATTCAATTGCCACATGCGCTTGTTCCTGGCGCTTCTGCCTGTCTTCAATTGTGATGATATAATCAACCATTTTCTGGATATGTCTTCCGTACTCACGAATGGTTAAATGATTTCTTGTAGTGTTATATTCCATAAACTTGATAATAGCAAATGTAAGCAAAGGGTTGATAACAAAAGCTGCCCTTTTTAGGGGGCAGCTGGTTCCAGTGGTAAACTATGACTATCGAAAAACTTATTGTTTTACTATTTTTTCTGTTATGATTTCACCGCCATCGATGATCTGTAACAGATACATACCACTGTTGAGTGTTCCGGCTTGTAATTGATTAAAGCCCGTTGTTGTGCGGCCATTTGCCAATGCACGACCACTCATGTCAATAATACGCCAATTGTAAGAACCGTTGCTGTTAAGGCCAATTTCATTCTTGCTGATAATATTTGTAACTACGTCAACTTTTGATTTGCCCCCAACTTCACGCAGCGCAACTACATTAGAATAGTATTTCAATTGTGAAGATGTTGTCACCAATAAGCGATAGTAGATTGTTTTCTTTTCTGAAGGTTGGTAACCGAAACTTGTGCTGCTGCTATTTACATTTCGCATGCTGCTAAAGCTCATACCGTTTGTTGATGTTTCAATTGAAATTGATTCAATTGGTTCATCTGCAACAATGTTCCAGTTTAATTCATGGTTACTGTTGTTTGCTTTACCATTCAACTTCATGCTTTGTACAGGGAGCGTTGAGGGAAGAGCAGCACCAGCAACAGAATAGTCGCCCAACATACCATAATTCGATACGTTTGTGTTCGCAGCATTTGTTAAACGCAGGTAGTAAGTTCCTGCAGTTACAAAACTGTCAATTGAAACGTTAAGCGAAGATGGCGGATTGTAAGTATTAATGGTATTACCTCTTGAATCGAGTATAGCCATTTGCATATCTACATTTGGTTTGGTTGAACCACTTGCAGAGGGTGTTGCAGAAAGTTGCAAACGAGTATCTGAAGTAATATCGATGCGGAAGATGTCAACATCAGAAGATGTGTTTATCTCGCTACTTACGTTAAAACCAGTTGTTGGTTGGCTGTTCGCCGATAATGTTGTTGACATTGGCAATGCTGTTGCAGTGCGTGTTGTATTACCAACAAGATCTTCTTTATATCCAAAACCGTTTTCAGTTCCGGCAAGAATTGATAAATCGTCTTGTAGTTTTGTACAACCTTGTGTGCTTGTTCCTTTATGCCACAGCGTTAGTGTTTTACCATAGCTGTTGCCCATGATTGGCGCCCAGCTTGTTGCACTTCCATTAGCACCAGTGCCAGGATTATATTCGTAAACAAAATTGCAGCTTGCATCATACAAGGTTTGATGATTTAAACCTAAGGTATGACCGCTTTCATGTGAAGAAGCTTCGCCAATATTTTTTTCGTTATAACCTAAGAGATTTGCAAATACAAATCCGGGAATTTCCATTCCCCAACGAAATGTGTTTAAATAAGCTACACCACCTGCACTACCGTACCAGCTACTGTAAGCAGTAACAATAATGCGTTGGCGTTGATTGATAGGTGCATCAAAATAAACTGTTGAATCTGTTGTGATGTTCAGGTTAAACGGATTGAAATCTTCCGCAACCTGGTAAAAAGCAGTTGCTATTTGTGTTTCAGTCAAACCTGATGGTGTGCAATAGAAAGTTCTGCCACCGTTCCAGTAAGGGGTGCTTACTGTTTGTCCGTCGAAGTCGAGAAAAATAGTTGCGCTTGCAGTTGGATTGCTGCTCAGTTTAGGCACCTGAGCTGATGCTTTGAAAGCTGTTGTTGCAAATACAGCAACAAGGCTTAAGAGTAGAGTACGAGTCATAGTATTGGATTTTAAAAAGAAATAAATATACCTGCTGGAACAAGTAAATATTTTAGTGTTAGTCGGCTATCATATGTGAAACCTGCTTTCTGTTCCAGTTGTAAGAACCAGTAACAGCATCTTTCTCCATCATCAACATATCGCTATGTTTTTGGCTTAGCATAATACCACGATAAACGACACTACGGTCAGGTAAAGTGGTTCTTGAAATGGAGAGAATAAGACCAGAACGATCTTTTGATTCAACAGTAACGGTTGTAAGACCCGGGGCATCGCTTGTGATGGCAGTTACTTCGCCTTTGAAACGAAAACCATTTGTTATAACCAGATCAATTGTTTCATTCAAGCGTGCGTTCATTACATCGTTGATGAATGTTTGTGAAGGAGCAAAGCGTGAAGACACATTGCTGAACATCGATGGTTTGCCATCATGCTTTTCACGACCCGATTGAAATTGCTGTTCTTGAGAGAAAGAAAAAATAGATAGTGTACAAAATGCGAGTACAAAGACTAGCTTTTTCATAGAATACGTTTTTAGGATATTGGAATACTGGATTACGAAACAAATGTAGAAGGTAGAATTAAATCAGGCAATAGGTGTTAATCTGTATTTTAAAAATAGACCCCGCTGGAAAGCGGGGTCGTTTACCCAAAATCCACATTGTAAAACCATCAATGTATCCTGACTCTTCCCTGTTGCGAAAGAATTATTTGTAAACTATAAACTATTAACGTACATAAGTTTATAATATTATTTCGATTTGAAAGAACATATAATAAATAGCAATTACTGTTCCAAACTTTTGCCATGCACGGATTATTTTTTTTGATTCAAAAGTTATTTCAAATATTAAGTGAAACTGCTTAAAACCGTGACCGTAATTTCTGCATTTTCAACCTGTTTAGCTTTTATTTTTTGTGGCTTTTATGATTAGGATTGGCTGTAAAATTAAAATGCTGAACGATACAATGCAATCGTACTTCTTTTGAATAATTGCTTGGGAAATCAACGTTTTTAATTGCATAATTTCCTGATTTGTAGAACAATATTGTCCAATTTCAATCTCATGGTTTCACACCTACCTTTGCAACTCTCTATGGTGATTGCAATTAATACAAAAGCGTTGCTTCCGGGTAAAATGGAAGGTTATGGATATTACATTGAAGAAATATTCTCACGGTTGGCTGTCGATCGTCCTGAGCATCAATTTTATTTTCTGTTCGACCGGCCCTTTGATGAAAGAGTTGTCTATGCGCCTAATATTCATCCCGTTATCATTAAACCTCAGGCACGTTTTCCCCTGGCATGGAGTGTTTGGTATAACTGGACGGTGCCTGCTTTTCTCCGAAAAATAAAAGCGAATGTTTTTGTTAGTGCTGATGGATTTTGTTCGCTTCGCACAAAGGTGCCGCAATGTCTAGTGGTTCATGATCTTGCCTTTCTTCATCATCCTGAATTTATTTCGGATTCACATCTTCGCTATTATCAAAAAAATACGGGGAAGTTTTTACAAAAAGCCAAGGTAATTGCTACGGTTTCTGAATATTCGAAACTGGATATCGTAGCGAACTACAATATAGAGCCTTCAAAAATTCATGTCACACCTAATGCTCCAAATGCTGTTTTCAAGCCCTTAGATTATGATGAGAAAGATGCCGTAAAAAATAAGTACAGCGCTGGTTGTGAATATTTTATTTACACGGGTTCCATTCATCCACGCAAAAATCCTGTCAACTTATTGAAAGCTTTTTCAAAGTTTAAAAAGAGGCAACATAGCAATATGAAATTGATATTTGCAGGAAGACTGGCGTGGAAAACTGATGAGTTTACAAAGTTACTATCAACCTTTAAATTCCGGAATGATGTAATCCATACGGGTTATATGGAAAGGGAAGAGTTGGCCAGAGTGGTTGCCTCAGCGTACGCACTAGTGTACCCATCTTTTTTTGAAGGGTTCGGCGTTCCTCCACTGGAAGCGTTATGTTGTGGGGTGCCAGCTATTGTTTCGAAAAACAGTGCTATGCCAGAGGTGGGCGGAGATGCCTATCTGTATATCGATCCACAAAACACAGATGATATTGCTGAGAAGATGATGTTGATTTATAAAGATGAAACTCTTCGAAGCAGGCTTATTGAAAATGGAAAGAAACGACTTCAACTATTCAGCTGGGATGAATCTGCAAAAAAAATGTGGACCTGCATTGAGCTGGCTGCCTCTGTTGAATAACTTACCTTTGCCACACAAAATTGAGTATGCATAAAAGTAATATATCCATCGACGTTTATTTAGATGATCAGAAAGTGCCCGAACAAATTAAATGGAAGGCGAGCGACAGCAATGCAGATATGGAACAGGTTGCAAAGGCAATGATGGTTGCATTTTGGGATGGCGCTGACAAATCGGCCTTGCGTATTGATCTTTGGACGAAAGATATGATGGTAGATGAAATGGCGGATTTCTACTACCAATTGTTAATGACAATGGCCGATACCTTTAACCGGGCAACCAATCAGCCCGAGCTAAGTTCAGAAATGAAGGAATTTGCAAAAGACTTTATGCAGAAATTCAAAAAAGAACAGCTTAAACAAAATCAGTAATAACTATGAGCCTGGAACAAAACATTATGGCACAAATGAAAGATGCCATGAAAGCAAAAGACGAAGCAGGACTACGTGGACTTAGAGCTATTAAAGCAGCGATACTTTTAGCAAAAACATCGGGAAGCGGTAGTGAAATCACAGCTGATGATGAAATAAAATTGTTACAGAAACTTGTAAAGCAAAGAAAAGACTCACTCGATATTTTTCGTCAGCAAAACAGGGCAGATCTTGCACAAAAAGAAGAAGAAGAAATTGCCATCATTGAAAAGTTTCTGCCCAAACAAATGGACACAGAAGAATTGAAAACTATCATTGCCGCAATCATCACCCAAACAGGCGCTTCATCACCTGCTGAAATGGGGAAAGTAATGGGTGTTGCCAGTAAGCAATTAGCTGGCCAGGCCGATGGCAAAACAATCAGTGCTGTGGTAAAAGAACTCTTAAGCAAATAGAATGATCATTGATGTTATTGTAGTGATCGCTATGGCTCTTGCAATAATAAAAGGCTTGCGCAGCGGATTAATTGTTGCTGTATTTTCAATTCTTGCATTTATCATTGGTTTGGTAGCCGCACTTAAGCTAAGTACGGTGGTTGCAGCATGGTTGGCAGAGTCAACTAATATCAATACACAATGGTTGCCGTTTATAGCATTTGCAGGTGTTTTTTTCCTGGTTGTATTTGCTATAAGAGCGGTAGCCAAGCTCATTGAAAAAGCAGTTGATCTTGCATGGATGGGCTGGGCCAATAAATTGGGTGGCGTGTTAGGATATGCAGTGCTTTACCTGTTAATACTTAGTGTGCTGTTTTTTTATGCATCACAAATGAAATTGTTTACAGCAGAAACAATAGCAGCTTCAAGAACATATGCTTTTATTCAACCGTTAGGCCCAAAAGTGATGGATGCAATTGGCAATGTACTGCCTGTTTTCAGCAATATGTTTTCACAGTTAGAAGACTTCTTTGAAAAGCTTGGCACACATATGAAGCCGCAATAACGGCAATCTGCAACTGAATTACAATTTTTCACACAAATCAACTATTTTAGCAATTAACAACTGTTATTTGCTGCCAGGAATGAACTACGAAATTATACAGGAAGGAAAGTTTAAATATATTGAAGCAGGTGAAGGCGAACCCCTCATGCTGCTGCATGGATTATTTGGTGCATTGAGTAACTTTAAAGATTTGCTCGATTATTTCAGCAAGCGAAATAAAGTGGTTGTTCCTATGTTGCCTTTGTTTGAGCTTGATTTGCTGCACACAACAGTTGGTGGATTAGAAAAGTACGTTCAAAAATTTATTGAATTTAAAGGGTATGCTAACATTCACCTTCTCGGTAATTCTTTAGGCGGACATGTGGCATTGGTGCATGTATTGAAACATCCGGAGCGAATTAAATCGCTTATTCTTACAGGGAGCTCAGGCTTGTTTGAAAATGGGATGGGCGACACTTATCCAAAGCGTGGAGATTACGAATACATCCGTAAAAAAACGGAAGTAACATTTTACGATCCGGCGATGGCAACAAAAGAATTGGTTGACGAGGTATATGACATCGTGAATCAACGGCTGAAAGTAATTAAAGTAATTGCACTGGCGAAAAGTGCTATTCGTAATAACCTTGGTGATGAGTTGAAGGAAATCAAAACACCTACACTTTTGATCTGGGGAAATAATGACACTATTACGCCGCCATTTGTAGGCAAAGAATTCAACAAACTCATTCCAAATTCAGAATTGCATTTTATTGATAAATGTGGCCATGCTCCAATGATGGAACGGCCCGATGAGTTTAACGAAATATTAAACGGGTTCCTTACCAAGTTAAATACCCCGGTACCCGTCTAACGTAGAAAGAATATGAAAATGACAGCAGCCGAACTTATATCAAATCACATTCCCACACTTCAAACCACAGATACGGTTCGGCAGGCTTTGGATTGGATGAGGGAAAACAGAACAACTGAACTCCCAGTTGTCAATGATCAAAAGTATATAGGGCTTGTGTATGAAGACGAAATTGAAGATGAAAATGAAACCGCTGTAATTGAGTCATTTCTTCATAACGGCACCCCCATAAATATTAATCCAGCCGATTTTTTTCTTGTTCCATTAAAAATTATGCATCAGCAAAAGCTAAGTCTTTTGCCTGTTGTAAAAGAAGATGGCGAGTTGATGGGTGTTATAACAAGAGAAGATCTGTTACAGGCAGCATCACACTACAACGCAGCAGCGGTGCCGGGCGGCATTATCATTATTCAAATGCAGCCGAACAGTTTTTACATTTCTGAAATTGGCCGGATTGTTGAATCCAATAATGCAAAGATCATTCACCTCAACACGTGGACGGATATGTCGACCGGTGAGTTGATGGTTGCTATTAAAGTAAACAAGAACGACATACAGGATATACTTTCGTCGTTTGAACGTTATGAATACAATGTGATCCAGTATTTTGGTGAAAACCTTTCGGAAGAAGAGTTGCGCCTTAACTACGATCACCTCATGAACTATCTTAACATATAGTTTCGGCAGCTAACCCGTTTTTTCCACCCATAACATAGTACATTTAAAATCTGTCTTAACAGAAAACTATATGCTGCCAAAGTGGATTTATACTATTTGCCTGCTGGCTATTCTGCAGGTGGTTGCAGGGCAGCTTTGTGCACAGCCATCCGTTACAATTGATGCAGCAAAACAAAAGCTTCGAAAGATTATTCAAAGCTTGCCCGATTCAACGGAATTTGTTGTACGATCATTAGCAGTAACAGGCAACAAAAAAACCAAGGAATATATTATTCTTCGTGAAGTGCCTTTTCAGCAAGGATCCAAAATGTTGCCCCGTCAAATGGAAGAATTGTTTGACCAGGCAAGATTAAATGTTTCCAATACACAATTATTTCTTGAAGTAGTACCCCAAATAACTGCTTGGGATGAAAAGAATATCGATGTTCTTTTTGAAGTGAAAGAGCGTTGGTATCTATTTCCCTTTCCTTATTTTAAACTGGTTGATCGCAACGTTAACCAATGGCTCACTGAACAGAACAGAAGTCTTGAGCGTGTGAATTATGGATTAAAATTAAACTGGGATAACGTCTCGGGCCGTAGAGACAAACTCAACTTTAATTTTGTTAATGGTTACACCCGTGAGTATTCCATTTTTTATGAGCAACCATATGCTGATAAAAAATTGGAGAGAGGTTTTCTTGGTGCTGTGTTTTTCAAACAATCAAGACAAATGGCTTTTGCAACAGACAGCAACAAGCAGGCATTCTTTCCTGTAAGTAATTCCCAGATCAATGAATTTGTACGCACCACTTTCAAAATGGAAGCGGGATACACCATCAGGAAAGGAATAAATCATCGACATACTTTTCGTCTCAGTTATTCAAACGAATCAATACCGGATACCATAAGCAAACTAATTGCAGCAAATTCACTCAAGGGATATCTTCCCTATTTTACCGATAACAAATCAAGGCAGACCTTTGGGGAGTTTTCGTATTCATACCAATATTATAATGCCAACAACATCGTGTATCCCTGGAAGGGATTTCTTTTCAACGGAACGTTTATGCAAAGAGGTTTGGGCGTAAAGGGAATGAACGTATGGCAGTTCTCAGGAAAAGCAGGCAAGTTTTTCCAGTTAGCTAAAAAAACATCCGCATCAGCAGTGGGTTATTATTTAGTGAAGGTTCCTTTTAAGCAGCCGATGTATAATATTGGTGCTTTGGGTTATGGCGATTGGTTTTTAAGAGGTCTTGAATATTATGTAATAGATGGCGTGCAAGCCGGAATACTAAAGGGAACATTAAGACAGGAAGTATTGAACCTGAATGTGCCCACTTTCTTCTTTAAGAATGAAAAGTATAAGAAAATTCCGTTCAAAATTATTGCAAAAGTTTATGGCGATATTGGCGCCAGTCATTTGCCTGCATATACTAACAGCATATTAAACAATCGTTTTCTCTATACTTATGGCGCAGGGGTTGATGTGTTGAGTTACTACGATTTTATTGCTCGTATTGAATATTCATTTAACCAGTTGGGCGAAAAGGGATTATTTTTACACATACGCAGAGATTTTTAATCTTCGTTTACATCTTTAATACAAACAAATTCTCAAGCTGTTAAATGTTCTTATGAACAGTAATAGCAATTAATGTAAACACATGAAATGAGCTATATTAATTACCGGGTAATTTTAAACTAATGACGATGATAATTTTTATGGAACATAACATATGGCAAACAGCTATAAAAATGAACATATGAAAGTAGCTATCTACAGCCGGGTGTTTGAAGCTGATCAGCAAGAAGATATTCAACGTTTATTAAAAGAGTTAAAAGCCAATAATATCCGGGCACATATTTACCGTGGGTTTTATGAACAGATCAAGGATCAAATTCCTTTTGATGAAGAGCCACCTTTATTTCATTCATCTGAAGAATTAGATGATGCGTTTGAATGCATGATCAGCCTTGGAGGCGATGGTACATTACTCGACACTGTTACAATGGTGAGAGAATTGCCTATACCATTGCTCGGTATTAATTTCGGTCGTTTAGGTTTTTTAGCAAGCATTGGTCGTGAAGAATTAGAAACGGTGGTTGCATCATTAAAAAATCACACATATGTTGAAGATGAACGTACATTAATTCATCTTGATAGCAATATGCCACTCTTTGGCGACACGCCATATGCTCTGAATGAATTTGCTATTCACAAGCTCGACACATCATCCATGATCAAAATTCACGCTTATCTCAATGGTGAATTTTTAAATAGTTACTGGGCCGATGGATTGATAGTGGCCACACCCACGGGCTCAACAGGCTATTCTCTCAGCTGTAACGGTCCGGTAGTTTTTCCTGATTCGGGAAGTTTTGTAATTACACCTGTTTCGCCACACAACTTAAACGTGCGACCTATTGTAGTGCCGGATAACAATATTATTTCCTTTGAAATTGAAGGACGCACAGATAGCTTCCTTTGTACGCTCGATTCACGAAAAGAGATTGTTCAAAAAACCATACAACTGGCGGTGAAGCGTGAAGATTTTACAGTAAGTCTCATCAGGTTGAACGAAAACAATTTCCTGCAAACATTACGAAACAAACTTTCCTGGGGACTTGACCGACGTAACTAATGTGCAGATATGACCAGTTTATATAACAAAAGTTCACAGTTATAAAAACATCGTCGCAAGGCACATGAAAACCCTGATATTTGCGTTATTACTCAATGCTAATGAAACCATTACTTATTTCTCTCATTCTGCTGCCCCTATGTGTTGCCCCTTTTTTGGTACATGCTCAATATGACGGTTACAAACACGAAGGGGAATTTGGAGTTCAGCTGGGTGCTGCTCATTATTTCGGCGATCTTAATCCAGGCAAAAAACTTAACAGACCTAAACTTGCGGGTGGCGTTTTTTTCCGCAAACAAATAAATAATTACGTGGCTGTGCGCATAGGAGCAAATTTTGCTCAATTGGGCTACAGCGATGTTTATGAAAAGAAGAATGAATTTCAAATGCGCCGAAACCTCAGCTTTAATACCAATGTGTGGGAGTTGATGCTGCAGGGCGATTTTAATTTTTTCAAATTCAACCCAACTAATCCAGGCGAACGATTTACACCCTATATCACCTTTGGCGCCGGCGTTTTCAATTTCGATCCATATGCCTATCTCAACGATACAAAATATTTTCTCCGTCCATTGGGTACTGAAGGACAAGGATCTGCCGCATATCCCGATCGTAAACTTTATTCTACAACATCCTTTGCATTTCCCGTGGGCGTGGGTGTGAAGTTTGCGCTTACCGATAGAACCAATCTCAATTTCGAAATTGCCCATCGCTTTACCACAACCGATTTTATTGATGATGTGTCTGGTACCTACGCCGGTCTTTCAACGTTTCCCGTTGGTTCGGCTGCGTCGTTTTTACAGGATAGAAGTTATGAAACCGGAACACCCATTGGCGTGGCTGGCACACAAAGAGGCTTTAGTGGCCCGAGAGATCAGTACATTATGGCAACTGTTGGCATAACGTTCAGCATCACTTCTTATAAGTGTCCTACGGCTAATTAACCAGTAATAAACTTTTCAAAACCCTTGATGCCACTGTATAAGAAAGGATCAAGGTTTTTTTTTGCCCATTTTATAACGGTTTCACCCACGGATTAAAATTTTTGTGCAAAATTTTTACTGTAAATCAATTAATTGCAAAAGTGCTTGTAAAAATAGTTCTTACTTTCTTTGGCCAATTGGGCGAAGCAGGCCTACCTTTGCAACCCGTTCTAAAAAGCGGATTTTCTAAAAACTCCACGGGATGGCGTGGAAAAAATAAAATACAATGAGCAAACTACATTTCACTACGAAGCATGCGAACGAGGCTACTGTGCAACGTAACTGGTACGTTGTTGACGGCACCAATCAAACCGTTGGACGCATGAGTTCAAAGATCGCTGCAATCCTTCGTGGTAAGAACAAAGCCTATTACACTCCCCACGTTGACTGTGGCGATTATGTAATCGTAATTAATGCCGACAAAGTTCAGTTTACGGGAACAAAAGTTGAGTACAAAGAATACCACAACTTCAGTGGTTATCCAGGTGGTCAGAAAATTGAAATCGCAAAAGACCTTCTGCGTCGTCGTCCGGAAGTAGTTGTTGAGCGTGCTATTAAAGGTATGCTTCCAAAAAACCGCTTGGGCCGTCAGATGTATAAGAAGTTGTTTGTGTATGCTGGCGATAAACATTCACACATTGCACAACAACCTAAAGAACTGAAGTTCTAATCATTTTCAAATTTTTCAAACTCCTTATAAATGGAAAAGCAAAAAAACGCAGTTGGTCGCCGTAAAGAAGCCATTACCCGTGTGTTCATCAGCAAGGGTAACGGAACCATTACCGTGAACGACAAAAACTATAAAGAATATTTCAGCTTGGTTTATTTACAAAACCAGGTAGAAGCTCCTTTAAAAACAATCGAGTCATTAGATAAGTTTGATGTGAAGATCAACGCAAACGGCGGCGGTATTAAAGGTCAGGCCGAAGCAGTGAAGTTGGGTATTGCCCGTGCTTTGCTTGAAGTGAATCCTGAGTATCGTCCTGTGTTGAAAGCTGCAGGTTTACTGAAGCGTGATCCACGTGGTGTTGAACGTAAGAAATTTGGTAAGAAGAAAGCACGTAGAAGCTACCAGTTCTCTAAACGTTAATACAACACTCACCGGTCTTTGGCCGGTGGTTGTTTCCAAACAATTATTAAAAACGATTATACAAATACAATGGAAAATAACACTTCATTACAACAGCAATTACTCGAAGCGGGTGTACACTTTGGTCACCTGAAGAAGAAGTGGAATCCCAAGATGTTACCTTACATCTTTGCTGAAAAGAAAGGTATTCACATCATCGACCTCAACAAAACTGTTGAAGGTTTGCAGGAAACTGCAGCAGCTATGAAACAGCTGGCACGCAGCGGTAAAAAAATCATGTTTGTTGCTACCAAGAAACAAGCAAAAGAAATAGTTACTGAATGCGCACAAAAAGTAAACATGCCTTATGTAACGGACCGTTGGTTAGGTGGTATGCTTACAAACTTTAATACTGTTCGTAAGAGCGTGAAGAAAATGCAGAGCATTGAAAAAATGCTGAATGATGGTTCTTTCGACAGCATTACAAAGAAAGAGCGTTTGCAATTAAGTCGTGATAAAGAAAAAATGGAAAAAGTACTGGGCGGTATCGCTAACATGAGCCGTGTACCAGCTGCTTTGTTCTTAGTTGATATCGGTCACGAACATATTGGTTTGGCTGAAGCAAAACGTTTAGGCATCACTACATTTGGTTTGGTTGATACAAACTGCGATCCTAATAAAGTAGATTACTTTATTCCAGGTAACGATGATGCTACAAAATCAATTGCTATCATCACTCAATACCTTACTGCAGCAATTGCTGAAGGTTTAGCAGAGCGCCAGGTTGAAAAAGAAGAAGACGAAACAGAAGAAGTAGAAGACAAAGGTGCTAAGTTCGACGAAGGTGAAGAAGGTGGTCGTGGTGGCGATAGAGGCGGACGTGGTGGCCGTGGTCCCGGAAGAGGTCCTGGTGGTAACACCGGTGGTCCTGGTGGAGCTCCGAAGCGCCGTGTACCAAGCACACAGAAACGTACTTCTGCAAGATAATTTCTGCAGAAAGTAAGTCTTGAGAAATAACCATCTCATAAAATAAAAATGCTTTCTGCTTAAGTTGAGTTATGAACTTTTGCAGAAAGCATTTTACAATGAAACCGATTTTAAATTTTCAAATTTTATACAATGTCAACTGTAACAATTAGTGCACAGGATATTAATAAACTCCGCCAGGCAACTGGTGCAGGTATGATGGATTGCCGTAAAGCGTTAACTGAAACAAACGGCGATTTTGAAGCAGCGATCGATTGGTTGCGTAAACAAGGCCAGAAAGTTGCTGCAAAACGTAGCGACCGTGAAGCTAAAGAAGGTGTGGTAATTGCACAAACAAGTGCCGATAAGAAAATTGGTTATGTTGTTTGTATTAGCTGCGAAACTGATTTCGTAAGTAAAAATGCAGACTTCGTTGCATTTGCTCAATCAATTGCCGATGCTGCTGTAGCAAACAATGTAAAATCTGTTGATGAATTGAATGCTGCTGAAGTAAATGGTGCAAAAGTTGCTGATCTTATTAACGACAAACTTGCTTCCATTGGCGAAAAGATTGGTGTAAGCAAATTTGAACGTATTGAAGCTCCTTACGTTGCATCTTACATTCATGGTGCATACCGTATGGGTGTATTGGTAGGGTTAGATAAAGAAGCTGCTGAAGCTGGAAAAGATGTGGCAATGCAAATTGCTGCAATGAATCCTGTAGCAGTTGATGCTGACAGCGTGCCCGCTGATGTTGTGGCTCGTGAAAAAGACATCATCGTTGAATTGATGAAACAAGATCCTAAGATGGCTGGCAAACCTGATGAAATGATCGCTAAGATTGCTGACGGTAAAATGAATGCGTTCTTTAAAGAACAAACATTGTTAGCTCAGGCTTTTGTAAAAGATGCTTCTAAGAGCGTAGGTGATTTCCTGAAATCTTCAGGCGATGTAAAAGTAACCGAGTTTAAGCGTGTTGCTTTAGGATAATAAAATAATGTAATCCTGATAATACAGTCCCGTGTACGAAAGTGCACGGGATTTTTTATTACGCTAACTCTCCTACATTTATACTGTAAAATTTATCTATGCAGGAACAACTTGAATTTTTACGAGAGCAATACATTCCATTGATTCAAAAAGCAGATGTAACTACTCAACCCAAATGGGGCAAAATGAATTTCCAGCAAATGGTGGAGCATGTGACTGCATTTTTCAAAGTATCAACCCAAAAGATAAAGTTCGATCTTGTTTCTGCACCTGAACATATGTCTAAGCTCAAAGAATTTTTAATGAGCGATAAACAGTTCCGGGAAAACACCAAAGCCCCTCTAAGCATTATTGGCGAAGAGCCCTTTCCAGTTCACTATCCCTCTGTTGAGGAAGCAATTAAAAAATTGGAAAAGGAAGTTGATCATTTCTTTGCATTTTATGAAACTGATCCTGCCGCAACTGCCGTTCATCCCGTGTTTGGAGAATTGCATTTTGAGGAATGGGTTCGTTTGCATTACAAACATGTAACCCATCATCTTCGCCAGTTCGGCTTGTTATAAGCCAGTAAAAAATCAACAACAGTAATTTACAGAAGCTGTACTGTCTTAACTTCGTTAACCTAACGATTATTAGCACGTATGAACAAACTTGGTAATTACATCACTGGCAGCTGGATCAACGGCGATGGGGATGGTCAGCTTTTATACAATGCCGTTACCGGCGATCCAGTGGCAACAGCCTCAACAAAAGGAATAGATTTTCAATCTATTCTTCAATATGGAAGAAACGTTGGTAATCCTGCCTTACGCAAGATGACCTTTCATGAGCGTGGCAATATGTTGAAGGCACTCGCTTTGCATTTGCGTAATCATCTTGATAAATTTTATGCAGTCTCTTACAAAACAGGTGCAACAAAAGCCGATAGCTGGGTGGATATTGAAGGCGGTATTGGAAACCTTTTTGCCAACGCTTCGCTGCGTCGAAAATTTCCTGATGATGTAATTTGTATTGATGGTGAAAGTCATAACCTCAGCAAGAACAATACGTTCATGGGTACACATATTCTTTCGCCAAAAGAAGGAGTAGCAGTACACATCAACGCATTCAATTTTCCGGTGTGGGGCATGCTCGAAAAAATTGCCGTGAATTTGTTAGCTGGGGTTCCCGCCATTGTAAAACCTGCCACAGTCACATCGTATTTGACGGAAGCAGTAGTAAGAGAAATCATTTCTTCAAAAATATTACCCGAAGGTGCATTGCAATTGGTATGTGGTAGTGCGGGAGATATTTTGAATTATGTAAATAGCCAGGATATTGTAACGTTTACCGGCAGCGCATCAACCGGCTTAATGTTGAAGAGCCAGGAGAACATTCTAAAAGAAAATGTACCATTTAACATGGAAGCCGATTCACTCAATTGTATTGTATTGGGCGATGATGTAAATCCCGGTATGCCGGAGTGGGACATTTTTGTAAAAGAAGTTCGCAAAGAAATGACGTTGAAAGCGGGACAACGTTGCACGGGTATTCGCAGAATATTTGTTCCGGAAAATAAGATGGAGGATTTGTGGAAAGCCATTGCAACATCACTTGCGCAAACAACCATTGGCAATCCACTTAATGAAAAAGTACGGATGGGTTCATTGGCTGGTGAAACACAACGCAAAGAAGTGAGAGAGCAGGTTCAGAAACTATTAGCATCATCACAAATCGTTTACGGCAGTTTAGATAGCGTTGATGTTGTTGATGCAGATGCAACTAAAGGTGCTTTTCTTTCACCAATATTATTGATGAATGAAAAACCTTTTGCCGCAACTGAGGCGCATGAAGTGGAAGCTTTCGGTCCTGTGAGTACGATCATGCCATACAAAACAATGGACGAAGCTATTGCCTTAAGCAAATTAGGAAAGGGAAGTTTGTGTTCTTCTATTGTAACCGCTGATAACAAACTTGCACGACAATATGTAATTGGTGCTGCAACGCATCACGGTCGCATTCTTGTGTTGAATAATGAATGTGCGAAAGAAAGTACAGGTCATGGTTCACCTTTACCATTGTTGGTGCATGGAGGTCCGGGCCGTGCCGGTGGTGGAGAAGAAATGGGCGGTTTGCGTGGAGTGAAACATTATTTACAGCGCACAGCCATTCAAGGTTCACCAACAACGCTTACAGTAATTACAAATGTTTATCAGCCTAATGCTAAAGGAAAAGATCCGGGAAATCATCCGTTCAAAAAATATTTTGAAGAGCTGCAGATCGGTGATCAAATAACAACGGAGAAAAGAATCATAACCAGTGAAGACATTGATCGCTTCGCTGATTTAAGCGGAGATCATTTTTATGCGCATATCAAAACAACTGATTTCAGCGGCACAATGTTTGAACAACAGGTGGCACACGGCTACTTCATCATGAGCATTGCAGCAGGGTTGTTCGTGGATAGTTACGAAATAAATCCTGTGTTGTTGAATTATGGCATTGATGAGTTACGTTTTACAAAACCAGTTTATCCCGGCGCAGAAGTATATATCCGTTTTACCTGTAAAGAAAAGTTGCCAAATGATAAACGAATTGTAGAAAAGCCGGAAGATTTTAAACGTGGCGACGATATTGAAAAGGGAATTGTAAAATGGCTGGTGGAGTTTTTTGACGAAACAAATGAAATAACCGGTGTTGCCACCATTTTAACGATGGTTAAAAAATTAAAGCAGTAGCAGGCATTGCATTTGTGCAAAGAGAAATGTAATTTAATAAGACAAAATCAATGAATCATGGTTACGCAGATCAGTGAAGCATATGTAAAAAAAGAATTACATAAAGGAATTGCAACTGTTGAGTTTTATCATCCGCAAAGTAATTCGCTACCCGGTAGTTTATTAAACGAACTGGCACATACCATCTCTCACCTCGCTCACGACCCGAATGTGTTAGTGATCTTGCTAAGATCATCAGGCGAAAAAGCATTTTGCGCCGGAGCAAGTTTTGATGAACTGGTATCAATAAAAAATGAAAGTGAAGGATTGAAGTTTTTCAGCGGCTTTGCGCATGTGATCAATGCTATGCGTAAATGTCCGAAACTGATCATAGCACGTATTCATGGAAAATGTGTTGGTGGAGGTTTAGGTATTGCTGCCGCTGCTGATTATGCAATTGCTGTTGAAGGTGCCGATATAAAACTTAGTGAGCTGGCCGTTGGCATTGGACCGTTTGTAGTTGGCCCTGCGGTTGAACGTAAGATCGGTAGCTCCGCATTTTCACAATTGGCGATTGATGCTGCCAGCTGGCGAAATGCCGATTGGGCTAAACGTAAAGGTTTATTTGCTGAACTACATCCTACCATTGAGGATATGGACGAGTCCATTTCCAAACTTGCAAATACATTATCGCACTCTTCACCTGAAGCGATGCACGAAATGAAAAAAATATTCTGGAAGGGAACAGAACATTGGGATGAATTGTTGAATGAACGTGCAAAAATCAGCGGACGATTAGTGCTGAGTGAGTTTACAAAAAACGCAATTGCAAAATTTAAGACTAAGAGTTAAAGGAGTGGAAAGAGAAAAGAAGTTATCTATACATTTACAGAACGCATTGCTTTTTTACTCTTTTTCTTTTTTATTTCTTAGCTATGATTCAAACGTTCTCTGCGGATACTTTTCAAACATACTGCGATCTTCTTTCCAAAAAAGACAAACATCTAAAAGCAATTATTACACAACATGGCTATCCTCCCATGTGGACACGCAAGCAAGGGTTTGAAACACTCATTCTCACTATTCTTGAACAACAGGTGTCATTGGCAGCAGCTTATGCAGCCTATAAAAAATTAAAGTCAAAAATCGGAATAGTCACGCCTGCAAAAATTCTTGCCATGAGCAATGAAGAGTTGAGGGAGTGTTACTTCACACGGCAGAAACAAGTGTATGCAAAAGAATTGGCAACTGCGGTTGTTTCAAAAAAACTTCAGCTAAAAAAGTTTACGCTGTTAACTGATGAAGAAGTAAGAACACAACTTACATCCATTAAAGGAATTGGTAACTGGACCACCGATGTTTACCTCATGCATGCATTGCAACGCACTGATCTTTTTCCTTTAGGCGATGTCGCATTAGTGAATAGTTTAAAAGAAAACAAGCAACTGCATCCACAAATAACAAAGGAAGAAATGCTCAGCATTGCTGAACCATGGCGACCTTACCGCACAATAGCCGCCATGATTCTCTGGCATTCTTATATTAAGAAGAGAAATATTAAGATTGAGCAATAATGATGAGCGATGATCACAAATCATCATACTCATACAACTCATCAATATGCGTACCTGCCTTCATTTCAAACACAGGTTTAATGATGCCGTTATCAAGCCCATATACCCAACCATGCAAATCAGGGCGTTGCTCTTGTTTCCATGCACGTTGAATTATGGAAGTTTTTGCCAGGTTAAATAATTGCTCCTGCACATTTAGTTCTGTGAGTCGGTTGGCTTTTGCCGTTTCATCTGTAATTTGATCTAACTCCGTTCTATGAATACGATACACGTCTTTAATATTACGCAGCCACATATTCAGCACTTGTTTAAAATCGTGATTGGTAATGGCCGCCTTTACACCTCCGCAACCATAATGTCCGCAAACAATTACATGCTTTACTTTTAAATGATTTACTGCGTAATCAAGAACACTTAACAGGTTTACATCGGTGTGAATTACAAGATTTGCCACGTTGCGGTGAACAAATATTTCACCAGGATCAGTGCCGGTAATTTCGTTTGCCGGCACACGACTGTCGCTGCAACCGATCCATAAAAACTCGGGAGTTTGTAAATGTGCCAAACGGTTAAAGTAGTCCGGATCATCAGCTACTTTCTTGGCGGCCCACATTTTATTCTCGTTTAGCAATACATCATATGACTTCATATCAGCAGTTATTTTACCCGTATTAACAAACAGATGTTTGTGTACTAGAGTGGTTAAGTGTTAAAATTTTTTAAGATAATTATGACAATAAAAGTAAACAAAGCTGTTGATTCGTTGTTATTTTCGCCGGCCGTAAGTAATAAGTGGCTTGTTTTCCAAACAGCAAAACCATATCTTGCGACACAGTTTAATGAAGATGAACCGTAAAAAAAGAAATATCATTCAACTTGCATCCACCATTTTTATGATGGCTGCATTGGTATGGCTTACGATCAGTCTTCCGTTCGTTTATGCTGGTCAGCAGGAAATTGCAAAGCAACAGCAAACAGGCAACAACAACTCACCTTTTGCAAGTAGTGAAGAAGAGAGTACTAATCCGTTGGGCAATTCAACCGAAGAAAAAAGCCCTGGAAACAATTCCCTATCTGAGGAATATCACCTTCACGACCATCACAAAGAAGATGGTTTATTAGCATTGGCCAAACAATATCGTTCTTGTGAAAATGCAAGAAACTATATTGCTTTTCATGGCGAACTTTTAGTTCCTCCTCCAAACGCTGCTTAATTCTTTTCTTTTATTGATTATGGGCTCTTATGGCCCGTTCCCCTTTACATTACTTAAACAATTTTCGTTGTCATACGTATACGTGTGATGTCACCTTTTAAATTATAAACAATGAGAAAGCATTCGAAAGAATACTTAGAAAAACTGACCCCAAGCCAAGGATATGAAATCTTAGTTGAGGGCAACCAACGTTTCGTAGAAAATTTATCAACGAATCATGATCATCTTGAGTTGATCAATCAAACAAGAGAAGGGCAGTACCCGTTTGCAGTGATTTTAAGTTGCATGGATTCACGCACTTCAGTTGAGTTGATATTCGACCAGGGCCTCGGTGATTTGTTCAGCATCAGGATTGCCGGCAACATCGTTAACAACGACATTGTTGCAAGCATTGAATACGCTGTAAAGTATGTTGGTTCAAAAGTATTAATGGTGCTGGGCCATACGGAATGTGGTGCAATTAAAAGTGCTAAAGCTGGTGTTGAAGACGGACATATTACACAATTGTTGAAACGCATTCAGCCATCGATCAGCAAAGCAATGCTTAGTGAGCATACGCATATGTTCAGAGATAATGTAGCTTATGCAAACGTGGAGAATAGTCTTGAAGAAATCCTCACTGGAAGCAGTATTGTAAAAGAAATGTTTGAGAAAGGCCAGATAGGACTTGTGGGTGGTGTTTACGATGTTGAAACTGGCAAAGTAGATTTCTTTAAAAATCTTACCAATGGTCAGAAGCAAAAAAGCGGTATTGCAGTGAAAGAAGCTGTATAGATTTTATAACATAAGTTGAAAAGCGATTAGAATGATTAGTACAAAAACGTTGAAATTTGATCTGCCATCGGGTCTTGTTGTTTTTTTAGTTGCACTTCCGTTATGTCTCGGTATTTCCATTGCAAGTGGGGCTACTCCTTTTAGTGGCATTATTGCAGGTATTATCGGCGGCCTGGTAATAGGAACATTAAGTAACTCGCCATTGAGTGTAAGTGGCCCTGCAGCGGGTTTGGCTACATTGGTTGCGGGAGCTATCACTTCACTGGGTGGGCTGGAAAACTTCAACCTGTTCTTATGCGCCGTAGTGATAGCAGGTGTTATACAAATGACATTGGGATTTTTGAAACTGGGTGGTATCGCTAATTATATTCCAAGCAGTGTAATTAAAGGTATGCTTACCAGTATTGGCATACTTATTATTGCAAAACAGTTGCCTCATGCTTTTGGCAAAGACACCGACAACCAAGGGCACATGACTGAATTGCTTGAGTATGGTAACGAAGATTGGCATGAGTTATTAATTCCTTTACAATCGATCGAAGTTGGCGTTGCAGTTATTTCTGTTGTTTCCATTTTGATCATGATACTGTGGGACAAGTCGTTTCTTAAAAAGAAACTTCCTTTTATACCAAGTGCATTGGTTGCCGTTATTGCAGGAGTTGTGGTGAATGAGATATGGCTTACTACAGGAAGTAAACTCAGAATATTGGAAAATGCGCACCTGGTGAGCTTACCTAAAGCCAGTTCGGCCAGTGAGTTTTTTGGATTTTTTACTTTGCCTAATTTCAGCGGATTTGCAAATGGCACGGTTATCATGTATGGTGTTATTATTGCGTTGATCGCTTCATTAGAAACACTCTTAAGTATTGAAGCCGTTGATAACCTTGACCCCGAAAGAAGAGTCACCAATACTAACAGGGAATTACTTGCGCAGGGTATTGGCAACACCGTTTCAGGACTAATTGGCGGATTGCCGGTAACAAGTGTAATTGTAAGAAGTAGTGCGAATGTGAATGCCGGCGCAAAGACAAAACTTTCTACCATCATTCATGCTGTATTATTGCTTTCAACGGTTATACTCATTCCGTTTATTTTAAATAAAATTCCGTTGGCAACACTAGCAGCAATTCTTATTCTAACGGGATGGAAGCTTGCTAAACCGGCTGTGTTTATTAGTTTTTGGAAAGCAGGCAAGTACCAGTTTCTTCCTTTCATTGTTACGGTGATTGTGATTATTGCTATTGATCTTTTAGCCATTGTTCCCGCATTAAGCGGAAAAGGATTGATCATTGGTGTGGGTGCTGGATTAATGATGTCGACAGGTTCAATTCTTCTCGGTAATCTGAAAAATTCCTATTATTTCCATTCTCAAAAACATAAAGAAGGAGATACTATCAATATAAGATTGTCGGAAGAAGTTTCGTTCCTGAACAAAGCGGCTATCAGGCAAACCCTCGATCATCTGCCTGCATATTCCAAAGTGGTAATTGATGCATCGAATACAAAGTATATTGATTTTGATGTGCTGGAAACAATAAAGGAGTTCAGGGATATTAAAGCCCCGCTGAAAGATATATCACTAAGTTTAGTTGGATTTAAAGATGCATACAATATCGAAAATCAATCGAACGTACAATCTGTGCATTGACGAGTTGTTCATCATAGATCCCCACCTTAAAAAAAACGAAGCCTCCCCCGATCGGGGAGGCTTTCTTATCAGATAATAGTTGTACTAAATATTCAAACCGCCACAGGCACTAATGGTTTGTCCCGTTACATAACTGCTGAGGTCACTTGCGAGGAAGAGAGTTACATTCGCAATATCTTCAGAGCTTGCAAAACGACCTAACGGAATGCCGGCTTTGTATTTATCGGCAGCTTCGCCATCTTTTAAGTAAGAAGTCATATCGGTTTCAACAAAACCCGGAGCAATTGCATTGCAACGAATGTTACGGCTGCCTAATTCTTTTGCCACTGATTTTGTAAACCCGATGACACCTGCTTTGCTTGCTGCATAACTACTTTGACCTGCATTACCTATTTCACCAATAATGCTGCTCATATTAATGATAGAGCCGCTTCTTGCTTTCATCATTGGTTTAATGATTTGCTTGGTCATATAAAACACAGAGTTGAGATTTACTTTGATCACATCATCCCACTGCTCCACACTCATACGCAACAGCAAATTATCTTTTGAGATGCCGGCATTGTTTACACAAACATCAATTGTTCCAAATTCTTTTAGCACATCTGCAACAAATGCTTCGCAAGCAGCAAAATCACCTGCGTTACTTTGGTATGCTTTCGCTTTTACACCCATGCCCAGAAGCTTAGCTTCTAAAGCGGTTGCTTTTTCTTTACTACTGTCACTCACATAGGTGAAAGCAATGTTTGCACCATGCTCGGCAAATTTTATGGCAATTGCTTCGCCAATTCCACGGGCGGCACCGGTTACTATGGCAACTTTTCCTTCTAGTAATTTCATGTCATTGATTTTGTAATGATTGCAAAGTAAGGCGTTTTATTCTTCTTCCATCAAAGATGGGCGCTCTGTTATTTCGTGGTACTTGATCACATCCTTTGCATAATAATGTACCACCATGCTTTTACGTGTGATACTAGGATTTACAACTGGCATACCACCATGAATAAGGTTGGCATGCCAAATGAGTACATCGCCTTTTTTTGGCAGAAAGATTTCTTTTGGAAAATGATTCTGTGCAAGGATATCATCCGTCATGTCCTCATAATCGCTGTATTGCTTTTTGCCTAGCTTTAATCTTGTGCTGTAATTTTCAAAATCATCATTTAATAGGTAAGGAAGTTTATGACTGCCCGTGTAATAAAATAAGGGCCCGCTATCGGGATGTATATCTTCCAATGCAATCCATGCCGCAATTAAATAGCCCAAAGGATATGTTGTCATGTGAATACTGTCGCTGTGTGCACGCTGGCCACTGCCCTTTACGAAGTTGAGTGTTTGAAAAGGCAGCACTTCTTTATCCAGCACAAACGAAAGTAATTTCTTCAATCCTTCATCCTGCATCATGTGTTTAATAACAGGTGAATGTTTAAAGCCAAACATCACTTTATTATCATGTGTGATAGGAAGATGTTTTTGGTTGATGAGTTCATCAACAGCATTATTCACTTCATCAACTTGCTCACTACTGAAATAATTTTTAACGTGAAGAAAACCTTTGCTACTCCAGTCGATCAATTGCTGTTGTACCTCAGTTGTAAAATGCTGAAAATCTTTTTTGCCAGATACAACCGCTGCTGAATCATTCACATCGAGCCATGCCCTTGAGGTTTTATCAGGAAAATCTTTACTGCTGATAGAGTCGAACAAAGGTTTGTGAACATCGTACCTCTTATAAGCATCTTTATTGTGCCGCAGTTGCTTTGCATGAAGAAGATTGTAGACCCAATGAAGAGGTTTGTAATCTTTAAGTTTATCCTTCAGCTTCATATTATTGGTTAAAGCGGATGATCTCTTCTACATAAATACGATCGTTGCTGAGCCTTGGCACTTTGTGCTGCCCACCCATCTTTCCCTTGCTTTGAAGCCAGCGGTGGAAAGTTCCCTTTGGAACTGGTTGTACAAATGGCAAACGCAGTGCAATATTTTTATGACGCTTTGCTTCGTAATCGCTGTTGAGATTTTTTAATGCTGTATCAAGTTCGTACACAAAATCATTCAAGCCCACAGGATCTTTTTCAAACTCGATCAACCATTCGTGTGCACCGTTATTACCCTGGCTGAAGTAAATAGGCGCAGCAGTATATTCATTTACAACTGCACCTGTTTGCTCGCAGGCAATGGCAATTGCTTTATCTGTATTATCAACCATCAACTCTTCGCCAAAAGCGTTGATGAAGTGTTTAATGCGGCCGCTTACTTTTATTCTAAACGGCCTTAAGGACGTAAACTGAATAGTATCGCCAACAATATATCGCCACAAACCACCATTGGTACTAATGATCAATGCATAGTTTTTTCCGAGCTCCACTTTATTTAAACCAATAGTATGGGGAAACTTTTTGCCGTATTCCTCCAGCGGCATGAACTCATAAAAGATTCCGTGATCTGCAAATAACAACATGCCATCTTCTCCAGGATGATCCTGTGCTGCAAAAAAACCTTCGCTGGCATTATACATTTCCAGGTAGTTGATGGGCTTGCCAATGAGTTGTTGAAACTGCTCACGATAAGGCACAAATGATACACCGCCATGCATGAACAATTCCAGCTCTGGCCACACTTCAGCAATGGTTTGTTTGCCGGTTAATTCTAAAATTCTGCGGAACAACACCAGATTCCAGGTGGGCACACCTGAAATGGAAGTAACGTTTTCTTTTGTAGTTGTTTCAGCAAGCTTTTCAATTTTACTTTCCCATTCATCCATTAACAACACACTCAACTCAGGTGTGCGAATCCAATTGGTCCAGAACGGAGCATTCTGCATTAGCACAGCACTTAAATCACCAAACTGAATTTCTTCATTAAATGGCGAAATGTTGTGACTACCGCCAATCACCAACCCTTTGCCTGTTAACAGATCGGAACCGGGAAAATTATTGTAGTAAAGTGTAAGCACATCTTTGCTGGCCTTGAAGTGGCCATCTTTCATACTCTCGTCACTAACCGGAATGAACTTGCTTTTATCGCTGGTAGTGCCACTGCTTTTCGCAAACCAGGTGACAGGTGTAGGCCACAGCACATTTTCTTCGCCCTGCATCATTCGTTCGATGTAAGGTTTTACTTCATCGTATTCATGAACAGGAACTGTGTTTTTAAATTCACGAATGTTAAACAGCTTGGCAAATTTGTGCTGGTGACCAAACTGAGTGTATTGAGCTGTGGTAACCAAATCCTGCAATACTTCACGCTGAGCAGCAGCCGGGTTATTCATCCAGCTTTCTATCCTCCACATACGAAGGCGTGCAAGTCTTGATATTGCAGGGCTAAGCAGTCTCATGTTTCGGCAAGATAAAAAATAATTGACTTCTGTTAACTGAAATAGCTATTCGGTTTGCTGGTCTTGGGCTGCCGCCTCTTCATGCAAATAGTCTTTCCGTTTTAGTTCAAAATTGCGGCCAAGATATAAACGACGCACCTGTTCGTCATCCGCCAACTCTTCGGCTGTACCATGTTTAAAGATCTTTCCTTCAATCAGCAAATAAGCACGGTCGCAGATTGATAAGGTCTCGGTCACGTTATGATCTGTGATCAGGATACCGATATTGCGATATTTCAATTTTGCAACAATGGCCTGGATATCTTCAACGGCAATCGGGTCAACACCTGCAAACGGCTCATCCAACAAAATAAACTTCGGATCAACTGCAAGGGCACGGGCAATTTCTGTACGCCTGCGTTCACCACCGCTCAACGAATCGCCTTTATTCTTACGCACGTGATGCAAACGAAATTCGCTCAACAGATCTTCCAGTTTTTCCCGTTGTTCATCTTTACTCAGCTTTGTCATCTCTAACACTGCAGCAATATTTTCTTCAACCGATAATTTACGAAACACACTCGCTTCCTGTGGCAGATAACCAATACCCAATTGCGCCCGTTTGTACATGGCCATATTGGTAATATTCTCATCGTTGAGAAACACTTCGCCTTCATCGGGCTTTACGAATCCCACCACCATATAAAACGTTGTTGTTTTACCGGCACCATTGGGCCCCAGTAAACCAACGATCTCTCCCTGTTTCACCTCAATACTCACTTTATTGGCAACCGTGCGTGTGCGGTAACGCTTAACAAGTTCAGATGTGTGGATAGTTAAACTCAAAGCAAAAAATTATAGTTGCGAAAATACCGCATTCCCGTTAATAGCAACCCTTTCATTCCCTTTTAAAATGTGAAAGTAGCAGCCAAACATTGTTTGATTAAGAGCCACTCCTGTTATATGTTTGCAGGAAACATTTTTTGATACGGGCTTTGGTTCCTTGTGGCATCGTTCCTTGCGTCGCAATCCTTTCGTCTTAAATGCAGGTATTGAGCAGGAAACAGCAGCAATCAAATAAAACAGAATCAGCAAATGAAAGTAACCGAGCATATAGCACAGGCAAAAGACACGCTTGTTTCTTTTGAAATACTTCCACCATTAAAAGGAAAGACCATCAATTCCATTTTTGATCATCTTGATCCATTAATGGAATTCAAGCCATCATGGATCAACGTAACGTATCATCGTGCAGAGCAGGTGTTTAAAAAGAAAGTAGATGGTACATTTGAAAAAGTGGAAGTGCGCAAACGCCCGGGCACTGTTGGCATTTGTGCAGCGTTACAGAATCATTACAATCTTGATGCTGTTCCACATTTGATTTGTGGCGGTTTTTCGAAGCGTGAAACGGAAGATGCATTAATCGACCTCAATTTTATTGGCGTACAGAATGTATTGGTGCTTCGTGGTGATGCTGCAAAGAATGAAACATTTTTTGAACCTCATCCCGAAGGCAACCGTTTAGCAATTGACTTGCTGAAACAAACCATTAATCTTAATCACGGCATTTATCTGGAAGAAGATATTCGTGATGGTTTCCGCACCGATTTCTGCGCAGGTGTTGCAGGTTATCCTGAAAAACATTTTGAAACACCCAACCAGGAAATTGAAATGCAGCGCCTGAAAGATAAAGTTGATGCTGGTGCCGAATATATCATGACGCAAATGTTCTTCGACAACAGTAAATTTTTTGCGTTCGTAAAACAATGTCGTGACATGGGCATTGATGTTCCCATCATCCCGGGACTAAAACCACTGACAAGCAAGAAACAACTTTCTGTTATACCACGGACGTTTCATGTTGATATTCCAACAGAACTTAGTAATGAAATAATGCGTGCAAAAACGGATGAAGATTGTAAGAAAGTTGGAACGGAATGGCTCATTCAGCAATCAAAAGAACTGAAAGATTTTGGTGTGCCGGTATTGCATTATTATACACTCGGTAGTCCGAAAGTAATTTATAATGTGGTGAAAGCTGTGATGTAAAAAAAAATCACGAACCAAACTAAAAGGCCGGTGAATTACACCGGCCTTTTAATTAACTACTTCACCATACTCTTCACCACCGCTTCATTCACTTTTACGGGATATTTTTTCTTAAGTTGATTGATCCATTTTTCTTCCATCTCCAATTGGTAATCGTTAATCACCAGACCTTTTGCTTCATCATACGTACGTTGATCTTTGCTGTCGTACACTTTAAGAATATAACAGAAAGAAGCAGAACCATCGTTCGGGTTGGTAACAACCGGTGTAAATTGACCTGCAGTAAATTTTGTTCCTTCTGCCACAGGTAATTGGTTCAATTCAAATCGACTGCTGTCAGCTAAAGCCGTTCCACCAAGAACTTCCATATGATCTTTCCATTTTAAAGGATTTTTCTTCATCATTTCCAATGCACGGTTTGCAACTGCAGTATCTGCACAATTAAAGACAATGGCATTTACACTTGGCTGCCAGGTATATTTTTGTTTGTTACGATTATAATATGCAACCAGCCCGGCGCTATCAGCAGGTGCAACACTCCATATCTTACGTTCCATAATTTCAAACAGCATACTCCCTTCACGGAACTCTTTAACCTGGAAACCCACTTCTTCATTTGTTGATTCAAGACGATCTTTATAATACTGCTCCGCAGTTGCGTAAACAAACTGCTTCATCAGTTCTTTGTAATCTGTTTGTTTAGGAATGTAGTTAGCCGTTTGCAAACTCTTTACATATTTCAACCAATCAGCAACCGAAGAAACTTTTGTACCTAACTGGAATATTGGCTTTTGTTGGTTGGCTTTATAGATGGCTGCATAATTTTTTGCTTTCAGTAATGTATCAGTAATGATCCACACTTCTTTTTCATTATACGGAAGTGCTTTGTAATGACTGTTCTTTAAAATTTGCTCTCTTTGTTTTGCAATAGCCACATTAATACGAGCGTCAGTATTTACTTTTTCATTAAACTCCTGAACAAGTGCCGCATCATTCTTATCTGTTACTGCCGGTTTTAATTCCAATCGTTTGATGATATGAAAACCCGAAGCTGTTTGTATTGGTGTGCTGATATCGCCATTGTTCCTGAGGCCAAAAGCGGCATTGCTGAACGCTGCATCATATTTTGTAAAACCAAACTCTGGTAACTCACCACCATTTTGAAAGGTTAATTTGTCATCGCTATACGTTTGCGCCAGTTTATCAAATGCATCGCCTTTCTTCGCTAAACCGTAAATCATTTCTGCTTTTGTACGTGCTGCTGCAATTTCTTCCTGTGATGCATTGGCAGGTAAAGCAACAAGAATTTGTGCCGCTTTCATTTTGCCTGCTGCTGCACGCTTGCTAATCACTTTAAAAATATGGTACCCGCTTTTGCCTGCAACAGGTTTTGAAAAGCTGCCGGGTGTAGTTGTATAAATGGCATTTTCCAAATCATAAGGCAGGGAGAATACACTTACATAACCAATATAACCAGCAGTTGATTTTACATATTCATTTGTAGAGAATGCTTTTGATGTTGCTGAAAAATCGGCACCGGTTTGCAGCTGAGCATATGCTTTGTCAACGGCAGCTTTTGCTTTCGATGTATCATTATCATACCCAACAAACACATGTGCTATTTCCATTTCGGTGCCACTGCGTTCAATGGCTTCATTCACCAGTTCTTTATTGCTACCCTGGTTGCGCATGTATTGCTCAATCATTTGTGCACGAAAAGCAGCGATATCATTTTGAATATTGGGCAAGGTATCGAGCTTTGCATCTTTTGCTGCCTGCACTTTCAGTTTGAAACGAATAAAAAGATCTAGATACTCACGTATCGATTTCTCATCGGTTGCACCATTGTTGTTTTTTGAAAATGCACGCCAGAATTCTTTCTTATCAACTTTGTTGGTGCCGTAGGTAAAAAGAGTTTGAGCCTGGCTGCCTGTTGCGGCAACCATCAAAAGAAAAAATAGAATGTTACGCATAAGCTGTGGTTATGGATGTTTGGACGTTTGGTTGTTTTTTTTAGCTTGCAGGATCTCATCAACCTGCTCAGGATTTATTTTTTTTGCGACAATTCGCTTCTGTTCGTCTAGCAAATATATTGTGGGCGTTTGAAAAACATCATATGCTTGTCTAAAACCCGGTGTCTGACTGGCTTGTTCCGCCTTACGCATTTGAGTTGACTGATAAAGATGAACCCATTCATTCAGATTATGTGTGCGTATATATTCGGTCCAGCGTTTTTGTATTTCTTTTGCCTTTGCTTCATCATCACCTGAGCCGTCGCTGAGTACGCCAATTACTTTTATACCCTGTTTTTTCCAGCTGGCCCTGTAAAGACTGTCAACTTTTGGAACAGTTTCTTTGCAATGTCCGCAATCCGGATCCCAAAAAATAACTATGGTATAAGGCGATTTAACGGAATACAAATTAACCTTTCTGTTTAGTGTATCCAACAGATTTAATTCAGCGGCTGGTTCTCCAAGTATATTGCCGTAAAGACTGTAAGCCCGGTTAAACACAAGGTCACGGTCCTTTTTCTCCAGCCAGTCGACTTGATTCGTGATATAGTATTTTTCAAAAAGATGGAGAAACACTACATCAAGCCCCATGTATTTTGGATTCATATACTCGTTGGTAAAACGATTGATGAAATAACGGAACATGGTTTTGTTGGTGCGACTGGTAAGAATAAATTTATCCAGCTCCAGTTTAATGCTGTCGGGCTCACGTATCACCGCTGTTTCTAAATACCTGCTAAGCCTTTGCTCGAACATAGGTGTGCGAAGCAAGCGATCATCAGCAAATGAAATATCCTGCCAAAACTGTTTCTTGTAATTATAAAATGCATTGATGCTGTCTTGCCTGTTCTTTGCAGCAGCGGCAGAGTAAACAGGTTCTTTCAACAAACGGAAGAGCAAAGCAAGATAAGCATCGGGTTGAACAGCTATGAAACTATCACGCCATTGCTGTGCTTTTATATTCGCTTCGTTTAGCTGGCGCTGAATAGCAGTGCTGTCCTGTCTTGTTTTAGCAGCCGCAAGTTCATTCATCAACTTTGGATAAGTGCTGTAGTATAAGGCGGAAGCATCTTTGTATTTTTTCAGATAATCGTTTTCCTTAGAACCTTTAATAGAAACAATGGTGAATGCGTTCGTATCAATGCTGACGCTAAAATCCTGCTCCTTATCTATGAGTATATCAACAAAAGTTTTCTTTTGAGGATCAACAACAATGTATAAACCGCCGGTCAGTTTCTCCGCTCCTGTAAAAACTGCTTCCCCCTTAGCATTGAGCATGGCTGAATCAAGCACATATTTTTGCGTGCCAAAATAATAGCCCAGGTAAATATGACTGTTGGGTACAGGCTTGTATTGTACGGCAATACGATAACCCTGGCTGAAAAGGGTACTGCAGCATAAAAGGATTGAAAGGACAAGGGTTGTCTTCTTCATAGCGAATACGTAAAGTTAATTCAAAAGCTTTCTTTAGCTGTTAACGATTTGCAAAGTGGTTGATTGTTACCTTTGCGCCGTGAGAAAAAAACAGAAAATACGCATACTCGAAAAGGTGAAAGTGGAAGATTATGCTGCCGAAGGCAAATCCATAGCCCGTGTTGATGGCAAAGTGATCTTTATTGAAAGCGCTGTGCCCGGCGACGTGGTAAATATTCAATTAGGGAAAAGCAAAAAAGACTGGGCCGAAGGAAAGGCAGTGTTTTTTCATGAGTATTCGCCTGAGCGTGTAAACCCCTTTTGTGAACATTTTGGTTTATGCGGCGGTTGTAAATGGCAGATGTTACCGTACGAAAAGCAATTGGAGTATAAACAGCGGGAGGTGGAGCAAAACCTGAAGCGCATCGGCCGTGTTGATTTACCGGAACTGCTACCCATTGTTGGTGCGAAACAAACCAAGTATTATCGAAATAAGCTCGAGTACACGTTTAGCAATAAACGTTACCTAACCCGTGAGGAACTGTTGAAAAAAGATGAAGAGCGGGCTAAGACAGCACAAGTGAATAATGGAGAAGAAACTGATCAAACACCTGCACCGGCAGATGTGGCCTTAGGCTTTCACGTTCCCAAGATCTTCGATAAGGTGATCGACATACACACTTGCTACCTGCAACAGGAACCCAACAATGCCATCCGCAATTTTGTACGTGAATTTGCAAAGAAGAGTGGGTTTTCATTTTACGATATTAAAGCTCATGAAGGCTGGTTGCGCACCATGATCTTCCGCATGACCAGCACGGGCGAAGTGATGGTGAATATTACTTTTGGTTATGAAGATGTGCCCAACCGTGAATTGCTATTTAACGCCATGCTTGCTGAGTTTCCGGAGATCACAACCTTGCTCTATACCATCAATCCTAAATGGAACGACAGCATTTATGATCTGCAACCTGAAACGTATTTCGGCAGCGGGTTTGTGAGCGAAAAACTGGAAGATTTTCTTTTTAAGATCGGCCCCAAATCATTTTTCCAAACCAATACCAAACAAGGAGAAGAATTATACAAAGTAACAAGAGAGTTTGCAAAGCTTACGGGCAATGAAACCCTGTACGACCTTTATTGCGGTACGGGCAGCATTGGTATCTTCTGCAGTAAAGGCGCAAAAAAAATTATAGGTGTGGAAGCGGTAGCCGAAGCAATTGAAGATGCAAAAATAAATGCAGCAACAAATGGCCTCACCAACACATCATTCTATGCGGGGGATGTAATTGATATTTGTAATGATGAATTTTTTGCAGCGCATGGCCGGCCCGATGTGATCATCACCGATCCGCCTCGTGTGGGCATGCATGAAAAGCTGGTAAAAAAACTGCTGGAGATTGAAGCGCCACGTATTGTGTATGTGAGTTGTAATCCTGCCACACAGGCAAGAGATTTGCAACTGCTTAACGAAAAATATGTAGTAGAGCAATTGCAACCGGTTGATATGTTTCCGCATACTCATCATATTGAAAATGTGGCGGCGTTGATATTAAGGAAGTAAACAGTTTAACATTTTCGGCAAATATGTTTGCTATAGTATTCAACCACAATCCCGAAATTTGTACTTCATCATTCAAATTAAATTTTAGTGAGTTATCAGCAAATACGGCCCGGCGGTTTTAATGTATTACCACCGGTAATAAAAAATCTTATCATTATTAACGGGTTGGTGCTGTTGGCACAATACACCAGTGGTGTTTGGGGAAGTGAAGAAACACTCACCGATTTTTTTGCTTTACACAGCGTTCAATCCGATTTGTTTAAACCGCACCAGCTCATTACTCACCTGTTCATGCATGGTGATTTCTTCCACTTCCTGTTTAACATGTTTGCGTTGTGGATGTTTGGTAACATGCTGGAGAATTTGTGGGGATCAAAACGTTTTCTCATATTCTATATATTATGCGGTTTAGGCGCTGCAGCTATTCACCTCGGCTGGCTGTTTTATGAAATACAGCCGTTGATGCGGGATTATGCTTCGTACAATACTTCACCCTCGCCATCGGCATTTATGAGTTTCTTTGATCAAAATGGCCTCACAAGATTGTTGGACAGACAACAGTTGCAGGCGTTTGCTGATGCGTGGTCGAACGATATCAGCAACCAGGCTTATATCGATCAAAGTATTGTTTACGTAAAGCAGGGAGCCGATGTGATGTTGAATACGCCCACTGTTGGCGCATCAGGTGCCGTGTTTGGATGCCTGGCTGCATTCGGTTACCTGTTTCCCAATACGCTTATCTACATTTATTTTTTCTTCCCTATAAAAGCAAAATGGTTTGTGATTTTGTATGCGGCTGCCGAACTTTGGATGGGCATTCGTAACAGTGGTGGAAGTGTGGCGCACTTTGCTCACCTCGGTGGCGCCTTAATTGGTTTTATATTAGTGTGGTACTGGAACAAAAACAACCGGCGTACGTTTTATTGATAAAAGAAATTAAGTATGAGTTACCTGGAGGCAGAAAAGAAAAGAGGGATAAGATTTGGTGAAGATGGCGATGCAGTAATGCGGCTAATCGCTGTTAATGTGATCGTATTCGTAATACTGAAATTTATTGAAATCGTATTTCAGCTTACGCCCGATGCCAATGTGAGTTTATACAAATCACAAGTGCTTGACTGGGTAAGCTTACCTGCAAATCTTAATACGTTTATTACAAGGCCATGGGTGTTGCTCTCTCACATGATAGCACATTACAGCTTATGGGCATTGCTGGGCAATATGCTTTTTCTCTGGGCATTTGGTTTTTTGTTGCAGGACCTTGTAGGCAATAAACATATTGTTCCCCTTTATTTTTATGGCGGATTAGCTGGCGCTGTTTTGTTTATTGCAAGCGCTAACCTGTTGCCACGTTTTGCTGCTGAGATCAATAGTTTTAATTATTTAGGTGCAAGCGCTTGTGTAATGGCCATTGCTATTGCAGCTACCGTAACTGCTCCCGATTACCGTGTGTTCCCCATGCTTAATGGCGGTATACCGCTATGGGTAATCACGTTGATCTATGTCATCATTGATTTTGCCGGTCTTGCGAGTTCTGCCTTTCCTCATCACCTCGCTCACCTTGGTGGGGCAGCAATAGGTTTTGTTTACATCAAACAAATACAAAACGGGAGAGATCCCGGTGCATGGATGCATGCGCTGTATAACTGGTTCATCAATTTATTTGAACCAAATAAAAAACCTGTGAAGAGAACAATTAAGAAAGAAGTATTTTACAATACAAAAGGGCAGGAGCCGTTTTCAAAGAAACCCAATATTACACAGCAACGTGTTGATGATATCCTCGACAAAATCAGCCAGAAAGGATACTCTTCATTGACACAGGAAGAAAAAGATATTCTGAAAAAAGCGGCTGACAACGAAACCTGAAAACCAAATGGCCGGATTTTTTCGCAGTTTTACAAAACGCTTTTTTATTTTCTGCAACGTTGCACTTAGTGTTTGTATGCTGCTGCTTTATTTCCTAACAATGCTTCCGCCTTCTGTTTCATGGATCGTTAATTTGTTTGCGCTTTTATTCCCGTTTTTTCTTCTTCTTCAAATCGGCTTTCTCATTTTTTGGTTGATTGCTAAACGAAAACTTGTTTTCATTCCAATCGTTACATTATTGCTTTGCTGGAACCTTATTGGTTCCTTTTTTGGTTTTCATCCATCAACAAACAAAGAACAACCTGGCCAGTCAACACTGAGGGTAGCCACATGGAATGCCCATCTTTTTAATTTTTTTGAAAACCAGGGCTTTCTCGATCTTGGTATGTTGCAGGAAGCAAAAAACTTTAAAGCTGATGTGTTGGCTGTGCAGGAATTTGTTTTTTCGCTCGATACTTTTTCGCCCATTACACTGGAGAAAGTAAAGAAAAAGCTCGGCTATAAATATGTGGCTGCAGCAAACGACCGGGCCTTTGGGGTGCATACCAACATCAGGCAAAAGAATGAACGCTATCATCCTTTTTGTGTTGCCGTTTTTTCAAATTATCCCATTTTACGTTGGGAAAAAGTGCAGGATATTAAAGAGTACAATCACACGTTTTTGTGGGTTGATCTTTTAGTGAATAGTGATACTATTCGGCTTTTTAATATTCACCTGCAAAGCATGCATTTTGCAAAGAAAGATTACGAGTTTGTGGAGAAGATTGATGAGGGAGGAATAGATGTGGACGCAGTGCAAACCACCGGAAAAAATATTCTGCGGAAAATGAAAATGGCCAACTTACAACGCTCGAGCCAGGCCAGAGCTGTGAGAGAAGTAATTGAAAAAAGTCCTTACCCAGTCATTGTTTGTGGCGATATGAATGATGTGCCCAATTCAAATGCATACCAGATCATAAGCGATGGCCTGCACGATGCATTCACCGAAAAAGGCTGGGGAATAGGGCGCACTTTTAAGTTCCTGTCGCCCACCTTGCGTATCGATTATGTGCTGCATAGTCAATCGTTACCCTTGAAACGGGTGCAAGTGTTAAGGTCACGACAAAGTGACCACAGCCCCGTTCTTGCCGATTTTAATTTGCCGGAGAAATAATCTGAAACATTATCTTTGTTTCAATGAAGAAATACTTCTATACCTGTTGTTGTAGCTGCTGTTGCTGATTTTTAGCAACGCATTCCCCTCGTACAACATTCTTCATTTCAACCATTACGTATTTATGTCTCAGTTAAAAGTTTACAACTCGCTTACACGTCAAAAAGAAGTATTCGAATCCATCACACCCGGTCATGTAGGTATGTATGTGTGCGGACCAACGGTTAGCGGCGAAAGTCATCTTGGTCATGCAAGGCCTTACATTACATTTGATGTATTGTATCGCTACTTAACTCATCTTGGTTATAAAGTGCGTTACGTACGCAACATTACTGATGCAGGGCATTTTGAAGAAGAAGGTCGTGAAGCAGAAGATAAAATTTCTACCAAAGCAATATTAGAAAAGCTGGAGCCGATGGAACTGGTGCAGAAATACACTAATCTTTTTCATTGGGCGATGGATCAGTTCAATACTGTTCCTCCATCCATTGAGCCCACAGCAACCGGACATATTGTGGAGCAAATCGGGATGATCCAGGAAATTATTAAAGCCGGTTATGCCTATGAAACAAATGGCTCAGTTTATTTCGACGTAAAGAAATATGCAGCAAGTCATGATTACGGAAAATTAAGCGGACGTGTAATTGATGATTTGTTAGAAACCACACGTGAGCTGGAAGGACAGGAAGAAAAACGTGACCGTGCAGATTTTGCTCTTTGGAAAAGTGCAGCACCTGAACATATCATGCGTTGGCAAAGTCCGTGGGGCGTTGGTTTTCCAGGCTGGCATATTGAATGCTCGGCCATGGCAACAAAATATTTAGGTGCACAGTTCGATATACATGGTGGTGGTATGGATCTGCAGTTTCCTCATCATGAAAGTGAAATTGCACAAAGTACCATCTGCAATCATACAGCACCTGTTCGTTACTGGATGCATAATAACATGATCACCATCAACGGCAAAAAGATGGGAAAGAGTTATAACAATGTCATCAAGTTAACGGAATTGTTTAGTGGCGACCATCCACTTTTGGAAAAAGCTTATCACCCAATGACAGTTCGTTTCTTTATTCTGCAAACACAATACAGAAGCACACTTGATTTTGGTAACGAAGCATTGCAGGCAGCAGAAAAAGGATTGAAACGTTTGCTGGAAGCACATGAATGGTTTGGTAAGTACGAAGTTGGAAATGCGAAGTACGACGCAAAAGACAAATCGCTAAATGAAAAAGTGTTGCAGTTGATTGCCGAGTTTGATGAATTTATTAATGATGACTTGAACACGGCGAAAGTATTGGCGAGTATGTTTGAACTTGTTCCCGTTATCAACGGGTTAAAAGACAAACATATTGCTGCAGATGCACTAAGCAGTGAAACCATTCTTTTGCTGCAAACAAAAATGAAGACGTATATCGAAGATATTTTTGGATTGAAGAGCATCAGCAGTGAAGACAGTGGACGTTTTGATTCGGTGATGCAGATCCTGATTGACTTACGCAAAGACGCAAAATCAAAAAAGGATTTTGTAACGAGCGATAAAATCCGCAATCAACTGGCTGAACTTGGTATTCAGTTGAAAGATGAGAAAGATGGCGGGATGAGTTATTCTTTGTAATATTTTTTAGCAGTATAGAAAAAGAGGAGCGTCGCTCCTCTTTTTTATTTTAAGACGCTTGTATCTCGACTCCGCTCGATACAAGCAAGACACCTTTCGACTTTGCTCACGGCAGTACTTCTTTCGGCAACTTACTTCACACTTCGTACCTCGTACTTTCTTCAGCTATGTCCTAATTGCTGGTTAATGGAGAGAATGGAAGGCAACTGGAAAAACGGCGTTGACTTTTCTTCTATTGCGTCTTCTTCCATTGGTTGATGTAACACGTCGGAGAAACATTGAAGCATGATATGTTTTGTTTGTTTGCTCCATGCGTGAAAAGATGTGCTGCTGCTTGTATGCCCCGGCATGTAATCAAGCAACACATCAAGGTTAAATGAATCGGCATGTGTGCCGGCTCCTGCTTTGGCGCCATCTCTTGCATTGCAACATTGCTCAAAATGTCCTTTCACCGGAACCATCAACACGGGTTTGCCTAAATACATGGCTTCGCAAACACTTTCAAAACCTGCGGTTGTAACCAACGCTTTTGCGCTGGCCATGTATTGCAAAAATTTTTGATCGTCGATTGAATGAAAGCAAAGTGTTTCATCGAAATGCCATTTCCCTTTCACGGTAGCGCTATCTGTAAAACAATGCAGTTCAATATCCGGATGATCTTTATGCCAACTGATTATATCCTGCATATAACCGGAGTTAAGCAAATACACCAGGACATGATCGCCAGCAAACACTTCCTGCTGAAATACTTCCTTACGTAACAATGGCGGGCAGATCAAAACATTTTTATAAGATGAAAGGTTTAATGGATAAAAAGAAAGCGCTAATAATTTATCAGATCCTTTTGCAGTAAGTTTTGTGTATTGTTTTATTGCAAATGCATCTCTCCTGTTTCCTTCCTCGGGAAATTGAAATTCAGGATGCAGGTAAATGAACTGGTGAGCAATGGAAATAATTTTGGTATCCAGTTTTTTAAAGATGGAGGATAAGCCAATCAATGGTTCAAAAAAATTCAGTAACATGTCCGGTTGGTATTGTGCAATTACTTCACGGATCATGCGCATGCTTCTGCGGTATGTTCTCCATTGCAACATATTTTTTACAATCGTTCTGCCAATGCGTATTGATTTGTTTGCCTTATCCGTTACAAAATTCGGGCTGCGGTAACTGATGATCGGTACTTTAATGCGTTCACGAACAAAGCAGGGAATCTCTCTTCGTTTGCTGCTACCAATCAATACAGCACAAATTGTATGACCACGTGCAATAAGCATTTCATAAGTAGCGATGGCCTGCGTTAAATGTCCACGTCCTTCGCCCTGCACGGCAAATACAAAACGGTTGTTCATAGTAATTCAGGTGTTAAACTTGGAAAATAAATATCACCATTGCTGTTTACAGTTGAATATGGTCTTGCAACGGTCGATTGCTTTTGAAGCCAATCCTTATAATAGAGAATACTCCACTGTCCGTTTTCTGTTTCAACTAATGCACTCATGGTTTCCACCCAATCGCCACTGTTGAGATAGTGAATATTGTTGATGGTTTTATCCGCAGCCTGGTGAATATGTCCGCAGATAACACCATTGCAATGATTAGCAGCTGCTACTTCACTTAACTGTTCTTCATAATCAGAAATAAAAGAAAGGGCTGATTTCACTTTTGCTTTTACAACCTGCGATAACGAATAGTAAGGCAACCCTCTTTTGGTGCGGTAATGATTGTAATGACGGTTGAGCCAGAGTAAAAAAGTGTAACCGATATCGCCCAGCTTTGCAAGCCATTTTAATTTGGTAGTAACCGTATCTAATATATCACCATGCACCACATAGTATTTCTTATCTCTACTTTGCAGAATATGATGACGCTTAATAATGAATTGCCCAAACGAGAACGGCAATATCTCATCAAGAAAATCATCATGATTGCCCCGCAGGTAAATAACCTTTGTATTGTATTTGTGCATGTACTTCATAATGATGCGGAAAAAAGAGGTGTGTTTCTTTTTCCATTCGCCTGATTTACGGAGTTGCCAGCCATCAATGATGTCGCCGTTGAGAATCAGAGTATCACACTTGTGATGACTCAGAAAATCCACAACTTCTTTTACACGTGAGTTTCGGATTCCAAGGTGGATGTCGGAGAGGATAATTGTTTTATAATAGGTCTTCACAGCGAAAGGTTTTACAAAGCTTCCATTCTCCTGTTACCATAATATTGATGAATGATTAAAAGAGAATGAATAAATTGTAAGGAAATTGTTAAGCACTCTCTTCCTATTTTTTGTTATGCATTATATTCCACATCTGTCAAAAGATAAAAAGCTAAAAAAAGTACTTGACGCACAGGAGCCGCACAAATTGGTGAAGCGGAAGAAGATTTACTTATACCTGTGTGCATCCATCATGAGTCAGCAGTTAAGCACGAAAGTGGCTGAGGTCATTTACAATCGTTTTCTTGCTCTCTATGGAAAGAAAGAACCAACCGCACAACAGATACTTGATACACCATTTGAAACGCTTCGTGGTATTGGTTTAAGCAATGCAAAGACAAACTATGTGCACAATGTCTGCCGGTTTTTTATCGAAGAAAAAATTACCGATGCTCAGCTTTATAAAATGGACAGCGAATTGCTGATCGAAAAATTAACACAGATAAAAGGAGTGGGTCGTTGGACAACCGAGATGATCCTGATGTTTGCCTTACAGCACGAAGATGTGTTGCCAGTAGATGATCTTGGTATTCAGCAGGCAATGACCAAACTTTACAAGATAGAATACGAAACTAAAAAAGAACTTTACGAAAAAATGCAAAAGCATGCAACCAAATGGAAGCCCTACCGCACTTATGCTTGTGTACACCTGTGGAAATGGAAGGATAATAAACCACCGGTTGACAAAACGAAGTAGCATGCCGAATGAATAAATTTCTGTTGATAGCCTTGATGTTTTGTGCCACGCACTTGCGTGCACAGGATGGCCCGACGGCAGGTTCAGCTTTGCGGTCACTGTCGGGCGTGGATATGATCTCGGGCAAAGTGATTGATGTTGTATTCAGGGAGGCAAAAGAGTATACATTATTTCATTTCTGGAAAAGCGAAAGCGATAGTTGTGTGAAAGAATTTCCTGCATTGGTAGCGTTGATCAAACAATATGAAAAAAAGATCACCGTGTATGGCTTTCCTTACGAATACAAACAACAGATACCTGCTGCAAAAGCCATGACAGCAAAACATAAACTCAACTGGGCACACTTACTGCAATACCGGCAAACAAATTCTGAAGGCGCTAATGTAATTGATGTATTAAAAATATCAGAGTTCCCAACATATATGTTGCTGGATAAGGAAGGGTTGATTCTTGTTAGATCAGGATCTTTGGATGATGTTGCGGTGGTGTTGAAGAGGTTGGATTAATTTTCCTAACCGCAGAGAAAAAAGAACGCTTAGGTTGCGCAGAGTAACTCTGCGTTGAACTCTCTATCTCCTTTCTCTACGACAAAAACTAAACGATTACCCTTTCGCAGCTTTTCAAATACTCTTCATCAACCGTTGCACCAATACCAAGCGTTTCATCAATTTCCACTACGCCATTATTAAGGAATTTCATTCCGCCCATAACGGGATCTTCTTTCAACATTAACGGAGTATCAAGATCATAATGAACAATCAAATCGCTGCTGTAAGCAAAATGAACCAAAGCAGTAATAGCTAAACGGCTTTCCATAAAACAGCCGACCTGCAGTTTCAAGTTATATTCTTTCGCAACTTCAAGAATCTTCAGCGCATGAAAAATACCACCACTCTTACCCAGCTTCACATTAAAATAATCGCAGGCATTCAATTGAGCCAGTCGTAAGGCATCATGTTCATCAAAGCAACTTTCATCGCTCATAATTTTTATCGGGCTGTTCTTTCTCACTTCCGGTAAACTCATATAGTTCCAACGTGCAATCGGTTCTTCACAATGTTCAATACCAAACCCTTTCAAGGCTTGCAACGTTGCAATGGCTGTTTCAACAGCCCAGCCTTGATTAGCATCAATTCGCAATGGCAATTCATTGCCAATAGCAGCACGAATAGCTTTTATACGGGCAACGTCCTCTTCCGTTTTTGTGCCCAGCTTTACTTTTATGGAAGGGAAACCAGCTGCTTTATATTCTGAAGCATCACTTGCCATTTTCTCTGGGCTGCCGAGGCCAACAGTCATATCTGTTGAAATGATCTTATTTTTTTCGCCTCCAAGAAATTTATACAATGGTAAGCCGGTGTGTTGCGCTGCAATGTCATATAGAGCCATATCAAATGCACTCTTAATACTTTCGTTACGGGTAATAATGCGATCCATTACAGTTGTACATGCTTCAATATCTAATGGATCTTTTCCTTTTAACGCTGTGGCTAAATATTGACCTACAACAAAACAAGTATCCATGCTCTCACCGTTAATACTCATGTATGGACTGCATTCGCCCCAACCTTTTATGCCTGCATTGGTGTTAATAACGACAATAATATTATCAGCATCATACTGTGGCCCTAATGAAATAACAAAAGGTTGTTTTAACGGAATACTTAGTTTGTATAATTCAACGGAAGTAATTTGCATGTATGCTAATTAATAGGTGAAACCAAAAACTGAAAAAGGTGCCCAATAAACCGGATCAGGATTTTTTTCTTTTAATCGTTTGATCGCTTTACGCAGATTGGATGCCGGATAAAAATACGAAGGCTCCTGGAGTTCTTCTAAATACAGTAACATCAGTTCTTTTGTTTTTTCATCGTCAACACTCCATAAACTCATCACCGTAAAATCGACACCAGCTTTATAAAAGGCACGTGCTAAACCAATAAAACCTCCGGGTACAACTTTGCCATAACCCGTTTGACAAGCACTGAGAACCGCCATTTCTGCTCTTAAATGTAATTCCTGAATTTGACGGGCCGTAAGCAATCCTTCAGTATGATGTTGATCGGGAGTAAACGCCAAGAAGCTACCATCTAATATCTTTTCAAAATTAAAATAACCATGAGTAGCGAGGTAAATGAAGTCAGCAGTTGCAGCTTTCTTAATTAACGTATCGGCTGTTGCTGATGGTCCAATAAATGGAGTAGCATGTAGAACGGCAGCAACATTTCTCGCTTCTTCTTCCGCCGCAGGAAGATCAGGGAAATTATATTTTCCGGATTTACTAAACGAAGGATTGCCGGCAATAAATGGCTGCAGAGTTTTTAAACCATTGGCCTTGCCAATTCTCTGATCATTCTTTTCTGCAAATTGTTTCAGGTTGCAGAGATGTGGAGCAAATGAATAAGAGATACGATCAACAAGGTATTGATCATTGCCAAAAGGCTTTAATAGATGAAATGGGAATTGGCCAATGTTGAATTCAGGTATAATGATGAGATGTGTTGTATTCGCCAGTTTATTCCTGATGGCTGGAGGCAACAGCAAGTCGGTTGTTTGTTGAATAGCATCTTTCAGGAGCATTGGTTTTTCATTTGTGCTTGCCTCAGCTTCTGATCCACGTAGGGTTACTGTTCGTTTTGTAACCATACGTGTTACGTTTAGGGAATGTCGTAATTCAAACTCCCGTTGAATGAGTTGCTCAGTTGTAATTGCCTGGGCTGCAAAATGTAGCTGCCCGTTTTTATAAAGCCAGGTTCGGAGCGTGTCGTTTTGATGACTATAGAACAATACACCCATCAATCGCTTTACGCTTCCATACTCACCCAGGAAGTGATCCATTTCGGCGAGAAAATTTTTATCTGTACCATCTGCATCACATATAAATGTTGCTCCCCTAGCCATATAAAGATCCCGTAGTTTTTCAACAGAAGAGCGGTAATAGCGGTTGAACGAGTTTGCAATGAAGGCACTGTCCTGTGCATTAAGCTGCAGGTATAAAAAGAAGGAGAGGGTTATAAGAACAAATCGTTTCATTGGTGAGAATCATTAAACAATAACAAACCACCCGGTAACTTAATAAGGAGGTTCTAATTGTATGAATGAAGATAATGATGAAGAATATCTGTATCAAACTTTAGTTTAAAAAATATACGTTCACATCCTTGCAGTTGCGTAAAAGCTTGACTAACTTATATTTCCTTTTTAAAACTAACCCGTTCTTCGTTTCTACGCTACAATAGCTATTTGGCGCACACAGTTTATTACCTCAGCCACGGATTGATCCTGCTCGTGAACATGTAACAGATTATTTAACCTTAAAACTAAGAGCATGAAAAAACATTCTTTTCAACTTTTGCTATTGTTGATAATGATCAGCGGAGTTTTAGTTTCTTGTAAGAAATCGGTGAACGACCAGCTTGCGAAAATGGATGATCCTTTTCCGGAAAATGATGCTAGTCTGGTAGTAATGCCTGGTGGCAATTCTTCTTCTTCGAACGTGATTGGAAGAAATGATGAAAAGTATAATACATTTTACGGTCCGCAATTAGAAATAGGAAACGGCCACATGCGTTCCTGGATCAACATTACACATAGCGGACGACCACTGGCAATTGGCCTTGAAATGACAGATGGTGCTTTAAGTAATCTTCCAACTGATCCTGCCAATCATATGGAAGCAACCTGGCATGTAAAGCTGCATCAGAAAGCGCATGACGTTACTCCTTTTGATCACCTCATGATCAATTGGAATGTTATGGGTCACGAGCCGCCGCCCATTTATGGCCTGCCGCATTTTGATTTTCATTTTTATAAAGTAAGTATGGAAGAAGTGATGAGCACAACTGATCCGGTGAAGTTTAATATACAGCCGCCGGCAGGTTATATTCCAACGGCTTATTTGTTTGCAGGCGGTGTGCCCATGATGGGAGCACATTGGGTTGACTTGATGTCTCCTGAATTACAAGCACCGAATGCCCCGGGTTATGCTGCTTTTACGCATACCATGATCTATGGTTCGTATGATGGAGAAGTTACGTTTGTGGAGCCCATGATCACACATGCATTTTTAAATAGTGGTGCCACCATTCAAAAATGGTATCGGCAACCATTATTGTTTTCACCAACAGGAACAAATTATCCTACACGCTATAATATCTGGAAAGACAATAAAACCAAAAGACATTATGTAGCGCTGGATGAAATGATCATGCGATAACAATTACCAGGGATAAAATAAAAAAGAGCGTTCGATTGAACGCTCTTTTGCTTATTAAAGGAGTTTATTTTTTAAATGAAGATCTTCCTTGGGTTTATCCACTTCAATTTTCTCATTGTCCTTCATGAACATATTGGTGTGACAATTATCTCCATCGCAACAAGGCAATGCATTGGTAAAACAAACAGGACATTGGTAATGGCCATGCACATGAACCAGCTCAACTGTATGACCACAAAAAAGACATTGCTGCATACCCTAAATTAAATACAGCAAATGAAAAAACAAACTAGTGGAATTAACGGTAACCTACCCAGGTTCTGTTACGTGAGTCGTATAAAAAGTAAGTGTTGTTGCTGAAACTGAAATTAAGTTTGTCTTTTACCACAGCATCTGCCGGAAGCTTTAATTTCTGGTACATTAAACCGTCGTTCTTGCTGTACAATTCAATTTCTTTTGTTTGAATATTCAGCAAACCAAACTCTGCGTTGCTGATGCCGGTATACACAACAGTAGTTGAATTGTATTTTGAAAGCACTGTATTAGAGTCGATCACAAGATCAGCAGGTGGTGGAACTTTTTTTGAATAGCCTGTCTTCAATAAAAAAGTTTTTTCTTTTACCTCTGCACCGGTTGCAGCATTGTATGAAACAACTGTTGATCCTTTAAGAAAATGAACAAGATTTTCACGCAGGTTATACTGCGCAACTGAATTAGGGTGCGGTTGCAATTGACCCGGTAAAAATGGTTTCACGTCGAAAGGTACTCCATAATCATCTATCACATAGGTTACCCAACCACCATTGCCATATGTATTTCCCTGGAACGTTTTGAGTGCGTTGTTATACCAAAGACCACGAACATCAGCCAACAAAGAAAGATCGGGAGCCGACATCATTTCACCCACCTGGTTAAAATAAGCGAAGCTGTATGTTTTATTACCGGCAATAGTTGCGTAGAAATTACGGGTCTTGCCGTTTTGAGCAACGGTGCCACCGTTCTCTCCACCTCTAGGCATTTTCAGCTCAATGGTTTTACGTAATTGGCGTACAGATTGAGCACTAACCGATGTGACTAAAAAAATACCGCAAACACAGAATGCTAAAACAACATTTATCGGCTTCATGAATAACGAATTGATGAAAGATAAAATTAACGAAAGCTGCCGCACAGCCTTGTTAAAAAATAAACCCGAAAATCTCCATTAGCAAGGCAATGCTGATGTGCACCAATAAGCCGCCCCAGATACTTTTACTGTGGTAAGAAATGCTGCCAAGAATCAAGCCGCCGAAAAAACTACTCACAGCTTCCATCATGGGTTTGCCTAGATGAATAGAGAAATAAAACAATGCTACCGGCAAAATGCATTCTTTGCCGATAAGCTTTGAAAGAGCAATGATGAGAAAGCCCCTGAAGAAAAATTCAATGGTGAAAAAATCGGCAGCGTAAGCAATTTCAAACAAGAGGTAATGAAAAGGGTTTGCATCGTCGCCCAACTGCCGCCCAACAATTGCTGCTTTAGGGTACACCAATGAAAAATCAGTTTGCATAGATGCCCATACCAGCAGTGGCATCATGAAAGCGATCAGCAGAACATACGTTTTCAGCGATTGAGTTTGTTTACTTCCGTATAGGTTCCATTTTTTTTCAAGCAGCCAATGCATGAACATGAGCAATGGCAGCATAATAAGTAAAGCGCCCAGCCAGTTCATCGGTTGTTGAAAAGCTTTCTGGTAATTACTGCCGAGGGAAGCGGGTAGTAATTTGTGAAAAGGCAGCGCCACTTTCAATGCAAACAAAATGGATGCAGCGATCAATATGAACTGCACCTGTTTTTTTTGTACAAGTGCAGTTCCGTTTTGAACGAGGAAGCCAGCTGTAAAAAAGAAGAAGAACAGCAAACTGTACCAAACAAGCGCATGCGAAAAAGCAGCACTACGTAACCAGAATGAAAAACCTGTATAATAGTTCAGGAAGCAGGTAACAGCTATCAACAAAAAGCTGATGGCATATTTTCTGAACATTGCAGGCTGCAGCAGGTCGGCAACAGTATTGGCGATTAGTTTTTTCACAAAAAGTTAGTGTTGACCAACGAAACGTTTGCTTACGAATTTAATTTCTGCCACAATACATCTTTCAACTCAGTAAGACCTTTACCGGTTACAGAAGAAATAAATACATGCGGAATATTCTTTGGCAGTTCTTTGGTAATAGCAGCTTTCAGTTCATCATCCAGCATATCACTTTTACTTACTGCAATGATGAATTCTTTCTGCAGCATTTCAGGATTATACTCTTCCAGTTCTTTATGCAGAATTTCAAATTCTTTTTTATGATCGTTGCTATCGGCAGGTATTAAAAATAACAACACCGCATTGCGTTCAATATGCCTCAGGAAACGATGGCCAAGACCTTTACCTTCTGCCGCACCTTCAATTATGCCCGGCAAATCGGCAATGCAAAAACTTTTTCCATCACGGTATTCAACCATGCCAAGTTGAGGAACCAACGTTGTAAATGCATAATCAGCAATCTTTGGTTTCGCTGCTGTGATAGATGATAGCAAAGTTGATTTACCTGCATTAGGGAATCCAACCAAACCAACATCGGCCAAAACTTTCAACTCAAGTAACATCCAGCCTTCAACTCCGGGTTCACCAGGTTGCGCATGCTCAGGTGCCTGGTTGGTTGGTGTAGCAAAATTGGCATTACCCAAACCGCCACGCCCGCCTTTCATTAAAATGATCTGCTGACCATGTTCTAATATTTCGGCCTTTACTACTCCTGTTTCTTCATCACGTGCAATGGTGCCAAGTGGAACTTCGATAATGATATCTTTTCCATCCTTGCCCGTCATATTATTTTTACCGCCCGGGTCGCCATCATCGGCCAGTACATTTTTATAGTAACGCAAATGCAGTAAGGTCCACAATTGCGAATTGCCCCGCAGGATAATATGTGCACCACGGCCACCATCGCCACCATCGGGCCCGCCAAAAGCAGTAAGCTTATTACGCATAAAATGCTTGATGCCTGCTCCGCCATGTCCGCTGCGGCAAAATACCCGTATGTAATCAATAAAGTTCTTTTCCATGCTGGCGGCAAAGATAGTTTTTATGAGCCGAGCTGCCGTATTTCTATTGAACTACATTGGCGTCGCACTCTTGTACCGATGCAAAAGAATGAGCTGGCAGACTTTATTTTCAGAAAATATTGAAAATTCGGAAAATAAGATTTAAGTTTGTTTTGTCATTTAATCAAAACAGGTTTTATGAACACAATCGCCTACATCGTTTACTTACTGCTCACTTATATTATCACTGTTCACGTAGGGCTTCGTTTTTATAAAAATGGCCGGCTGTATATTCTCAACTTGCTCAACGGAGATGAGCCTCTTACACATTTCATCAACCGATTATTACTGGTGGGCTATTACTTGCTCAATCTGGGCTATGCAGCTATCATGATCAGCTTTTGGGAAAACATTACCAGCTGGATCGATCTGTTCACCAGCATTTGCATCATGACCGGCCGCATCATGCTTACACTTGGTTTTATTCATTTTATCAATATGACTGTCATTTATTTTCTGAGTAAGCAAAAACAAACTTCTCTAACTTCTAAAAATAAATTATCATGAACGCTTCTTTCAACTTCACCGCTTATCTTATTTATCTGCCTGTTGTTATTATTTTAACCTGGTATGTTGCTTATATATTATTTAAAAGCAGCCGAACATTTATGCTCGATATTTTTAATGGCAAAGAAGAAATTGCAACATCTACCAATACATTGTTCAAAACAGGTTTTTACTTATTGAACCTTGGCTTTGCACTTGTGATCATGAAAATAGCAGTTGACATACTTGATGGACAAACAATGCTGGAGATACTGAGTTATAAAATTGGAGGCTTTAGCATTTACCTTGGCATCATGCTGTTCTTTAATCTTTATCTCTTCTTTCGTGGAAGGAGAATTTCAAGAGAAAGAAGTCGCATTGCCGGCCTTATAAAAAATGCAGAGCAACGAAACAATCCAATTCAATAAAATTTTAAAGCCCACGGCTAACCGTGGGCTTTAAATTATTCATTCAACTTTTTCCAGTTCTCATACAAAGTTTCCTGCTTCGGACGAGAGGATGGCATTTCCCTCAACGGTTCACAAACTTCCCATTCCTTAAACATATGAGCAGGCAATGATTGATACAGTAGTGTGCCTTTTGTTTTCCAACTTATCATTTCATCTGTTACTTCTTTTATTTTTTTGGCCGGGTTGCCCACAATTAAACTTCTTGCTTCAAACACATCGCCTTCTTTAAGAAAACTTAAAGCCCCCACAACGCATTCATCTCCCAGCACCACGTTATCCATGATCACACTGTTCATGCCCACTAAACAGTTTTTACCAATTGTTGCGCCGTGTATTATTGCGCCATGACCAATATGTGCTCCTTCTTTTAAAAGCACCGTTACTCCGGGAAACATATGTATGGTGCAATTCTCCTGCACATTACACCCATCTTCTAAAACAATGCCGCCCCAATCGCCCCGCAATGCAGCGCCCGGCCCGATATAACAATGCTTACCAATAACAACATTGCCTGTTACTGCAGCTTGCGTATGCACAAACGATGTTTCGTGAACAACCGGTACAAATCCTTTATAGGAATAAAACATGATGACGAATGAATTGATTTGTAGTTAAAGATCAACCAGTAGCTGTTTCCTTTCTTTTTTTCTTTCGCTCTTTTCCAAGTATCGCCTGAATTATACGAATTGCACCAAAAACAATTCCAAACGTTCCCGCAACAGCAACCAATATAGCCACAGCTTCAACTCCGTTACAGGCAATGGTACATGACAAAGCAGCCAGCAAGTATAATAAAGCAAGAGCGACAATTACAGTGAGTGTAATGAGTAAAATTTTCGCAGCGGTTGACCGGTCTTTTTTTGCTGCAAGTTTTTGCAGAAATGTCCGGACATGTTTTTTATGGAACTTTTTTTCTTTTATGATCTTAATCGGTTGGTTGATATTATTTTGATTGGTTCCGTTATTATAGGTGACCGCCTGTGTTGTATTCAAAAACAATAACTGCGGGGTTGAGTTGTGCAGCTGGTTGCCGAAGAAGGTAATGATGAGAAATGTGCACACAGCCATCAGCACATGAAAAGCTTTTCTTTTGTAATAGGATGCTTTTGCTGGATAAAGAAGATAAAGTGAAACAGTTGCGAGCGCAAGGATAAACAAAAAGCTTTCTTGCAGTTCAATTTCCATTGACCATAATAAAGAGCCGGCAATAATGGCGGTAATATTAACCAGGATATAAATCAGAACGATGAAAAACCTTGCTGAACGAGGGTTTGATTTTGCCCAATAAGATAGCTGTTTCATACAATGTGAATTTATAATGTGAAATGGTCTGAAGGCAATGTAGAAAAAAACGGCTGCTTTTGCAACGACACTATGATACAAGTGACTTACCTGTTCGGTAACAAGTTCCTTTAAACTGCGCCACCAAATGATCGTTCTGATTGAATATCTGTATATGGTACAAACCAGTTGATCGTCCGTTGTGCAATTCCTTTGCTTCAGCTGTTAACACATCACCCACATGCACCGGTTTAATAAAGTTGATGGATGTATCTAATGCCACCGATAAATTGTTCCGGTTATTACAAGCGAATGCAAAAGCACTATCGCCCAGCGAAAAAGCAACGCCGCCGTGCACAATGCCAAACCCATTGATCATTTCCGTACGAACGGTCATGCTGATCTTGCTGTAACCTTCTTTTATCTCGACCACCTGTATACCCAGCCATTGGCTGAACAGATCGTGTTGCATCATATGATCGACTACTTCTTTTGATGACGGCATATGTTGTTATTTAGAATTTTAGACAATGTGTTGTAGCTGGCAAACTCCGGCTAAGTTAAATGACAAAAAGAAGTAAACCTTACAGCTGTAAGTACGATTCGGCAATCATCATACAAAAACACCTATGGCAGCCAATTTTTTACAAGCCGATTAAGTATAAACCGGTAGAAGATATAAGTACTTCGTCAAAACCTGTAGTAGACATGCCGATTTCACAACAGGTGCTTGTTCTATAAGTGAAACTGTTTAGTTCGGCTACTTTTACCCCTTAATAGAACCAATGGTTCACTTAATCATCAACCAATATCCAATACCCGATGAAAAAATTATTTACATTACTTCTTTGTGCCTGTGTGCTGAGCGCAAGTGCCCAAATTGGAATAGGAACCACGTCTCCTACTTCTACTTTGGATGTGAGGGGATCGCTTTCACTTAATTACCGATCATTTACGGTTTCAACTACAGCTGCATCAACAGACAATAATTTGTTGTTTGCCGGTACTTCAGCAGCCACACTTACATTACCTGATGCAACAGGTTGTGCAGGCAGAACATACTCCATTAAAAATGTGAGTACAACAAGTCCTTTGCCCGTGCTTACAATTGCAACAACATCATCACAAACAATTGATGGTGGTTCATCTTGGTTGTTGAACGATTCAAAAGAAGTTCTTTCTGTTATCAGCGATGGATCTAATTGGAATATCATTAGTTCAGGCGTTGGTAAAACAAGAAATAATTATGTACTGGTGCAGTCTGTATCTGATCTGCCAACACCCGTTTCTGGTGTTATTACATTAGCCGCAGGTACAACCTATGAAATAAATGGTACCATCTATTTAACCAGCAAGATCAACCTCAATGGTTGTTATCTCGTTGGTATGGATGCCAATAATGATAAAATTATTTATACTCCTGGTAGCGGTGAACTTTTCACTGGTACAAAAGGTGGAACAGTAAAAACATTAACACTTGCCGCTATCACTACAGGTGCCAAGCTGTTTAATTTAGATCTTGCAGCTACCGAGAATCTTGTTTTCAGAGACAATGTGGTAGCGAGTTGTAAAGATGTTGGATTAGTGAAAGGTGGTTACATCGTTTTCTTTAGCGTAGTAAACTATTCCGGCAATACAAATGGAATTACCTACCAGGATGTAAGTAATTTATTGCTTGATAATACGGCATGGTTTCCTACAAACTATAATACTTTTGAAAAGTTAGTTGGTAGTTTCAGCATGATTGAAAAACTTGGTGGCTTTAGTAATGCAGTAAGTACAAACTCCGCTGTTGGTTTAGATGTTAGTGGCCTTACTTCTATCAGCGATGCTGCTACCATGCGTAATACAGCCATGATGGGATCAGGCACTCGTGTGAATGGCAGCTTTTCAGGAAAGTGGGAAGTAGAGTGCCCCGGTATTACAACCGAAAAAGATGATGTAGCAACTGGTAATATTTATCTCACCTCCGCTACGTCAACTTCTTTTTCGGCAATTAACACTCCAACGAAAGCGCTGTGCACAACTACAGCAGTTGGTCTGTTCAGAGTGAGTTCCCCAACAAATAACCGGCTGGTGTATGACGGTATTAAGACACGCCGATTTGCAGTTACAGCTTCAATGAGTGTTACAGCGCAATCAGCAAACAAGAATTTCTCTTTTTACATTTATAAGAACGGTGTAAAACTTCCCGAATCAGAACAGGCTATGCGTTTGTCAACCGGTGTAGATAAAGGTTCATTAACCATCAGCTGTACCGTACAACTGTCAACCAACGATTATATTGAAGTGTGGGCAGCTAATACATCTGATGCCAGTAGCATGACCGTTGAGACACTCAACCTTACTATTAAATAAGCAGCATCAATATTCAATCTCATGAAGAAAATATTTTGCTTCTGTTTATTTTTTTGTGCATTGATTACGTATGCACAGGTTGATGTTACCAACAACGGCACTTTGTATATCACCGGAAGCAGTACCGATACGCTTACTGTGGTTGGTAATTTTACAAATAGTTCATCGGCTACGTTCTCCAACAATGGCAAAGTGTATGCAAAACAAAACTTCACCAACAATCAAAGTGCATGGACAGTTGGTACAGGTGAATTATTTCTAACCGGTACGGGCGCACAAAATATCAGCACAACAAGTAATTCACCTTTTTATAAGCTTACTGTCAATAAATCATCGGGGTTAGCATACTTATCTTCAGCAATAGCAGTAAATCATACATTGAATTTAACGGCAGGTAAACTGTCGCTTGGCAACTATGATCTTACTATTGCTAATAGCGCTTCTATTTTAGGCGCAGGAACTAATAATTATGTAGTGGCAGTTGGAACAGGTGTATTAAAGCAACAGGTGCAAGCCAGTGGCTCTACATTATTTCCAGTTGGTTTATCCGGCTCATATACACCGGTTACTGTGTCCCTATCTTTATTATCAACAACAGATGTTTTTAACGTTCGCATGTTGCCTGTTGTTTATTCCGGCGGAACAAGCGGAAGTGTGATGAATGCAAACGTAGTGAATGCAACATGGATGGTTTCGGAAACTATAGACGGAGGTTCTGTCGCAACACTTACCTGTCAGTGGCCATCAGGAATTGAATTGACTGGCTTCAACAGGCTTTTCAGCCGACTTGCTCATTACACTTCTTCGGCATGGAATTATGGTTTGGTGAATATCATGGCTTCCGGATCAAATCCTTACACAGTAACACGTGCCGGGTTCACCAGTTTCTCACCATTTACAGTAACAATGTTGATGGCAATTTTGCCTGCAGGTTCCATTGAATTATCAGGTCGTAATAATGGCGACGATAATTTAATTAACTGGAGCACTTCATCGGAAACCAACACTGCTTATTTTTCTGTTGAAACTTCTTTGAACGGAACAGATTTTACTGAAGCAGGTAAAGTAAATGCGGCTGGACAAAGTAACAATACAAAGGATTACAGGTTTACGCATCAGCATATCAACAACAGATCTTTTTACTATCGTATTAAATTGGTAGATGCTGACGGAGCAATAACCTATTCAAAAATTATTCGGATAAATATTGCGGCAATTAAAGCGGCATCACTTTATCCTAACCCGGTAATAGATAAAACGGCCATCAGCTTTAGTACACAGCAAAACACGTTTGTAACAGTAAATGTAACTAACGCATCAGGCTTGCTGTTGTATACCAGCAGCCAACGCTTTTCACAAGGTGATCATAAAATGAATCTTGATTTGAGGCTGCTGCCTGCAGGAATGTATAATCTTCAGTTGAAAGATGATGCGGGCAATGTGCAAACGTTCCAGTTCATTAAAACAAACTAAGACTACTTGCTTAATACCTACAGCCTGTTACAGTTGTAACGGGCTTTTTATTTTCCTTTAAACTCTGCAACTCTTTTTTCAAGAAATGCATTGATGCCTTCCTGGTAATCTTCTGTTGATGCAGCTTTCTGTTGAAACTGATCTTCCAGTTGCAATTGTTCTTCCCATGAATTATTAAACGAATAATTCAATACATGCTTTGTATATGCCAAACCTTTGGTTGGCATGTTTGCTAATGTGTGAGCAATCTTTTTACTTTCTGCTTCAAACAGATCTGAAGGGAATGTTTTATAGATCATGCCCATTTTTTCTGCATCGCTTGCTGAAACTTTATCACCCGTCATCATTAATGCACTAGCTTTTTGCCAGCCGATCAAACGTGGTAAAGTGAATGTACCGCCACTGTCTGGAATCAAACCTATTTTTGAAAATGCCTGTATGAACGAAGCCGATTCTGCAGCAACAACAATATCGCAGCACAAAGCAATATTAGCACCCGCACCAGCGGCCACTCCATTCACTGCTGCAATGACAGGCTTGGGCAAATTGCGGATGCGTTTAACAACGGGATTGTAATGTTCTGATAAAATTTGTGCCAGTTCAATTTTATGTTCACCTACCAGTTCACCAATATCCTGTCCTGCACTAAAGGCTTTGCCTGCGCCGGTAATGTACACGCAACGTACTTCGTGCAGCGATGCGCATTCATCGAGTTTGTTTTGCAATAGCAATGCCATTTCCCGATTGAAGGAATTGAATTTATCCGGACGATTCAAAGTGATGCAGGCTACCGAATTTTTTATTTCGAAAAGAATAGATGACATAACAATAGTTGAATTGGATGAACGAAACTATACATCAAAACTGTTAACGCTTTTATGTTTCAACAAAAAATCATTTACAATATCATAATCATGTTTGGGTGCACCAATGCGATAAAGATAAACAGCATCGCTATTCTCTTTGTTCATTTTCATGCAACGAAAACTAATGTCGTGTTTGGTAAAAAAATCCTCCAGCTCTTTTTTAAATACATCGCTGGTATCGCTGGTTCTTACTTTGTAATCTTTTACTTTATGTAAACGGTTAATAAAACGCTGCACCGGTTCCAGCACAAACAAAGCTACCACCACCATGCTGCTCACAACAACCGCTAATGGGTAGTTGTGATAACCGATAGCCATGCCCAATGCAGCAGTGATCCAGATCAATGCAGCAGTAGTTAGTCCGTTAACCGAAATACCTTCTTTAAAAATGACACCTGCACCAATAAAACCGATACCTGTTACAATATTACTGGCAATACGGTCCGGACTAATTGTATTACTTTCTTTTGAAAGAATGGTGTACAAACAGGAGCCCACACAAATAAAGATCATGGTACGAAAACCGGCAGGCTTGCTTCTGAACTCACGTTCAAGCCCAATAACTGCACCAATGATGAATGCAATAGACACCTGTGCGGCTTCTTCTAAATAGATGGTAATATCCATAAGCTATATCCTTTAAAACAAAGAACAAGTTAGTGAATGTAATTACAACAGCACTACAGGTATGCTATATTTCTAATGAACGGATAAGTTTTATCAAGTTGTTTTAAATAGTACATATTTAAGCCAAAACAAAAAGCCATCGTTTAACGATGGCCTTTGCTTATTAATCAAACAGTATCAAAAATATTTTGTTACACCCGGTACTGCAACAGGATAGTAACCGTCATCATTAGGAAGAATTGGCGGTGCAGCATCCCAATCATATCTCTTTGGTTGCAGATCAAGATTTGACGCAAGTACTTTATCCCACTCAAGTATCTGACCTGAGTATGTTGCCATACGTCCCATAATAGATGTGAGTGTACTCTTTGCACCAATTTCTGCATCAGCAAATTTGTATTCGCCTTTGGCAATGGCTGCAAACAGTTCGTCATGTTCATTTTGATAAGGATTGTTTTCTCCCTTTTTATCAAACTGGTAAACAGGTTTTCCTTTTGCATCTAAGATCGTTGCTGCATCACCTTTAATACTTCCTTTTGTACCAATGATCAATTCATCAACACGACTCATGGTACCGGGAATATGACGGCACTGACTGTTTAACACAGAACCATCAGCATATGTAAACTCAACAAAGTGATGATCGAAAATTTCACCGTGATCTTTTCCTTTACGTACTTGTCGGCCACCCATGCCTTGTGCTTTTACAGGGTAGGCATCTTTGAACCAGTTCACCACATCAATATTGTGAATGTGTTGCTCTACAATATGATCGCCGCAAAGCCAGTTGAAATAATACCAGTTACGCATCTGGTATTCCATTTCTGTTTGTCCGTATTTGCGTTTGTTCACCCACACACCATCGTTGTTCCACCATGCCTGTGCAGAAGTAATATCACCAATTAAGTTTTTACGCTTAAACAACTCACGATATGAATTTTGATAGCGGCGTTGCAAACCAACAACCACATTCAGCTTTTGTTGTTTTGCTTTTTCAGCAGCATCCAGTACTCTGCGGATACCAACAGGGTCTGTTGCAACAGGTTTTTCCATAAACACATGCTTGCCTTTGTTCACTGCTTCTTCAAAATGGATGGGACGGAAACCGGGAGGCGTGGTTAAGATCACCACATCGGCAAGAGCAATTGCTTTTGCATAAGCATCAAATCCAACAAACTTTCTTTCAACCGGAACATCCACTTTTGCTTTTACAGATGAGCCTGAGCCATCATCTCTCGTTAATGTTTTATAACAGTTGTCGAGACGGTCACGAAAAGCATCGGCCATTGCAACCAGCTTTACGTTTTGTTTGGTAAGCAATGCCTGCATGGCAGCACCGGTACCACGGCCACCGCAACCAACCAATGCTACTTTAATGGTTTCTTCGGCACCTGAAAAGAAATTGGCTTTTGACAGTAGCGGACTCATGATAAGACCACCGGCAAGCAGCGAAGAAGTTTTTACAAACTCCCTGCGTGAATTGTTATCGTTGTTCATGTTGAAGGTTTAGATATTTATTGTTTGTTGTTTTTTGTTTTGCCACGGAGACACGGAGAACACGGAGTGTTCGTACTCATTACTCATCATTCATCACTCAATCATCAATCTTCCCCAAGATATTTTTGAAAGAACGCTTCTGCTTCTTCTGCACTTGGTTGCTGCAACGGACGAATAATTCTGAAGCCGATAAATGGTGCATCAGCATTCCACCATTTGCTTTTTGGTATCTGCGGATCACGACGGTTCCACACAGGATCAGACTTTGTTCTGTTGGCACTTCGCAACTCTTTTGCTTCATCCTGATACGTTCCACCCTTCACTGTTCTTGGATAACGGTTCGTTGGTTCAATCAATGGATTGTTTGCTTTGTCGCCAATGGTCGTGAAATACGTTTCGCTGTATTGATCCAACACCCATTCGCCTACATTGCCCAGCATATCATACAAACCCCATGCATTTGGTTTTTTCTCACCCACCTTATGATAACGGTTCTCACTGTTTGTTTTAAACCATGCATAGTTGCCTAACTCTTTTGCATCGTTACCGAAAGGATACGTTGTGGTTGCACCTGCACGACAAGCATATTCCCATTCAGCTTCGGTTGGCAAACGAAAAAAGATGCCAGTTTTTTTATACAACCATTTACAATACATGAGTGCACCGTATTGCTGCATACTGTTGGCCGGGAAACCACCTGCTTTACCCATGCCCAATGTCATATCAATATAAGGAGAACTTGGTCTTGTTACTGCATCAACTGCTGTGTTCTGACTGATGGATTCATCCAAAAAAAATGCATTGAATTCATCATAGGTTACTTCATATGCACCCATCCAGAAAGCACCTACACTTACTTCACGTTGTGGTGTTTCATCGGCTTCTTTTTGTTTGTCGGCATCCGCACTGCCCATCTTAAATGTGCCTGCAGGAATAGCTACCATTTTACTCTGCAGGTTACTGGAAGGAATCACTTGCAGATAAGTACGGAACGAAGTATCGGTTGACTGCGCTTGTACAGCAGCAATACCCAACACGCAAAAAAGCGACAAAAAGTTTTTCTTGTTCATAATAGCAGGAATGGAAATTACTGAAACTAATGGTTACGAATGTTAGCGAAATGCAAATGACAACGATTTTATTTGCGAAACCGTTTGCGCAATACAGAAAATGGATTTCTGAATTCTTGTACATACTTCCTAAATTCAACATTCAAACAAACTACTATGCAACGGAGACAATTTCTTCAGCAATCGGTATTGGCAGGCGCAGCCGCAGTAACAGGAACAACTGCAATGGCGGGATCATCTTCGCAAGATGCTTCAACTCTTGCAGAAAAACCTTTTCAACTCGATTACGCTTTTCATGCAGGCATGTTTAAAAATCATGGCGGAGATAGTTTTCTCGATCAGATCCGTTGGGCATATGACCAGGGCTTCCGCAGTATTGAAGATAATGGTATGATGGGTCGCAGTGCCGACGAGCAAAAGAAAATTGGTGAATTGCTTGCAAAGCTGGGTATGCGTATGGGTGTGTTTGTGATCACTTCCGATAACTGGCATTGGATCACATCGCTCACCAGCGGTAAGCAGGAGTGGATCGATAAGATGGAGAAAGATTGCAGAACAGCAGTTGAAGTGGCCAAGCGTTGCAATGCAAAATGGATGACTGTTGTTCCTGGTAACTACGACAGACGGTTATCAATGGATATGCAAACAGCGAATGTAATAACTGCATTACGCAAAGGCGCTGCTATATTGGAACCACATGGCTTGGTAATGGTGCTGGAAGCACTGAGCGATAACAGCGATCTGTTTTTACGTGGTACCGATCAAACGTATATGATCTGTAAAGCAGTGAATAGTCCGTCGTGCAAGTTTTTGTTTGATATGTATCACATGCAGCGTAACGAAGGCAACATCATTGCATCCATTGATAGAGTTTGGGACGAAACTCCTTACTTCCAGATTGGTGATAATCCTGGTCGTAAAGAACCGGGCACTGGTGAAATGAATTACAAGAACATCTTCAAACATATTTACAAAAAAGGCTTCAAAGGAATTCTGGGAATGGAACATGGTAATGCTGCACCCGGTAAAGAAGGTGAATTGGCGTTGATCAAGGCATACCGTGAAGCAGACAGTTTCTGATGACTGATATAGGATATATGATGTCTGATTTGTTGCCGAAATTCAAATCCGACATCATCAATCACATATCCGAAATCTTTAGTGGCATTTAAAATAATCGAACGGCTCTTTGCAATCATCGCATTGATATAATGCTTTACAAGCCGTTGAACCAAATTCGCTGATGCGGTGGGTATGGTACGAATTGCAGTGCGGGCATTGCACCGCTTCGTTTGGCGCAAATAACTGATCGCTGCAAACCTGTTGCTTGGGATTAGGTGGAGCGATGCCGTATTGTTTCAGCTTTTCTTTTCCTGCTTCTGTCATCCAATCAGTCGTCCACGCAGGAGATAGTACCGAAATTACTTTCACTTGTTTATAGCCTTGCTCGGCTAATGCTAAACGGATGTTCATCGCAATCATATCCATTGCAGGACAACCGGTGTAAGTAGGTGTGATGATGATTTCAACCTCATCATCGTTTACTTTCACATCACGAACAATTCCCAAATCAAGCACCGTTAACACAGGAACTTCCGGGTCAACTACTGTTGCAAGTATCGACCAGATTTTTTGTTCTGCCGTTGATGCGTTGATATGTTGTTCGATATTATTCATGCTGTTGAATTATCCCTCCCCTTGATGGGAGGTTAGGTGGGGTCACCACTTCGCTCCCGGATACGTTCGTTGCAGGTATTGCAATTCGGTTAAGATATAACCCAGCTGTTCAGTATGCACGCCTTGTTTGCCGCCTTTTTGTACAAATACATTTTGCGGCACGGGTAATTTTGCTTCGTCAAAAACAGCAGTAACTTTTTCTGTCCATATTTGTTTGGTGGCTGCCAAATCAATGCCCATCGCTGTTTCATAATCTGCCGCTTCAAACAGTTCGCCGGTGTAGCGCCACAGTTCATCAATAGCATGTAACATTCGTTGATGACTTTCATCTGTACCATCGCCCAGGCGGATCACCCATTCGCTGCTCCAACGAACATGATAGGTTGTTTCTTTAATGGCTTTTGTTGCAATGGCAGCTATTTGTTCATCACTGCTTTGCTGCAATTGCTGAAATAACAACAATTGATATTGACTGAAAAGATATTGCCGTAAAATGGTTTGTCCCCAATCGCCGTTCTCCAGTTCAACCAATAGCAAATTTTTAAACTCACGTTCAGTTCTTAAATACGCCAATGAATCTTCTGTCGAGCCATCGTTCTTTATTGCGGCTGCGTATTGATAAAAGTTTCTGGCCTGGCCTAAAAGGTCCAGCGAAATATTCGTGATCGCAATGTCCTGTTCCAGTATTGGTCCATGTCCACACCATTCGCTATTTCGTTGCGAAAGAATAAGTGTAGTATCCGCTAAGTGTAAAGTATAAGCCTCCCTAAATCCCTCCAAAGGAGGGACTTTTGAAGACTCCGCATTATTTGATTGTATTGACATTATTTCGGGTGTATTAGGCCTTCCCTTTGGGGAGGTTTGGAGGGGCTTTTACATATGTTTCACCTCATCAGGTAAATCGTAAAAAGTAGGATGACGGTACACCTTATCATTCGCCGGATCATATAAACTTTCCGCTTCATCAGGATTGCTTGCATGAATGTATTTGCTTTCGACAACCCAAATGCTTACACCTTCCATGCGGCGTGTATACACATCACGTGCATTTTCAATGGCCATTTGTGCATCGGCAGCTTTTAAACTGCCGACATGTTTATGGTCAAGGCCTTGCTTGCTTCTGATAAACACTTCCCACAAAGGCCACGCAGCAGTATCAGCTTTTGATTCATAATTACTACCACCTGCATTCGTATCAGGAATATCACCGTAGTAAAAACATCTTATTTGAAAATTCATCATTCAGAGTTTTTTGAAATTTATCAAGCTGCTGCTAAAGCCCCTTTAGGGGTTTGGGTTTTTCTTTTCTTTGCATGTGCTGCTGCTGCTTCACGAACCCACCTTCCATCATCGTGCGCTTTTCTTCTTGCATCAAGGCGTTGTTTGTTACACGGTCCGTTGCCTTTTACCACATTCCAGAATTCTTCCCAATTGATCTCACCAAAATCATAATGACCACGTTCTTCGTTCCATTTTAAATCAGGATCAGGTAATGTCATCCCTAATAATTTCACTTGCTCCACACACATATCCACGAACTGTTGGCGCAGCTCATCATTTGTTTTTCGTTTGATCTTCCATTTAATACTTTGATCGCTGTTGGTGCTTTCGCTATCCTTTGGGCCAAACATCATGAGGCTGGGCCACCACCAGCGATTGATCGCATCCTGGCACATGGCTTTTTGTTCATCTGTTCCTTTCGATAAAACCAGCAACGATTCAAAACCCTGCCGCTGATGGAAACTTTCTTCTTTGCAAATACGCACCATGGCTCTTGCATATGGTCCGTAGCTCGTACGGCACAACATCACCTGGTTGAGAATGGCAGCACCATCAACCAACCAGCCAATGGCACCCATATCGGCCCATGTTAAGGTGGGATAATTAAAAATGGAAGAGTATTTGGCTTTGCCGCTGTGCAGATCGTTGATCATTTCTTCACGACTCATGCCCAATGTTTCGGCAGCACAATAGAGATACAAACCATGACCCGCTTCGTCCTGCACTTTTGCCATCAATATTGCTTTGCGTTTCAGTGATGGAGCACGGGAGATCCAATTGCCTTCGGGCAACATCCCCACAATTTCGCTGTGTGCATGCTGACTGATCTGACGAATATTGGTTTTACGATAAGCTTCAGGCATCCAATCCTTCGGCTCTATCTTCACTTCGTCATCGATCTTTTGTTGAAACGTATTTTCTAAATCATGTACTGACATAACAATCCCATTGGGTCACAAATTTAACGAGAACTAACGTCTGTTTGTGAACTTTGTTTAAAGTTTGTCTGTACTGATAAATCTCATGCAAAATGTGAGCGCTTACTTCACATCAAAATCGACTGTTACCTTTTGAGTAGCGGGATGGCTTTGACAGGTGAGGATATATCCCTGTTCAATTTCTTCTTCTTCCAATCCCCAATGAACATCCATCTTTACTTCGCCTTCCAACAGTTTGGCTTTGCAGGTGCAGCACACACCGCCTTTGCAGGCATAAGGAACATCAGCACCTTGTTGCATGGCTGCATCAAGTATAGTTGTATCGCTGTTGATTGGAATCGAGAACTCAAAACTTCTTCCATCAAGGCGCACTTTAATATTGCTTTGAACCCCGCCTTCAGTTACTAACGACTCACGCCTTACGACTGACGGCTTATTCTGTCCCGGTGTAGTGAACAATTCGAAATGAATTTTCTTTTCACCTATGCCCTTGCTTTCTAAAAAATCTTTTACCGAAAAGATCATGTCTTCAGGCCCGCAAATAAAAAACTCATCCACCGTTTTAATATCAAGCAACTTATTGAAGAGGTCATTGCATTTCTCTTTCGTAATTCTTCCGAAGTTCAGATCTGCATCTGTTCTTTCTCTGCTTAAAATATGAATGAGGTTAAATCGGTTGATGTATTTATTCTTCAGCCCTTCCAACTCTTCAAAAAAGATAATAGAAGAACGGGTTTTGTTTCCATACACCAAGGTGAAAGAACTTTCCGGCTCAGCTGCCAATGTTGTTTTGATGATAGAAAGAAGAGGCGTGATACCGCTGCCCGCTGCAAAACCAACATACTGTTTGCTGTTGGCTGCATCAAGTGTTGTGTAGAAACGACCAATAGGAGGCATCACTTCCAACACATCGTTTTGTTTCAACACATCATTTGCAAAAATGGAAAATGCTCCCCCCTCTACTTTTTTGATGGCTACTTTCAGCTGTTGTTCCAACGGGCTGCTGCAAATGGAATAAGTTCGTCTTACTTCTTCTCCATTCAGCATTGCACGCATGGTAAGGCTTTGCCCTTGTGTAAATTGAAAATTTTCTTTCAAATGCTCAGGTACATCAAACAGAACGGAAACACAATCATTGGTTTCTTTCTTTACTTCTTTAACCTTCAACGCATGAAAATGAATAGACATACAGCAATCAAATTAGTCAGCAATCGCTCCCGTTTTAGATTGGAGCAAAAAATATCCGATTGCGTCTTTACGATCGATTTGAAAGACGCAACACAAATAGAAGGTATTTCATTGGAAAAGCAAGCAGCTTGATGTGTAGTAAAAAACGGAGAGCAGCAATCTTATTTTCTTAACCCATCAATCATGATCAGCACCATATTGTCTTCCAGCTCATTGCCACTGATCTTTGCAGTGGAACGATGCCAGCTTTCAATACCGCTAACGGAATGGAGCAGAATAACTACTGCTGTTGGCGCATCAATTTTTTTGATCTCGCCTTTTTTCATGCCGTCTTCAATGATCAAAGCAAGTCGTTTTCTGTAATTACGACGTTGTGTGTGGAAGTTAGAACGGTAAGGCTCATCAAGGTGTTTCCACTCTCTGTCGCTCACCATTACTTCTTCGTAGTTCTCGATCATTTGCTGAATGTGAAAACGAAGCAGGGTTTCGATCTTTTTGATCGGCGTTAAACTACCGGTTTCAATTTCATCCAGATGCAGGTTAAATCGATTGGCTACATTAAAACATACCGACTCCAATATCTCATTTTTGGAACGGATGTGATTGTACAAGCTTGCGGCTTCAATACCAAGGTTTTCGGCCAGGTCTCGCATACTGGCTGCGCCAAAACCTTTTTCCCTGAAGAGGGCTGCGCCGGCTTTTACAATGAGGTCTTTGCGGTTGCCATTCTTTGGCACTTTCAGTTTTCCCATGCCCAAATGTACTTTGTTTTAAGTAAAATACCGTCTTGTGGGTATTGAAATGAACACAGTTGATTGATACATTTGAAGCATAAAAGTTTACAACATGTGATATCTGCAAAATGCTGCAAAAAAAAAGATTATCCCGCATTGCATTTGCTTGTATTGCACTTGAACCCAAAAACAATTAAACGAAACAAAATGAAACAAAGACTCCTTTTCCTGGCCCTGATTTGTGGAGCATTCCTTACCCTTGCTCCTGCAACTTCTAAAGCTCAAAGTAGCGATTACTATTACTACGAGAGTATCTCAAACCCAAGTAAAACCATCAATTTTCTTATTGGCGTTTACGTAACAAAGAATGAATTTATTACTCGTGATGATGGAACCGGTTACACAAAAATGCGCATGGCTGTTATTAACCAGGAAGGTGCCGAACCTTTCAAATGGAGCGATTACAAAATTTACGTGAAGCTTAAGAATAACGATATGTTTTACAACTATACTACACAGGCAAAAGATGGCGATCTGTCTTGTAACTGGACGGTGCAGGCTGGCCAGAACCATGTGCAGTATATCTGTTTCGACAAAGCATTCGACATAAACCAGATTGATATGATATGGCTGGGCATGAGCGATAACAAGTTTTTTGACCTGGTTAGAAGTGATAAAAAATAAACGGGTTTCGTTTCTGTGAAGCACTGCTGGCAACGGCGGTGCTTTTTTTATGTCTTTTTCGTAAGTAAGCTGTCAGCCATTACCTTTGTCCGCATCCGTAAAATGCGGTAAACAAAAAACAAACTTTCCTTATGTCTTTAGTAGTTGTGGGCTCTATGGCCTTTGATGCAATTGAAACTCCTTTCGGTAAAAGCGATAAGATCATTGGCGGCGCAGCCACTTATATTGCCTGGAGTGCTTCCAACTTTACGCAACCCATTAAACAACTGAGCGTGGTAGGTGGCGATTTTCCAAAAGAAGAATTGCAAATGCTCGAAGCCCGTGGTGTGGTAACAGAAGGCGTTGAGATAAAAGAAAACGAAAAATCATTTTTCTGGAGCGGCCGCTACCATTTAGATATGAATACACGTGACACATTGGACACACAATTAAATGTACTGGCTAACTTTAACCCGGTTGTGCCCGACAGTTACCAGGATTGTGAATTCCTGATGCTGGGTAACCTTGTGCCCGCCGTGCAGAATGCGGTGATCGATCAAATGAAGAATAAACCCAAGCTGGTAGTGCTCGATACCATGAATTTCTGGATGGAAATTGCCATGCCTGACCTGGAGAATGTATTGAAGAAAGTAGATGTACTGATGGTGAATGATAGCGAAGCCCGCCAACTGAGTGGACAATTTTCATTAGTGAAAGCAGCTAAAGTGATCATGAATATGGGGCCGAAATACCTGATCATTAAGAAAGGGGAACACGGTGCCTTACTTTTCCATGAAGACAAAGTGTTTTTCGCTCCTGCGTTACCATTAGAAGATGTGTTCGATCCAACAGGTGCAGGCGATACATTTGCAGGCGGTTTTATTGGTCATATTGCCCGCACAAAAGACATCAGTTTCGAAAACATGAAAACAGCCATTATTGTAGGAAGTGCAATGGCAAGTTTTTGCGTTGAGAAATTCGGTACTACACGTTTAAAAGAAATTTCAAAAGGAGATATTGAAGCACGCATTCAGCAGTTTGTACAATTGGTGAATTTTGATATTGAGTTGGTGTGAGAAGTTGTTAAATAAAACTTTGAAAGCAGCAGCGATGCTGCTTTTTTTGTTTATAGTAATATTTTGTGCTTGAAATGTATAAAATCATTGTCATAGAATTTGCTTTACTCACTTTATTTATTATCTCCTGTAATGATATTGATCGTGTACCAACCGAGACACACAATGTCGAATATAAAAGCAATTACATTTCTTCTGTAATTGCTTTGGATGGCAGCGATTTGGTATTTAAACAATATTCCAAAGGCTGTGTTAATGAAGAAACCCAAAGAATAGAAATTTCTAAGAAGTTGGATAAAAATATTGCCATTTCCTATTTTAGAAATGACGTGAAAGTTTTAGATGGAAAAGTTTTCGACTCTTCTTTTCAGGTTTTTATAAAGTCTTTTATTTATGAATGCGACGAACTTTTAAAAGATACCTTATCCGGCGAGAATGGCTTTGGAACAATAGAAACGATTGAGATAAGTGATGGTTTGGATATTATCGAAGTTGGAGCAAGGGGGTTAAAGCAAAGGAACCCATTTGACGATTTAGTCAACACTATATGTTCGAAGGTTGAAAACAGGATGCTTCTGGATAGATGGTAGCAAAAGCTGTACTCGTTCTGCTTGAATGAAAGAAATCCAACCTCATCCAATCTTAAACTCTTTTGTATGTGTTCTGATCAACACCCGTTTTAAACTCCGGTCAATTATTTCGCCCATGCTTTTGCAGCGTGCAAACACCGGATCATCATAATGCAGCGCAAGCTCATGACCTAACTGTTGAATTTTTTCAGGTGTAGAAATCTCATCCTTTACTAACACATCACGCAGGTCTCTTAAACGGTAACGTTCTTCACGAATACGGCGTGCGAGCACAGCCCTTTCTTCCTGCTGGTATTGTTGCACTACTTCACGATTCAAATGTTTCTGCACTAATTCAACAAAAGGATAGTTTTCTTTAAAAAACTGCGGCAGGTAAATGTTCTTACTGCCTTCGTAAAACTGCTGATCGAAATCAATGGCACGAATAAAGAATTTATAGTCATCAAAATCGGGGGTAATGATGATCACAAAATTATAAGCACGCATGTCGCCAAGTAAACGCAGGAAACAACGTTCATTAAACTTGACAAACTCTTTGGCAATTCTTTTCAGATTGTATTCAGGCCGGCGTGGAATAAGTTTTAAAAATTGGTCGCCCGGAATACCTGCAATATGTTCTTCAACTAATGTATTTCCATCGCACAAATAATGCACAGGATTAGGCGACAGCAACTGCTCCAGTTCTAATCCATAAATACGTGAAGCGTCAGCCGTTTTAATGTAAAAATAATCGTACACATCATTATACTTATTTACGATCTTGATACGATAAGGATGGGAGTTTCCAAATGTGCAATAATCAATACGTTCAATGTAAAGGTGATTTAATGCTTTTAGATCGCCGGCTGCTTTTAGTTTGGCATAGATCACTTTTATATGTTCATGCACTCTTGCTACTTCAGATTGCGGATAAATAACTGTTTCCCAAAGCGTGTCCTTCCCAAACTTATCAAGTAAAGGGATGGCTTCTGCATAATACTTCAAATCATCATACGATACCGGTAGCGTTAACTCCTGGTGATATAACCGCAAGTAATGATGCAATGGTTCACTAAGAGGATAAAATATTTTTTTACGGCTGATCATGACAATTCACTTCAAGCTTCAAGTTAATCAAACTTTGCATGTTGATGCTTGTGCCCATGTCTGATTTAAATCATCAGAGTCTTCTTGCCAGTACTACCTGGTTCTTAAATCGCTTTACTTTTCCCTGCAGGTTAAACACTTCAGTAAAGATCACGTAAGGGCCAAGCGGTAATTGTTGAAGTTTTTCATTCAGCCCATCCCAGCGAAAATTTCCCTGCTGACTGCATATGGCGTTTCGCTGCAATGCTTTTACCTGTCGGCCGCCAGCATCATACACCGTAATATTCATCACATAACCTGTTTCAGGAAAGCGATAAGTGATGGTGAGAAAATCATCATTGCCGTCATTATCGGGAGAAAACACTTCAGGTGTTGTTGTTATATTGCCTTGCACCTGGAGATCTAACCGGAATTGTGAGTTTTGATAAGTAGGCGTACCATAGCCCACATCTTTAGCAGCGCTATGCCAATTATCTTTGTTTTGTGTGGCTGCATTTGGATCAATACGCTCAAGTGCCACGCCTTCACTATTATTGATCAAAGCAAAATGCCATTTATCATCATAGGCCAACTCATCAATCACTAAACCTCCGTTATCTGTGAGCACAACATTTCCTTTGTCATCGGGGTAAGAAGGCATGGAAGAAATGTTGAGGAAAGCAGAAAGATTCTTTACAGTGAATTTTCGTTTTACAATTGCTTCGTCTTCACTTAACACAAGATATTCACCAGGAAACATAGCTCGGTCACTTATAGTTAATGCACGCATACTGGCAATAGCACCAGCGCTACTTCTGTTGGCGATGAGTAAAGTTTTTAAGTTGATGATCTTATTGCTGCGGTTGTAAATTTCTACATAATCAGTGCCATCGCTTGTTGGGTTGAACAGGAATTCGTTGATGATGATATCATTTGCAACAGCAGCTGCACCAAGTCCAAGCTTTGTGTTATTAAAAGCACTAATGTTGTTTCCACTACAGTCTTTCACATTTGTTGCAGTTGCTGTATAAATGGTGCCGGGCTGCAATGGATTATTCAAACTGAGTTGCACTGTATTAAAAAGTGGTGCAGTACAAGTTGCTGTAGCTATACCAATTCCATTATTTAACTGGTAGTTGGCAGCAGTAGCGGCTGATAAACTATCCAACGATTCATCAAAAGTTAACAGAACAGAGCTGTTATCAATTGCAAAAGCTCTTACTAAAGCAGGAGCAGTTTGATCATTATTAATTCCATCAACTGAGTTTTTAATGCCCGGTGTACCTCCTCTCGTGTCAACACTTGCACGCCAGTTGCTGGCGCCGCTGCACGGATTTTTAATATCGACCATTTCTAATGACCAGCCGCCATCACTTTTTACTGAATTGTTGAACCAACTCAGATTGTATTCAACTGCATGAACAACAGAACCAGCAGCATTTCGAAGAAAAATCGTTTCACCACTATTATCTAATGAAGGAAAACTTGTAACACCGAAAGTTCGGCCATACTGTTGTATGGTCGCTGCTGCAGTTGTACCACAAATAATGGCACTGCTATCGGGTTGTAATAAAAAGTTAGGTAATGCGCCACTTACGCCACTTGCATCACCCACCCGCCAGTTTTGTAAGTTGATAGCTGATGTAGTTGTGTTGCGTATCTCGATCCATTCAACATTTGGTAATCCAATTTGCGGAGCAGGGTCGCTCATGATTTCACTGATGACAATACTGTATCTGTTTTGAGTAAAGGCAATGTTTGTGTGCAGCATCAACAAACAAACAATTGTTATAAGGAGTTTAGGTTGCAGCATGTACTTAAAAATAACATTAATCAAACGATTGCGTAAATACCTCTACGAAAATTCTAAAAACAATTTGGTGAAACGCTCATTCAGCTTTACTTTTGAGCCTCATGATGACAATGAAACATACAAAACGCACAAAGAAACAGTTCCGCAAGGGAAGGTAACATTGTACGTTGTGTTGTAAACATAATAACAGGCCTTCCCGAAACGGAAGGCCTTATTTTTTAACCCCCATCTGATGCCCTCGTCTGATGGATTTATTAATCAAACAAAAAAATTCTGTCAGACGAGGGCGTCGGACAGAAACAAAACAAAAAACAAAATGAAAGTTGCAGTAGTTGGCGCTACAGGTCTTGTAGGAACCAAAATGTTACAGGTATTAGCAGAGAGAAATTTCCCGGTTACTGAATTAGTTCCCGTTGCAAGTGAGCGTTCCGTTGGTAAAGAAGTTGAGTTCAAGGGAAAGAAATACAAAGTGGTAAGCATGACCGATGCAATAGCTGCCAAACCTGCTGTAGCTTTATTCAGTGCCGGTGGTGGTACTTCAACTGAGTGGGCACCAAAGTTTGCAGAAGCCGGTATTACAGTGATAGATAACTCCAGTGCATGGCGCATGGACCCAACAAAAAAACTAGTGGTGCCTGAAGTAAATGCTGATGTGTTAACAGTAGACGATAAAGTAATAGCAAATCCTAACTGTTCTACAATTCAGATGGTGGTGGCCTTGCAACCACTGCACAAAAAATACCAGATTAAGCGTGTGGTTGTTTCCACTTACCAAAGTGTAACAGGTACTGGTGTAAAAGCAGTTGACCAGTTGTTGAATGAACGTAAAGGTGTTGTTGGTGAAATGGCCTATAAATATCCAATTGATCTGAACGTGATTCCACAGATCGATGTGTTTCTTGACAATGGTTACACCAAAGAAGAAATGAAAATGGTGAAAGAAACCTGCAAGATCATGGGCGATGACTCTATTCGAGTAACTGCAACAACAGTACGTATCCCGGTAATGGGTGGCCATAGTGAAAGTGTGAATGTTGAGTTTGCAAATGATTTTGATCTGAACGAAGTAAAATCATTGCTCAGCTCAGCACCAGGTATTGTGGTTGTGGATGATCCTGCAACACAACAATATCCAATGCCAATGGATGCACATGAAAAAGATGAAGTGTTTGTTGGTCGTTTACGTAGAGATGAAACACAACCAAATACATTGAACATGTGGATCGTTAGTGACAACCTTCGCAAAGGTGCTGCAACTAATGCCGTGCAAATTGCCGAATACCTCCAGGGTAAAGGTTTGTTGTAAGAATGAATGGAAATAGTAAAGCTTAACAATAATAAAAGAGCGCTTCCGAGTGAAGCGCTCTTTTTATTTTATTGAAAACTTCGGTTTATTATTCACCCGCATGTAAGCCTTCGTTCAGAAACAACAATAAAGGTTGCAGCGTTTCAAAATTGGTACATACTTTTTTTACAAGATCTTTTGATGTAAGATCCGTATCAGTAAAAGGTTGCAACGCCACCCAGCTTTTCAGCTTCAGGTATTCAATAGCCGGGTTATCTGCTTCGTATCCTTTGGGGGGACGAGTTAATTTAAAATCGCCTTCTGTTGACAAATCGCCAAAAATGGATTTGAATTTTTTATTGCTGATGATCTTATGAAATTCTTTCCAGTTGTAATCAATTTCCTGCCGCACATTTTTTAGCAACTCCGGTGGAGGTACGTACAATCCACCGCCGCCAAATGCAGCGCCCGGTTCGCAATGAATATAATAACCGGCAGTGATGCCTTTCTTGCCATCCTTATTCATGTAAGCGCCCATATTTGTTTTGTATGGACTTTTGTCTTTACTGAAACGTACATCCCGGTTTATGCGGAAGATGCAGTCTTTTGCAGCAAGATGAGCAATGGAAGGATCTTTCTTGCCATGCTTTTCAATAACAGTATCGATGAACGCCACAAAGTCGGTTTTAGCCGCTTCGTAAGCTTTTCGATTCGCATCAAACCAAGGTTTGTTGTTATTCTTTTTTATATCTTTTAAAAACTTGAGTGTAGAGGCTTGTAACATAAATAAACAATCTTATGCTGATGCAAATTTGCAACACCAAGTAATAGTATGCTAGACAAATTTTGAGGAGATGTATGAAAGCGATAAATCGGAAGCTTAGAGCAAAAGGTGCATCTTAAACTGCTCCCCAGTTTTCACCACTTCTTATCCTGTACAATGTCATTTCGCTGACGCTGTATTTTTTTGCCAGTTGTTTGTACGTAACATTGCGGTTTGGATCCTGGATGATCTTTTTGATCGTCTTCACTTGTAATGGAGATAGTTTTAATCCCTTTTGTGTGCTGCTACGTTCTTTCTGCAATTTTTTATAAGCAATCTTCTGCGGACTCTTTTGCTGGTGAGCCGACATCTGCTCTAAGGTTGCCCATTTTAAATTAGCAGCCCTGTTATCTTTTTTGTTGTGATTCAGATGAATCACAAATTTGCTTTTTGCTGATTGCTTTGCACAAAAAAGTTTTGCTACTTCCCTATGCAGATAAATAGTTCCTTTATTATCTGCACGATGCAGGTTTAATGTGCGATAACCGGTAGTGATGGAACCGTTGAGTAATTTTCCATCTTCTGAAACATCAGAAGTAAAACTGGCACAACGGCCAAGATTTGAAACTGCATACTTGCGACGTAATTGTTTCCAACCGGCAAATTGCAATTGTTTCCATTTTTCTCCGGGGAGTTTCTTGATCATACAAAAAGATTGGAGATATTAAATATACAACAGCAAACCCTGTACCTGCAAGTGAAATCCTATATTATTTTTTTAACAGTGCCAGGAATTCTTCTTCGGTTATAATTTTTACTGTGCTGATTTTTTTTGCTTTTTCCAGTTTACTGCCTGCATCTTCGCCAACAACAAGATAATTAAGTTTTGCACTTACGCCACTCAGTATGCTTCCTCCATGTTCTTCTGCCATTTGCTCAGCATCACTTCTCTTCAAGGTAGGTAAGGTTCCGGTAAATAAAAACGTAACCCCCGTTAAATTGCCTTCATGCTTACTTTCTTTCTGTTCATTCTTCAACTGCAAACCCAATGCTTCAAGTTCTTTCAGTAATTCAAGATTCTGTTCATTGCTAAAAAAATCATGAATACTTCCTGCAACTCTCGGACCAATATCTTCCAACTGCTGTAATTCTTCCAAACTTTTTCCTGCAATATCCAACAAGTATTTTGTGGAGTTGGCTAATGTTTTTGCAGTTGCTTCACCAACAAAGCGAATACCCAAAGCATAGATCAATCGAAACAAAGGTTGCTTCTTCGAATTTTCAATAGCTGCCTGTAGATTGTCGACACTCTTTGTACCATAACCTTCCAGTGCCTGGATCTTATCAAAAGGTAAACGATATAAAGACGGAATGTCTTTTAAAAAACCGAGTTCATAAAACTTGCGCACGTTTGCATCGCCCATGCCACGTATATCCATGGCATCTTTACTATTGAAATGAATAATGCGTTCAACCACCTGCGCTTCGCATTGATAATTATTGCAACGCCATACAGCTTCTTCTGCGGGTTTTACTAATACACTGTTGCAAACGGGGCATTGAGTGGGGAAAATGATACTCTCTTCTTTACCTGTACGTAATTCCCCCATTGATTTAACGATGTAAGGAATTACATCACCTGCACGTTCAACCAATACTGTATCGCCGATCATAAGATCTTTTTCAGCAATAAAATCCTGGTTATGTAAAGAGATACTCGTTACCGTTACACCACCGATAGCAACCGGATCGATCTTGGCAACAGGAGTAACTGCTCCTGTACGACCAACCTGGTACTCAACCGCACGTAACTTGCTTGTGCCTTGTCTTGCTTTGAATTTATACGCAATGGCCCAACGTGGATGGTGACTGGTCATGCCCATTTGGTCCTGCAACTGCAGATCATTTACTTTAATAACCATACCATCAATTTCATATGGAAGTTCATCACGCTTTTGTTCAAACTCATTGCAGTAATCAATTACTTGTTGTATGCCTTTGCAAATCTTCTTTTCTTTTTCAGGGCTGCGAAAGCCGAGTTCCCACATCATTTTCAATGCACCGCTATGCGTGTGCAACACTTCATAGGTCGATTGTTTCCGGTCGGCCATTGCCACATAACCTACATGATATAAAAATGCTTCAAGATTTCTGCGTGCCACTTCTTTCGCATCCTTTATACGTAAGCTGCCGCTTGCAGCATTGCGTGGATTTGCGAGAGGCGGTAAGTTTTCTTCAGCCAGTTGATCGTTGTACGCTTTGAAATTTTTCTTGCTCATCAATACCTCACCACGTATTTCAATTTGTTTGATGGCAAATTTTGAAAACCCGGCATATAAAGGAATGGAATGTATCTGCCGCACATTGGTTGTGATCTCTTCACCCTCTGTACCATCGCCACGGGTTGCTGCACGAACCAGTTTATTATCTTCATAAATAAGTGAAATGCTGGCGCCATCAAATTTTGGTTCAACACAGTATTCAATTTTATCAAGCTTGCTTGCTTCTTTTGCTTTGCGGTCCCAATCAATCAGATCATCCGCATTGTACGAGTTTTCGAGACTCAGCATGGGAACGAGGTGCTGCACTTTCTTAAAATCATTACCCAAACCTTTGGCAACACGTTGCGTGGGTGAATCGCTGCTGATGAGTGAAGGATCGGCCGCTTCTATTTTTTCCAAAGCTTTGTATAACTGATCATATTCAAAATCGCTGATGAACGGATCGTTTTGAATATAATAACGGTATTCATGAAAACGCAGTACGTCTCTCAATTCTTCAATTCGTTCTTTATCGATTGATGAACTTTTCATTTGATGCAACAAGGCAGTGGTGCTTTGCTGAAGCTGGTTGATATTATCGGCTGAATACATAGTAATAAAAATCAGGTAGTAAAAATACAAGGATGAAGCACAAAACAAATTAAATTCATGTTCATTTTAATTTATGCCATTACAACCATTTACTATGATCCGATTGTTTTTTCTTTTAGCCATAACAATTTTGTTTTCGCAGTGCAATTCAAAATCAACTGTTGATCAATTGCTCATTAACGGAACAGTGTACACTGTTGATTCTGCTTTTTCAAAAACTGAAGCTGTGGCTGTAAAAGATGGCAGGATTGTTTCCACAGGAACAACAGCTCAATTGCAAAAGGAATTCGCTGCAAAAGAAGTGATCGATCTTCAAGGCAAATTTTTATATCCTGGTTTTATTGATGCACATGCTCATTTTTACCGCTACGGGTTGGGTTTGCAAACAGCAAATCTTACAGGCTCAACCAGCTGGGAGAATATTCTTCAGTTACTGAATGATTTTAAAAAAGGATTAGCACCCGCAAAAGGGCAATGGCTCATCGGCCGTGGTTGGGATCAGAATGATTGGCAAGTAAAAGAGTTCCCTGTAAATGAAAAGCTGAATGAAATGTTTCCTGATAATCCCGTGATTCTGACAAGAGTTGATGGGCATGCCGCCATTGTAAATGATCTTGCTTTAGCGGAGGCAGGCATCACAGCTCAAACCAAATTAACAGGAGGCGAAGTTGTGCTGTTACATGGTAAACCCACCGGTTTGCTAATTGATAATGCCATTGACTTAGCATCGGCAAAAATTCCACCTGCAACAGATGAACAAATTAAATCGGCATTATTAACGGCCCAACAAAATTGTTTTGCAGCCGGCTTAACAACCATTGTTGATTGTGGAATTGATTATGACGATGTGTTGCAGATAGAAAAGGCAAATGCAAGCGGCGATTTAAAAATGCGTTTGTATGTAATGCTGAGCGATGCAAAGAAAAACTATGATGCTATTTTTAAACGGGGCAAAATAAAAACTGATCGATTGAACGTTCGCAGTTTTAAAGTGTATGGCGATGGTGCTCTCGGTTCAAGAGGTGCTTGTTTGCTGCAACCTTATACGGACAAACCCGGCCACACCGGTTTTTTATTAAGCAATCCGGAACATTTCGATTCCGTTGCAGCTGTATTGTATAAAAATCAATTCCAGATGTGCACGCATGCAATTGGCGATAGTGGCAACAGGACGATCCTGAACATTTATGGTAAGTATTTAAAAGAAACCAACGATCTGCGTTGGCGTATTGAACATGCACAGGTGGTAAATGAAAATGATTTCAATTTATTTGGCAAGTACAGTATTATACCGAGTGTGCAACCCACACATGCAACAAGTGACATGTATTGGGCAGAGCAACGCCTCGGAGCTAAGCGTGTGAAAAGCGCTTATGCATTTAATGATCTCTTGAAACAAAATGGATGGATTCCGCTGGGTACTGATTTTCCTGTTGAGGATATTGATCCGCTCAAAACTTTTTACGCAGCAGTATTCCGTAAAGATGCAAAAGGATGGCCAGCCCAGGGTTATCAAACAGAAAATGCATTAACAAGAGAAGCAACGTTGCGTGGCATGACCATTTGGGCGGCACGTTCAAATTTTGAAGAAGCCGAAAAAGGAAGTATTGAAAAAGGGAAGTTTGCTGATTTTGTTTTGCTTGATACTGATTTGATGACGGCCACGTTTGAACAGGTGCTTAAAACAACAGTGCTCAAAACTATTTGCGGAGGCGAAGTCGTCTTCAGTAAAAATTAATAAACGGCTTCGTTTCGGAATTCTCTTGGAGTACTGTGTTTCTTGCGGGCAAACACACGGTTGAAGTAGGTGAGTGATTCAAAACCTGCACTGCGTGCTATGGTTGAAATTTGCTTATCGGTTTCAATCAACTGGTAGCAAGCATACCCAACACGCAAATCATTCACATAATCAGAAAAAGTTTTGCCCGTTGCCCGTTTAAAGAATTTACAAAAAGCACTTGGCGAAATATTGATGATGGATGCGGCATCATTAATAGTAATGGGCTTCGCAAAATTCTGTTCAACATAAGTACAAACCTTATTAATACGAGGCTCGCTGTTTTTGGCCTGCGAAATATCATACTCGGCTGATGCAAGCTTTCTTCCCTTTTGTTGTGAGAGTTGATTTAGTAAACTGATTAACCCCGTTATCTTTTCAACGCCGGTTTTACCGGGCAGCGATAAAATCAAATCTTTAAAAGGCCGGCTGTTTTTAAAATGTAGTCCGTGCCGGCAACTTTGCAACAGGCGTTTAATATTTTCAAACTCCGGCAAGCCTGTAAAGCTGTTGAACAGGGAGCCCGAAAACTGGATCACCACAAAATCACAGGATTTATCTTTTACTTTTTTGTCCGATACCCATGTGTGTGGCAGGTCGGGGCCGATCAACACGAGGTCCCCGGGTTCGAATTCTTCGTAACTGTCACCCACAATACGTTTACCTGAAACATTGATCTTAAAGGTGAGTTCATATTCAGGATGATGATGCCAGTAGAATTCCAGGTAAGGAAGGCTCATGGGGTAAGCCACCAACACGGGCTTGTCATTTCCAGGAACAATTTTTTCGAGTTCGGCCTTCATAATCCTTAAATGAGGTGAGAAAGTAAAAATAAGATAAGTTGGCAATATAGTGCCAGAAATTGGAATTTTAGTTCAATTTGAGGCGGCTACCAAACTATAGTTTTGTATGCGTTTTGATTGCGGAAATGAAGAGGGGGTTGATTTTACGACCGGCTGTTATATAAAAGACTAGAATCTTTCTTACTGATTGCGATCACAACGATAATCCAACAAAATTTCATTGATCATTGTTTCATTTGGTTTGATGTAAAAGGATTGCGGTATGAGAAAATTTTTGCTTGCGTTTATTCTATTCTGCTTTGCAGCCGGTGCAGGCTATGCCCAATTATTATCTACCGATATCGCTTTCCCTACAGATGCAAGTACTATTGTAATTACCATGGATGCCAGCAAAGGCAACAAAGGCTTGCAAGGATTTACGGGTGCCGTTTATCTGCACACAGGCCTCATTACATCGGCCAGTACTTCTGCTACAGACTGGAAATATACCAAAGGAACATGGGGAACCTCAACGGCTCCTATCGCTACCAGGCCCGATCCGGTGAACAAACCCAATACCTGGCAATTTACCATCACCAATATCCGAAGCTACTACGGGGTGCCCGTTGGGGAAACAATCCGTTACATCACCATTCTTTTCCGTAACGAAGCAGGCAATCTTGTACAGCGTAATATTGATGGCAGTGATATGTATATTAAAGTATATGCTGCCAATGAATTTGCAGTGAAGTTTACTTCACCTGCTATGCAGCCAACTTATGTACCCACTGCCGAACCATTAACCTTGGGTACGCCTCCCTTCACTTTGCCGGTAACAGCCGTGTCATCTAAAAATGCAAACCTAACGTTGCGTTTTAACGGCGCCCAAATTGCAACAGCTGCGGCCGCACAAACAATCAATGGTACAGCCAACGTTACCACTACCTGCGAACAGCAGATTACAGTTGAGGCCGATGATGCCGTAAATATCAAAAGAGACACGTTCAACTTTTTTGTACCACAAACCAGCAATTCGACTGGCGTAAGACCAGCAGGCCGTAAAGATGGAATTACGTTTGAAGACAACAATACAAAAGCAGTTTTCATTTTATATGCGCCATTGAAAACTAAAGTTTCGATCATCGGTGATTTTAATAACTGGACACAAACATGTTCGGGCCAAATGAAAAAAGACGGTGATTATTTCTGGACAGAAGTAACAGGTCTTACTGCAGGAACGCAATACCGCTTTCAATATATTGTTGATGATGCTATACGCATTGCCGATCCGTATAGCGAACTGGTGCTTGATCCTAATAACGATCAGTTTATTCAATCATCTACTTATCCAAACATGCCAGCATACCCAACTGGGAAAACAACAGGCGGAATGGTGGGTGTAATTTCTCCGGGTGAAGCGGCATACAACTGGACTAGCAACAGCTATGTTCGTCCCGATAAAAAAGATTTGATGATCTATGAGTTGCTTGTTCGTGATTTTGTTGCAACGCATAATTGGCAAACATTAAAAGATACCTTGAACTACATTAAAAATCTTGGTTTTAATGCAGTGGAGTTAATGCCCATTAATGAGTTTGATGGAAATGAAAGCTGGGGTTACAACCCAATGTATTTCTTTGCGCCCGATAAATATTATGGTAGCAAAAATGCCTTGAAAGCATTTATCGACCAGGCGCATAGTTTGGGTATTGCTGTTATCCAGGATATTGCCTTCAACCATGCAACCGGTGCATCACCTTTAGCAGCCATGTGGTGGAATGCAGGGGCAAATCAAACTGCGGCAAACAATCCTTACTTCTACGAAACTGCACAGCATCCGTTTAATGTATTTCACGATTTCAATCATAATGTTGCTCCCACAAAATATCATGTATCCCGTTTCATACGGCATTGGTTAACCGAATACCGCATGGATGGTTTTCGTTGGGATTTGAGCAAAGGGTTTACGAATAACTATACCACTGATGTAAATGTCTGGAATCAATACAACCAGGATCGTATCAATACCTGGCAACGATATTATGATAGTATGCAGGTAGTGAGCCCGGGTTCGTATTGCATACTTGAACATTTAGGGAATGATGATGAAGAAGCGGAGCTTGCAAAACGAGGCATGCTGTTGTGGGGAATCATGAATTACAATTTCGCACGAAATACAAAAGGTCTTTCAAGCGAAATAGACCTTAACCGTGCATTCTGGAAAAACAGGAGCGTTTGGAGTGATGCATCTTTTAATGACAAACCGCATTTAATTACCTATGCTGAAAGTCATGATGAACAGCGCATCATGTATGAAAACATTACTGCGGGCAATACATCAAACAGCGCACACAACGTAAGAGACACAACAGTTGCTCTTTATAGAACTGAGGCAATGGCTGCAATATTGATGGGTTTACCGGGGCCGAAAATGATCTGGCAATTTGGTGAACTTGGTTATGATTACGATATCAACTTCGGAGGTCGTTTAGGAAATAAACCCATTCGTTGGGATTATTATCAACAGGCTCGTCGTAAGAAGTTGTATGATACCTATGCTGCCATGGCAAAGCTGCGCAATCTTTATAAAAATACATTCCGCACACCAAGTCTTGCGATAGGAACCAATCTTGGATCAAGCTTAGTAAAAACAATTGTGGTTGACCATACTGATCTTAAGTATGTAGTGGTAGCCAACTTTGATGTTGTGCAACAAACGCCGACGGTTACATTTCCTGCAAACGGAACATTTTACGATTATACCAATGGAGGAACAATTACAGTAACTGGCAATCAACAGGCGATAACATTGGCTCCGGGTCAGTATAAAGTGTATTTGAACCAAAATGTATCAGGTGGGGTTGTGACAAACGTCAGAGATATTGTCGCATCAAATAAAGATTTTAGAGTAAGCATTTATCCTAACCCTGTACAACAATCAGCCATTGTAAAATACGAGTTGCCGCAGAGTGGAAAGGTAAATGTGCAATTGATCAATTTACAGGGGCAGGTAATTGTGTCGAAAAGTATGGGTTTCCAGTTGAAAGGAATGCAGGTGTTTGAAATTGATCGCAACAGTTTTGGAGGCGTGCCTTTAACGGCAGGCCAATATGTGTTGCAGGTGCGGGTTGATAATGTTGTGCGTTATGAAAAGCTGATGGTGCAGCAGTAAGGCCATAGGGTTTGTCTTACTATGCTGCTTAATTTTTTTGGAAAAACATGCTGGATTTTTTGATGAGAGCTTACCCGGTTTTACCAGGTAAATCATTAAACTAAACTGCATTATGACAGATATAAATTGTAAATCTCAAAACCCCAACTATTGATTATGACCCTTCATCGTCTGCTTGCCAGGGCAGGAGTGCTCAGCTTCCTGCTCGTGGTTTTGGCAATGAACGTGTTTGCGCAAGGTAAAACTGTAACAGGGAAAGTGACCGACAGTAAAGATGGCACCCCGGTTGCAAATGCCTCCGTAACAATTAAAGGTACCAACACCGGTACAACCACTGATGCAGGTGGTAATTTCAGAATTGCAGTTCCCAACAACGACGCCGTGCTTGTTATTTCATCCGTAGGTTTTACGGCATATGAATTAACGGTTGGCGCACAAACTGATTTTGCCATTTCGCTCGCTGCAGCACAAGGCACTTTAAACGAAGTTGTTGTTGTAGGTTATGGTACACAGCGTAAAAGAGATCTCTCGGGCTCTGTGGCAACTGTATCTTCAAAAGACTTTGTAAAAGGCGCAATTCAAACGCCGGAGCAGTTGATTGCAGGTAAAGTTGCAGGTGTACAAATCACACCAAACAGTGGTGCTCCCGGAAGTGGTAGCCGCATCAGAATTCGTGGAGGTGCTTCATTAAACGCAAGTAACGATCCGTTAATTGTTATTGATGGTGTACCGGTTGATAATGGCGGCATTTCAGGTGCAGCAAATCCGCTCAACCTTATCAACCCGAATGATATTGAAACATTCACCATTCTGAAAGATCCATCAGCAGCTGCTATCTACGGTTCACGTGCATCGAACGGTGTAATCCTGATCACAACCAAAAAAGGTAAGAAAGGAAAAACACGATTTAATTTCAGTGCTCAAGGATTTGTACAGACTCCTGCAGGAAAAGTAGATGTATTAAGTGCTGATGAAGTGCGTTCAATTGTAAGTGCAAAGGGCACACCGGCTCAGGCTGCTTTATTAGGTAAAGAAAGCACCGACTGGCAAGACCAGGTTTTCAGAAATGCATTTGCACAGGATATTAATTTGAGTGCAACAGGAGCGTTTGCCAGCGGCAAATGGCCCTTCCGTATATCAGGAGGCTATCTTAACCAGGATGGAATTTTAAAAACCGGCAACTTCCAGCGTTTAACTGGTGCTTTAAATCTCAACCCAAGCTTTTTCAATAATAAGTTGAAGGTAGATCTGAACCTTAAAGGCTCACGCACTACTAACTTTTTTGCTAATGAAGGAGCTATAGGTAATGCCATAACATTTGATCCTACCAAACCAATAAAGTCAAGCAGCGCAAGGTATGGTGGCTATTGGGAGTGGTTAGATCCAGATGGTTTGCCCACGCAGCTTTCGAATCGCAACCCTGTAGGTTTATTGAATAATCGTGAAAATACAAGCGAAGTATACCGCAGCATTGGTAATATTCAATTCGATTATCAGATTCCTTTTGTAAAAGGATTGCGTGCAAATCTTAACCTTGGTTATGATGTTTCAAAGGGTAGTGGAGTAAATATTGTAAGCGATAGTGCAGCCGATACATACCGTCGTAAAGGCAATTACAATCCTTACCACCAGGAACGCACAAATAAGTTGATGGATTTCTACTTTAACTACGCCAACAATGTTAAGTCAATTAACAGTCGTGTTGATTTTACTGTTGGTACGGGTTACCAGGATTTCGAATTTTACAGCTTCAATAATCCCGACAGAAGATTCAATGGCGAAGTTGTTCCGGGATCAATACCAAACTTTCTTTCACAAGCTCCTGGCTATACGTTGATCTCTTACTACGGTCGTCTTGTTTATACATTGGCAAACAAATACACCGTTACATTAAATGCACGTACCGATGGCACTTCGAAATTTAATAAAGACAATCGTTGGGGCTTCTTCCCTTCTGCAGCTGTAGCGTGGCAGGTAAATGAAGAAAATTTCCTGAAAAATTCTGCGGTAGTTTCTAATCTGAAATTACGTGCTGGTTACGGTGTAACTGGTCAGCAGGATGGTATCCCTTTTTACGCATATATTCCAGTATATGGTTTGAGTAATAATCAAGCGCAATATCAGTTGGGGAATCAATTTATTAATCTTCTTCGTCCAAGTGCTTATGATGCTGACTTGCGTTGGGAAACAACAACCAATATAAACGCAGCGGTTGACTTTGGTTTTATGAACAACAGGTTTAATGGTACAGTGGAAGGATTTATTCGCAAAACAGAAGATCTGTTGAGCACCGTGCCAATCCCTGCAGGTTCAAACTTTACAAACCAGTTATTTACCAACGTAGGTAACATTGAAAGTAAAGGTGTTGAGTTAACATTGAATGTAGTGCCGGTTCGCAATAAAAAAGTAGAATGGGAAATTGGTGCCAACTTTACTTATGTTGTTCCTAAAATTACCAACCTGCTCGTAAATGAAGATCCAAACTTCACTGGTGTGGCAGTGGGTGGTATCAGTGGCGGTACAGGTAACACTATCCAGCGTCATATCGTTGGTGAACGTCCTTCTTCGTTTTATGTATACAAACAGGTATATGATGCAAACGATAAACCAATTGAAGGTTTATATGAAGATCTGAATCGTGATGGTATCATCAATGAAAAAGATCTTTACATCTATCAGGCACCGGAAGCAAGGTATTTTCTTGGTATCACTTCAAATGTAACTGCTGGCAGGTTTACGGCAGGTTTTGTAATGCGTGGAAGTATTGGTAACTACATGTACGATAACTTAAACTCAAACATGGGTGTTTATCGCCAAATCGTTAATCCGCTGGGCTTCCTTGCAAACGGAACCAAAGATTATTTACATACAGGCTTCTTTAATAATCAATATTTCTCCGATTACTATATTAAGAATGCTTCATTCCTGCGCATGGATAATATCAATGTGGGTTATGATGCAGGTGAAATTGCAAAGAATGTTCGTTTGCGTATTACTGCGAATATTCAGAATGTGTTTGTGATCACCAAATATGGAGGCCTCGATCCTGAAATTTCAGGTGGTATTGATAACACAATCTATCCACGCCCTCGTACGTATGTATTGGGTTTAAACTTTGATTTTTAAAAAATAAATATCTGCAATATGAAACGTATTTCAGTTTATATAAGTTCATTACTGTTGGGTGTGGCGCTTCTCACGAGCTGCCATAAGCAACTCGACAGAACACCACCTAACAGCTTGCCGTCGGGTAATGTTTACACATCTGAAGCCGGTTACTTACAGGTAATGGCGAAAGTATATGGAAGCATGGCGCTTACAGGAAACCAAGGCCCTGCAGGTAATGGCGACGTGGCTGGGATTGATGAGGGTACTTCTGACTTCCTGCGTTTGTTCTGGAAAGCACAGGAATTAAGTACTGATGAAGCTGTGGTTGCATGGAATGATCCGGGCATCCAGGATTTTCATAACATGAATTGGAGTTCAAGTAATGCAATGACCAAAGGCTTATACTATCGTTGTACTTACATCATTACACTTTGTAATGAATTCATTCGTGAAAGTGATCCGGCAAAAGTAGGCGGCCGTGGTATTACCGGTGCAGGCGCTGATAATATCAAACGTATGCGTGCTGAAACAAGATTTGTTCGAGCTTTTGCTTATTGGGTTTTGCTCGATTTGTATGGAAAGCCTGGCTTTACTACAGAGGCTGATCCTATCGGTAAATTCAATCCACCGCAAACAGATCAGGCGAAGCTGTTTACTTACATTGAAACTGAGTTGAAAGCCATTGATGCTGACTTATCAAACGCACGTGCTGCGGAATACGGCCGGGCCGATAAAGCAACAGCATGGGCTTTGCTTGCCAGGTTGTATTTGAATGCAAAAACATACATCAACACCGAAAAAAATACAGAAGCAGTTACTTACTCAAAAAAAGTGATCGATGCGGGGTATGGTTTGCTTAGTGATTATCGTTGGTTGGGATTAGCTGATAATAACATCAGCAACCCCGAATTTATCTGGACATTAAACTATGACGGTATCAGATCAAAAAACTACGGAGGTACAACCTTCCTGGTAAATGCATCTGTTGGTGGCGATATGGATAAAAATGTTTCAGGGCTTGGTGCCTGGGGTGGCATTCGTGCAACAAGAAACCTGCCTGATCTTTTTCCTGATGTAAATGGTAATGGTGATAAACGGGCACAGTTCACAACCGGTTCTCAAAAACTTGATATCAATAATATTTCGGAGTTTAAGGATGGTCTTGCTGTGATCAAATATCGCAACAAAACTCGTAGCGGAGCTTTTGGCCAGGATCCGGAAAAAACATTCTCCGATATTGATTTTCCCGTTTTCCGTTTAGCAGAAATGTACCTGATCTATGCCGAAGCAGTAAAGCGTGGAGGAACAGGCGGTACAGAAGCACAAGCATTGATTTATTTGAATGCATTGCGTACAAGAGCGCAGGTTACTGCAGCACCTTTAGGATTTTATACCCTTGATTACATTATTGATGAACGTGCAAGAGAATTGTATTGGGAAGGTTTCCGCAGGACTGATCTTATTCGCTTCAACCGTTTTGTAGAGGGCACATATTTGTGGCCCTGGAAAGGGGGAGTGAAAAGTGGTACAGGAGTTTCTGCCATTCGTAAACTTTACCCGATTCCTGATTCAGAAATTGCAGCCAACCCCAACCTGACGCAGAACACAGGTTATTAATCACATTAAAAGAACGAAATATGAAATCATACATCAACCGTTTTTCGCTCTTCGCCGTCATCCTCTTTTTGTTTGCCTGCGAAAAAGCTGAGAACAAGATCAACTTCGTCGGCGGAACTGATCCGGTATTAACAGCCAGCACTAATGCAGTTACGCTGCAACCAGGCAGTGAAGCCAATACAGCGCTTCGCTTAAACTGGACAAATCCTAACTACAATTTTTCAACTGGTATCAGTTCTCATGATGTGAAATACACATTGGAACTTGATACACTCGGTGCAAACTTTGGTAGTGCAAGAAAATTTGTGACAGTGTTTTCAAAGGAGCTTTCTAAAACGTACACTGTTACTGAACTGAATGGCATTATGGGAAATGATATGCGCTTGCCGCTCGATCCACGCCGCACTTTTACTTTCCAGGCAAGAATTACTTCCAGCCTCGGAATAGGGTCCGATGCCGTTCCCCGCACATCAAACATCATTACGTTTACAGCAAGTCCTTTTATTCCACCTCCCAAAGTGGAACCTCCAGGCACGCCGCTCAACAGTTACAATGATGGAGAGTTATGGATTGTGGGTGATGCTTCGCCAAATGGCTGGGCCAATCCCCTTCAGGCAACATATAAAACGTCTCATAAGTTTACCAAAAAGTCAAAAACATTATACGAATTGACTATTGCCTTACCTGGCGGGGGCGGGTATAAATTAATTCAAACGGATGGCAACTGGGATACACAATACCATATGACTGTTGGAACCTGGGCAGGCGGTCAATTTGAAAAGAAAAATGCCGACCCCACTTTCCCTGGCCCACCATCAGCCGGCACTTATAAAATTACAGTTGATTTTCAGCTTGGCGAATACACAGTTGTGAAACAATAAACCACATTAAAATGAAATTAGTAAACCATATACGCTTTTCTCACTTGGTGCTGCTGCTTGTGCTGGCTGGTTGTGCAAAAGCTCCCGAGCTGAAGTATCACAACAACGGCAGTGCTGTTAGTTTGTCTTCTTCGGCAACATCTATTGCACCTACTGCGGCAGACTCGAACAAGGTCATCCTTACGTTGAATTGGACCAGTCCTGCTTATGCTACAGACAGCAATACATACAAGTATATTCTTGAGCTTGATTCAAGCACCAAGAATTTCACGAAACCGAATGTAATTACGCAAACAGGTGCGAGGGTTAAAACGTTCACCGGCAAAGAAATCAACAATATGCTGTTGAACTACGGATTTGCATTAGGGGTGCCGGTTGATCTTGATTTCCGCATTACCTCATCGTACAGCAACAACAATGAGCAGTATAAGTCGAATATTTTAAAAGTGCGGGTAACTCCTTACAGCGATCCTTCTGTACTGACTACAGAAAAAACAACAGTTTCCGGAGATTTGAATAGTGCAGGTAATGCATCGAATAAATTCACCTGGACCCGTTCATTTACAGGGTACAGCGGTGCAGTTACATACACATTGCAATACGATTCTGCTGGTAAGAACTTTGCATCGCTGCACGATATTGCTGTTGGAACTGATACCTACCTGAAGCAATTAAATGTGGGCGAAATGAATGATGCTGCATTAACTGAAGGCGTTGCCGGTGGTACTCCAGGTAAAGTTGATTTTCGTGTGAAAGCAGTTACTGCACAAGGAGCCGTTTCTTATTCTAACACTGTTTCGGTTACCATCAATACTTACATTCCGTTACTGCGTTTTTACCTGCCCGGTAGTTACCAAATTGGTTCAGGGTATGGTAGTGAAAACTGGACACCAGCCACAGCTCCTGAACTTGTTCGTGATCTTCGTCCTGGTGCATTGAATAAGCTATACTACATCTACATTTGGTTGCCCGCAAATACTGAGTTTAAAGTAACACAGGGGCGCAGCTGGGATGTGAACTATGGTGGCACCGGAGGTACCTTGGTGCAGGGATCAAACGATAATCTCAAAGTGACGAATGCCGGGTACTACCGTATTTCTATTGACCGCACTTCATTGAAATATGATATTCGTGAAGGTCGTATGGGCTTTGTGGGTGATGCAAGCGGTGCAGGCTGGAGTCCCAGCACTGCATTCCCTAATTATGCAATGGGCCTGGCATCAACCAACCTGTTTGTGGGAATCACCACGTTCGCAACTGGTCCATGGAAAATGATTGACCACAACGATTGGAACAATGGTGATATTAATGTTACCAATGCCCGCAGTTATGGTGCAAGCGGACCAAGCGGCAGTACCATGGAAGTAAATGGCGGCAATTTCCCTAATATTACCACAGCAGGTCGTTACCGTGCAATATGGGATGGACGTAACGCAGATAATATTAAATACGAATTATCACCAGCGACAGAAATGCGGGTTGTAGGTAACGGTATTCAGGGCGTGCCCGACTGGAACCCGGGAGCAAGCCCTCAAATGACCTATATCGGCGCTGGCAAATGGCAAATCACCCTGACACTAGTTGCTGGAAAGGATATTAAATTCCTTGCCGGCAATGATTGGGGAGCATTTGACTATGAGGACAACAGCGGCTTGAGCACAGCTACAGGTGTTGCCCGGAAAATTAAATGGGAAGGAGGTGAGAACTTTAAAACACCTGTTTCAACTGGATCGTACACCATTACCTTAGACGAGCATGCACAAACAGTAACCATACAATAATTGACGTTTTGCAAATAATAAAGCCGGCAGCAATCAACTGTCGGCTTTTTCTTTTATTTCCCTTTGGCAAAACATCCGTCAGCCCTTATTTTCATTACCTTCGTGCCCTTAATTTTTCTAAGGTTATGCCTTCCTTGCGAGATCAGTTAGATATTGAGCGGTTGCCGCAGCACATTGCCATCATTATGGATGGTAACGGTCGTTGGGCAAAGGAGCAGGGACAGGACAGGCTGTTTGGTCATTTTCATGGCGTTGAAAGTGTGCGGGATATTGTGGAAGGATGTGCTGAGTTGGGTGTAAAATATCTCACGTTATATGCCTTCAGCACCGAAAACTGGGACCGGCCAATAGAAGAAGTAACCGGCTTAATGGAATTGCTGGTTGATACTATCCGGAAAGAAACTGCCACGCTGAATAAGAACAAGATCAAATTGCATGTAATTGGCGATACCAATATGTTACCCGATTACGCAAGAAAAGAATTGCAGGAAAGTGTAGATGAGTTGAAAGATAATAAAGGCTTAAATCTTATCATGGCTCTTAGTTATAGCAGCAGGTGGGAAATTGTGAATGCCATTAAGAATATTGCGGCCGATGTAAAGACCGGAAAGCTGGAACCATTTGAAATTGACCAGGATACCATCAAGGATTATCTCACCACACGTGAGTTTCCCGATCCGGAGTTAATGATTCGCACCAGCGGTGAGTACCGCATCAGTAATTTTCTTTTGTATCAACTGGCTTACGCAGAATTGTATTTTACAAATGTGCGTTGGCCCGATTTCAGGAAAGAAAATTTATATGAAGCCATTCTGGATTTCCAGGGACGGGAAAGGCGTTTTGGAAAGACGGGAGAACAATTGAAAACCGGCCAACCTATAACACAATCCTAAGAGTGTGTGAAGACGGCCATTTTAACAAAGAGTTTCAGCAAAACCAACTATTTTGCCGCCCGGCTGTAACAGGCGTGAGCGGCATTTTTATAACCCGTTATACAACATAACCGTAACTGAATTTTGATGCGTTTGAATAGAAAATTATTACTGCTTATTCTGATTTGCTCCAGTGTTTACCTGCCTTCGATGGCACAGCAAACCGACACCACTAAACCTGTTTCAGTAGATCCTGAACTGGAAGCAATCATGAACTCAAAGGTGCCGAGAGAATATGTTATTGCCGGCATTACCGTTAGTGGTTCCAAAACATTTGATTCTGCATTGCTGGTATCTATTACAGGTATTGCTGTGGGTGATAAAGTTTATTTGCCCGGCGGCGACCTGTTCAGCAAAGCCATTGCATCTATCTGGCGTCAGCAATATTTCGATGACGCTGCTATCTATATTACAAAAGTTGATGGGAAAGATATTTACATTGAAATAAGTGTAACTGAACGTGCAAGGCTTGGCAATTTCTTTTTCAAAGGAATTAAGAAAGGTGAAGAAGATGAGTTGAAAGAAAAAGTTGGACTTACACCAAACAAAGTAATTACAGAAAATCTTCGTCGCACAAGTATTGAACGCATTGAAAAATTTTATTCCGAAAAAGGCTTCAGGCAAATTGAAGTAGATGTTACCGAAACAAAGAACGCAGTTAATGCCAACTTTATCGACCTTACGTTTAATGTGAACAAGGGTAAGAAAGTTAAGATCGACGAAATATTCATTTCAGGTAATGAAGTGGTAACCGATCTTAAAATTAAAAAGCAACTGAAGGGAACAAAAGAGCGTTTGCGTTTTAACCTTTATCCTGAATCAAATGCTTCTGTGTATGGTGGTAAAGATTCGGTTACGTTCAAGCAGTTCATGAAAGATCGTGGCTTTTTATCACTTTCAAAAGTGAGAGACTTTCTTGATCCATGGTTCCGCCTTAAATTTTCAGCGGCTAAATTCAACCAGAATAAATACATCGAAGACAAAGAAAAAATACTTGCTTACTACAACTCACTTGGTTATCGTGATGCAACTATTGAAAAAGATACAACGTACTACAACAGTAAAGGAAATCTTGTTATTGATGTGAAGGTTCAGGAAGGTCGCCAATACTATTTTGGTAATATTACATGGAGAGGAAATACAAAGTATAGCGATTCCGTACTGAACAATATCCTTGGTATACAACGTGGCGATATCTATAATCTTGAAACGCTCAATTCGAAATTAGGTAAACAACTTTCAGCAGAAGGTGGCGATATCAGCGGTCTTTACATGGATGATGGTTATTTATTCTTCCGTGTTGAACCGATTGAAACAAAAGTTTACAACGACACGATCGATTACGAAATCCGTTTGTCAGAAGGTCCACAGGCAACAATTCGTGCCATCAATATTTACGGTAACGATAAAACAAAAGAGTATGTAATTCGTCGTGAGTTGCGTACAATTCCAGGTGAAAAGTTCAGCCGTAGCGATATGATCCGTTCTATTCGTGAATTATCGGCATTGAACTATTTTAACCCTGAAAAAATTAATCCAAACCCCGTTCCTAATCCTGACGATGGTACTGTTGATATCAACTATACACTCGAAGAAAAATCAAGCGATCAGTTAGAGTTGAGTGCTGGTTGGGGTGGTTTGATTGGTTTAACAGGAACACTTGGTGTTACGTTCAACAACTTCTCTACAAAAAATATTTTCAAAAAATCGGCATGGCAACCTTTGCCAAGTGGTGATGGACAACGTTTGTCTATTCGTGTGCAATCAAACGGTCCATCATTCAGTTCACAAAACTTCTCGTTTACTGAACCATGGTTAGGTGGTAAGAAAAGAAATAATCTTACGCTGAGTTTGTTCCGTACAAAACTTGCCAATGCATTCGATCCGTTAACCGGATTACCATTGCGTAAAAAGTCAGAAGACGCACAGTTCCTTCGCACGTTTGGCGCAAGCGTATCGTTAGGTAAACAATTGAAATGGCCCGATGACTTTTTCAACCTCATCACTTCTGTTAACTATACTCAGTATAAGCTGAAGGATTATCCAATTTTTCCTGAACTTGATAGCGGCGTATCAAATAACATTAACCTTCGTTTCCAGATCATCCGTTCAAGTGTTGATCAGCCAACGTTCCCACGTTCAGGTTCAACCTTCTCTTTAACGGCTACGTTTACGCCACCATGGAGTTTGTTCCGTGATGCAAGTAAGTATAACGATCCTGCTGAGAAATATCGTTTGGTTGAATATCACAAATGGCGTTTGAACTATGAATGGTTTATACCAATCGGTAAACCGGCAGGCGCTGAAAAGAACCGCCAGTTTGTTTTAAAGGCTGCAGCGAAGTTTGGCTTCCTTGGTCGTTACAACAAAGACTTACCAATATCTCCATTTGAACGTTTCCAGGTGGGTGATGCTGGTTTGCAAAACAACTTTGGTATTATTGGTTTCGACATTATTGCCCACAGAGGTTATCCTGTGTATGATAATTCAAATCCAAGAATTAATAACGCCAACCAAACATCAGCCACGCAATTCTTTACCATCTTTAATAAGTACAGCATGGAATTGCGTTACCCATTAAGCACCAATCCAAGCAGTACTATTTTTGGTTTGGCATTTTTTGAAGCAGCCAATGGTTGGTACGATGTAAAAGATTACAACCCGTTCAAACTTCGTCGTAGTGCTGGTTTGGGTATGCGTTTCTTCTTACCAATGTTTGGTTTGCTCGGGTTTGATTATGGTGTTGGTTTAGACAGAACATATCCCGGCGCAAGATTCAGGGATATTTCCAAGTTCACCTTTATGCTCGGCTTTGAACCGGAATAGACAACTTTTTTGTTGCAACATCCATCATGTATAAAAACAATTGTATGAAGACATTTTTCATTGCAGCTTTCAGCTTAATGCTTACCGCATTTGGTGCAAATGCGCAACGCTATGCAATTATTGATACCAAGTATGTACTCGATAAAATTCCTGAGTACAAAGATGCCAATAAAAAACTGGAAGAAATGGCTGATGCATGGCAAAAAGAAATTGATCTGCAACAGGCCGATCTGGATAAAATGTATCGCCAGCTGGAAACTGAAAAGGCAATGCTCACACCCGAACTTTTGAAAAAAAGAGAAGATGAGATCTTTAATAAAGAGAAGCAGGTTCGTGAATTACAACGCCGCCGTTTTGGCTTTGAAGGCGACTACTTCCGCAAAAAGCAGGAATTGGTGAAACCCATACAGGATAAGGTTTACAACGCCGTTCAGCGTCTTGCAACTGAAAGATTATACGATTTTATTTTGGACAAAAGTGAGGGAATTACCGTTATATTTGCCGACCCTAAACTGGACAAAAGCGACGATGTGCTGAAAATACTGGGTGTTAAACTTTAATAAAAACCCCGTGCACACACAACCATTGGAGGGAGTAAGCACACTTTATTTAAAACAAAAAAGAAAAATGAAAAAGATTATTGTTCTGGCAGTTGTAGCGCTTATGGGAACAGCTGTAACAGTGAATGCACAAAAAATTGGTCACATTAACACAAACGATTTGTTAGTGGCAATGCCTGAAACGAAGAAAGCTCAGGATAGATTAAAAAATTCACAGGATTCACTCAACGTTGTATATGCACAGTTGATTAAAGAATACCAAGAAAAAGACAGCGTTATCAGAGTTGATTCAATTAAATGGAGCCCGGCTATTAAGCAAATCCGTTTTAAAGAATTCCAGGACTTAGCTGATGCAGTTCAACAATATTCAACTTCAGCACAACAATTTTTACAACAGAAGGAACAAGAGTTTTTTGCTCCTGTACAAAAAGTTGCGTTAGATGCTATACAAGCTGTTGCTAAAGCAAACGGTTATGCATATGTTGTTTCAAGAGATGCTTTATTAGTGGTGCCAACAACAGATGATTTGTTACCATTGGTGAAGAAGTTTCTGAAGATACCTGAAACACCAGCCAAATAATAAGCTTAAGAATTACAATATTGATCCCCCGGTTTATCGGGGGATTTTTTTTGTGCTTACATTAGCAGCATGCACAAAGGGCCTATAGGCATATTTGATTCAGGTTACGGTGGTTTAACTGTTATGAAAGAAATTGTACAACAGTTACCTCAATACAACTACATCTACCTTGGTGATAATGCCCGTGCTCCTTATGGAACACGTAGTTTCGAAACAGTTTATCGCTACACATTAGAATGTGTGCAATGGTTTTTTAAACAGGGATGCCCATTGGTTATTCTTGCATGCAACACTGCGTCGGCAAAAGCATTACGAAGCATTCAGCAAAACGACTTGCAGCAGCTCAATCCAAATAACAGAGTGTTAGGAGTTATTCGGCCAACTGCAGAAGTGATCGGACAGTATAGTAAAACAAAAAATGTAGGCGTGCTTGCAACAGCAGGTACTGTGCAGTCAGAATCATACGAAATCGAGATCACGAAGTTTTTTCCCGATGTAAAAGTATTTCAACAGGCATGCCCTATGTGGGTGCCATTGATCGAGAACAATGAACATACAAATGCAGGTGCTGATTATTTTGTAAAAGAATATGTGGATGAATTAATGCAGCAATCACAAGGTATTGATACGGTGTTGCTGGGCTGCACGCATTACCCTCTGCTGAGTGAAAAGATAAAGCAACAGTTGCCCGCTGATGTGCAGTTATTGTCGCAGGGAAAAATAGTGGCCGAAAGCCTGGCCGATTACCTGAAGCGCCACCCGGAAATGGAAGAACGGCTTTCTAAAGGAAGTAACAGGCAATTTTTTACAACCGATTCAATTACAGATTTTGACAAACATGCCCGCTTGTTTTACGGAGCCGATATTAAAGCAGCCCATGTTGAGCTTGCAGGCTGATTATTACACATGGAAGAGTGAAAGCATTTACACAAAGGGCTGAATGCCAGCAGTGGTTTTAGATGAAGATGGTACTGAACGTACAAGAGTTTGCGAAGCAACAGGCGATGCCATCAGCAAAAGTGCTCGTATCAAACAGAATTTTCTTGGCTCAAACACTGTGTTTTCGGGCTCTTTCCCTTACCTTTGCCGTCCTTTCACAAACAGCGGGAAGTGGTGTTCTCACTGGGTGATATGAAATTTCCGGTTTCTCCCCGGTATTTTTTAAAGAAGTAAAACAGCAAACAATGCCAGGAAAAAAACGCACATACCAGCCTTCGAAGCGTCGCAGAAAAACTACACACGGTTTTCGCAAGCGTATGCAAGATGCTAATGGCCGCAAAGTTTTGAACAGCCGCCGTGCAAAGGGTCGTCATAAGCTCACTATTTCTGATGAGCGTGGCGCTAAGAAATAATACTCTTTCGATCTGAAGATATTTTGAAGTCTCCTTTAGGGAGACTTTTTTATTTGATGACAGCTTCGTAAACTGTTTATTTTTACACTTTTATAAATTGGCAACGATTCAACGATACACACTTGGCAAACATGAACGGATGAAAAGCCGAAAGCAGATCGAACTTCTGTTTAAAGAAGGGAAGACCTTGAATGTTTCGCCTTTACGTATCTATTATTCTCTGCATCCACTAACAAATGATCAAAGCCCAATGCTTTTTGGTGTGGCTGCAGGTACTCGTAATTTTAAAAAAGCAGTTGACCGAAATCGTATCAAGCGATTGATTCGTGAAGCCTGGCGCTTGCAAAAAAATGAACTGCAGCAAAAATTAAAAGAGAAAAATATGCAGATGCATGTGTTTTTTATTTTCACAGGCAAAGAACTACCGGATTATAAATTGATTGCTGAAAAAACAGCGATAGCTTTACAAAAACTGGAACAACTTAGTGTGCAGCCAACATCTTGATACAACTCAAAAGAAGTATAGTCGCATTAAAACAGTGCTGAGCTTTCCATTCATTTTGTTGATAAGGATTTACCAGTATGTTATTAGTCCGGCAATTGGTCCAAAGTGCAGGTATACGCCAACTTGTAGTCAATACGGCATTGAAGCATTAAAAAAACACGGGCCAATTAAAGGTTTGTGGTTGACAATAAAACGCATTGGCCGATGTCATCCGTGGGGAGGAAGTGGTTACGATCCGGTTCCTGATTAAAACAAATAGGCCATCACGGCTTCATCAACAAACTCATTCTTGCTCTTTAAATACGTGTATTTCTTCAACACACCTTCATGATGAAAACCTGCTTTCAGATAAAGTTGAATTGCTTTTTCATTGGCAGTAGAAACTGTTAACTCTATGCGGAGAAAGCCATGTTGTTTCGCATATTCTTTTATTTCTTCCATCATTCGCAAGCCATAACCTTTACCGGCTTTTTCAGGATCAATTGCAAGGCCTCCTAAATAAACAATATGTGTATTACGATAATGTTGCGGCACAAGTTTAAACATGCCCACTGCTTCATCGCCATCTTCAAAAATATACAACACGCCTTTGTTTTGTAATTCGTTAAATACAGTGCGGAAATCTTCTGGATGCATAAACTCATACAACAAGAAAGGATTTACCTGCGGATGCATGTAGAGGTAATAAAGAAAACCAAAATCGTTGCTGGTTGCTTTTCGTATCATTTCCGATGTTAAGGACTGTGAAATTAATTACTTTGCAAGAGTACAAAGTAAAAATTATGGCAAAGGAAAAGATACGTTGCAGCTGGTGTTTAAAAGATGATCTGTATAAGGCATACCATGATGAGGAATGGGGAACACCCTTGCATGATGACGACAAATTATTTGAGTTGCTTTGTCTTGAGGGAGCGCAGGCAGGTTTGAGTTGGTACACCATTCTCAACAAGCGTGAAAATTATCGCAAGGCATTTGATGGGTTTGATGCAAAGAAGATGGCGAAGTATGGTGATAAGAAAATAGAAGCATTGCTGCAGGATGCAGGTATTGTACGCAATCGTTTAAAAGTAAACGCCTTTGTACAAAATGCAAAAACCTATCTCGCCATACAAAAAGAGTTCGGCAGCTTTGATAAATACATCTGGCAGTTTGTTGGCGGCAAACCGATTGTAAATAAAGTAAAAGGCTTAGGCGATGTTCCGGCAAAAACAGAAATCTCTGATGCCATGAGCAAAGATCTATTGAAACGTGGATTTAAGTTTGTGGGTTCAACTATTTGTTATGCGTTTATGCAGGCTAGCGGAATGGTGAATGATCATGCAGATAATTGTTGGAAAAAGAACCGCAGATGATTTGATGAATTGATTCGGATGATGCTATCAAAAACATAGCCCTCTGAAAACTGAGAGGGCTATGTTTATTGGTGAGACTTCTAATCTTATTTGCCGAAGCGCTCCGATACCTTGCTCCAGTTAACTACATTCCAGAATGCAGCTAAATAATCAGCACGACGATTCTGGTATTTTAAATAGTAAGCATGTTCCCAAACATCAGCACCAAGAATTGGTGTGCCTTTTACTTCAGCAACATCCATTAAGGGATTGTCTTGGTTTGGTGTAGAGCTAACTTCAAGTTTACCATCTTTTACGATCAACCATGCCCAGCCACTGCCGAAACGTGTCATACCTGCTGCTGCAAATTTTTCTTTGAATGCATCAAAAGAACCGAATGCTGCATTAATTGCATCGGCCAATGCGCCTGTTGGTGTACCGCCTGCATTAGCTGCTAATGATTCCCAGAAAAAAGTATGATTCCAGTGACCACCGCCGTTGTTACGTACAGCAGGAGAAATACTTCCTGCAGCAGCAACTAATTGCTCAATGGTTTTGTTTTCGTGCTCAGTACCCGCAACTGCTTTGTTGAGATTATCAACATAAGCCTGGTGATGTTTGCCGTGATGTATCTGCATGGTAGTTGTGTCGATATGAGGCTCCAGTGCATCATGTGCATATGGAAGAGGTGCTAATGTAAATGCCATGTTCTGTAAGTTTTAAAATTTGACGAAATAGTTTGAATGGACAACAAATGTACAACCAGATCATTTAAAATTCTGATCGATTAAACTTACAGCAATTAGCACACTCCAAAAAAGAAAGGAATGCATTGCTGCACTCCTTGTCTCCATTGGGCTTTTGGGGGTTATTGAGAACAGTACCAATTAATTTGATCCTGTGCCTGGTAATAGCTTAACCAGACATCCCGGATGTTTACCGTCATTAAGTTGCCACGGCTTCGATTGTATATCGTTTTAGTGCCGTAAAAACTAAAGTCGCCATAGAGTACTTCGCCAACTGTGGCACGAAAGGACCAGTTTTCGGCTACGGTATAACCGTTAGATGTTTCAATCACGATGTGATCGCAATCAAAATCTGAAAACACAACCACGCCACGTTCCTTACGCAACCATTGTGACTCATCAATAGCAACTGGCTGCAAATCGGTTTTGCGACAGGCCGATAAAAACAAGAGGCTTATAAGTAGAAATCCAACTATTCTGTTCATATGATTCAGTTTTTACTTGTGAATCGATTACAGAATAGATGGCTGTGCACACAAAAAGTTGTGTTCTTCAATTGAAGGTTTTGTTAAAGAAAAGCGGCGGTGGGAGAGGATTATTTTGCGAGCCGATTGTGCTTTACGCCTTTCTCGGTAAAGGTTTCAACAATCCCTTTAGTTTCAAGGTCGAGCCGGATAGAAATGGTGTACCAGGGTATGGAGCGTTTAAAGTCGGGCATCTGTTTACGGATGATCTTAACAACATCATCGGAAAGTTCGGTGAACGTTTTCCCCTTACTTCCTTTCAGGCTTTTGAGGATAGCGGCTTTAATTGGTTCGTATACATCAGCATCAAACTTCCGCTCGGTACCGGTAACCGGATGCGTAACAATGATTTTTTTGGATGTTGCTTTTGCCATGAGCTTATCGTTTGTCTTTAAAGAAATTTTTCATCAGCTGGGCGCATTCTTCTTTTAAAATTCCCTGGATAACTTCTGCCTTTTGATGAAAAGGCCATTCATCTTTTGTAACACGTTTGTGACCATTTTTTTCATCATCAGCACCCCACACAATTCGTGTTACTTTACTCCAGTAGAGAGCGCCTGCACACATCAAACAAGGTTCAACCGTTACATACAAAGTAGCTTCGGGTAGATATTTCGCCCCAATATGACTGAAAGCCGATGTTAATGCGATCATTTCTGCATGAGCCGTTGGATCATTAAGCCGCTCCGTCATGTTCCGTCCACGGGCAATGATTTTGTTGTTTACAACCACAACCGCACCAATAGGAATTTCGTCTTCTTCAAATGCCAATTCAGCTTCTTTTAATGCCTGTTTCATGAAATATTCGTCGGTCATGGAGCGAAGTTAGAAAAGGTATGGCATACCTAATACCGGAACAGAAAGAGAAAAGAAGAATAAAGCTTTGCTACATTTGTAAGGCCACTTACATCTTGCCGGTTGCTTCATCAGACAAAACACGAAAGCCATTCATGAATCCATATCAACATTTATACGATAGCCAGGTTGCTTACTATAAATCAGGTGCTACGAAGTCACTTGCGTTTCGTAAAGAGCAATTAAAAAAACTCGAATCATTGATTCGTAACAACGAGCAACAGATCGAAGAAGCATTGTATAAAGACCTACGTAAGCATAAGCAGGAAGTATACATGACAGAGCTTGGGCCGATATATGAAGAAATAAAAACCCAACTGAAAGGCGTGCGTCAGTGGATGCAACCACAAACTGTTGACACACCGTTGTACCTGTTGCCATCGGTCACGAAACTTTATCCTGAACCCGTGGGCAATGTCATTATAATTTCTCCCTGGAATTATCCTGTTCTGTTAACCTATCGTGCAGTGGCAGGTGCAATTGCTGCGGGTAACACAATCATCATTAAACATTCTGAATTAAGTCATCATACATCAACGTTGATGGAGCAACTCATCAACCAACATTTTCCTGCGGAATTTATGCATGCTGTAAGTGGCGATGGCGTAACGGTGGTGCCGCAGTTGTTAGAACATTTTCACTTTGGGCATGTATTTTTTACCGGAGGAACAGAGATCGGTAAAAAGATCATGGGTATGGCGGCAAAGCAATTATCACCCGTATCGTTGGAGTTGGGAGGTAAAAGTCCATGCATTGTTGATGAAACCGCTGATCTTAAAATGGCTGCGAAAAGAATTGTGTGGGGCAAGTTGCTCAACTGCGGACAATCATGCGTAGCGCCTGATTATCTTGTCGTGCACGAAAAGATCAAGGACAACCTCATTCAAACAATCATCAAAACAATAGAAGAGTGTTACGGAACTGACAAGGAAGGAAATGATAATTATGGTTGTATAATAAACACACGTCGCTATCACTCGATCCTAAACTATTTGCAAGATGGAACTATTGTTTATGGTGGAGATGTGAATGAAGAAACAAGACATATTGGTCCAACGATTATTGATAATGTAAAACCCGATGCTGCTGTTATGAATGAAGAAATATTTGGCCCGGTATTGCCTGTATTTACTTATCAGCAGAATGATGAAGTGTTGAAACTTGTTGATCGCAATCCCAACCCATTGGCGGTTTATATCTTCAGCACATCAAAAGCCACGCAGAATTATTTTATTGAAAAGATAAGTTTTGGTGCAGGCTGCATTAACGAAACCATTTATCAACTTGGAAGTAGCAGTATTCCTTTTGGTGGCATTGGTACAAGCGGTCACGGCGGACACCTGGGAAAATTTTCATTCGATACCTTTACTCACTACAAGGGTATTGTAAAAAAAGTGAATTGGTTTGAACCTTTTTTCCGTTATCCACCATTTAGCAAATCAAAACTCCGTCTTTGGCGTTTGGCCTTGGGAAGAAAATAATTCAGATGCGTAAACTTAAACGATTGACGATTGTTTTATTGATTGCTGTAATGGCAGGAACTATTTATTTCTTTTATGTTAACAGAAACAGCGTAGGTATGACAACGAGACAAAAATTTTTAAAAGCAGTGTATCCCATCTTCATGTGGATGCAAGGAAAGAAAGCAGAAGTGCTGGAAAATTCGCATCATGCACCTTACGCTGCTTTTCATTCTCTCAAAGGAACAATGAACAACGGAGCCACTTTTGATTTTTCTCAATTGAAGGGAAAAAAGGTGTTGCTGGTGAATACCGCAAGTGATTGTGGCTACACAAACCAGTTTGATGACCTTCAACAACTCTATGAAAAATTTCAAAACAAATTGGTGATAATTGGCTTTCCTGCAAATGATTTTAAAGAACAGGAAAAAGGAACGGATGAAGAAATCGCTCAATTTTGCAAACTGAACTTTGGTGTTACTTTCCCTTTGATGAAGAAGAGTACAGTAAAAAAAGATCCCGATCAGAATGAAATATTCAAGTGGCTTACTGATTCAACAAAGAATGGTTGGAACAGCAAAGCTCCCAGTTGGAATTTTTCAAAATACCTGGTGAATGAAGAAGGCGTACTGACTCATTATTTTGATCCTTCGGTTTCGCCAATGAGCGAACAGCTGTTGAAGGAAGTAGAAAAATAAACGCATGACAGATCAGCATACTACTCTTCGTCTTGAAATTGCAAATAGCATTACTCACGGCATCGGGATTATTTTTGGTATTGCTGCGTTACCGGTGTTGAGTGCATTTGCTGCAAATAAAGACCATACAATAGCAGTTGTTGGCGCATCTGTTTATGGCTTTTCATTCTTATTGTTGTTTACATTTTCAACCCTGTATCATGCTTTTCAGAATCCTAAAGTGAAAAGTGTTCTGCATGTGTTTGATCATATAAGTATTTATTTTCTAATAGCCGGAACTTACACGCCTTTTCTGTTGAATTATATGCTTAACACAACAGGTATTATTATGCTGAGCGTGTTATGGGGACTAACATTGATTGGTATCTTTTTTAAAATATTTTTTACCGGCCGGTTTAATTATGTTTCAACCGTAATCTATTTAGGTATGGGTTGGATCTTGTTGTTTAGCGGTCGCCAATTTTTTGATGCCATTCCATCTGATGTAATGATCATGATCATCATTGGCGGGGTACTATATAGCATTGGTGTTATTTTTTATCTCTGGGAGAAATGGCTTTATCATCATGTGATTTGGCACCTCTTTGTTTTGAGTGCTGCCATATGTCACTATGTAGCAGTTCTGTTAATGGTTTAAAATTTGAATACAAGAGTAATAAACAAACCTGGTCGTCTGTAGAAACAATGGCACAAATACCAACACATAATCCCTCGCTTCCATTCATAAAGAAAAACTGGAATGGCAACCCGTTGAATAAAAAGCAGCAGTATATAAATCTTGACGGCCCTTCGGAACGTTCTTTTGCAGAGTTGCTAAAATGGCAAACAGAAAAAAATCCTTTGAAACCATTGAAGCGAAATCAACGTACAAATGTTGAAGTGGTATTTAATCAACAAATCACACAGGATAAAGAAGATGGGATTACATGGCTTGGTCATGCAAGCTTTGTGTTTACGTTAAACAAAAAGCAGTTTATTGTTGATCCGGTGTTGTATAATGTTGGTCCGTTAAAACGATTTACGGCATTGCCTTGCGATGTAGTGGCGTTGAAGCAAATCGATTATATTTTATTATCACACAATCATCGGGATCATGCAGATAAAAAAAGCTTGACGCAGCTTTGCGGAATGAATCCATCCGCCATTATACTCACAGGATTAGATATTGCACCGCTGCTCCAAAGCTGGAACATTACCAATACAATTATTGAAGCGGGATGGTATCAACGGTATCAGTTGGAAACCGATGTGGAAGTAACATACCTGCCGGCCAAACACTGGAACCGCAGGGGGTTACATGATATGAATGATATGCTTTGGGGAAGTTTTATGCTGCAGTCGTCAACGAAAACCATTTATTTTGGCGCCGATAGCGGACTGGGTATTCATTACCCTGAGATTGCAGATCTGTTTCCCAATATTGATGTAGCCATATTGGGTATTGGTGCATACAAGCCTGAATGGTTTATGGCTACAGCACACACCAGCCCGGCAGATGCCTTGCTTGCGTTTGAACAATTGAAAGCAAAGCAACTTATACCCATGCATTATGGCACATTTGATTTAAGTGATGAGCCCATCTTTTATCCCAAACAGGAAATGCAATTGCTTCAGGAGAAACTGGGTATTACTTCAGTGAATCATCTTTCTATCGGAAAGAAATTACACTTATAGTATCTTACTGTAAAATCAATTACTATGTTCAGTAAAACGGATATTGAACAATACTTTGCTGCTGAAAAACAAGCCGGACTTATTTTTCTTTCCTTTGGCATTGTAGCAGTTATTGCAGCCCTGATTTTGCTGTTTGTTTTGAAAACGCCTTTTTATAAGGGAGCAGCTATTCCAATGATCATTGTAGGCTTAATAGCAGGAGGAATTGGATTTACTATCTATAAACGTAGCGATGAAGACAGAGTGAGGAATGTATACGCTTATGATCTCAATCCTGATGATTTGAAACAAAAGGAATATCCACGTATGCAAAAAGTGATGAAGAGTTTCGGGGTAATCATTATTACAGAAGTTGTGCTTGTTATTGTCGCACTCTTTCTCTTCTTTAATTTCAGAACAAATGCATCACAGCAATTATGGAGCGGCATAGGATTGGGTTTGCTGATCGTGGCCTTCGTTGCATTAATCCTTGATATTTCTGCTCAGCGGAGAGGAGTGGTTTATACCAAGGGGTTGGAAAGCTTTTTAAATAAAAAACCTTAATGCGCCGATACAGCCTTCAACCCAATAATAGAAGCAATAAGTGTTGTAATAAAGAACAAGCGCCAGAAATCGGCAGGTTCTTTAAAGAAAACAATTCCCATGATCACAGTACCAACAGCACCAATGCCTGTCCATACAGCATAAGCTGTTCCGATAGGAAGTGTTTGCGTGGCTTTATAAAGTAACAGCATACTGATGCTGAGACAAACGAAGAAGCCGACCATCCAGTAAACAGAAGTTGAACCGCTGGTAACTCTTGCTTTGCCAAGACAGGTAGCAAAGCCTACTTCAAATAAACCAGCAATGATGAGGATGATCCAATTCATGGATAATTGTTGGATTGAATAGTTTTAAGATTAATGTTCGAGCAGGTGAGACAATTCCCTCCTAATCAACCGGGCATTTCTCGTGGTAATTGATTAATTCAATTTTTGCAGGAGCAAATTCAAAACCGGCGAACTTCGCTACAATTTCATCCAACACCGAATCGATTTCCTCCACCGTCATCATTGTAACAAGTTTTGATCGGTATTCTTTAATATTCGGAAGACCTTTTAAATAATTAGCATAGTGGCGACGCATTTCAAAGATGCCCACTTTCGGTCCTTTCCATTTATAACTTTTATGTAAATGTTTTCGACAAACTTCAACACGCTGCTCAACAGTTGGCGGTGCAAGATGCTCACCCGTTTTTACGAAATGTTTGATTTCGTTAAAAATCCAGGGATAGCCAATTGCAGCTCGTCCAATCATGATGCCATCTACTCCATAACGGTTCTTGTACTCCAGCGCTTTTTCGGCACTATCAATGTCGCCATTACCGAAAATTGGAATGTTAATGCGGGGATTATTCTTCACTTTAGCAATCAGTGTCCAGTCAGCTTCTCCTTTATACATCTGGCTGCGGGTGCGGCCATGAATGCTCAACGCTTTAATACCTACATCCTGCAAACGTTCCGCAACTTCTTCAATATTCTTTGTATCGTCATCCCAGCCCAATCTTGTCTTAACAGTTACCGGAAGTGAAGTGGAGTTTACCACGGAAGCTGTTAAACGCACCATCAGGTCAATATCTTTCAGCACACCGGCACCGGCACCTTTCATCGCCACTTTTTTAACGGGGCAACCAAAGTTTATATCAACTAAATCGGGATTGACCGTTTCGCAAATGCGGGCACTCATTCCTAATGCTTCTTCATCGCCACCAAATATCTGGATACCAAATGGACGTTCTTCTTCCTCAAAATCAAGTTTTTGACGGCTTTTGATCGCATCACGGATCAAACCCTCACTGCTGATGAACTCGCTGAACATGAGATCGGCACCATTATCCTTGCAAACTGCACGGAATGGCGGATCACTCACATCCTCCATGGGCGCAAGAAGGAGCGGAAATTCAGGAAGCGATATGTTACCTATCTTTACCACGTTCAAAAAGAGCTGCAAATTTAATCAGTTTTCACCAGTAGTTATGTACGAAAATCAGTATCAGCGCAAATTAGAGCCGCCCGTTGAGTTCTTGATCCTCATCGGCATTTGGGTAGGATGTTTTGTGTTAGGCAGTGTGGCAGCCATTCCCATCTGGATCGGGATGACAGGGAAATCGCTTTTCGACATGCAAAAAGAGATGTTTAACCCGGCAAATGTGGATGCAGTGAAAATGATGCAGGTGGTTTCAACCATTATCATCTTTTTTGTTCCGGCCTTTATTACTGCAAGAATTGCGTCGAAACAGCCGTTTGAGCGACTTGGTTTCAGGAAAGGATTGCATGTGAACAGGGCAATTGTATCAATTCTCATCATGTTGGCAGCTTTACCTTTTGTAGGGTTTTTGGCAGAGCTGAATAAAGCAATCCCTATTACAGCATCAATGAAAAAGATGTTTGATGCAATGGAATCGCAATATGCTGAACAGGTGAAACTGATGGCGACATTCAAAACCCCCACGGATTATATTATCGCACTATTCATTATTGCATTGATGCCGGCAATTGTTGAAGAGGTTTTTTTCAGGGGCGCTATGCAAAGCATTTTTATGCGCTGGTTTAAAATTCCATGGCTCGTTATTTTTATCACAGGGTTTATCTTCAGCGCCATCCATTTTTCCTGGTATGGATTTATTCCACGTGTGGCATTGGGTATGGTGCTCGGTTATATTTTTTATTACACCGGCAATTTATGGTACAGCATTATTGCGCACTTCTTTAATAATGCGTTAATGGTAACTATTCTTTACTGGCAGTACATGAAAAATAAAAAAGTGGATATGGAAGTTGGTGACAGCGCTCCCTGGTGGGCGGGTTTAATTAGTGCGGCTGTATTGGTGGGATTATTTATACTGCTGAAAAAAATTACTGCAACCAAAGTATATCCCGACAGTATTGCAGCCGGACAAGAGCCAACCTCGCAAAACCAATATCTTAAATAACAAATTTCTTCATGGCATTTAACTGGCAAACATTCCGCACACGTGCACTCACAGCTATTTTGTTTGTTGTGGTGATGTTGTTTGGTTTGTTGTGGAATAAATGGAGTTTCCTTTTGTTATTCAGTGTGGTTCATTTTGGTTGCTGGTTCGAATACCAGAAACTCGTTGGGTTAATTGATAAAGGCTATCAAACTATTAATCCATTTCATAAGTATGGTGTAATGATTGGTGGTTATGGTTTGATGTTATTCTTTACTGCCGATTGGTATATTGCTAACAATGTTTCACTTCATTCTGCTGGATGGGCATTGATGCTTGTTGGTTTTTTGCTGGTACCTATCAGTGAATTATTGTTTTCGAAACACTTCAACATAAAATACATCGCTCATTCAATATTTGGATTATTATACATTTCGCTAAGTTGGGGATTATTGCTTCACTTGCGAAGTGGTGCAATGTGGATGCCGACAGGCACTGATGAAGATTCGTTTACGAATATCTCAACGCTGCTGGCGAAAATCAGCGGCTATGCCATACCGCTTATCATTATCGGCTCCATCTGGATCAATGATACAATGGCTTATATAGTTGGTTCGCTCATTGGCAAGACACCACTCAGCCCCATCTCTCCTAAAAAAACATGGGAAGGAACTGTTGGTGGTATTATTTTAGCGGTGGCAGTGATGTGGTTACTGGGTTATTTCAGTCAATCAACTTCGGTGTGGTTGTGGGCAGTTATTGCAGCAGTTGCAGCCATTGCTGGTACCTTTGGCGATTTGCTTGAAAGTAAACTTAAGCGTTTGGCCAATGTAAAAGATAGTGGAAGTATTATGCCAGGCCATGGCGGTTTTCTCGATCGTTTCGATTCTCTATTACTGGCAACACCTTTTGTGTGGTTGTTATTAAAACTAATAAGCTAATGATGCGTTATTGCATACTGTTGTTATTATTCTCTCTTATGCTTTCCTGTAAAAACAAAAAACAGGAAAGCAATACAACGGTGGTGCAGGAAGAAAAAGTTGTATCGGAAGTGGAAGAAGTTACGGCAGCCGTAAGTGCTTTGTTGCCTTTGCCGAGTTCTTATCAATTGAAACGTGCAAAGAAATGGCATGATGTATCTGGCGAAAACTGGTTGGTGCTTTATGAAACCGGGGCGTATATTGAAAAAGGACAAACCAACGCTTCGGCAAAATTATCAGCTGTGCTTTACCAGAAAACAGATAGCGGGTTTGTTACAAAGTGGAAAATGATGGATCAGATAAATAATTGTGAACTAGATATTGTGTGTTCTTTTTATGATGATCATTTAACGATTACTGATCTTGATAGCAACGGTCTTGCTGAAATTACAATGGTATATGCTTTGAGTTGTAAAGGTGATGTAAGCCCCAATGAGAAAAAATTGCTCATGTATGAAGGCGGGCAGAAATACGCTATTCGTGGGGAAGAATTAATGCTCATGCAAAAAGATTCCATTGGTGGAACCTGGAAAGCAGATACAGCCTTCAGCAAAGCTCCGAAGGCTTTTCTAAGCTATGCAATTGAGCATTGGCAGAAGTTTGGTAAACAACAATATCAATAGGGCGAATCTTTGTATTTTCGCTATTCAAATTTGTTTCATGACTATTCACAGAGAAGGATTTAAAAGTATATCTATTGCAGCGGTATTATTTGTGATCATTAACCTGCTTGCATTTAATTTTATAAGTCCGAATTTACCTGCACTTGCCTGGCTCATTTTTGCAGTTACTTTGTTTTTTTTCCTGTTTATTGTTTCCTTCTTTCGAATTCCCAAACGTGTTACGCCCAAAAATGAACACGCTATTTACAGTCCCTGCGATGGAAAGGTGGTAGTTATTGAAGAAATAACCGATGTTGAATACTTTAAAGACAAACGCATTCAGTTAAGTGTGTTCATGAGCCCTGCAAACGTACATGTTAACTTAAATCCTATTGCGGGCGAAGTAAATTATTCGCAATACCACAAAGGAAAATATCTTGTTGCATGGAATCCAAAATCATCAACAGAAAATGAACGTCATAGCGTGGTTTTAAGCAACGACAGGATTGTGATTCTCGTAAAACAAATTGCAGGTGCTGTTGCAAAACGCATCGTTAACTATTTGCAACCCGGACAAAAAGTAGAGCAAGGTGGTGAACTCGGATTTATCAAATTCGGTTCACGTGTTGATATACTGCTGCCTCCCGGAACAAAGATCAATGTGAAGTTGAACGAAGTGGTGAAAGGTGGTGTAACAGTGTTAGCGGAATATTGATTATTCCAGCGATAATTAACAATAATGAATTGAAAAATAAAAGCCTGACCGTTAAGTCAGGCTTTTGTGCATAGTGATTGTTGACAATTGCCTATACGAAAATAGTTTCCAATTCTCTCAAATGATAAATCACATAAGTTGGTTTTACGTTCTTTAACTCAGCGTTGATATGATTTACAAAAATGGAATCCATTCCTGCATTGATAGCGCCTTGAATGTCTGCATCTAAATTATCACCAATCATAATACTTTGCTTAAGTTCTGCGCCTGTAACACGAAGTGCATATTCAAAAATTTCTTTGTTAGGCTTCACACTGTTACTTCCTTCGCTCGTGATCACTTCTTCAAAGTAATGTCCAAGCTTACTGTTATCGAGCTTACGCCATTGCGTTTTTTCAAAACCATTGGTGATAAGATGCAGCTTGTATTGCTTCTCTTTTAAATGACTCAATATTTCATGTGTATGTGGAAAAAGGTTTTGTTTGGTAGGTAACACATCCAGGAAGTAGCCGCTCATTTTACGGGCCAGTTCTTCGCTGCCATTTTTAAATTCAAGCAACGTGCGCCACATCCGCTTCCATTTAAGGTCATCGGCTGAAATATAACCATGATGGTAACGATCCCAGAGTAAAGCATTGTGATGCAGGTAATGTTTGCAGAACAAATCAAAATCGTTAATGCCTGCTGCCTGAAGATCGAGTGCTTTATACACATCAGCCAGTGTTTCCATTGCATTGGCATCAAAATCCCAGAGGGTATGATCAAGATCGAAAAAGATATGACGGTATTTCATAATTGAAAACTACAGGCTGCGAAGATAGAAGTACCGTTACAACTAAAAAAGTTCGTACTTCGTATTTCGTAAATCGAACTTAACTATGAACGTTGTTATCACCGGCGCATCACGGGGAATTGGAAAAGCCATTGCAGAAATATTTGCAGCAAATGGTCATGGCTTGTTGCTTAGTTCAAAAAATGAAATAGCGCTTTACAAGGCAGTGGCGGAACTGCAGGAAAAATATCCAACGGTCTCAATCAAAGCCAAAGCAAAAGATCTCAGTAAACGGGAACAAGTTGACGATTTTGGCAAATGGGTGTTGGAAAATAATTTCAACATCGACGTGCTGGTGAATAACGCAGGCAACTTTCTGCCGGGTAGCGTTCACAATGAAGAAGAGGGTTGCCTCGAAGAAATGATCGCTACTAATCTGTACAGTGCTTATCATCTCACACGAAAACTGTTACCTCAACTGATGAAACAGGATGCGACAAATGGTTCCCGTGGTCATATCTTCAACATGTGTTCTATTGCATCGTTACATGCTTATAAAAATGGTGGAGCGTACAGCATCAGCAAATACGCCATGCATGGGTTTAGCAAAAACCTTCGTGAAGAAATGAAACCCCATCTCATAAAAGTAACAACAGTTTTTCCCGGTGCTGTTATGACCGATTCATGGAGTGGGTTCGATAATTCCGACAAGCGTATTATGGAGGCCGATGATATTGCAAAAATGGTTTATGCCAGTTCGCAATTATCGCCGCAGGCCTGCGTGGAAGATATCATCATCAGGCCGCAATTGGGCGATCTCTGACCGGTGATGATTTATGATAACCATTGATGATAATGATTAAATGATAGCCGCCGATGAACTCGTAAGCTTACAGATTTGCCCATTGCTTATTGCCAATTGCCCATTCTTCTCAACTGGTTTCATCATTATCATCACACACATCAACAAATCTGCGGTCCTTTTTAACATCAACTTACACCAACGGCTATTTCCTAACCATGCACTTGCGTTAAATTTGTGTACACATGTTTGGCTGTAAATCATATCGCCTTATGTTCATCTTGTTTCTGCTTTTGTCTTTTGGTACAACAGCACAAGTGAAACTGTCAGTTATTCCCAGTAAAACAGTTGTGCAGCAAAATGAAAGTTTTCAACTTCAGTTTGTCGTGGAAGGTGCCAACCAGATCGATGATTTTACGCCGCCATCCTTCCGCAATTTTGAACAGATGAGCGGCTTCGATCAAACCAATGGATGGACATGGGTGAACGGCTCACTTTCAGAATATATTACCTACACCATCACACTGCGTCCAAAAATAAAAGGACGCTTGCCCATTGCTTCAGCCATTGTAAAGGCAAAAGGAAAAATCGCCACGTCATCACCCATTTTCATTTTTGTGAAGGAAGCAGGTGCTGCAACGCAACTGGAAGAAGAGCGTCCCGATTATTACCTGATGCCAAATGAAAATTTGAAAGATAAAGTTGCAAAGAACCTTTTTATTAAAGCAACTGTAGACAAGCATACTTGCTTCGTAGGCGAACCGGTGCTTGCTACGTTTAAATTATTTACACGGCTCGACAGCGAATCGAAAATTGTAAAGCGACCATCGCTCAACGGATTTTCGGTAGTGGATATGGAGCAACCGGAAACAGGTATTTTTTCGAAAGAGATGTACAATGGAAAATTGTATAACTGTTATCTTATTCGTAAAGTACAATTGTTCCCTTTGCAATCGGGACAATTGGTAATTGAACCCGTTGAAGTGGAAAACCTGGTACGCATGATCAAGGCAAAGGCAAGGAGCTCGAAGGAAACCAACACCTGGCTTGATGCTGTTATGGAAAAAGTAAAAGAAGAAGAATACAGCAATGGCGACGTCATCCAGGAAACCATCATTCTGAAAAGTGATTCATTAAAAGTAACGGTGCGTGATTTGCCGGAAAATAATAAACCTGAAAGTTTTGATGGTGCTGTGGGTAATTTCAGCATGCAGGCATCGCTACTCAACACAAGTATTGCGGCAAATGATTATGCTACTCTGCGTGTGGTGATTAAAGGGAAAGGCAATTTACCAATGATCACTGCTCCAACTGTTCATTGGCCAACGGGTGTTGATTCGTTTGATGCAAAGCTGAGCGAAGAAATTGACAAACACAATGCACCTATCAGCGGAGCGAAGACTTTTGATATTCCTTTCGCTGTTTCAAAGCCAGGAACATTTGTTATACCACGCATCAACTTTTCTTATTTTGATGAACAAACAAAAACTTATCATACAGTTTCAAGCGACAGTCTGCAATTGAACGTAACGGCAGCAGTTAAACGAAAAACGCCTGTATTACATGATGAGCCAATTGTAAAAGAAGGGTTACCACGTTGGGTATGGGTAGCAAGCGTCGGCAGTGGTTTGCTGGTATTGATCATTGGAATCTTTTTCGTTCAACACAAAAAGGAAAAGAAAGCAGAAGAAAAGAAAGTTGTTCAGCAACCGGTTGAAGAAGATATTCAACCACAAAAACCAATGGATGCTTATTTGCAACCTGCAGCTTATGTATTGCAGGGATTCCATCCAAAACAGTTTTACACATTACTGATGCAGGGTGTGCAGGATTTCTTAATTGAACGCCTCGATCTGCAAACAAAAAATATCAGCAATACACAACTGGTGCAGGCACTGCAGCAAAAAAGCTGGCCCGACCTCGCAACACAATTCCAGGAACTTTCACAAGCTTGTGAGTTAGCTGTGTTTAGTCCAATAGAAATAACAGATAACAGGGAACTGCTGATGGAAAAGTCAAAAGAGTTGATGCAGGAAGTGGATAAGCGATCATAAATCAACATTTACTTTCGCATAGCGATGACATCTTTCTTTAAAAAGGATTTTGCTTTTTCAATTTCAGGTCTGTTGCTGTTTGGAGAATTAGTTGTTGTGAGCAGCTGGCTGTAATAGTGTTTTGCTTTCTCTTTATCACCTGAGAGTTCACTTGCTAATCCGGCACCATACAAAGCATTGAACCTGTTCGGATGAGTTTTCAAATTTGCTTCGTAAGCTGCCAATGCTTCTGTTGGTTTATTCATCTGCAATAACATATCAGCCATTGATTCACGTGCAGGAATAATTTCCCCAGGAGTAACAGGACTTTTTCCTGTTTTATCTTCCAATTCAACAGCAGCTGTAATTTGAACTAAGGCTTCGTTTGTTTTTCCTTCTTTAAAAAGTATCCACGCTTCGCCTGTTTTTAATTGTATCAACACCTGGTTGGCTTTGTACATGTCTTTTTCTGCGATCAGTAATTGACGCATGCTGTCCAGATTTTTCAATTCAGTTTTTGCTGCATCAAGTTTGTTAGTATGAACAGCTCCCATCAACCGTGTAAAATGGGTGATCGCTTTTTGCCACGGAAATTTTTGCCATGGAAAATCAATTGGGTGCATTTCCATGCCCGCCGCTTCTTTCCATAATTTATTTTCGAGATAATAGCGGGAGGGAATAGCTGCAAATGCATAAGCATCTTTAAAATTAACAGGATATACTTCTGTTATAGTCTTCAAATACTCATATTGCTGTTTAGCTAAATTATTTTCCCCACGCTGCAGATAAGCATACACGAGATAATCCATACCATGCAGTTCTTCATCCCAATGACCTTTGATGCCAGCCGTTTCTGCATAACATTTTGCAGACGAAGTTGAAATAAGATTTGATTGTATACATTCAGCCCACAGACCAAGGCGTGTAAAAATATGCGAAGGCATATGTTGTGCATGTGCCGACGATGGAGCAATAGATGCATATTTTCTTGCAGCAGGCAATGCAAGCGACGCAAGCTCGGGATAATCATACGTGTGAATAATGTAATGCACAATTCCGGGATGATTAGGTTCATTCGGATAAAGAGCCGTTAAGATGGTTCCTGCTTTCCGTTGTTTGGTATATGTTTTGTCAGCAGGATCTGCAGCGCCTACAAGTGACAGGGCATAAAACGCAGCAACTTCTTTATCTGTAGGGTAGCTCGTGTAAAGCTTTTCCATTTCTTTTTCAAAAAAGAGTGTTCTGCTACGATGATCGATGGTACTCCAGTCTTTGTAGAACAATGCCATCGCATCAATGTAATCTGTTTCTTTTTTTGATTTATTCTTTAACCCTTGTGCAATTAAGATGGCTTTTGTTCCTTTCTTCAGCTCTGCTTCTGTTGGCGGGGATGGCCATACCTGGTGATAATTACTCATAGCCACTCCCCAATAAGCCATGGCACAGGTTGGTTCTTCTTCAATTACTTTTGCAAATACTTTTTCTGCTTCATCATATTCAAACGAATGCAATAAGGCAATCGCCAGGTCAAAGTCTTTTTTGGTTTTTGGGGAGCACGAAGTGATAAATTCAACAGTGCCGAATTGTTCATCGGAAGGTCCACACAAAACAACATTGCCACGTTTAAGATTGATTTCACTGATTTCTTCTTTTGATGGGGCTGAACTTCTTTCTTTACATGCAGCAAACAGCATCACAATTAACCCCAAAATCAGTGCAGTAAAATCTTGAAATAGTTTGTTCATGACCATGTTTTTTTAAAAACTACCGCCAGAAATTTGTAAAAATGTTGCTGTACCAGATCAAGCTACACAAAAATTAGTGGTATTAGGGAGACGTGGATAATTAAAACAACAATGAGTCGACTGAACGTATAAACTGCGAAACAATTTTATCCGCTCGTTTTTGTTTTGCTTATCCTGCAATAGATACACCGATCAACTTACCAATGCCAAAGGTGATGGCTGCAGCAAGTAAACCAAATAATACTTGACGGAAACCTGAGAACCAAACATTTCTTCCGGTGAACAAAGTAATAGCAGCGCCAATCAGGAACAAACCCGCAGCACTTGCAGCAACACTTATGGAAATAGCTGTAAAGCCGGTTGTAAATAAAAAAGGTGCAACGGGTATTATAGCACCAATGGCAAATAAAATAAAGGAATAGACAGCCGCTTCAACAGCCGATCCTTTTAATTCTTCTGCATCAATACCCAGTTCTTCTTTCACCAACAGTTCGTGCGCTTTTGTTTTATCGTTCATGATTTCATTAGCAAGAAAGTAAGCTTGCTGTTCATCAATTCCCTTTGCCATATAGATCAAGGCAATTTCTTTTTTCTCTCCTTCAGGATTTGTTTCCAGTTCATCCATTTCCAGTTGCATCTGGTTTTCGTATAATTCCTGCGAACTTTTTACCGAGATCCATTCGCCCAATGCCATCGATAAAGCACCTGCCAGTAATCCTGCAAGACCTGCTAATAAAACTCCTTGTTGACCTTGTGTGGCACCAGCAACACCCATCACCAAACTGAAATTAGAAACCAATCCATCGTTACCGCCCAACACTGCTGCCCGAATAGCGTTGCCACCAACAGTACGATGTTTCTTTTCAAACCTCGATAGTTGCTTGCCCGATACTTGTGTTTCTTTTTCTAAAATGCTGCGAAGAATTTTTACATGCGTTGTTTCGCTGCCGGTGATTTCTTCTTTGTTTTTCTTTTTGGTTTGAACAATGGCATTTGAAATACTTTTCTCTGTATCCATCAACGCACCAAGCACATAATCATAACCAAATATTTTGCCGATAAGATTTAAGCTGTTTGCCCGCCACGATGGTTTGGGAAGAAGTGAAGCGTCGATCTTTTCCTTTGCAGCAAACGCTAAGGCATGACTGTTTTCAATTTCACTCATTTGCCTGAACACATTGGCAATAACCGGATCGTCTTCATGCGTTGCCAGTTTCTGGTAAAGAAAAGCAGCATCGATTTCTGTTTGAATATTTTTCAGATTCATAACATAAGTTGAGGAGTTAAGATAGAGAGAGAAATCGTAAACAGCGATGATGTTGATTGGCTGGCGAACTGATTGATAAAGGCATTCACCTGCTTATTTCCTGAGTAATGAAAGCCCGTATTCGCTGAAATGTTTTTTCCAGTTGGCAAGCGAGAAGCCAAATTCAAAATCGCCCAATTCATCAACATTGCGGTTTACATGTGCAGAGCAACGGCCGGTAAATACAACCAGTGTTTTTTCCTGCAGGCTGAATTGTATGTATTCAAGAGAAGTATACAATTGAGTGTCGAGACAGTTGCTGTAAACTTCAATCATTTCTTGATAGTATTCCTGGTCATCCTTATCAATCGCCGAACCTTTTTTTGATAATAATTCTTTGGCCGATCTTATTTTCTGCTGCAGTAATTCTTTCTTTTGTTTGTTTATTGCTGCAAGCAATAATTTTTGGCCCGAAGGAGTGAATAAGACTTCGGGTTTAAATAACTTGCCCGTTTGCAAATCGAAATTGTAATAACGGGTGAACGGTTCGCAATAAGCGCCACAACCCTCGGTTGAAATGCTGATGCTGAAAATACGTTTGCTATTTTGCAATACCTCGTAGGATATATCTGAAAGCCGTCCGTTGCTGTTCTCTTCATTCGGCCATATATTTTCAAAAATGCTTTTCTTGATCTTGTTCCTTTCGATGTCAAGAAAATCACTGACCAATGTGTTATTGATACTGCTAGTTACGCTTTTGCTTTTTGCTTTAACGGTGGGGAAAATATAAATCTCGTCTTTTTCAACCGGATGGTTTTCTTTGATCTCTTTCACCAATACCTGGCTATACGACAGTACAGGCAATAGCAAAGCAAGCAGGAACATTTTTCTCATGTATAGACCGATTGTAATTCTATGCTCAATTTAACGAATTCTATGTTGTCCCACTAGCCATGAGTTAAAGAAGTTTTTTACTCTTACTTGCTAGGTTAGAAAGGATATCCAATCAACCCGTAAAAAAATTTAATAAATTGGAAGTTTGCGAACGATACTAAGAAGGGCTAATTATGAAATTTGACAAGAGCAACGATAGATCCAATGCTGATTAGCCAAAACAAGATAAAGCAAGTCAAAACAATAATATCTGCGGAAGCAGAACTAATATCATAAAAGAAGTCAATCGATTCTATTGTCTGTATAGCAAACCCAATTGTAATAAGAGTTGCCGAAAGGTATTGGAATACTTGTTTTACAAATGATGCTTTATTTTTGAAACCATGAAAACTTAAAAGAGAGACAAAATCAAGCATTAAAAAGGCAATAAATAGAATGAATTCAGTTGGATAATAATCTTTGTTGAATGAAGCCTCTTTTAAAAGCAATATCAGTGGAATCATTAACCCTATGATCACGGTATAAACCAGTAAGGAAACTGTTCCGAATTTTTTCACGTGTCTCTTTGTAATAGGAGTAAAATAATATTCACGAATCATTCCTTCACCGCCACTGCAATTTTTGAATCGGCTGTTCCGTAATACAAAAACCATTTGTTCTTAAAGTAAACAAGTCCCTCAACAAAACATACTTCATTCACTTCGCCAATACGTTCATAGTCTTTATCAGGACGAATAAAATTGGAATCTGTACGACTGATCAATTTCCAGGGTTCATTTTTATCGAACAAAGCCTGTCCTGCTGCATAAGTAAACTTCGGCATGCTGCTGTCGTTAAAATTCGCAGCATTGCTGCCGTTGTAAATCAAGAGAATGCCATCGTTCTGCAACAGCGCATAAGGACCGGGCTCAACTAACCGACTATCGAAATAACCCATGCGTGGATGTAATACTTCAATGAGTTTTTTGCTTTCTTCATTTTCAGCAACGGTCCAGTGAATGAGATCATCAGACGATGCCATGAACAGATCCGTATCGCCGAAATACATCCAATACTTTCCGTTGATCTTTGTAGCTACGATTTTCTCTCCGTTTTGTTTGGCAACAATAGCTCCCGATTTCGACCAGCTGTCTTTATACTTTTCATTATTCAACACCAATCCATGCTTGGCCCATGTTTTCAAATCTTTTGATGTAGCTAAACAAAGCCGTGCTGTTTTGCCATCGTAAGAAGTATAAGTAAGAACATAAGTGCCATCTTCACTTTCAACGAGGCGAGGATCTTCCACACCACCTTTCCATTCGTAGATGTTCATACTGTCATTATCGGGAAAGAAAACCGGTTGTGGCAGTTTGGTAAAATGCAAACCATCATCACTCACTGCAAGTCCCAGGCGTGAAGTCATATGCCTGTCCTGTGCACGATAGAGCAAATACACTTTTCCATCTTTAACGACGGCAGAGGGATTGAGTACATTGCGTTCTTCCCAGTTTACCGTTTGTTTGCTCACTGGGCAATTGAATTGCTGCGAAGAATCAGGTTGCAGAATTGGATTGAGACTATCCACTTTTACAAAGTTGAGCATGGCCCAACCGTTGCTGTTTGTTGATTGCTTTTGTTGTTCGGTACAGTTATAGAGAAGAACGGTGAAAAGGAAAATGAAGACCTTGTTCATGATGGCAAGTTTGCAGGAAGGTAGGAAAAATGGCGATAGAGAATTTGTTGCTTTAGCTTGTTTTCAAATCGCCTTCCTCCGGGGGTGACAACGACTATTCGAAATTAGACGGAACATTCAATGTTGTTGAAAGCCTGTCCATTCTTATTGTATCGGATTTTTCAAGATCTATATATTCAAAACAAGTCTCAGAAAGTTTCAGGATTTGATATGTTCGTTTTGACTGATTGCGACTTAAAGTAACAGTATTCCTTTTTGCGTTCAAAATGAAATTTCCGGAAACTACAATAGATGAAGAGTCAGTAGGTAATCGCACAAAACTAAATGTGCCATTTTTGCTTAGAGTAAGTTTAAGGTATCTTTTTAGATCTCTATTATGTTTATCGCCAACCGATCTCCAGTTGCCATGTATTTTCGAAAAATCAATGCTAGATTCACACGGCAGTGGAATGTAAGGAGCCTCTATTTTTTCATAGACTCCCAACCGTTTAAATGCCGACACTGTTTCGCTATCGCTATTAATAAGCCTGTTTTTAACTGTTTCTCTTTTCCAAGACAATTCATCAAGCCGATGAAAAAACTTACTAAACCGATAAAGGGTATCATTACCATCTAATTGGAAATAGTAATAGAATAAACCGTCCTTGTCTTTAAATTCAAAATAAAATGTAGGGCCAGAATAGCCAGCATCCCCATAGCCACTACGGTCAGGTATAATGCCGACATGTTCTCGTCTCAATTTTTTTACTGCAGAAAATAGTGTGTCAAGGTAAAGGTAGTCGTTGAATTGACCTATTGAAGTTTTATAAATTATAGTATCGCTTTCGATACGAACTGGAATTCTAAGTATGACCGAATCCTTTTTGGGGTCGAAATACAAATAATTAAATAACCCTTGTCCTTTGTTATAGGGGGTTACACTATCGGCATGTGAAAAAGTAATTATCTTAATATATTCAACCTCATCTTTATAGTGTTTTGTTGAACAACCAAGTTGAAGTAAAATGAGTAAAATCAAAATTAGATGATCCCTCATATCGCCATGTATTTTTTTCAGTTCGACTCACTCTCCCTCCACAAAACGATACCCAACACCTCTTGCGGAATGGAAATAAACAGGGTTGCGGCTGTCTTCTTCGAAATACTTACGGAAGTTGAGAATAAAGTTATCTATGGTGCGGGTGGTAGGATAAACATTGTAACCCCAAACAACCTGCAGAATTTTTTCACGGGTTACAACTTCATTCTTATTTTCAATAAGCAGGTGTAGCAACATGCTTTCTTTTTTGCTCAATTGTATTTTTTCCCGTTTAAAGTTGGTTGCTTCCTGCGCTTTAAAATCGATATTGTTATTGCCAAAGCTGTAGGTTTCGCCTATGGTATCTTTATCCTGGATCTTTTTGTTCTTGTCAATCAGCTTTTCAACACGAAGCAGCAACTCTTCCAGGTTAAAAGGTTTCGTAAGATAATCGTCGGCACCTTTCTTTAAACCCAGCACACGGTCATGTGATGTGTTCTTTGCGCTCAGCATTAAAATAGGCACATCGTTTTTACGTATGCGAATACTTTCAGTGGCACTGATGCCATCCATTTCGGGCATCATCACATCCATAATGATCAGGTCGAAATATTCATTCTCCACAGCCTTAAGAGCAGCTACACCGTCGCCTGCTGTTGTTACTTCATAACCTTCGAGTTCAAGGTTTAGTTTCAATGCATCTGATAAATGCTCTTCATCTTCCACCAATAAAATGGAGGCTTTGTTTGTGGCCGACATGTGTGCAGGTTTAAAACTGAATTACAAAAATACTTCCACGTGGCGTATTGTTCATCACAAATATATCACCATTGTGATCGGTAATGATCTTGCGGGTGAGATATAAACCCAGACCGGTTCCTTTTGCTTTGCGTGTGTTTTCGTTGCCGCTGCGGTAAAACTTTTCAAATATCTTTTTCTTTTCTTCGTCGGGTACACCCATGCCTTCGTCGCTTACTTTAATCTGCGTTGTTTCATTATCATCCATTAAATCGACATACACCGGGCTTTCCTTAGGTGCATATTTCAAGGCATTATCTATAAGATTACTCAACGCAATCTGGATCAGCAATTCATCACCTTCTATATAAAGGTCTTTATCTGCACTGGCTTCAATACGGCGGCCGGGGTAACGATTCTTATAATCGCTTACCACGGTTTCAACCACATCGGCAAGGTTTACTTCTTCATGTTCACGCTGAAAATTCTTTTCTTCCATTTGCGATGCAAGGAGAATATTATTGGTGAGAATGTTTAACCGGTTTGTTTCGCTCAAAGCACTCAATAATAATTTTTGTTGCTGCACTTCATCCAGCTTACGACGTAATACCGTTTCAATACTAAGACGGGTAGTAGCGATAGGCGTTTTTAATTCATGCGTAATGGCCATCATAAAATTCTGCTGGAGTGCCGATACTTCGATTTGCTTACGGATAGAACGATAGACAAACACTGCGCCCGCAAGAATCAAGGCAAGAAATGTCAAGCCTTCGCCCACGTATTTTGCCGATTGTCTTTTTTGGAAAAGAAGTGTTTCCTCACGTAAAAGATCATATTTCGGATCGTCGAGTTTTAGTTGGGCAAGTTTTAATGTAGTCATGTCGGCACTTTGCCGTTCAAGCGAAATAAACCACCACACCAACGCAGCTATTACATAAATTAAAAGAATCCAGAACCAGAAGGAGAAATTGCGGAAACTATATACTTTGTTGGTATAAGCCATTATGATTTTACTTTTTCAATACGTATGCCGGCGTTCATTACGTGTAACAACGGATTGTCACGCATTGTTTGTTGCAGCCTGATAGTGTAAATACCCTTTTTGGTAAACCTTATATTATTAAATAACGGGTAACGTACTTCCCAAATATCGCTCATACCTGTTCCTATCCATTTGCCTTCCTGGTCTTGTAGTGTTAATTCAAAACGTTCTTTCTGAAACGTGCTATCGCCGGGTTGGCGGGTTGAAAGAAAAAGCCAGATGTTTTTATAGGCATACGCATCTGTATGGCGTAAAGTAACCAGTACATTATAAGGTGAAATAGTATCGGTGATATCAAACTGAACTTCCGGCTGAAAACTATAAGCCCATTCGTGCTTAGGTATCTCTGCATTTTTTTCAAAGGCATCAATAGAACTGCAACCGGCCAGCAACAAAGTGGAAATGATGAGTGAACCTGCAAAGAGTGAAGTTGCACGGGTATGTAAACGTTGCAATGATTTCAAGCGAAATGTTTTTACAAATATATGGGCTCCATTAAAGAATATTCAACACCTGCTCTTTAGCTTTTTCCAGTTCGTCTTTCATAAGTACCACCAGTTTCTGAATACCAGAGTCGTAAGCTTTTGCGCCGGTGGTGTTAATTTCACGACCTATTTCCTGCAATACAAAGCCGAGTTTTTTTCCTTTCGACTCTTCTCCTTCTTTCATAATGTTGAGGAAATAATCGCAATGGTTGCGTAAACGCACCTGCTCTTCGCTGATGTCGATCTTTTCAATATAGTAGATCATTTCCTGCTCCAGCCTGTTTGCATCATAATTCTCTTTACCCACTTGTTCTTCCATTTTGCGGCGGAGCTCTTCTTTCATTTTGTGTTGACGAAGAGGTTCGAGTTCAGAAATTTTTTCCTGGTAGGCAAGTATATTATTAATTCGTTCAACGAGATCTTTTTCCAGTGCAGAGCCTTCAAGCAGGCGGTGCTTGTTAATGGCGTTGATGGCGTTTTGCAGGGTTTGTTTAAACTGCCCGTATTGATCTTCGCTTAAAATATCGGTGTTGGGCACTACCACATCAGGCAAACGGAGCAGAGCAGCTAAAACATATTCACTTAACTCGAGGCCAAGATCAGTAGCCACTTCTTTGAGCGGATGGAAATAAGCTTTTGCCATTTCCTTATTAATAGTGATTGCACCGCTGCCGCCATTTTGTTTTAAAGAAATGCTGCAGTCGATAGTGCCACGTTGTAATTGTTCTGATAAAGTATTGCGGATAGCAAACTCGTATGGTTTTAATAACGGAGTAAGTTTTAAATTAAGTTCAAACTGTTTTCCGTTTAGCGATTTAATTTCAACCAGGAATGTTTTATCACCGGCAGCCTCTTCGGTTCTTCCAAAACCGGTCATTGATTTAAGCATAGCTTATTTTTAAGCAATGTAAAGAATTTCGTTTGTACAGAATCATTTAATTGAAACAAGCTTGTGTAGTATAACAACGACACTTGTTTTGTTAGCAGCGATTGTTGTGATTAAAAATGAAGATGGATGAAAAATAAAAAGCCCGGAAGACACCGAGCTTTTATGATGGATGGGTTAGTAAGTACCAGGAAATTTCTTTCCCTGCACAATATTAAAAATAATTTCTCCGATATAAAAAATTTTTCAAAAAAATTTTATTCACATTTTGAATTTGCGTGTGGAAAAGGGTTATGCATTTTTGAAGCAGTTAAAGATAAAAATGAATGTAACTACAATGCTTATTTTTTATTTCATGAACGAATGCTACTTCTTGTTATAAAAAACATTTCTTCTGAAATGCTGTGTTTACAATGGTTTCAGCGTAGTGCGTAAATATGCATTTTGTTTTTGTAATGGTGACGAATGTTTGAAATGATATTTTAAAGTTGAAGAAACAAGTTGTTTTGTTGACATGAGAAACCGCAAAAATTGCCGAAAAAAAAATTTTAAAAAAAGTTTTCCCGAAGGGTTGTTTTTCTGGTTTTGCAGAACATTTTTGGTTTCAGTCGTCGATTTGGTGTTATTAGTTTTTAGGTAGTGCAATTCATATGCCTGTGAAAATTTCAACTGCTGTCAACAATTGTTACCACTCATTTCATGGTTTGTTGCTGCACACAGAAACATATTACCTTTGGCAAAAATCAATGTATGAAGTTTCCTTCTCCCGTTCCTGTACAATGGATTGCTGAACTGATTGGCGCAGTTGTTACAGGAAATAAAAGTGGATTAGCAACAGGCATTAACGAAATACATAAAGTGGAAGAAGGTGACCTTGTGTTTGTTGATCATCCAAAATATTATGATAAGTGTATTCAGTCGGCAGCAAGTTTTATCATCATTAATAAAGAAACGGAAGTTCCCGAAGGAAAAGCATTGCTTGTTTGCGAGGAACCTTTTGAAGCCTATTTAAAAATTGTGCGACACTTTCGTCCGTTCACCCCGTCTGGTCAATTGGTAAGCAAGTCTGCCGTTATTGGCGAAGGAACAGTTATTATGCCCGGTGCATTTGTTGGCAACGATGTAACCATTGGAACAAACTGTATTATTCATCCTAATGTTTCAATTTACGATCACACTGTAATTGGCAACAATGTCATTCTGCATGCCGGAACAGTTATAGGCAGCGATGCATTTTACTTCAACACAAAAAAGAATCGTGACGTTTGGTATAAAAAGATGGAAAGCTGCGGCAGAGTGATCATTGAAGATGACGTAGAAATGGGATCTGGTTGCACCATTGATAAAGGTGTTACTCATGATACAGTTATTGGCCGGGGTACCAAATTCGATAACCAGGTGCATATTGGTCATGATAGTGTTATTGGGAAAAATTGTTTGTTCGCAGCACAGGTTGGTGTAGCTGGTGCCGTTACTATTAAAGACGGAGTCGTATTGTGGGGACAGGCAGGCGTAAGTAAAACGTTGACGATTGGAGAAAATGCTGTTGTGTTTGCACAAAGCGGTGTTCCATCATCTATTGAAGGAAACAAAACCTACTTCGGTACGCCAGTTGATGATGCATTACGAAAAAGAAAGGAGCTCGTTTGGGTAAAACGTATTCCTGAATTGTGGGAGAAAGTAAAAAGGCTTGAAGGAAAAGAATAATGTTTTCTACCCAACTCAAAAGCTCAGAACTTAGAACTGTCTGTTAATCTTCCGGCCAATAATCATACGGTAACTGATCAGCTAAATTTTTCCATGCCCAGTAACCACTGTTGATCACTTCGTGTTGTTCATAAAAGAAACCATTTTCTGTTATCACAAATCCATTGAGCAATTCCAATGTGGAGAGTTGTTCTTTTGCACTTAGTGGATATTTGTTAGCAACCAGGTATTCTTTTTCCATTGGCTGCAACGTGTACACGATCCTGTATTTCCCAAAGAGATTGATTTCTCTATCAACACTATCTATTAAAACATATACGGCAGAGTCGTATGGATTTTCTACGGTGCGGATCTTCGGTTTTGCGGTGATGGTGTCGTTGTAAACATGCTCTATTACAAATCCGTTATCAGCCAGAGTGCTGTCGTAATAACAACGCATAAAATGCAATCTTGAACCCAAATAAGCTTTCTCCCGGTTCTTCAACCAGACATTTTTTTGTTCAGCTGTGGAATCAAGCTCTGCATAAAAAGCTACGCCTGCATAAGAACTGAACTTGCTGTTGTAGTCATAAATAAATGAATCGAGCTGGTAGCTGATGCGGTAACCCAATGCATAATTCATGACAACAATTGGCTCTTCAGCTTTCACTTTTAATACATTTCGTTTGCGGGAAAAATAAAATTTGAGAGCAGCAGGATTTTCAATGTTGCATTGCTTTGCAAAAGGTGTACTTCCGATAAAATAATCTGAGAGCTGTTTTCCGTATTTGGTCCAGCCATCTTTTACTTCTGTACTGGCCTGTATAACTACTTCTTCCAGTTTCTTTTCTTTTTTCTTTAAAATGATATTGAGTTCGTTGCTGTTGTCTTGTGAAGAACTGATACGTACACTTTCAGTTTCGTAACCAGTATACGTAACAACGAGGTTATGACCACCTGCCGGCAACTCCATCCTGAATTCACCTTCTTTATTCGTAATGGTTCCTTTGGTGGTGTTTTGACAAAGCACAGATGCACCTTCTAATGGCAATCTTGTACTATCGTCAATTACTTTTCCTTTAATATAGAAATAGGATTGTGCCGAACCCGAAAAGAATAGGAGAGTAAGGATAATGGAGAGGATTGTTTTCATGATTTTCATTGAGATGGATAAAAATAAACAATTTTCAGGCCGTAATAAAGTTTTGCAGAAACACACCTGTTGAGTTTAAAGGGGGCAATGCGCAGGGTGTTTAAAAACTTGGTGCAAGCTGTGTGAAAGAACCTTAACTCATTTCTATCACCGTTTTATTTGCGACGATGTGATAAAGCTTAATGGTTAGCGCCATGAACAACATTTTTGCGTTTGCATTACGCTCAATGTGATATGCAGCTTCATCAAGTAATTGCGTGATGGCTTGCTGCTGACTGATATCGCATAATTTATTTAAACGTATCGCAAAATCTTTTTCAGCGCCGGTAAGGGGCAAATGTTCTTCACCCATCGTTCGCAGGCGAATGCTTTGCTCAAGCAAATGTGTAAAGTAACGGAGGAACTGTTTTTGCTTTTCACGACCAAGTGCACTGGCAACATCCACCCACTTTACTTGTGCAACCGGGCCGGTTTTTAAAACTGCATTCAGCCATTCTCTTAATAACTGTTGCCAGTCTTCTTCCGCATGTTGAATAAGTTGTAACGCTTCACGGTAATTGCCCTCACTTACACCAGCAATTTGCATGGCTTGTTCTTCGCTGAGTTTACTACGTTGCACTAAGGCAGTTGCAGTATCTTTTAAACCAATTGGCGGAATGCGAACTGTTTGGCAGCGACTTAATATGGTTGGTAAAACAAGACTTTCGTTTTCGGCTACTAATATAAATAGGGTGTTAGGAGGGGGCTCCTCGATCAGTTTCAACAGTTTGTTTCCTTCGTTGCCAAGATACTCAGGCATCCACAATAAAAGAATCTTGTATTCACTTTCAAAACTTTTAAGATTAAGCTTGCGGATAATGTCTGCACATTCTGCGGCTGTAATATTGCCCTGTTTATTTTCGGCACCAATAAATTGCAACCAATCATACACATTACCATACGGATATTGTTTAATGAACTCACGCCATTCAGTAATGTAATCGGTACTCACAGGTTTATCGCCACTCTTTCTTGGAATAACGGGATAACTATAATGAATATCGGGGTGAATATATTGTTCAGCTAATTCAGCACCATGACTTGCAGGTGCCGCCACTGGTTCATCACCAAATAAACCAGCTGTGGTTGCAACAGGTTTATTTTTTTCGCTTTGCATTACTACATAAGAACTAAAAGCAAGTGCAAGCGGCAATGCTCCACTGCCTTCCTTTCCAATGAACAGCAATGCATGGCTGAGGCGGTTATGATCCACCATTTCCTGCAGTTGCTGAATCACAGGCTGCTGTCCAATAATGTGAGAGAATTGCATTGGGCGAAGATAGGATTTGCCGAAAAGAAAAAAGCAGGAGTATCGCTCCTGCTTTCTGAAAATACATTGTTGTCTTGTTACAACTTACTGGTAATCTCTTCACTCATTGGCGTTACCTTACTTGGAAAGTACGCAACAAGCTCACCTTTTTCGTTGAGTAAAAATTTGTTGAAGTTCCATTTTACTTCGGCATCAAGCACGCCATTTTTTTCTTTGCTAGTAAGCCATTGGTAGAGGGGGTGCATATCATCACCTTTTACACTGATCTTTGCTGCCATTGGAAATGTAACATTGTAGGTGCCGGTGCAGAATTCTTTGATCTCTGCATTTGTTCCCGGTTCCTGTCCGCCAAAATTGTTCGCCGGGAAACCAATTACCACTAATTTGTCTTGATATTTTTTATACAACTCTTCCAGTTCGGTGTATTGTTTTGTGTATCCGCACTTAGATGCAGTATTCACAATCAGGATCTTTTTTCCTTTGTATTTTGAAAAATCGATCACACCACCTTCAAGGCCTTCTACTTTAAAATTGTAAACCGTTGGAGAAGCGCTAACTGCTTTTTTCTCAGTGATCGTAAAAGCAAACGAAACAAATACCACAAGGGCAAGAAGTAAACGTATCATAAAAATTAATTGTTTAGTAAATAACAGGATTTCTGAATGAATGTTCAAAGATCATGCGAATCCGTGGATTTGATCTTCCTTCCATCAAATTTTAGGATGTTATTGCTTTTCATAGCACCCGAGGTCAGGCAAACCAACCCTCGACAGCCCATTAAAATCCGTGGTTAACGGCGTGATCATACCTTTATTAATGGCTGGGGAGCCCGCCTTTAACCTGAAATCATAAATACGACGGATCACATCTACGCTGTCAAATGCGGGATTTGTATTCTTCAACACATTATTGAAACTTGTATTTAAAGGATCAACCTTGGTCCTGAATAAAACATTGTTCAACGTAACATTTACTGCTGCTGTACCTTCTTTCTGCACCACAATTTCGTTGTCAACAAATCCCTCATCACCCCAAACAATACTATTGGTGAATGAAGCGGTAAGCGGCGACGTATATACCGTGTTATTTTGTTTTACAAAATTTGTTGCGCTCACTGCGGGGTTCTTATGTTGCACAAATGAATTTGAAAACGAAACGACGGTGCAATGATTAAATTGATAATTGCCACCATAAATCAGTGCAATATTAGTTCCGCAGTTGCTGATAAGACAGTTGTTGGCAACAACACTACTGTTTACAGCCAATAAACCGATATCATAAACATTATCGAGCACGCAGTTGTTCAATGTAAGTTTAGGATTTGCATTAGAAGCAACTTTTTCAACCACAAGGCCTTGGTAGGCATTTGTTACATAGGTATACTTGAGTTGATTATTGATACTGCTACCACGGAAATAAATGCCGGGCCATGCACCGGGATAATCACGATACGGCTCATCCAAGCGATTGCTACGAAAAACAACGCTGTCAGATTTTGTACCGTTGATGATGAGCGTGCCGTCAACAATAAATGGCGCATCTGCATTTAAATAAACTCTTGTTCCCGGTTGAATAGTTAGTACTGAATTTGTATCTATAATCATTCCACCAAGAATTACATATGGTTTATCTTTTGTCCAATTGATATTTCCCTGGAAAATAGTGCTGCGGATATAATTGGCGTTTTGTCCCCACGCTTCCAATTGTTTAAAAGAAGTATTACCGTTCCACTGAATTTTTATACTGTCACGAATAACAAAAGGCTGGTTATTTGCATTGGGATTTATGTTCACACGCACAAACACATACATACTGTCGTTTCCTGCAATTTCAATGTTGTGGAACTGTGTTCCTTCGCTACCGTCAACATTTATTTTAAAAGCCGAAGATGTGCCGCCCATTAGTTGCACATTGCTGATATTGACCTTTTGCTTGTTTTCATTTTTAATTAGAAAGTACTGTGTAACAGATCCAGCCGTTGTGAACACAGTATCGAACTGTAAACTGTCGTTACCGATCATCAGTTTTGCTTCGCTGCTGTTCGTAAACGATTCTTTTTTGCAGCCAATCATCATGGCAAAGGAAAGAATAAGCAGTATGGGGAAGTAGTTTCTCACAATTGTAAAAATAAGCATCCAAACTGTAAAGATGTTATAGCAGGGCTGTTAAACTTGTTTTCTGTTTAATCGTCACTCGACCAGGCTAGCGTGGCAATACTAAGCTCTACATCTTTTGCTTCTTTTATAACCAGTCCGCAAGCCTCGAGTGTGGCACCGGTAGTAATAACATCATCAACCAGTAATACATGTTTGTTCTGAAGAGCTGAAGAATCACTTAGTTCAAAACTTCCATCGACATTTTTCAAACGCTCGGTACGGCCTTTTTTTGTTTGAGTATCTGTATATCGTTTGCGTAAAACTATGTTGTCAAGGACGGGGATGTTCATTACTTCACTGATTCCTTCACATAATATTGTCGCCTGGTTATAGCCACGCTTCTTTTCTTTTGATGGATAAAGAGGTAGAGGGATCAAGGCATCAATTTGGTTGAAGCGATTACTTTTCTGCAGTTGTAATCCCAGCCATTGACCCAGTTGGTGACCAACGTCGGTATTGCCATTGTATTTTAGTTGATGGATTAATCGTTGCAGAACCGAACTTTTGCTGAAGTAATAACCTGTTGTAGCTTCTTTAACCTTCAAACGCCCATAAAATATTTTTTCGATGGGATTGCCGGACAATGCGGCATAATTAGTTTCAGGCAGATTGCTGTAACAGTGAATACAGATGGGCTGATCATTTTCCAACAGATCACTGGCGCAACCAGCACAATTATGCGGATAGAGCAGGTGAACAAAATCGTTAAAAAGTTTACGGGTGTTAATCATGAAAGTAAGATAGAACACAGCCGGAAAATTTGCAAATAGAAACGAAGAAGTTTGTTTTTGCTTTAAGCGATAAGCTTATAGCTTGCAACTTTCTATTGAAACAAATATTGGTACAACTCTTCTACTTTACTCATGGTGATCACCTCAATATTATATTTATGCAGCAGCTTTTTTTCATTCTCTTTCCTTTGGCCAAGATTGTACTTGCTGATGATTATTTTTTCAAAACCAAGTTTCTCAGCTTCAGCAATGCGTTGATCAATTCTGTTAACAGCTCTTATTTCTCCACTCAGGCCCACTTCACCCGCAAAACAGATCTGCGGATTTAAGGGAACATCTTCGTAACTTGAAAGTAAGGAGCACAATACAGCAAGATCAATTGAAGGATCTTCAACTTTCAAGCCTCCTGCGATATTTAAGAATACATCCTTCATGCCGAAATGGAAGCCACCACGTTTCTCAAGTACAGCTAATAGCAATTGTAAACGCCGCAGATCAAAACCTGTCACTGTTCGCTGGGGTGTACCATATACGCTTTGTGTTACCAATGCCTGCACCTCAATTAATAAAGGACGCATCCCTTCCATTGTTGCAGCAATAGCAATACCACTCAGTTGATCTTCTTTTTGTGTGATAAGAATTTCACTGGGATTTACAACAGGCCTCATGCCTGCTTCTGTCATTTCATAAATACCCAATTCTGATGTTGATCCAAACCGGTTTTTCATAGTACGCAAAATGCGATAAGCATAATGGCGATCGCCTTCGAACTGCAGCACCGTATCAACCATATGTTCAAGAATTTTTGGTCCGGCAATGTTGCCATCTTTGGTAATATGGCCAATGAGAAATACAGGTGTGTTGGTTTCTTTTGCAAAACGTTGAAGTTCCGCAGCTGTTTCACGTATTTGTGAAATACTACCTGGCCCACTTTCAATAAAGGGAGTTTGTAATGTTTGAATTGAATCAATGATAACTACCTGCGGCTTCAGTTTTTTTATTTCCTGAAAAATAGTGTTGGTCGATGTTTCGGTAAGCAAATAAAAATCTTCGTTTCTCATTTGCAAACGGTCGGCACGCATTTTAATTTGTTGTTCACTTTCCTCACCACTTACATATAACGTAACACAATTTTTTAAACGCAAACCTATTTGTAAAAACAGGGTTGATTTACCAATGCCTGGTTCACCCGCAATTAATACAATACTTCCCGGAACTATTCCGCCACCAAGCACACGGTTCAATTCTGCATCCTCAGTAACAATTCTTTTTTCTTCGCTGCTTTTTACTTCGCTTAATGAAATAGTTTTCATTTCGCCGTTACCGACAGTTTCTTTCCAACTTTGTTTTTGGGGATTGGTTTTGTCTTTTGTTATTAATTCTTCAACAAACGTATTCCATTCATTACATGACGGACATTTTCCGATCCACTTCGCTGACTCGTATCCACAATTCTGACAAAAAAAAGATGTTTTTATTTTACTCATGCGTTCAATTATCAATCATATAAAAGTGCATTAAAAAAAATGATCATTAAGAATTTATTTTGGTTGAAACGAGTGAGGCAAAAAAATGCAGGAAAAAAAGAAAAAAGAGAAAAAACAATAGGAAAAAAGCAAGAAGTTTATACAAAGTAAAAGGGCTGGAATTTCTTCCAACCCTTTGTACTTACTAACCCATTAAATTCTGTTGCTAAATTACAAATTGCCGCCACATTACAAAATTATTTTTGGCCGATGTGCATAAATTCTCGTCAATCGAGTTAGTAAAGAGAGCTCCCTGACATGATGCATATATCTATTTTAAGTTATTTAAAATCAATCTGTTATAACAAAAACAGCTTTGACTTTAAGGCTGTTATTTGCTTACGGCAACATGTAAACGTAACTCCCTCTGTCAAAACGACTTAGGGCTTTATTTTAAATGCAAAAAAATGGCGCAAAAAAAATCTGGAAACGAATTTGATGCATAAGTATTATTAAATTTTAAACAGAATATGACACCAGGAATCTTACTGATCTCTCTTCTTTTTATGGGCATCGGGTTTTTAGTGCAAATGAGGTTAAAATCCAAGTTTAAGCACTACAGTCAGCAGCCTCTCATGAGCGGTTTAAGTGGCAAAGAAGTGGCTGAAAAAATGTTGCGGGAAAACGGAATTTATGATGTACAAGTTGTTTCGGTCGATGGTTTCCTGAGCGACCACTATAATCCGGCTAATAAAACTGTGAATCTTAGCCCGGACGTATACAGCGGGCGTTCTATTGCGTCAGCCGCAGTGTCAGCACATGAAGTTGGGCACGCTGTGCAGCATGCCACTGCATATCAATGGCTTATGCTTCGTTCCCGCCTTGTGCCGATAGTTCAGGTCAGCACCACTCTTTCCCAATGGATATTAGCAATTGGTGTCGGTATTTTAGGGTTCGGAGGTGGAAACCCGACGGTGCTATTGATAGGTATCTTGTTATTTGCCGCCACAACCATATTTTCCCTGATCACCCTACCAGTTGAATTTGATGCAAGCAACAGGGCACTGACCTGGCTTGAAAGAACGAATGCTACCACCGCTGAGGAGCATCCCGGTGCAAAAGACGCCTTGAAATGGGCAGCTACTACCTATGTTGTTGCGGCCATCGCTTCCATTGTGACTTTAGTGCAGTATATACTAATTTATTTGAGCAGGAGGGACTAATGGCTCACAAGATAAATTGTAAAAATTCGACAAATATCCATTATCGGCTTCCTATTTTGTCACTTGAACAGATTAATTAAATGTTTCTTAAGTTTAAATGCAGCAGGCTTTATAATTGTAGTGTCTGTTAAACGGGAAAAGATTTGTTAAAATTTTTCCATTATTTTCGAAACCTAAACAACTGCAAAATGAGAAAACTGCTAGGAATGACAATAGTTCTTCTATTGTCGATGGGTCAGCTCTTGGCTCAAACGAAACAAGTAACAGGGAAAGTTACTGATGCCACCGGAACCGCCCTTTCGGGAGTATCAGTAAAAGTAAAAGGCTCCAATGTGGGAACATCCACTGGCACAGACGGCACTTTTACCATCGTCATGCCCAAAGGATTAACCTCACTAATTTTTTCAAGTATCGGTTTTGATGACCAGGAAGTTGATGTAAAAGGCAATGTTGCGAACATTACCCTTAGCCAAACTTCAAAAAACCTTAATGAAGTTGTAATTACTGGTTACGGTACGCAGGTAAAGAGAGATGTAACTAGCGTTATTGCACGAGTGAAAGGAAGCGAGGTTCAAAATATGCCAGTAGCTGATTTGTCTCAGACCTTACAAGGGAGGGCTGCAGGTGTGTTTGTTGAAGGACAGAATGGTAAGATCGGCGAAGGTATTAAGATACGTGTGCGTGGTGCAAGTTCACTCAATGGAAGCAATGAACCTTTGTATGTCGTAGACGGGGTTCCGCTGGTTGGCGGTGTTTTCGGAAGTGCGTCTTCTGATATAAACTTTAACGACGTTGAATCTTTTGATATTTTGAAAGATGCATCAGCCGCCGCTATCTATGGTAGTCGTGCAGCTAATGGTGTCATTCTTATTACTACCAAAAGAGGTAAAGCAGGTAAAACAAAGTTTACGCTGAATACACAGTATGGTATTCAAAATCCAACTAACAAAAGAGGTTTTTTAAATGCTGCCGAATACATTGAATTGTTTAAAGAGGCTGCCATCAATACAGCAAAGTATCATTACAACAGAGCTGGTAACTGGAGAAATTATGCAAGCGAAGCGGCAGCTATTGCAGATATGACAACTTATGTAGAAAATCGTTTTACACGGTATAGTGGGTACAGTGATTGGCGTACATTACAAACAGACAACAATTGGGAAGATGCAGCTTTCAACGATAACGCAAGCACAAGCAATATTGAATTAAGTGCACAAGGCGGTACTGATAAGAACAAATTTTATTTCAGTGCTGGTATCAACAACCAGGATGGTATTTTGATTGCGAATAAATTCAGAAGAATGAGTTTGCGTTTCAACATGGATAATCAATTAAACAATTGGTTAAAGATGGGGTTGAATATGAGCCTTACTAAAACAGACAGGAAAAGACTTTCTGCTGATAACGCTTTCAACACTCCTATGCAGTTAGTGGCAATGTCGCCAATAACTCCTTTCAGAAATCAGGCAGGTGTTTTATACAATACTCCTACTACTACTTACTACAATGGTTTGATTGATACGGAAGATGCAGAAAATAATGCACGAGGTTATAGAAATCAAGGAAACATCTATGCCGAAAGTAGAATTGCAAGAGGACTTACCCTTCGTAATGAATTGGGTCTCGATATGGTGAACCAGAGCGACGAACGTTTCTGGGGTAGTCGTACAGATGGAGGTGCAGGTATTGGCGGTGCTGCATGGGCACAGTGGTTTCGTAATACACGCTGGACTACTAACAATTACTTCAACTATGTGACCAACATAAACGACAAGCACAAAGTAGACGCAACTTTAGGTATGAGTTATGAGAACCGTTACGATGAGTATTCGTTTGTAGAAGGTGAAAATTTTGCAGACGAAAGCATTAAAACATTGGCTGGGGCAAGTACCATTACTGGTGGCCGCACTACACATGATATGAACAACCTGGTTTCTTATTTTGCACGTGCAAACTATAGTTTTAATAACAGGTATTTGATTAGTTTAAATGCAAGGATTGATGGTGATTCACGCTTTGGAAGTAACTACAAGTATGGTACGTTCCCAAGTGTGTCTGCCGGATGGATCATAAGCGACGAAGAGTTTTTAAGCAATAGCAAGTGGCTTAGCTTCTTGAAGCTCCGTGCGAGTTACGGTATTGTGGGTAATAACTCAGGGGTCGGATTTTATGCATCGTTACCACAATACGGCAGTGTAAAATACGGAACTACCGGAGCTGGTTTAGCTATAACTAATTTTGGTAACAATGACCTTCGTTGGGAAAAAGTCGCAACAACTGATGTGGGTTTTGAATTTGGTTTGTTCAACAATCGTGTAAGTGGTGAATTTAGCTGGTATAATAAAAAGACAACTGATATGTTGTTAGCTCTGCCCACGCCATCTAATTCGGGAACAACTTCAATATTAGCTAACATCGGAGAAATGGGTAACAAGGGTATCGAGTTTTCAATCAACTCCACAAATGTTGTTACACGCAGTTTTAAATGGACAACCAGCTTTAACGCAGCGAGAAATAAAAACAAGATGCTGAAACTGGATGGAATACAAAAAGAAATACTACCAAGCGACGCTCGCTACGCTAATGCGGTAATTATTGGTCAGCCGATTGGTGTGTTTTACGGTGCTAAGTATGCGGGTGTAGATCCTGCTAATGGCGATCCATTATTTTATGAACAAGATGGTAAAACAACAACCAATGTTTTTGGCGATGCTGGTAAGTTCATTATTGGTGATCCTAATCCGGATTGGATCGCTGGTATTAGCAATACAATCACATGGAAAGGTCTTGAATTGAATTTCTTATTTCAAGGAGTATTTGGTAACCAGGTTCAGGATGGTGCTGGTGGATTTATGAGTGCAAGTGCGGACTGGTTTGATAACCAAACACGTGACCAATTGAAAAGATGGCAAAAACCTGGTGATATTACCAATGTTCCTCAGGCACGTTTGAACAGATTTGGTGATTTCGATAGTCCAAGCATGAGCACAAGATATATTTATGACGCTACATATGTGCGGTTAAAAAATATTACGTTGGGTTATAATCTGCCTGCAAATGTTCTTAGCAAGGCAAGGCTTTCAAACGTTCGCATTTACGTAAGCGCCGTCAACCTCTTAACCTTTACAAAATATCCAGGATGGGATCCTGAAGTAAATACCGACTACCGTGCGGGTAATGTTAACCAGGGAAGTGACTTTTATGCAGCGCCACAAATTAAAAGTGTTGTTTTTGGCTTAACTGTAGGACTCTAATTAATCAACCCAAAAAGATTATCATGAAAAGAATATCAATATTTATAGCGCTGTCGGGAATTGTTTCCATGACGGCATGCGACAAAAAACTTGACCTTATCAACCCGCAATCAATTACAGCAGAAAATGCGTTTTCTACTGGCGATAAAGTGAAAAAAGTATTGATTGGTAATTATGCAGCTATGGGTGCAGCAGCCTTATTCGGTGGAGATGCATTATGGATGAGTGAATTAATGGCAAGTGGCGGTGACTTGAACTGGGTTGGTACTTTTCCTGAACCAAGGCAAATATGGAGTAAGGCAATTCTTGTAAGCAATAGTAACGTTGCCGCAACATACTCTCAGGCATACCGAGTTATCTTTAATTCAAATAATATTTTGGCAAACATGGCGGTAGTTGCGCCTGCAGACCAGGCAAAAGTTGCAGCCGAAGCAAAGTTTCAAAGAGCGTTGGCGTACTTTGAGCTGATTAAGTTTTTTGGCGAAAAGCCTTATTTTGCTGGTAATGCTTCTACACTAAAAGGCGTTCCTCTTGTTACAGTTCCAGGCCCACCAAATCGCCCTCAGGATGCTGCATATTTGATCCCAAGAGCAACAGTTGAAGCAGTGTATCAGCAAATAATTACTGATCTCACACAAGCAGAAGCTGATCTTCCTGCAAAGAATGGGTTTTATGCAAATAAACCTTCAGCATCATTAGCTCTTGCTAGGGTTTACTTACAGCAAGACAAATTTGCAGAAGCAAGAGATGCGGCTCATCGTTGCATTACTGTTGCAGAAGCAAATGGATTTGCCCTTGTAGCTAATTACAGCAATGCTTTTAATAATTCAACTAATACTACTGAAGATTTATTTGCAATGCAGGTGACTGATCAGGCAGGTACAAACAGCAATTTTACTTTTTTTAGTACCGATACTTACGGCGCAAGAGATGGTGATATTGAAGTAACAGCGGCTCATTACAATAAATACAGTGCTAATGATCTCCGCAGAAACCTATTCTTCTTTGAATATGGTGAATGGAGAGTAGGAAAATGGAGAGATATTTACAAGAACGTAAAAGTGATGCGTCTTGCTGAAGCATACTTAACAAGAGCAGAATGTAACAGGCGCTTAGGCACCACTACAGGAGCAACACCAGAAACGGATCTTCACAAAACCAGAGGGAGAGCCGGATTGTCATTACTTGCAGCACCTACGTTACAGCAAATATTAGATGAAAGAGAGTTAGAACTGGCTTTTGAAGGTCAAGGTTTGTGGGATGCAAAACGTTTAAGATTAACTGTTGACGGTAATGCATGGAATTCAGATAAGATGACTTTCCCAATTCCATTACGGGAAAGAAACGTGAATCCAGATCTCGCACAAAATCCGGGCTACTGAGTTTAATAAAGTAAATTCAAAATAAAAAATGCTCCCACATCGGGAGCATTTTTTTATTACCAATTACCTTGCAGGAGATTAACTACTTTTGCAAACATCCGTTAGTAAGAAGCCTTAATAATAATTATGAGTTATTCTCCTTCCAATAAAGTTCGCATAGTTACCGCTGCCAGTTTGTTTGATGGTCATGATGCCGCCATTAACATTATGCGCCGTATTATGCAAAGCAAAGGCGCTGAAATCATTCACCTCGGTCATAACCGAAGTGTACTTGAGATTGTTGAAGCGGCCATTGAAGAAGATGCGCAAGGTATTGCCATTACTTCGTATCAAGGCGGACATGTTGAGTTTTTCAAATACATGAAAGATCTGCTGGAAGAGAACGGTTGCGGCCATATTAAAATTTTTGGTGGCGGCGGAGGTACTATTCTGCCAAATGAAATTGAAGAACTTCATCAATATGGCATCACCAGAATTTATTCGCCAGATGATGGGCGACACATGGGCCTCGAAGGAATGATTGAAGATGTAATTAAGCAATGTGATGTGTCACTCAACGGAACAGGTGAGTACAAAACAGCAATGACCTTGGGTGAACTGAAAGATGTAAGAACCGTAGCAAGAAAAATCACGAATGCAGAAAATGGTAACGGAAGTTCCAAATTCCAAATACCCAATACCCAAATTCCAGTATTAGGAATTACCGGAACAGGCGGTGCCGGTAAGTCTTCCGTAACAGATGAAATTGTTCGTCGATATTTAAATGCATTTGCCGAGAAAACGATTGCTGTTATTTCTGTTGATCCCTCCAAGAAAAAAACAGGCGGTGCATTGCTGGGCGATCGTATTCGCATGAACTCCATCTCCAGTCCACGTGCTTACATGCGTAGCCTGGCCACACGTGAAAGCGATAAAGCTTTAAGTGTACATGTGCAGGAAGCCATCGACATATGCAAAGAAGCAAGCTTTGATTTTATTATTTTGGAAAGTGCGGGTGTTGGGCAGAGTGATGCTTCCATTCTCGATTACTGCAATGTGAGTTTGTATGTGATGACACCGGAATACGGGGCAGCATCACAACTCGAAAAAATCAACATGCTCGATTATGCTGATGTAATTGCTATCAACAAATTTGATAAAGCAGGGGCATTAGATGCATTGGCTGATGTGCGTAAACAATACAAACGCAATCATCAACTCTTTATGGCGAAGGATGATGAATTGCCGATTGTTGGAACAATAGCTTCGCAGTTTAATGACGGAGGTGTGAATGAACTGTTTGAAAAAATCATTCATGCAATCGAAACAAAAACGAATACTAAGTTTAGCGTTGTTGAGCATGTAACACATAAAGACACTGTAAGTAAATCACTCATCATTCCTCCGGCACGTGTGCGTTATCTCAGCGAAATTGCTGAAGCCATTAAAGGTTATAATCAACTGGTGGAAGAGCAGGCAGCAATTGCTTCAAAAATTTATCAGTTGCAGGGTGCAATTCAAACGCTTACAGCAGCTAAAGCTCCTTCGACAGTTGTTGAAGAACTTGAAAAACAAATTCATCATCTTACCGAATTGCAAACTCCAGTTGCAAAAAAATTAATAGCACACTGGCCTGAAAAAGTAAAAGCCTATCAGCAGGATTTTTATGAATACAAAGTGCGTGATAAAATCATCAAGCAACCATTGTTCAGCACCAGCTTAAGTGGTTCACGCATTCCGAAAGTGGTGTTGCCGAAATACAAAGACTGGGGCGATTTATTAAGATGGCAGGCACAGGAAAATGTGCCGGGCAGTTTTCCGTTTACAGCAGGTGTATTTCCATTAAAGCGTGAAGGTGAAGATCCTACAAGAATGTTTGCAGGTGAAGGTGGTCCTGAGCGTACCAACAGACGCTTTCACTATGTATCGCTTGATCAACCGGCGAAACGTTTATCAACGGCCTTCGATAGTGTAACGTTGTATGGTGAAGATCCAGCCCATCGTCCCGACATTTATGGCAAAGTGGGTAACAGCGGTGTAAGCATTGCAACAGTGGATGATGCAAAAAAACTCTACAGCGGTTTTGATCTCTGCGATCCGAAAACATCGGTGAGTATGACCATTAACGGGCCAGCTCCGATGTTGCTTGCGTTTTTTATGAACACAGCGATCGATCAACAGTGTGAGAAATGGATAGAGGCGAATGGACAACAACAATTAGTTGAGGCTGCTTTCGAAAAGAAATTTGGCAAAGGCGCAAAACCATCCTACAACAACACGTCATTCCCCGGCGAATTGCCTGCAGGCAACAACGCACTTGGTTTACGTTTACTTGGTTTAAGTGGTGATGAAGTATTGCCGGCCGATGCTTATGAACAATGTCGCCAAGCTGCATTGCAACAGGTAAGAGGAACGGTGCAGGCAGATATTTTAAAAGAAGACCAGGCGCAAAACACCTGCATCTTCTCAACTGAGTTTGCATTAAAACTGATGGGCGATGTGCAGGAATATTTCATTGAACAGAACGTTCGCAATTTTTACAGCGTCAGCATCAGTGGTTATCATATTGCAGAAGCGGGTGCAAATCCTATTACACAATTAGCGTTCACATTGGCAAATGGGTTTACGTATGTAGAATACTATTTAAGCCGTGGAATGAACATCGATGATTTTGCACCGAATCTTTCTTTCTTCTTCAGCAATGGTATGGATCCCGAGTACAGTGTAATTGGTCGTGTGGCAAGAAAGATCTGGGCGAAATCGATGAAGTACAAATACAAAGCCAACAAACGCAGCCAGATGTTGAAGTATCATATTCAAACATCGGGAAGAAGTTTGCATGCGCAGGAAATTGATTTCAACGATATACGCACCACACTTCAGGCATTGTATGCGATTTATGATAACTGTAATTCTCTCCACACAAATGCATACGATGAAGCGATTACTACACCAACCGAAGAAAGTGTGCGAAGGGCAATGGCTATTCAACTCATCATTAACCGTGAGCTTGGTACAGCTAAGAATGAAAACCCGAATCAAGGTGCATTCTTAATTGAAGAATTGACAGACCTGGTTGAAGATGCAGTGATGAACGAATTCAACCGCATTACAGAACGTGGTGGTGTGTTGGGTTCAATGGAACGCATGTATCAACGCAATAAAATTCAGGAAGAGAGTTTGTACTACGAGCATCAAAAACATACTGGTGAATTACCAATTGTAGGCGTCAATACTTTTCTTAATAAGAATGGAAGTCCTACAACTATTCCCAGTGAAGTAATAAGAAGTACTACCGAAGAAAAAGAACAACAGATCAGTAACCTGCAGGCGTTTTGGAAACGGAATGAAGAGCGTTGCAATGAAGAACTGAAAAAATTAAAACAGGTAGCTGTAAGCAACGGAAATATTTTTGCCCAACTGATGGAAACAGCAAAATATTGTTCCCTCGGGCAAATAACACATTCATTATATGAAGTAGGCGGGCAATACCGCCGGAACATGTAATAAAAAGAAAGGCACTCTATTGAGCGCCTTTCTTTCACCTTAAACTATCATTGCTCATTTTCTTTTATTTCTTTTCCTTTCTTATCGATCATGATCAGGGTGCCATTCTTCATAACTCTTGCCTGTCCGTCAACAAAGAAATCAGCAAAGTTGTATTGATATTCAAAAACAAGATTTCCTTTCCGGTTAATGTAGCCCCAAAGTCCTTTGCTATTTGATACCGGCGCCAGTCCTTCAGAAAAACCTCGGGCCGATTCATATTCAAATGGGATCACTACTTTAAAATTGTGATTTAAAAATCCATACTTGCCATGTAAACGTACAACGGCTAAACTATCACGGAAACAACCGGCATCCTCGTATTTAAATTCTTCTACTTCTTTTCCTGTTGAATCAATGTAGCCCCATTTGTTGTCTTTACGTACAGTTGCCTTGCCTTCACGAAATGTCATTGCTTCATCATAGATCAATGGCACCACCAATTCTCCTTTTACATTAGCATATCCGAATTTGCTGCCTTTGGTCACTTTCGCAAGACCAAATGCAAACTCATCTACATAGTCGTATTGTTTTATCCAGCTTTGTGCAGTTGAATCTAAAGCAATGAACATAATGAGCAGGATGAAATACTTTTTCATTGTTCATATTTTTAGTGTGTGAGAAATATCATATTCAAGGTAGATACTCCTTTAACCTTTTTCAATGATGCCAGGCATCGGCAACAATGACGATGAGCAGAAAAATGGCATTTCGGCCAAATACGTAACTTGCCGCTATGAGAAAACTCAACTTGTTGTGGCTTTACATAACAATAGTTGCCATGGGTTGCTCAAGCAATCCATATAAGACAACCAATAAATCGTACAAGAAGCAAACAAAGGCATTTGCAAAATTGCTGCAGCAATATCCTTTACAGGATTCGGTGAACAACGCACCGTATTTTGTAGGCACTACCAATTTGTCCATGCGAAGGCCAAATTTTGTTATCATTCATCATACAGCCCAAAACAGTTGTGAACAAACGCTGAAAACATTCACGCTGCCACGTACACAGGTGAGCGCACATTATGTGATCTGCAAAGATGGAACGGTGCATCATATGTTGAACGATTATTTGCGTGCACATCATGCAGGTGTGAGCAGGTGGGGTAATTCAACGGACATTAATTCAAACAGTATTGGCATTGAATTAGACAATAACGGGTTTGAAACATTTGATGAACGACAACTTACCAGTTTGAATTTATTATTGGAGCGGTTAAAAAAATCATTCAATATTCCTGCTTCAAATTTTATCGGGCATGGTGATATAGCGCCCACACGGAAAAATGATCCCAACTGGCGTTTCCCCTGGCAAACGTTGAGCGAAAAAGGATTTGGTTTATGGTGGAGCGACACCAGCAATGTTCAGGTGCCTGAAAATTTCGACTATCTTACAGCTATACGCATTGTAGGGTATGATATAAAGGATTCATCGGCCGCAATCATTGGATTTAAGCGGCATTTCCTCATGGATACGACAAGGGGTATGACTCCCGAAGCAACCAAAGTGCTGTATCAACTGCATAAAAAATACCTGTAACTTTAATCAACTCCGGTTATTCGTTGAATAATCTTCTGTTATTGCTTCCATATTAAAAAAGATTGCAACAGGAAACGTTTGCAATGCAGTTTTCGCATTTATGAAACTGCAGAATAAAATATATTGCCGCTTTGCTAAATCCTGTACTGTTTGAAAACATCGGTTAAATAAAAAGTATGACAGCAGAACAACAACGACTTTTAGATAATGCAAATAAAACTGTTCCACTTGAACGCTGGGGTCCTTACCTCAGCGAACGTCAATGGGGTACAGTGCGTGAAGATTATGGTGAACACGGCGATGCCTGGGGTTATTTTCCATTTGAGCATTCTCACTATCGTTCTTATTTATGGGGTGAAGATGGCTTAGCTGGTATCTCCGATTATTTTCAGAACCTGTGTTTTGGTGTGGCATTGTGGAATGGTAAAGATTCTATTCTGAAAGAGCGATTATTTGGTGTGGGAAATTATAGCGGTAACCATGGCGAAGATGTAAAGGAATTATATTACTATCTCGACAATGTTCCATCGCATTACTACATGGAATATTTATACAAGTATCCGCAAAGCGCTTTTCCTTATAAAAAATTGTACGAAGAAAACAGGAAGCGAAACCGGCATGAACCGGAGTATGAAATTTTAGATACACCCGTTTTTCGTAATAATCATTACTTCGATGTGCAAGTATCTTATGCAAAACAAAGTAGTAATGATCTGTTTATTAAAATTGATATTACAAATCGATATCACCGTGCTGCCGACCTTACTGTGTTACCCACATTATGGTTTTCGAACAAATGGAGCAACGATGAAAAGCAGATTAAACCAATACTGAAATACGTCAATCAACAGGCTGTGCATGCATGGCATAACAGGTTGGGCGATTATTATTTTTATTTTGCGGATGCAGATGATCTTTGGTTTACGGAAAATGAAACTAACAAAGAAAAATTTAATGGAACTCCTAACGCATCCATTTTTGTGAAGGATGCATTTCACGATGCACTCATCAAACACAAAAACAAAAAGAAACTGCGTGAAAGAAAATCCGGCACTAAGTGTTCACCCGTTTATGATCTTCGGCTTAAAGGGCATGAAACAAAAACACTTTACTTGCGGTTAGTAGATGGATACGTGGATCAACCATTTTACGAAGGCTTTGAACATTTGTTTCATCAACGTAAAGAGGAAGCTGATGAATTTTACAACGCTGTTATTTCTCCGTCGCTTACTGAAGATCAGAAGCGAATTTCACGTCAGGCGTATGCGGGGTTGTTGTGGAGCAAACAGTTTTACGAGTTTGATGTAGAACAATGGATCAATAAGAGCGACGGTATAACACCGGTGAATAATGGAAAGAAATTCGGACGAAACCATGACTGGTCGCATTTAAAGAATGCAGATATTATTTCCATGCCCGATAAATGGGAGTATCCCTGGTATGCTGCATGGGATCTGGCGTTTCAATGCATTGCTATGGCAGCTATCGATCCGGTGTTTGCAAAGCATCAGTTATTACTCATCATGCGTGAGTGGTATATGAAACCTGATGGACAGCTACCGGCATATGAATGGAATTTTGGTGACGTTAACCCACCAGTGCATGCTACAGCAGCATGGTATGTTTACAATATTGAAAAACGAAGAACAGGTAAAGGCGATGTACAATTCCTGAAACGCATTTTTCAAAAACTCATTATCAATTTCACTTGGTGGATCAACCGGAAAGATGAAAATGGAAATAATTTATTCCAGGGAGGATTCTTAGGTCTTGATAATATTGGTGTATTTAATCGCTCTCATCATATTCCAGGTAATCATCAATTAGAACAAGCTGATGGCACTGCGTGGATGGGCATGTATGCATTGAACATGATGGACATTGCTTTGGAAATAGCCATGTATGATGATGCGTTTGAAGATACAGCTACACGATTCTTCGAACATTTTGTATTGATTGCCGAAGCCTTAAATGAGCAGCATACATGGAACGAAGAAGATAAATTTTATTACGATGTATTGATTTTGCATGATGGAAGTCATTTGCCGTTGCGCATAAAGTCGGCTGTAGGCTTAACAAGTTTGTTTGCTGTATCAACAATTCACAAAGGAAGTTTAGCCCGTCTTCGTGATTTTAGAAAACGTATTTCCTGGTTTGAGAATTACAGGAAATCAAAGGGACGTTTTTGGCCCAATGAAGAAAAAAGTGATAGCGAAGAAATATTGATTTCATTGGTACCAAGAGAAAGATTGCTGGCTATCCTTACACGTTTGTTGGATGAAGCAGAGTTTTTATCGGTAGGTGGGATCAGGGCACTGTCAAAGGATCATGAAAATAATCCTTATTCAGTAGAGATCGATGGGCATGTATATTCAATCAAGTACGATCCCGGCGATAGCACCAGTGATATGTTTGGTGGCAATAGTAACTGGCGTGGCCCGGTATGGTTGCCATTAAATTTCCTTACCATCCAGGCAATAAAAAGCTTTGGTGATTTTTATGGTGATAGTGTGAAAGTTGAATATCCAACTGACTCAGGAATCTATTTAAACCTACGGGATGTGGCAAAGCAACTTTCGAATCGTATTGTGAATATGATGAGTGCTGATGCGAATGGCGATCGCAGGTGTTATGAAGATTACAATTGGTTTTACAAACAACCGGGCAATGAACATTTAATTAACTTCTATGAATATTTTAATGGCGATAGCGGTAAAGGCTTAGGCGCTAATCATCAAACAGGATGGACTGCTCTTGTTGCTGAATTACTGCACGAGTTCCAGTAAATTGCATCTATGGAGTTTGGAAGAGTAGATGAACAGGAATTGAACAGCATTGATTTTTCATTGCCTGCTGAGCCTGCGTTTAACAAAACCGTGTTGAATGGCAAGCCAACTAAAGATGCGAAAGTATATCTCGGCTGTGCAAAATGGGGACGAACAGAATGGGTGGGCAAAATCTATCCACCGAAAACAAAAGAGAGAAATTTTCTACAGCACTATGTGCAGCATTATAACAGCATCGAGTTGAATGCAACGCATTATAAACTATATGGTGAAGGAGGAATTCGCAAATGGGCCGAAAAAGCGAAGGGCATGGATTTTAAATTTTGCCCAAAGATGTACCAGGGTGTCACGCATCGTGGAAGTTTGACAGGCAAAGATTTTCTTACCAATGAATTCTTTCGGGGTATTGTTGGTTTTGAAGAACATCTTGGTCCCATCTTCGTGCAGGTGAGTGATACATTTTCGCCCAAGCGGAAACAGGAATTGTTTGATTATATGGCTTCGCTGCCAAAAGATCTGCAGTTCTTTTTAGAAGTTCGTCACCCTGATTGGTTTGGTAAAGAAGACATTCGTAACGAACTCTTCACTACGTTAAAACAAATGAACATTGGTGCTGTTATCACCGATACTGCAGGTCGCAGAGATTGTGCACACATGCACGTAACTGTACCAAAAGTATTTATCCGTTATGTAGGTAACAGTTTGCATCCTTCTGATTTTCCACGATGTGACGCATGGGTAGAGCGTATGAATTATTGGATGCAGCAGGGCATGGAAGAAACCTATTTCTTTATGCACATGCACGATGAAGCAACATCACCTGAATTAACTGTTTACCTGGTTGACAAAATGAATAAAGAAATGGGGCTGAATTTAATGAAGCCAAAGTTTATTGAAGGAGGTGTAACTGAAAAACCAAAGCCGAAACAAAGAGGATTGTTTGATAAAGATTTTTAGGTTACCTCACCTCATATAACTCTTCCCATCTGGTAGTATAACGTGGGCTGCGTAATTCCTGCCGCATCTTCCAGTCTCTTGAAGTGCCGCTGGCTGCAAACTTCAACACATCGTCACGCTGACTGAAGTTAATGTTGTCGATCATGTCCATCAACAGCCGCCCATTGTTTTTTGTTTCGGACACGAATAAATTGCCTTGAATAGATGCATCCGGTACTAATCCGCTAAGCATTACACCTGCTTTTTTGTAGAATGTACCTTCTTTATACAAACTATCAACCAATGCAACAGCCGGTTTAATTAATTCGTTGGTGAACGATGTAGCAGTTGGCAACGTAGCATACCTGCTGTGTGTAATACCACGGTTAAATGTAACGTTGTGGTTTTCGCCTTTCGCAACCACAAACACGCTGATGATGCTGGCTGCACTGTGTTGCCTTCTTAATTTTTCCGCAGCCCTTGATGTATAGGTAGCAACGGCCTCTTTAATATCGTGAATGTTATCAACCGGGCTACCGAACATGCGTGTGGTGGCAATCATTTTTTTTGTTACGAGTTCATCTTCCATATCTTTCGATGCAATGCCGTTCAGTTCACGTATTAAACGAACACCCACCACACCACCTAAATGCAATCGGCCAAATTCTTCACTCATTTTGCTTAATTGCACTGCATCATCAATAAACCATTGTTCTTTTAACTTCTTTGCATATTGATAGCCCACACCCCAAATGTCGCTGACGGTAGTTTGTTCTAAACTTGTTCGTATTTTTTCATCTGTATCAAGCACCAACACACAATCTGTTGCCTTTTTATTTTTCTTCGATAGACGATTTGCCAACTTGGCCAACACTTTTGTTGGAGCAACTCCAATGGACACTTTAATACCCGTCCATTGCTCGACAGTTTCACGCATGTCACGTGCAATACGTTCCAAATCTTCTGTTGGAAAAATGCTGAGGTCAACAAACGCTTCATCTACTGAATATACTTCCACATTCTGTTCCCCAATGATGGCCCGTAACGTATCCATCACCCGCATGCTTAAATCGCCATACAAATTGTAGTTACTGCTGAACACGGCCACATCATGTTTTTTGATCAATGGCTTCGCCATAAAATAGGGCCCGGCCATATCGACACCCAACGCTTTTGCTTCATCACTTCGACTGATAATACATCCATCATTGTTGCTGAGTACAACAACAGGCTTGTTATCGAGATGTGGTTTGAATAAGCGTTCGCAGGAACAATAAAAATTGTTGCAATCAACAATGGCGTACATGCTGCGATAGCCTGCATTTACAGAATGCTGTGCAAACAGACCTGTTTGTATTGGATTTATTGTTGATGTTATATTCATGCTTTTAGTTGTTGCTCATCGAACTGCCACTATCATTAAGCAAGTTTCTCAAATGAATGAATACTGTGTATTACCACTCCCCACATTTTAAAATCATCAAACTCCGCCAGGTTAATGTTTTTGTATCGATCGTTTTCGGCAATCAAAAATTCCGATGAAAAGTTTTTATGAAACCGTCGTACAATCAATTCACCATTCAGCACAGCAACAATAATTTTTCCATTCATTAGTTTTAACGAACGGTCAACAATTAAAATATCACCGTCAAGAATGCCAGCTTGCTGCATCGCATCACCTTTCATTTTAAAAAAGAAAGTAGCGGGTTTGTTTTTAATGAGTTGTTCATTCAAATCAATACCACGTTCGGCATAATCATCAGCAGCTGCACCAAAGCCCGTTGCATTTGCATTGCGCACCTGTTGTTGTGTAAACTGCTTGCTTCCTTTGTAAGCGGCGCCAAAAAAGTCTTCCCCATCCATAGTGATAAGTTTATCTCCGTTAAGAGTGTGAAAAAAAAGAATGTCTGGGTTCGTAAGAAAGTTTGGTAAAACTAAAACTTTTAGTAATTTAGTAGTGCAATTGAACCAATTATTTTTTTCAACTGCACTACTTCAAACTCACCCAATCAATCAGCACGCTGATTGACGTACACTACAAACAAGCCGGAACTATTTGTGCATCGTTTGCACTGCTGTTGTATTGAATCAATAGAGGCAACGCAACAAAGCGTAATGCGTCTGCATATCTAAAATCGTCAATCAAAAATTTAAAATTGTTTGTTATGCAATTACAATCAAACACCACCACTACTATTCCCGGCTATCGTGTGTACGAGTATTCGTTGGTGTTAAGTCCGCATGAAGAATTATCGAATCGAATTGTGAAAGTGAAAACAGAATTTTCAGCTAAATACAAATCCGATCATGCAAAGTGGGGCAAGCCTCACATCATCCTCGCTAACTTTCTTCAGTACGAAATGATGGAGGAACGATTGGTAAGTCGCCTCAACATGATTGCTATGGGTTTTCATCCCGTTAAAGTGGAGTTGCGTGACTACGGTAGCTTTCCTTCGCACACAATTTATATCAATGTGGTGAGCAAGTTGCCAATACAATCATTGGTAAAAACTATCCGCAGCGAAGCACAGCGACTCATGAAACTCAATGATGAAAACAAACCACATTTTATTTTGGAACCACATCTCACCATTGCACGCAAACTACAACCCTGGCAATACGAAAAAGGTTGGCTTGAATATTCGCACAAACATTTCACAGGTCGTTTCATTGCCGATGGTATGTTGTTATTAAAGCGACCGCTTCATGAAAAAGCCTACCAGATCGTTCGAAGGCTTTCATTTCAAAATCTTTCGGTTACAACAAAGCAGGGAGAATTATTTGGGTAACCAGCAACTGTATTGCAATTAAACTTTCGTTGCGTCGCACTCTTGTGCTGCAACAATTCTATTTATCTAATCTGCTACAAGACATGACGAATCATGACGAGATTTCTTTGTGCATCTTTCCGTCTTCCCGTCTTTGCGGCAAAAAAATAAAAACATCATGGCAGAAAAATTACAACAGGATCATTATAAAGTAAAGCCGAAAGATGCCGACGAAACGCAGCCGTATCATGCAGGCCGTGGCGCACAGTTCAACACTAAGAATAGATTTTTAAAGAACGAAGTAACCAAAGAACATATTGAAGGCATTGACGAATGGGAAGAAACTAGTCTCAAAACACAATACATCGAAGTGCATCCAAAAACTATTGTCAACAAAGTGGAAAGCCCCGATGTGCGAATGAGCTACAGTATGAATCCATACGCCGGTTGCGAACATGGTTGCATTTACTGTTTTGCACGTAATGTGCATGAGTACTGGGGCTACAGTGCAGGTATAGACTTTGAACAGAAAATACTTGTCAAAAAAAATGCACCGCAGTTGCTGCGTAAATTTTTAATGCATCCCAAGTGGGATGCAACACCCATTATGCTCAGTGGTAATACCGATTGTTATCAACCAGCCGAACAACAATTTCGTTTAACAAGAGGTTTGCTTGAAGTGTGCAACGAGTTTAATCAGCCCGTAGGTGTTCTCACCAAAAATGCATGGATACTAAAAGACAAAGATGTGTTGCAGGAAATGGCAAAGAAGAATATTGTATCGGCAATGGTTTCCATTACATCGTTGAACGAAGATCTGCGCAGAGTAATGGAGCCCCGTACTGTAACAGCAAAAGCAAAACTAAAAGTGATCAACGAACTCAGCAGCGCAGGTGTACGCATGGGTGTAATGATGGGGCCAATGATTCCCGGATTGAACGAGCACGAAATGCAACGCATCATGAAAGCTGCGAGGGATAACGGTGCAACATTCACAGCTTACACATTCATTCGTTTGAATGGTGCGATCAAATTTTTATTCCACGATTGGTTATATAAAAATTTTCCCGACCGTGCCGATAAAGTATGGCATCATATTGAACACAGTCATGACGGACAAGTGAACGATACACGTTGGGGTGTGCGCATGCGTGGCGAAGGGCCTATTGCACAAATGGTAGCGCAACAGTATACAAAATATGGCAAGCTGTATGGCATGAATGCAGAAGAATGGAGCCTGGACACAACAAAATTTCGGAGGCCGGGTATGCAGACGAGTTTGTTTTAGAATTGTGCAGTAACTTAACGCATCAAACAATCGCCATGCAACAAACCCGCAAATCATTCATCGCAAAACTTTCTGTAGCCACAGCTGCCATTGCCGGCTTATCTTCGTTCAAACAAAAACCAATGGGCAAAGAATTAAAAAATATCTTCATTCACCATGTTTACTTCTGGTTGAAGAATGCAGATAGCAAAACCGACCGTGACAAGTTAGTGGAAGGGTTAAAAAAATTATCGAATGTAAAAACTATTCAGAACTTTCACATCGGTAAACCGGCCGATACCAACCGTGAAGTAATTGAAACAGGGTATGCGGTTTCGTGGTTTGTACAGTTTGCTAACGGTGCCGATCAGGCCAGCTATCAAACCGATCCTATTCACTTAAAATTTATTGAGGAATGCTCGCATGTGTGGAGCAAAGTGATCGTGTATGATTCCGTTGATGTTTGATGTTCAAAAAAATATTTTTAAAATATTTGATCAAAAAGTTGGCAACATCAAAAAAATAAATTCATCTTTGCACTCACAAAAATTATAGACAACAAAAAATGCTACGCATACAATCACATATCGAAACGGTGAATCAGTTTAGTCCCAAGGGAGACTGTACTGTTTGCGGGGCACATGCTGCTGTTGAATAAAGTTGAAGAAACGAATTCGCTATAACACAGACCCCGCAAGAGATTGCGGGGTTTTTTGTTTTACAGTTTTTTGTTTGTAAACATCATGAAAGGCCGTTGCTATGAAATGAAAAACACCATTAAAAAACAATGAGTAAATGATCAGAACAAAACGAGAAGACATACGAATGAGTTTAACACATGCAATGAAATCATTGCATAGTTGGTTACTGCAACCAAACAGGAATGGTATGCCCAATAGTTATGTACTTGATTTTATTCATAAGCGACCGGATTGTATTCCTACATAGACAATTATGTAGTGAAAGAGCAAAGCCCGGTCGAAAAAAACGACCGGGCTTTTTTGTTCGATGAAAAAAGGAGATGAAATGCAACTGATTGTAATTGTGTTGATCGTTCGTTTGCTTTTGCAAATGATCAGCAATAAAAATGATGAAGAGAAAAATAACAATGATGTAGATGTGCAGGAGAATGTAGTGCATCCTGCAGCACATCAATTGCGATGATATTATAGTGCAGAGGATGGAAATAAGCGCACCCCGTGAGATGCAACGGGGCGCTTTTCCAACACTAAACATATAGCAGCATTCCAATTGGTTGGATACTCCGCCTGGAACGGAGAGACTACAGGTTCGAGTCCTGTCTGCTATACAAAATTTGAAACCCTGTAGCTTAAAAGGAAAAGCTGCGGTAAAAGTTTTAACGAAGCCGTGAAGTGTATGGAAGATGTCGTCAATACAAATCGTTTTGATGAATAGAATTTGCAGTTGCACCGAAATGTTTTTACAAAGTAGGGAAGCGCATTTACAGCCATACTGTTCCTGTAAAGGAAAATGTCGGTTCGAGTCCGGTCAGGGTTACAAATTATTGAGTGGTGCAATGGCTTAGCATATCAGTCTTTGACACTGATGATGATAGTTCGAATCTATCCTCAATAGCAAATGTTGGCTTTCGCTTATCTGGTAAAGCATCACACTGTGAATGTGAAGAACAGGGTTCGAGTCCCGGAGTCAACCAATACGGTTTGGTGTAATGGTAACACGATCATCTCCCTCGCTTTCTGAGAGGAAAGTAGCAGATGATTGTATTCGGTTCAAATCCGGAAGCCGTACAAATTTGACTTATAGTTCAATGGATGAGAATACTACGCTACGAACGCAGAGATACAAGTTCGACTCTTGTTAAGTCAACAGACTCATTGCGGTTTAGAGTAATGGTTAATTCAGAAGTCTCATAAGCTTCAGATACAGGTTCGAATCCTGCAGCCGCAACAATCATTGACCCATAGCTCAATGGTTAGAGCAGGAACCTTATACGTTCAAGATTATCAGTTCAAATCTGATTGGGTCAACAAAATAAGATGACTTAGCTCAATTGGTTGAGAGCATTACCCTGATACGGTAGAGGTTGAAAGTTCGAGTCTTTCAGTCATCACAAACAATGCGACTTAATTCAATGGAAGAAGATCATCGTTACAAGGTGATAGTTGAAAGTTCGAATCTTTCAGTCGCAACAAAATGGCTCGTAGCTCAACTGGATAGATGTTCCCGGCTTTTAACCGGGAGGTTGTGAGTTCGAATCTCACCGGGCCAACAATGGATGAATAGCTCAACGGCAGAGCAGCGGTTTGTTAGACCGTTGGTTGAAAGTTCGAATCTTTCTTCATCCGCAATTGTAAATGCGACGAAGTTGGGGAGTCGTAGAGGTCTGTAAAACCGCTGCTTTTATAACCACTCACACTTACGGAGAGAGTCCGGCTGGTCATGGATGCTGTCTTGAAAACAGACTGGGTGTAAAAACCTCAAGAGTTCGAATCTCTTTCTCTCCGCTGTGTATTGGAAAACATGATTTGTGATATGCAGTACAAGAGTGTGACGCAACGAAGATGATCGGAGTTTTTGTTGCCGGGAACAAAAAAGAAAAAGGAGAGTTGACAGAGTGGTAATGTGCCAGCCTGCTAAGCTTGGGCTATCGTTTATTCGGTACAAAGGTTCGATTCCTTTACTCTCCGCAATTGTTTGGAACAGTGTAGTTCGATGATGAGGAAATAAGATATCAGTCAGTAACTGTAACAAACAACTGGTGCTTTGGCAGAATGGATATATGCACCGGAGTGAAATCCCGGACATCGTGGTTCAATTCCACGGAGCACCACTTAAAATGAAAAAGGAAGAATGAAAAATTAAAAACGCAAAACAATGGAACAGCGGCAATGGAGAAAATTGAACGGAGAAAAAATTCGGCGGCCTATTGAGGACGAAGTAAGAGCTGTGTTGGTACGTGAAAAAGAAATGGGACACAAAATAAAAGTGTGCATTGGTACCGATAGCCAGGTGAAGAGTAAGGAAACTGAATTTGGAACCGTGATCGTTTTTATCCGGAAAGGAAAAGGTGGATTCATGTACATCCATAATGAAACAACAAAACAAAAAATGAGCATTAAACAACGGATGTTAACGGAAGTTGCCATGAGCATTGATGTGGCGTATGGATTGTGCAGGTTGTTTACGTTGTACAATGTAGATATGGAAGTGCATGCCGATATTAACACTAACCCTTCTTTTAAAAGCAATGATGCGTTGAAAGAAGCAATGGGTTATATCATGGGGATGGGCTTTGCTTTCAAAGCAAAACCTGAAGCCTTTGCCAGTAGCAGTTGTGCAAATAAAGTAGTGCAATAATTAAGTAAAAAATAAAAGAGATTATATGGAGCTATATATAACAATAATGTTGTTGATCTGGATCTTAATAGGAGTATGTCCTCCTGTTGCTGTGTGGATCAGCAGAAAACTAAGGCAGTTATCAGAAAAAAGAACTGCCGGAATTTTTGAACATCATTACCTGGAAGCAAAATCATTTTACATGTACAGGTTTAAAACAATCCCTTGTACAACTTATGTAGATGAAATTGATATCAACAAGGCATTTGAATACCTGGATAAAAACTCAAAAGACATAACGGAAGATATTTACCAGGCATGTTATTATGATTGGACACAAAGCAAACAGGTTTTTAGTAAAACGCTTTTTGTTTTGAAGAATAGAGTGATGGTGGAGCTGATGAATGACTATGCCAGGATTTTGTATCCGAATTACAGGTATAATGAAGCAGACAACCTGGTAAACATTTTCAGCGCCTATAAACTTCCTCAAAAACAGGAAGCTTATGAAATCAACATCATCACGCTTTCAAGAGATGGATTAGAGTTAAAGCAGGTAGAAATTAAACCAACGCTTCTTGATATCGGGATGTATTATAACGATGATTTTAAAGAAGTGGATGAAACGATCAAAGCCAGGCTGAATAGAGAAAGTGATAAAGGGATTATCCTTTTGCATGGTTTGCCCGGCACTGGTAAAACAACTTACTTACGTCACTTAATTGGCGGACTGAAAAAGAAAGTATTGTTTGTTTCACCATCGGTTGCAGGAAATTTAATGAATCCTGAGTTTATTGATTTGCTGATCGATAATCCAAATTCGGTCTTGATCATTGAAGATGCTGAGAATATTATGATGGACAGGAAATATAACAGTGATTCATCTGTATCGAACCTGTTGAATTTAAGTGATGGGTTGATGAGTGATTGTTTAAGTGTTCAGATCATTTGCACATTCAACAGCTCAGTGAACCTGATCGACTCAGCATTAATGCGCAAAGGTCGTTTGATCGCAAAATATGAGTTTGGTAAACTCGGCGTTGAAAAGGCAAATCGGCTATCGAAGCATCTTGGGTTCGATGTGAACATCGATCAACCAATGACCATTGCAGAGATTGCTAACCCAACCGAAAAAACACAACCGGTTGAAAGAACGGAAGTGATCGGTTTCAGGCGACAGGTTGAATTAATGAATTAGGAATAATTTTCCTTACTCCCCTTTCGGAGATGGGGGCAAGAGCTTGCTTAACGGCAAGAAGGGTTTTAGTATGTTGACAGCAAACCAGGTTCGTGTTTCAAGGAAACACTGCAGTGCAGACGCAGTAGCTATCTGTATGCTGTTGCATCAATGTGCGGAGCCCTCCATACACTGTGAGTCGGAGGTTCGATTCCTTCTTCGCCTGCATAGGTGAATAGCTCAGTGGGTAGAGCAACAGAAACGTACCGGTTCGAATCCGGTTTCACTTAGGCGTGAATAGTTCAATGGTAGAACACTACACTGATAATGTAGCAAACGAAGTACAGCGCTTCTCAAATGCTGACCAGACAAATAAAGCCGGGTGAATGACGAGCCTCCCCTAAATCCCTCTGAAAGAGGAGACTTTTAAGCACTCCGATAATTAGAAATTTCTTTTTACTCGGAGTGTTACAAGCCTCCCCTTTGGGGAGGTTTGGAGGGGCCTGGTAATTACCCGAAAGTAAACAAAGAAGTATTGTAACAGCAGTTGCTTCATCATTCAGAATTGATGATACAAGTATTGTCAACAGGCGTTTGATGAACCCGTTGCAACAGCAATACAGATTATTTGCTTCCGTAAGAACAGGATGATCAAACAACCGGCTTTATTCTTTTTAAAAAATCTGTGCCTTGCATGCAATGCGCAACAAAACAAGTAAAATGATATGAAACGTGTAAAAGTAAATGCCTACCAGGTGGCATTGGTATTTAAAGATGGCGTGTATAAGTACATGCTGAAAGAAGGTAAGTATTGGTTGTGGAACAAAGAAGTGTATGTGTACGATGTAACCAAGCCATTTGTTGCGCCAATTGAACTGAACATTCTGTTGCAGGATGCTGATCTGGCAAATGCATTGCAGGTTGTGGAAGTAAAGGATAACGAAATTGTGTTGATGTATGAGAATGGTTTGCTGAAGCAGGTACTTAATGCAGGTCGTTATACCTACTGGAAAAGTGCTATTGAATATGTATTTGTAAAGGCCGACTTTGGCAAAGTGGAGATCGATGAAAACATTGATCGTGTTGTATTGCAAAACCGTTTGCTGGTTCCGTATGTGCGTAGCTACAGCGTGGAGAACTACGAAGAAGCATTGCTGTTTGTAGATGGTAAATACCAAAAGCGTTTGCAAAGCGGTATGTACTACTGGTGGAAGAACAATATTGCCGTGCATGTAGGTAAAGCAGATAAACGTTTGCAGCAACTGGAGATCAACGGGCAGGAAATTCTTACTAAAGACAAAGCGGCTTTGCGTTTGAATGCATGGGCACAATACAAAGTTGCTGATATTGAAAAAGCAATGTTGCAAAACAAGGAGTACGATAAACAATTGTACGTGGCATTTCAATTGGCCCTGCGTGAATACATTGCTGCTTATGGCTTCGATGAATTGCTGGAGAAAAAAGAAGCCCTTGCACCTTTTGTATTGGAGGCAGTGAAAGAAAAAGCTGCTACCCTTGGTGTTGAAGTAATTGGTTTTGGTATCCGTGACATTATCCTGCCGGGTGATGTAAAAGAGATCATGAACCAGGTGCTCATCGCCGAAAAGAAAGCGCAGGCCAACAGCATTATGCGTCGTGAAGAAACTGCCAGCACCCGTAGCTTGCTGAACACTGCCAAGCTGATGGAAGATAATGCGATGTTGTGGAAACTGAAGGAAATGGAATATGTAGAAAAGATCGCAGACAAGATCAGCAACATCAGTGTAAGCGGTAACGGCGTGTTGATCGAACAGTTGAAGCAGATCTTCGTACCGCAGAAATAAAATAAGATAGGTTGCAAATCAATGTAGCCTATCTTTTAAACGAAATTATATGAGTAAGTTAAAAATATCAGGAAAAGAATTAAGAGCGATTGGCTACCCGGAAGGACCGGTGATCAGCGTCGCCATGAATGTGATGCAGAAAAATTACAAGCATCACCCAAAGGAGGAAGTGATGGAACTGTTAAAGGCAGTGTTGGCATCGCCTGCAAATTATTTAGATGATGCCGTGCTGGCATTGATCGCAAAACAATTGATGCCAGAAGAAAAAGAAAGTGAAGGAGAGTTGTCGTTGAATCAAAACGGAATTCAATTTAATGTTTTTGGAAGCGAGCATATTGAACAAAGTGCCATGCACCAGATGTACACCGCAGCAAAATTACCTGTTGCAGTAGCCGGTGCCTTAATGCCCGATGCACATCATGGGTATGGTTTGCCAATCGGTGGAGTGTTGGCAACTCAGAATGCAGTAATACCTTATGGTGTTGGAGTAGATATTGGTTGCAGAATGTGTTTGAGCATTTTTGATATCGATCCGAAGGAATTGGTACAGAAAGAAGCATTCTTTGCAAGAGAGTTGGGCGAAGCAACCTTGTTTGGAAGTGGTGCACAGTTTCAGAGAAGTGAAAACCATGAAGTAATGGATAACGAATTGTTTTTTCAATTACCGTTACTGAAAGGATTGCATACAAGAGCATGGAAACAATTAGGATCAAGCGGAAGTGGAAATCACTTTGTGGAATTTGGTGTGGTTGAAATTGCTGAGAAAGATGAAGTGCTGGGTGTTGCACCGGGTAACTATCTTGGACTGTTGAGTCACTCCGGTTCAAGAGCGTTGGGTGCAAACATCGCCAATCATTATACCAAACTCGCTATCAGCAAAAGACGTTTACCACAGGATGCAAAAAATCTTGCGTGGTTAACACTTGATGAAGAAGAAGGAATGGAATATTGGTTAGCCATGAACTTAGCTGGTGATTATGCAAGTGCCTGTCACCACGTTATTCATAACAAGATCGCCAAGCAACTTGGCCGAAAGCCAATGAAAATGGTGGAGAACCATCACAACTTTGCATGGAAAGAAAAGTGGGAAGGAAAAGATGTGATCGTTCACCGGAAAGGTGCTACACCCGCTGGTAAAGATGTGCTGGGTATCATTCCCGGAAGTATGACTGCAACGGGTTTTATTGTAAAAGGAAAAGGTGAAGCTGCATCGGTTAACTCTGCATCGCATGGTGCCGGGCGTTTAATGAGTCGTTCCAAAGCCATGCAAAGCATCACCCACAATGCATTGAAAGATGAATTGAAAAAACATGGCGTGAAATTGTTTGGCGGAGGATTAGACGAAGCACCTTTTGCTTACAAAGACATCAACCTGGTGATGCAAAGTCAGCAATCGTTGGTGGATGTGGTAGGAAGCTTTACTCCGAAGATTGTGAAGATGGATGGCCCGAGTATAAAGCCTTGGCAGAAGACGAGAGAAGTGGAAGGTGAATAGGCTTTAAAAGTTGAAAGGGTAATCAGTAACTCCTGTTGTTGAAAAGCAACAGGAGTTTTTATTTAATCATTCCGCCTTCAACTGCTCTTCAATCAACTTCAGCACATCCATAATTCCTTTTAACCGCTTTTCTTCTTTGGCTAAAATGCGTTTGCCAAGAATGAAATACGCATACAGCATCCATCCGCAATACACAATAATGAGCAGAATAATATAACCGATCGGACGGCCATAGACTACTTCTAAAAAATACAACCCCATTCCTAAATTCAAAAAGAAAAAATAGAGCGGCTTATTCCATTGAATCTGCTTTTTACGAAAGCTATAATAATCTTCCCATTGTTGCAGGTGTTGAGCAGGCGCTAACGTATCATCAACCAAACTCACTTTGTAAGCGGTAAAAAGTGTAAGGATGGATTGCAACAAAACAGTTGTAATAATGATCCATACCGCAATATGTGTAACCACCCATGTGAGTTTTACATTACTGAAGTAGATTGTCCAGATGATAAACAAGACGGTGAAAAATAAAATGATACCCCCAAACAGCAACTGCCGGAATAATTTCGTCCTTGTATCTTTCGATTGACGGGTAATGACCTGCAGGTCCACTGTTTTTTGTTCAGCCGGTTTCGACTGCTGCCACAAATCTTTTAATGCATCAAAGTCTTTCATAACTGCTATAAATTTCGCTGAGCTGTATTTTAATCCGGTGAATTTTTACACGCAGGTTATTTTCGGTAATGCCGGTAATCTCGGCAATCTCTTCATAAGGTTTGTCTTCCAGTACGAGTGTAATGATCAGTCTGTCTGTTTCGGCTAGCTTGCTGATGCATTTATACAACAATTGTACTTCCTGTTCTTTGTTGCGTTCATCATCCGGTATCATCGCCAATCGTTCTTCATCAGCATCTACAAATTGTTCGTTCTTTTTGCGCAGGTGCGTTAAACAGGTGTTGGAGGCTATCCGGTAGATCCAGGTACTCCATGCTGCATCACCTCTGAACTTGTCCATATTCTTCCACACTTTTACAAAACTTTCCTGCAACAGATCTTCAGCCAGCATTGCATCGCCGGTATAACCAAGGCATAGTTTGCGTATGCCGGGAGCATACTGGTTATATAATTCTGTAAACTGTTCTTCCTGTTTCATTCGGCGGTAAGATAATATTGAAATTGATACCGTTGAATTTATTGTAAGAACGCATCCACTTTTGCATAAAACCATTCAGGCACATCATACATAATAAAATGTTTGCTGTTGGCTACTTCAATGGTTTTGTTTGGCACTTTTCTGAACTGGTGATTCAACATTAAATGACTGTTTGCTTCAGTACCATAAATACTGCCGAGCACCAATACCGGTTGTTTGATCTTTGCAATATCCTCACGCAGATCAGTAGTTGATATTTCAACAATGCTATAGCCTAATGTTTTACGATCGCATTGTGAGCTCCAGGTTGCAATTTGCTGTGCACGGGCCGTATCATTTACTTGAGCAAGCATGGCTCTTGTCATATTCTTTACATAATTCTCGTTCGGGATCATTTCAAAATTTTTGGCTACAGCTTCCGGATTAAACTGCGGATTTTTTTTCAATACTTCTGCATTGGCGGTAGTATCAGCTACTGCTGACACAAACGGTAACCCATCAACGCAAATGATCTTTCCAAACAAGTCGGGCTCAACACTGCTCACCCACAGACTCATAAATGCACCCAAACTATGACCGATCAACATGGGTTTGTTTAGCTTTTTTGTTTTTACATAATTGATGAGTTCATTACGAACTGTTTTTAGGATAGGTGTATCCAGTTTTGGTACGCCTGCATAACCTGCAATGGTGATCACGTGGCATTCATAGCGGTCTTTTAGATGAGCAACGCTTTCGTTCCAAACTTCGCCGCTGCAACTGTAGCCGGGAATTAAAATGACGGGTTTGCCTTTGCCGGTAACTTCTACTTTAAAGGCATTGTTTTGTGCCTTTACTTGAAAGATGATAAGGCTGATGATCAAGAGGGCGAATACTTTTTTCATGATTGATATAGTTTATAAATGCTTGTTTTTTGTGGTTTACAGCTATTTGATACTTGGATAGAAGGATTATTACAGGAAAAAGAAAAAATATTCTTAAGCCCGCTGCCAGCTGGCTTGTTAAAAGTTATAAAGTCTTACTGGGCCTGCCTTTTAACAAAATATTCTTTTCCATATTGGCAAAGCTTCGTTTCTTTAGCGCTACTATTAATCACAACTATGAAGAGATTATTTTTCCTGGCAGTGAGTGTGTGTTTTACCACTGTATTGCTTGCACAGAGTAAGTACGATCATCGTGAAGCATTTCATCCGTTCTTCTATCCAAACTTTGGTAACGAATACAGAAGTGCAAGTGGTCAACCAGGGCCGAAATATTGGCAAAACCAGGCCAATTATAATATCCAGGCAACTATCGATCCTGATAAACATACTGTAGCAGGCACAGTTGCATTGCAGTATGTAAACAATAGCCCGGATGAATTAAGATTTCTCTGGTTGCAACTCGATCAGAATATTTACCGTAAGGATTCTCGTGGGTCCGCAACTACCACCACGTTAGGTGGCCGTTGGGCCAATGGAGAGTTTACCGAAGGCAACATCATTCAATCAGTAAAAATTGAGCAGAGCGGTAAACTGGTTGATGCAAAATACCAGGTAACTGATACACGCATGCAGGTGTGGTTGCCCGATGTATTAAAGAGTGCAGGTGCATCAACAAAAGTTGTGATCGAATATAAATTCACCGTTCCTGAATATGGAACCGATCGCATGGGTCGTCTTAAACAAAAAGATGGCTGGGTTTATGAAGTGGCGCAATGGTTTCCACGTGCAGCAGTGTATGATGATATTAACGGGTGGAATGTGAATCCTTATTTAGGTGCAGGTGAGTTTTATCTTGAATATGGAACAATCGAATACAGCATTACTGCACCATCAAACATGATTGTTGTTGGCAGCGGTGGGTTGATGAATGCAGAAGAATGTTTTACTGCAGAACAGATCAAACGTTGGGGCGAAGCAATGAACAGTGATAAGACGGTAGTGATCCGTTCAGCTGATGAAGTGAATAAAGCTTCATCACGTCCCGGCAATCTTTCTACCACATGGAAATTTAAATGTGAAAACACACGTGATGTGGCATGGGCTGCAAGTACAGCGTTTATTATGGATGCAGCACGTATGAATTTACCAAGTGGCAAAACAGCAATGGCGGTAAGTGTTTATCCAAGAGAAAGTGCATCGAAAAAAGATGGTAACGATTGGCGTCGTTCAACTGAATACACAAAAGCAAGTATTGAGTTTTACAGCAAATACTTGTTTGAGTTCCCTTATCCTGTTGCAACCAACGTAGCAGGTATTGTGGGAGGAATGGAATATCCGGGCATTGTGTTTTGCAGTGCAGGTGCAACAGATGCAGGATTGTTTGGTGTAACAGATCATGAGTTTGGTCATACCTGGTTCCCCATGATCGTGGGCAGCAACGAACGCAAATTTGCCTGGATGGATGAAGGCTTCAATACGTTCATCAACATCCTTTCAAGCGAAGCCTTTAATAAGGGTGAATACAAAGAAGTGCCAAGTGTAAGTGGCATGACGAATTATGTGTTTGGCGATAAAATGGATGGCATGCTCAATGGTGCTGATGTTGTGCAGCAACAGAATCTTGGTGTGGCTGCTTATTTTAAACCGGGTATGATGTTGTATGTTTTGCGCAATGAAGTGTTGGGTGCAGAACGTTTCGACAGAGCATTTAAAGAATATGTTCGTCGTTGGGCGTTTAAACATCCAACTCCATGGGACTTCTTTCACACCATGGAAAACGTTGCCGGCGAAGATCTGAACTGGTTCTGGCGTGGCTGGGCATTAAATACATGGAAGTTTGATGTGGCAGTAACCGAAGTAAAACCTGTTAACGAAGGCGGCATCAGCGGTGTTACAATTAAATTACAGTTGCTTGAGAAAATGCCGATGCCGGTAACAGTGAAAGTGATTGATGTAAACGGCGGAGAGCAAATCATTAAACTACCTGTTGAAGTTTGGCAGCGTGGCGATACATGGACTTTCCCTGTTGCAACAAAAGCAGCAATAAAAGAAGTGATCGTTGATCCTGAGTTGAGATTACCTGATGCGAACCCAGCGAATAATAAATGGACAAAATAAAATGTTCAGATAAAAAAGAGACCCGGTCAACGACCGGGTCTCTTTTTTATATATGCAGTTATAACTAAAGGTTGACATTGAACACACTGCTGATAATAAAACCATTGTTGTGCTGAAAAACATTTCGTCCGCCAATCTCTCTTGACAATTGTACAATCTGGCTGAGATAACCTGCTTCCAATCTGAACTTCGGAGAAAAACGATAACCAAGCAATAAACCTAAACGGTTTTGATCGAAGATGTTTTCATTTACATTCTTACCAAAGCCAATAAGTATTTCATCATAAGCAGCAACATAAGGTTCATTATCTTCCAGTGTTTTGCCTATTAATGAATGTTGTAAACGAAGCATGTAACGGGCACGGTTCATAAATAACCATTCATCTGGTTTTGCAGATGCTGCACTCGCATAACGTGGTAACCATCTTTGTTCAAGCATGATGCGGTGTGATAGGTCAAGTGTTCCTGTTCGTTGAGCAAGCGTTGCAGCTTCATATATCCGATGTTCTGAAAAGGTTTTGCCAAATGCATTGATTGGGTAGTCGCCATATGCAAAGGTTTCAGCCCATGCGTAGCCAATTCTTAAAGTAGTGCTGCTGTTTGCGTGATAGTTTACACCCGTGCGTAACAAACTTTGTTGCCAGGTTTTTATAAAATCTTCTCTTCGCCACTGGTATTCCAGATGCGCACTCCATTTTTTGTTGAATGCAAATGTGCCTGTGGCGGCATACCAGCCGATCTTATTATTATCTCTAAGTCTTGTGTTTTGAGCTGAGCCGGTAAATGCAATAAACAAAAAAGCAACGGCTGTAAAAAGTTTGATCGATTGTTTCATGGTCCGCAAAGTTAAAGGGAGATCATGAAATGAGCAGATCGCTCAATTTCATTTCTTCCAGTACTTCACGTTCAGGGCCGGTGCTTTTCTTTTTCCATTTGATAAGACGAATCATGCCATCAGCCAGTTCAATACCGGTAATATCGCCATCATTATAACAACAACAACCGGTGTTGAAATAAAAGGGCCGCATATTGGTATAGTTGCTATTTACATAATCATATTCTTCCTGGCGAAAACGTATCTCTTTGTTTATTTGTTGGGCAGCTGCTTCATCTTTCTTTTGTTGTGCATCGATCAAATTTTTATACAAGTGTTCGAGATGTGTAAGCGATGCAAATACAGGTTGATGTGTATGACCCGTAATAAGCACAGGATTTTTATCCTGCTTGCTCCACTCATACATAAAACGATTGTGTACTGTTTTTAATTCCCTGCTTGCTGCCGGTGTGTTAGGATTTAAGTTGAGATAACTCTGTATAGGCGCCCATACTCTTGATACAAACCATGCACTAAATGCATTGCCATCACTTTGCCCATCGCCCTGGTGACCATGCGTAAGAAAAATATCCAGCTTTGTATTGTTGATGGTTGTTTGCAATACAACGCCTTCATAAATCTTTACTGTTTCTTTATACATGCTCAACAAGTGCAGCGATGCAAATGGATCGTTGTTCCAGAATACATCATGGTTGCCATAGACTTTGGTATAGCGTTTTTCAGCAAGAAATTTTTTCTCTGCTTCCGTGGTAAGTTTATTTTTCGATTTAACCGGCCAAACGGTATTCTCCCACAACTCTTCACTATCGCCCAATGAAATAAAATGAAAACCAGCCCGGTAATAATGATCCAATGCTGCGAGATAGTTGGGTTCGGCAATCATAAAATCATCGCTGCCATTCTTTGCTCCTTTATGTTGATCACTAAAAATAATGAAGCGATCTGTTTCTGCATTCATTTGCAGCAGGAGTCCTTTCTTACCCGGTTCTTTTAATGTGTTTTCATACAATTTAGTTAATGCGTCATGCACCCGTTGAAGATTGGGCTTACTTGAAAAACGATTGGCAAGCCGGCTAACCGGTTGTACAAGTATAGATTGCAGAAAGCGACGCATCACTAAAATTAACGATTAGCTACTGATTTAACTTTGCGGTGTGAAAAGTGATTGGTGAAGCTTTTTTTCATTTGATATTTTTCGCTTGATTCCGCCCAGATAGTATATCCATAAAAACAGCATACTGTTGTTATAATCCACAATATTTTTTATGGATATTTCATTTACTTTTACCGCAATCATTTGCTATGTCCCAGATTGTTGAACAAATAGAATTACTTTATAAAGAGGTGTTTGGTGAGGCGCCGGATTCAGTTGAGAAAATTCCACAGAGTGGAAGTGACCGTGTGTATTACCGTGTAATCGGCCCCACCATTTGTATTGCCACAACCGGTAAGAATGTGAAGGAGAATCAAACCTTCTTAAAATTCAGCCGGCATTTCAAGAAAAGTAATTGCCCGGTACCCGCTATTTATATCGTATCGGATAACGATGAGATTTATTTGCAGGAAGATTTTGGTGATCAATCATTGCTGGATGAACTTCAAACGCATGGATACAATGATCATGTATATGGTTTGTTTAAACAAAGCCTGCATCAATTGGCGCATATGCAAATTAATGGCCATGTAGATTTTAATTATGATTGGTGTATTACTTCAAGAGAGTTTGGTCGGCAGGCGATTCTTTCTGATCTATTGTATTTCCGTTATTATTTTCTCGATACGTTGAAGATTCCGTATGATAAAGAAAAACTGCAGGAAGATTTTGAAGACCTGAGTATTTATCTTACAAGAGTTGAACATAAATATTTTATGTTCCGTGATTTTCAGAGTCGTAATGTAATGGTGAAAGAAGGAAAGGTTCATTTTATCGATTACCAGGGAGGTATGAAAGGTGCCGTGCAATATGATGTTGCATCAATGCTTTGGCAGGCGAAAGCAGAGTTGCCTGATGAATGGAAAAATGATTTGCTTGAGTTTTATATGGACTGTGTTGAAGATGTATTGAAGAAAACAATTGATCGCAATCGTTTTGTGAGTCAGTATAATGGTTATGTGCTGATCCGTTTGTTACAAGTGCTGGGTGCGTATGGGTTTCGTGGTTTGTTCGAACGTAAAGCACATTTCTTAACCAGCATTCCATTAGCATTACGCAACCTCAAATGGTTTTTAAGAAACAAGCAAATAGGGGTTGCGTTACCTGAGTTTGAACGTTTGCTTGGCTTAATGGTAGAAGATGAAGTGATCAGTCGCTTTGAACCGCCAAAGGCAACAGATGAAACGCCGTTGGTTGTTCACATCAACAGCTTCTCATATAAATCAACAGGCATTCCTAAAGATGAAACGGATAACGGCGGTGGATTTGTGTTTGATTGCCGGGGTATTTTAAATCCTGGTCGTATAGAAGAATTTAAAACCCAAACCGGAAGAGATAAAGGTGTGAAAGATTTTCTTGAACTGCAGACAAAGATGCCGCAGTTTTTAAACAGCGTTTATAATATTGTTGATATTGCTGTTGAAGATTATATACAACGTGATTTCTCGAGTTTGCAGGTAAGCTTTGGTTGCACGGGTGGACAGCACCGCAGCGTATATGCGGCTGATGCATTGGCCCGTCATTTGAAAAATAAATATGGCGTGAAGATCGAGTTGAAACATGTAGTGCAGGATGCAAAGAACTGGATCAATCAAACGTATTGAATGGTTAATGGTTAATGGTTAATGGTTAATGGTTAATGGTTAATGGTTAATGGTTAATGGTTAATGGTTAATGGTTAATGGTTAATGGTTAATGGAGTGTTACGAATTGCAAGTTATGGGTTATGAGTTTATGGCTTGTAAGTTGTTTCCTGGTTCACCGCAGAGAAAGGAGAAAAGAGTTAACGCAGAGAAAAATAAAAGTAATTACATCAAGTATGAAGGCAATGATTTTTGCGGCAGGATTGGGCTCTCGTTTTAAACCATGGACAGATCATCATCCAAAAGCCCTTGCGTTGGTTAATGGAAAACCTTTGTTGCAGCGCAATATTGAATACCTGCAGCAATATGGTATTACTGATGTGGTGGTGAATGTGCATCACTTCGCTGACCAGATCATTGAAGCAGTTGAAGAACATAAAGGTTGGGGAAGTAATATTATCATCAGTGATGAAAGAGATGAGGTATTGGAAACCGGTGGTGGTTTATACAAAGCAAAACATTTGTTAGAAGACCAAGAACCATTTGTGACGATCAATGTGGATATTCTTACTGATTTAAATCTTAATGACCTACTTGCATTTCACCGGCAGCGCAAGCCACTGGTTTCATTTGCAGTAACGAATCGAAAGACAGCACGTAATTTTTTATTTGACGATGAAGATAAATTATGTGGCTGGCGTAATATAACAACAGGTGAAGAGAAGGGGCCGGTAGTTTTTTATAGCGAAGCCGAAAAGAGAAAACTGGTTGAAAAAGCGTATAGCTGTGTAGTGGTATTTGAACAACGTTTTTTTTCATTGGTGAAACAACACGGCAAGTTTTCTTTAACTGAACCATATCTTGATCTTGCTGCTGAGCATACCATACTTGGTTATGACCATAGTGGTGATAAGTTGGTTGATGTGGGGAAGCCGGAGAGTGTGAAGGTGGCGGAAGCTAATTTTCAATAGCCGTATTTATAAGATTAATAACTGTCTGCAACAACATTTCATTTTTATTTTGATGCTTGTTCTTTTGTCTTGACACAAAGAACCAAAAAGTCAAGCAGGAACATAATACCCCCATGTTCCTGCAAATGCCTTGATGGAGCATTTGTACTACTGTGGTGAAGAGCAATTGTACACACACGATCATCCTATGTTCAACATCGTGAGCTTTACTATTATCTCTTTATCTTACTACACTTTGATGTAAATCTTCTTTTTATCCAGCCAATAACAAATTGCCCAGTACATTATAATCATGCAGATGGCATAAACCAGTGAGCCGTTTTCGGGAATACCAGGTACTTGTTTGCAAATCTTTTCATAGAACCATCCAAATGGTGAAAGATATTTTGGTAAACCTTCTGCATTGATTCCGTTCGGTATACGAATGAGACCTAATGCCCGTGGAAGAAAACCACTCAACACAAAAATGAAGAGCGGATTTTTACCAAACACATCAAAGAATTTTGTGAGTCCGTTTTTTGCTTGTTTAATTTCAATAAACCAGATGAGTGTTGCAATGGTGTAGATGGCAAGACCAGTCGTGTAAACTGTATAAGAACTCGTCCATATTTTTTTGTTGATAGGAAATGCCGTATTCCATACAAGACCTGTAACGGTGAGTATAGTAGCGGTTACAAACAGAGATGCGACCAGTTCAAATTTATTACGATGACCTGATGCATCTGCCATACGGGTTTTCTTTTGAATATAATCACCAACCAGATAACCAAAGATCACCTGTACAATGGCAGCAAAAGAACTCATCAATCCTTCGGGATCAAATGGAATGCCTTCACCTTTATACAAATGAGATTCGCCCAGTATGGATTTGTCTATAGCAGTTCCAAACCATCCATTTAAACTATAAGGGTCGCCCGGAGTGCCCAATAGCAAAGAAAGCATCCAATAGAAAAGCAGCAGTATTGCAGCAATCACAAATGCAGCACGTTGTTTGGCGTAATAAACAATCACCGATGCGAAAAAGTAACAAAGGGCAATGCGTTGCAGCACACCCATGATCCGGAGATTATCGAGTGGTTTTAACTCCAAAATATTTCCATTCCATTTTACAAAGGGGCTCCAGTTGAGTAGAAGGCCAATGAGGAAAATGAGTAAGGTCCGTTTAACTACTTTTTTCCAAAAAATGGAATTGCCGGCTTGTTCAAGTTTTGGCATCACAAAAGCCATTGCATTGCCCACAGCAAACAGAAAGAACGGGAATACAAGATCAGTGGGTGTGCATCCATGCCAGGGGGCGTGTTCGAGGGGAGCATATATGTGTGACCAGGAGCCGGGATTATTTACCAATATCATAAGTGCAACGGTGGCACCACGGAAAACATCGAGGGAATAAAAACGCTGGTTCAATGCGGAAAGTTTTGTGAGAATGAATGTAGGGAGGATTTGTGAGGTATGAGGGATGATTTCTGATGGAGGATTTATGACGGAGGTTGTTGTTTTTTGGTGTTGGTTGAGCCAGCCTGAAAGCAGGCGGTTGGCTCGTCCAACTGTTGTCTGATTTTTACGTCATATACGCTTTAAGTACGCTTTATCTAGGCTCTATCCAGGGAGTATCCACGCTTGAACTTGAATGAACGAAGTTGGTTGTCTAGTCCTAAAATAGCTATACAGGTGAGAGAATAAATCCTGGATTAGCTATACACCCGGGACTGGTAATCCTAAAGGAGCTATACAGGATCATTTTTTTCAAATTTATGCATTAATGGGTTGCGTGTACTTAACGGTT